>NZ_CP128170.1:2400000-3002420 GCF_030347395.1 Microbacterium sp. ET2
GATCCTGGGGTGGTCGACCACCCTGCGGCTGGCCTGCGAGCAGATCCACCGCGCGTACCTCCGTGCCCACGGGCCGGGCGGCGGGGCGATCGCCGACTGGGGTCGGCATCCGGTGGCGCGATGACCGTGCCCGACGACGTGGACGACCTGGGCGGCCTGGACGCCCTCGCCCAGCCGGCGTGTCCGGAATGCGGCACGGCGCTCCGCGACATCCGCCGGGGGTACCGCTGTCCGGCGTGCGCGCTGGTGTTCCTTCCCGACCTGTCCCCGCACACTGCCGGGGACGACGCTCAGCTGATGCGGCCGACGTCCACCGACACCGTGGCCCCGGCGGGAAGCTGATCCAACAGCGCGTCGGCCACGCCCCGCGCGACATCCGCGGTGCCGGCCGCCCGGTCGACCGCGATCCGCGTCGACACCGACACCGCGTCGCCCGCCGCTTCGACGACGACCTCCGGTGGGGGCACCGGGGCGCCGCGCAGTGCCGCGGTGGCCATGTCGGCGACCTGGGCGAGAGCAGGCCTCGGCGAGTACACGTCGGTCACACCCGCCACGGCGCGCACGATCGGCGACAGCCCGGTACTGGTGAGGGGTGTGCTCATCGCTTCTCCTTCGAGGAAGGGCTCCCGTGCACATCCTCCACTGTGACGTTCACGGCGGCGACGTTCAGCTCGGTGTGGCGGGTGAGGGCGTCGTAGACGAGGGAACGGAGGGTGCCGGCGACAGCGGCGAACGGCTCGCCGTAGGCCACCGAGGCGCTGATGTCGATCTCCACGGGGGCGCCGGGGATCTCGGCGTCGCCGACGATCTGCGTGCGCCCCACCACCACGCCGTCCAGCGCGTCGCCGGTCGCGCGCAGGAGCGTCCGCACGGCCCCCTCGGAGACAGTGATCTTCACCCGTGGATCGGGGTGGTGGATGGGGAAGCTGCGTCCGGACGTCAGCTCCGACTGGATCGTCGCGAAGAGGGCGTCGAACCAGCTGTCGGGCGGCGGAGGGAGGCGGGTGGCATCGTCGGCGACGAGGTCGCGCGACAGCGCACCGACCCGCTCGAGCGCGTCGAGGGCGTTCAGACACTCGGGGCAGGTCTCGATGTCGGGGTCGTGGGGCGCGCGCCCGGCATCGAGGTACTCGCTGAGTTCCTCGATGGTCTTTCCGCAGTCGAGAACCACCCGATCGTCCTCGCTCATCGCCATCCCTCCATCTGCGCGGTGATCCGCGCTCTCGCGCGGGCGAGGGTGCCCCGCACGGTACTCACCGGCATCTGCATCTCGTCGGCGATCTCGTCGTAGCTGGGCTCGGCGACCTCGCGCAGTAGCCAACATCGTCGCTGATCGGAGGGCAGTGTGTCGAGCGCAGCCGACAGCGCGGTCAGCTGCGCGTGCCGCATCGCGACGTTCTCGGGTTGGGTGTCGGCGCTGTGCGGCGCATCGAAATCGGCGATGTCGGCGTCTTTGGGGCGACGGCGCAGATATGCGGATGCTTCGCGGCTGGCGATCCGCATGAGCCAGGCCCGTACGGCCGAATGGTCGCGAAGGCTCGGCAGCTGGCGCCAGGCGGTGACGAACGCCTCCTGCACCACGTCGTCGGCTTCGCTGCGGGATCCCACCATCCGGATGACGTAGGCGCGCATGAGGCCCGAGTGGCGCCGTACGAGCTCACCGAAGGCGACGGTGTCCTGATCGAGCGAGCGCGCGACGAGGATCGCGTCTGACGCCTCGACGAGCGTTTCGCTCACAGCAACCTCTCAGAAAAATCCGGCGACGAATTCGTGACGAATCCGGTGCGACGACCCTCTTATCTCTGAAGCGAACGTACTGCTTCGGTGCCGGGACACACGCTCTTGCGCACCCCTGAACGATCAGATAGTGAAAGGACATCTTCATGGCCACTTCGGACCAGACCCCCACCACGCCCGCCGCTCCCGCCGCGCCCAAGGTCGCGTCGCGCGTCGACCGCTCGGTCTCGAGCTCGCTCCCTGCCGCGGACGGCAACGCCGGCGGCCGCACGGTGATCGCGGACGGCGTGGTCGCCAAGGTGGCCGGCATCGCTGCTCGCGAGGTGTCAGGTGTCTACGCCCTCGGCGGGGGCGCGTCCCGTGCCTTCGGTGCGATCCGCGACGCCATCAACGCCACCGACCTCACGCAGGGCGTCAAGGTCGAGGTCGGCGAGACCCAGGCGGCCGCCGACCTCACCATCGTCGTGGAGTACCCGGCTCCCATCCAGGAGGTCGCCTCCAGCGTCCGCAACGCGGTCGCTGCTGCCATCACGCGCCTGGTCGGGCTCGAGGTCGTCGAGGTCAACGTCGAGGTCAACGACGTGCACCTGCCCGGTGACGACGACGACAGCGCCGAAGAGTCGCGCGTCGCATGAGTGCCACGACGACCGGAGTCCTCGTCGGCGCCGTTCTCGCCTTCGCGGCGCTCCTGTTCGGGTTCTGGGGATTCCTCCTCGTCGCCCTGTTCATGGCGATCGGCGCAGGGGTCGCGCGCGTGGCGTCGGGCCAGCTCGACCTGCGCGCCGTCGCCGGAGCCTTCAGCGGGAGGCGGACGTCATGACCCTGGCCGGCTCGGTGGGACAGGCGGTGGGCGGCCCTCAGGCGGCCGCCCTCGCCGGCCGGGTCGACGTCACGGAACGCGTCTACACCAACGTGGTGCGGGCGGCCTCCGCCGAACTGATCGGGATCGAACGCGATGCCCTCAGGGCGGAGGTCGCCGGATACCGCGGCGGTCTGGCCGTTCGCCTGGCGACACCCCTCCCCGTACCCCCTCTCGATGATTCCGACGCCATCCGGGCCATGCCCGGCGTGATCGAGCGCAGCAGAGCTCTCCAGGAGAGCCTGCAGCAACGTCTGGCGCGCCTCACCGGCCGGGACATCACACGAATCGACATCACGGTCACCGGAGCGGTGACCCCTGAACGAAGGAGAGTGAGATGACCGATCGGGCGCTGTCGCGCGTCGTGCGTCGTGAGACGCACTCGCCGCGCACCGTGGCGATGTTCGTCGCGGTCATCCTGCTGATCCTCGCGCTGATCTATGTCGGTGTGGAACTGGTGCTGTCACTGCTCGCTCAGCCGGCGCTCGTCGCCGCACCGGGTGCGATCGCGCAGTGGCTGCTGGCCCTCCCGGGTGACCAGCCCACCCCGCTGGTGATCGTCGGCGGCGCCGTCGTGGCCCTCCTGGGCCTGGTGTTCGTCATCCTCGCCGTCACCCCGGGACGGCTGTCCAAGCACGAGCTCACCTTCGACGGGTCCGAGCGTGCCGTCGTCGTCGACAACGGCGTGATCGCCTCCGCCGTGGCCCAGAAGGTCAGCGCCGATTCCGGCGTCGCCCGCGACCGCGTGACCGTCGGGGTCGCGCACCGCACCGTCGATGTGACCGTTCGCCCCGATCCAGGGGTGGAACTCGAGCGCGAGGGCGTCCGTCAGGCGGCCGCCGAGGCGCTCGCGCTCTACCGCCTCGTGCCCCGCGTCACGGTGCGGGCGCGTATCGAGCAGGCAAGGCAGGAGGAGGTTTTCCGATGAACAACACCAACCGTGTGCTCAACCGCATCGTGCTGTTCGTGGTGGGTCTCGTCCTCGTCGCCCTCGGGGCGGTTGCGATCGCGGCCACAGCGTGGAATCCCGCCCGGGATGCGTGGTCATCGGCGACGCAAGCCGGCGACTCCTGGCTCGCGGGTGCCGCCGAGGCCACCGCGATCGGTGCCACGACCGCCTCATGGGTCGCGGTCGGCGCGGTGGTGCTGATCGTCCTCGCCATCGCCCTGCTGATCTTCCTCCTGACCCGGGTGGGCGGTGGACGCTCTCGCGTCGTGATGCGTTCGGATTCCTCCGAGACGCCCTTGGGCCGCGTCGTGGTCCGAGAGGGCTTCGCTTCCGACGCCCTGAAGAACGCCCTCTCCACCCGGCCCGATGTGCTCTCGGTGTCGGTGTCGGCGTCCGATATCCGCCGACAGCCGGTCATGCACGTCGCGGTCACGCCGCGTCAGAACACCGATCCGCGGTCGCTGGCCGAAGACGTCGATCAGCTCGTGGCGAATCTCGCCATCATGACCGGCCGACAGATCCCCACCTACATCTCGGTGCATTCGGGCCTGCGGGCCAGGCTCGCCTCCGACCACCGCCGACTGGCCTGACCCGGTTCATCACACCTCGCCATCCGTCCGAAGAAACACACAGAAAGGAGACCCCCATGGGACTCGACGACAAGATCAAGAACGCCGCTCAGGAGATCGCCGGCAAGGCCAAGGAGGTCATCGGCAACGCGACCGACAACGACAAGCTCGCTGCCGAGGGTCAGGCCGACCAGTCCAAGGCCAACCTCAAACAGGCCGGCGAGGACGTCAAGGACGCCTTCAAGAAGTAAGACCGCCCCTGCGTATAACACTCGCCGCGGCTTGGCAAGGCCCTTTCCGCCCCTGCCGCCCGGCGTAGCGTCGAAGGCAGCCGATCGAAAGGAGAACCATCATGGGACTCGACGACAAGATCAAGAATGCCGCCGAAGAAGCCACGGGCAAGGCCAAGGAGGCCTTCGGCAAGACGACCGACAACGAGCGTCTCGAAGCCGAGGGCAAGGGCGACCAGTCCAAGGCCAACGTCAAGCAGGCCGGCGAAAACGTCAAGGACGCTTTCAAGTAAGGCGTCCTCTCTCCACACGAACGGCCCCGGCGTTCCTCAGGGATGCCGGGGCCGTTTCGTCTGCCGTCAGTCGATGGGGTACTGACTCGGCGACCCGGGGGCGCCCTGCAGTGCGGCGTCGCTGCGGATCCGCAGGAGCATGCCCCGCAGCACCTCGTTGAGGGCCGCGACCTCGGTCGCCCCGAGCCCCTCGGTGATGATCTCCTGCCCCCGAAGCGACACGGGCAGCATCTTGTCGTGCATCTGCGCGCCGGCGCGGGTGAGGTAGAGAGGGCGGGAACCGCGGGGCCCATCGCTGAGGACGATGAGCTTGCGCAGCTGCAGCCTCGTCACCGAGCGCGACACGACGGACTTGTTCATCCCCAGGAACTCGCACACCTCCGTCGCTGACATGCCGGGCCGCATGGAGAGTGCGGAGATGACCCGCCACTCGTTCGTGCCGAGCTTGAACTGGCGCCGAAGCTCGTGGGACTCGCGGTAGACCAGCGCATTGGAGAGCAGGGCGAGCAGGCGCGGGGTGAACTCGTCGGGGTCGATGACCGTCTCGAGCGGATCGGCGACGATGTCGCCGGTCACCGCCGCGTCGGTGGCGGTTGTCGGTGCGGAGGTCATCGGGGGTCCCTTCGTCGGCGCCGGAGCGCGGGGGTCGTACGCGACGGGATCCGGTCCTCGCGGACCGGATCCCGCTGCGTGTCGATCAGTGAGCCATTCCGGCGAGGGCCTCGGGGTCGATGGTAGCGATGGAGCGGGTGTCCTGGAACGCCCGCACCCCTTCGATCCCCTGCTCCCGGCCGAAGCCGGACTGCTTCATGCCTCCGAACGGAGCACGCAGGTCGAGCCGCGTCGCGCCGTGATCGTTGACCCAGACGTAACCGCAGACGAGCTGGGAGCCCACGCGCTGGGCCGAAGCCGGGTCGCCGGTCCAGACCGATCCGCACAGTCCGCCCCAGGTGTCGTTGGCCAGTCGCACGGCCTCCTCCTCGCTGTCGAAGGGGAGGATCGGGATGACGGGACCGAACTGCTCCTGCGTGACCACCCGCAGCTGCGGGTCGGGGTCGACGACGATCGCCGGGCGCAGGAAGTTGCCGCCCGCGAGGTCGCCGCCGGGCAGGTCGCCGAACTCGCGGACGTCCGCCCCCGCGTCCTTGGCCTCCTGGATGATCTCCTCGACGAATGCCTTCTGCGCCGACTGGTGCAGCGGCCCCATCGTGGTGCCCTCATCGAGGCCGTACCCGATGACGGCCTTATCGAGACGGGCCGACAGTCCCGCCACGAGCTCGTCCATCCGCGAGCGGTGCACGAACACGCGCTTGGCGTTCATGCAGATCTGGCCGGTGGTGTCGAAGATCGCCGCGTAGAGGCGGTCCAGGTGGGTGTCGTCGAGGATGGCGTCCTCGAGGAACACCGCCGCGTCGTTGCCTCCGAGCTCGAGCGTCACGCGGGTGAGGGTCTTCGACGCCATCTCCATGATCCGCTTGCCGCCGTTGACGCTTCCTGTGAAGCAGACCTTGGCGATGTCGGGGTTCTGGATGAGGCCCGCCATGTTCTCGTCCTTGCCGGTGACCACGTTCAGCACACCCGGCGGCAGCTTCTCGGCCACGCGCTGGACGACACGGGTGGTCGCCAGCGGCGCCGAGGGCGGCGGCTTCACGATCGCGGTGTTGCCCGCGAGGAGCGCGTGCGGCAGGGCGGCGCCCAGGATCGCGATCGGCCAGTTGAAGGGCACGATCACGGTCACGACCCCGAGGGGCTGGTAGGCGACCTCGGTGTTCACCGGGATCGCGCCCGGCACCACCGGGAGCGTATGGCCCTTGTCGACCTCGCCGGCCAGCATGAGCGCGAGGTTCCACCGGATCTCGAACACGAGGGCATCCACCCACGCCTCGAAGCGGATCTTCCCGTTCTCCTGGGAGAGGATCGCCGCATCGGCGTCCCGGTCGTCGGCGATGCCGGCGATCGCGTCGGCCATGAGGCGCGCGCGCTCCTCGGCTCCCATCGCGGCCCACGCGGGGAACGCCGACTTCGCCGCCGCGACGGCGTCGGCGACATCCTGGACCGAGGCAGCGGCGGCCGTGCCGACCGTCGCTCCCGGCTTCGCCGGGTCGGCAACGGTCAGCACGTCGTCCGTGAACCGCTCCTCCCCGCCGATGAACAAGCCCGTCGACACTCCTGCCGACGTCATCACATCTGTCATGGCTGAAACTCACCTCTCTGTGGGTTCTGGTTCCCGGGCCATTGTCCAACACCCGGCGAACGTGCGGGCCGTCGCCGGAGTGAGAGCCCGTGCAGCGAGTTTACGTGCATCCCTCTTTACTTGTAAATGAGTCGGTGGTAGCTTCACCGACATCCCTCCCCGTCGAGGGATCGCAGACGGCCGATGAAGGCCGACTGATCGACAACGTGTCATTCAAAGAGGAGGCATGTGGTGAGTTCGCCGACCCTGACAGCCGGTCGAGAGCACAGCGTGGCTGAGCTGGAAGACCTCGCGTTCGAGCTGCGATCGAAGCTCCTGCAGCTGTGCGGCACCTACGAGGGCGCCGTCCACATCGGTGGAGACCTCTCCGCCGCCGACATCCTGACCGTGCTCTTCAGCTACGGACTGCGTGTGGACCCGTCCGACATCGCCGCTCCCGAGCGCGACCGGTTCGTGCTCAGCAAGGGCCACGCCGCGGTCTGCATGTACATCGCCATGGCGATCCGCGGCTTCTTCGAGTACGACGACATCGTCGCCACGTACGGTCAGCTCGACAGCGCCTACGGCATGCACCCGTGCAAGGTGCAGCTGCCGGGCGTGGAGTGCTCCACCGGGTCGCTGGGTCACGGTCTGCCGCTGGCGGTCGGGATGGCGCTGGGCGCCCGTCATCGGGGAGAGACGCACCGCGTGGTGACCCTGCTGGGTGACGGCGAGACCGGCGAGGGATCGGTGTGGGAGGCGGTGATGGCCGCGCGCAGCAATCGCCTGGGGAACCTCGTGGTCTTCATCGACCGCAACAAGCAGCTCATGACGAGCTTCGCCGAGGAGCGGGTGATGTTCGAGCCCTACCCCGACAAGTGGCGCGCGTTCGGCTGGAACGTCGTCGAGGTCGACGGCCACGACATGGCCGAGCTCGTCGCGGCGGTCGATGCACTCCCCGATCCCGCCAGCGAGGTGCCGACCGTGGTCATCTGCAACACCGTCAAGGGCAAGGGCGTGGACTTCATGGAGCACAACCTCGCCTGGCACGCCGGCTCGCTCGGCGCCGCCGATCTGGAGCGCGCGCTCGCCGCGCTCGAGGCATCCCGCGCGAAGGAGAGTGTCTGATGCCCGTCACCTTCACCTTCGGTGAATTCCTCGGAGCCCGATCGGTCATCGGCTCGACCCTGGCGGAGCTGGGGGAGGAGCGCGAGAACCTCTTCGTGCTCACCCCCGACATCGGGGCGACCCTTGTGGAGTTCCGCGACCGCTTCCCCGACCGCTTCATCGACGTGGGGTTGGCCGAGCAGGCGTGCGTGGGGATCGCGGCGGGGTTGGCCTACGACGGCAACATCCCCGTGGTCTCGGGCATGCTGCCCTTCCTCAGCATGCGGGCGCTGGAGCAGATCCGCACCGACATCTGCTATCCGAACCTGCCGGTGAAGATCATCGGCACCCACGGCGGTCTCGTCGGCAACGGCGGGTCGACCCACTACGCCGTCGAAGACCTTGCCCTGATGTCGGCGCTGACCAATATGACGGTCACCTCGATCGGCGACCCACTGATGGTCGGCGAGATCATCCGGCAGTCGATGAGCATGCCCGGTCCGCTCTACATCCGCCTCGCAGTCGGCAAGAAGGACATGGTCCTCTACGAACCCGGCCAGCACGACATCCGCATCGGCAAGGGCATCATCGCCCGCGAGGGCACCGACCTCACTCTGTTCACCCACGGCACCACCGTCGCGCAGGCCCTCACCGCCGCCGAGCAGGTCGCCGAGGCGGGGATCTCGGTGCGGGTGGTGGACATGTTCACGCTGAAGCCGATCGACGAAGAGCTGATCCTCGACTCCGCCGAACGGACGGGAGGCCGGTTCGTCGTGCTCGAGGACCACCTCGCCTACGGCGGGCTTGCCAGCCGCATCTCCGACGTCATCGCCGACCGCCGCCTGCACCTGTCCGCCTTCGAGCGGCTCGGCATCCCGCAGGTCTACGCCGGGTTCGGCGAAGACGAGCAACTGCGCGACAAGCACGGCTACGGCCTCTCGGCCACGGTCGCCGCCATCCGCCGGGCTCACGCGGCCTGAGAACGGGAGAGGGGTCACCATGAAGACGGTCGCCGTCACCCGGGTGGGGAACCTGCGCGCCGAGCACGCCGACGAGCGCGGGGTCATCGGTCTCGCCGACTTCCCCGCGCAGCCGCTCGGGCCGGAGGACGTCCGCATCCGCGTCGCGTACGCCGGCATCTGCGGGTCGGATCCCCATGTGGCGGAGGGCTACTTCGGAACCGAGGTGCCGATCGGGCTCGGCCACGAGATCTCCGGTGTCGTCGAGGCGCTCGGTGACCAGGCGCATCGCACGGGCCTTCAGGTCGGCGACCGCGTCGCGGGCAACTTCCTCCGGTTCTGCGGCACCTGCCTGCCGTGCCGCGACGGTCGTCAGCAGTTCTGCGAGTTCATCCAGGAGTACAACCGTCCCGGGATGGCCGAGACCGTCACGTGGCACGAATCGCAGGTCTACCGGCTGCCGCGCGAGGTCAGCCTTCGCCAGGGCGCCTTGCTCGAGCCGGTATCGGTGGCCGTGCGCATCGCCGACAAGACCCGCCTGCGGGTCGGCGACCGGGTGGTGGTCTGCGGTGGCGGTCCCATCGGCCAGCTGGCGCTGCAGGTGCTGAAGCTGCACGGCGCGACATCGCTGACGCTGATCGAGCCGATCGCCGAGCGGCGCGAGATGGCCCTTCGCGGCGGCGCCGAACACGTGATCGAGCCGATCGCCGAGGACCAGGCCGCCCGCGCGGATGAGATCACCGGCGGCAGGGGCTTCGACGTCGTCGTCGACGCGTCGGGATCCACGCGCGCCGTTCCGGGGCTGCTCGACCTCGCCGCGCACGGCGCGACGGTGGTCTACGGCGCGATGTATCCGGCTGACTACGAGCTGCCGCTGAACCTCTCGTCGTACCTCTACCTCAAGGAACTCACCCTCACCGGCGTATTCGTCTCGCCCTACGCCTTTCCGCGCGCCGTGCAGCTGCTTCCGCACCTGCGGCTCGACGATTTCACTCGGGCGGTCTACGACCTCGACGACGCCGTCGCCGCCTTCGCAGAACACCTGAGTGGACGTCACCCGAAGGTCCTCATCCGGTGCAACGACATCCCCGACGGGAGCTGAGGAGCATGACGACCGTGGAAGAACGTCCGCAGACGGTGGGGACCCCGGCACCGACCATCCAGGTGGAGAACATCGTCAAGCGCTTCGAAGGCGTGCACGCACTCAACGGCGCTCGGCTCGACGTGCGCCCCGGCGAGATCCACGCCCTGCTGGGCGAGAACGGCGCCGGCAAGTCGACCCTCATCAAGATCATCACCGGCATCCACGAGCCCGACGCGGGGTCGATCCGGCTGAACGGCGAGGAGGTTCACTTCGCCAGTGTCCGCGCGGCCAACCGCGCGGGGATCGTGGCCCTCTACCAGGAGCTCTCGATCGTCCCCTCGATCAGCGTCGCCGAGAACATCATGCTGGGTGAGGAGACCCCGAGCATGGCGGGTGTGGTGCGGTGGGCGCACCTGCGCCGGCGTGCGAAGGAGCAGCTCCAGCGCATCAACCAGAAGATCCCGCTCGGCAAGCTCGCAGGGGAACTCTCGCCCGTGCAGCAGACCATGGTCGCCTTCGCCCGCGCACTCGCCACCGATGCCCGGGTGCTGATCCTCGACGAGCCGACCGCGTCGCTCACCGACACCGAGATCCGCGACCTCTTCGCGGTGCTGCGGTCGCTGCGCGACGAAGGCGTGTCGATCGTCTACGTCTCCCACCGCCTCGAGGAGGTCTTCGAGCTCTGCGATCGGCTGACGATCATGCGCAACGGCGAGACCATCATCACCAAGCCCGTCGCCGAGTCGCACATCGACGAGGTCATCTCCCTCATGGTGGGCCGTTCCCCTGATGCCCTCTATCCCGATCGGGGCACGGCGACCGCCACGCCGGCGATGACGGTGAGAGGGCTCAGCGGCCGCCGTGTGTCGGATGTGTCGTTCACCGTGCACGCCGGCGAGGTGCTGGGAATCGGCGGACTCGCGGGCTCGGGACGCAGCGAGCCTGCTGCGTCTCATCGCCGGGGCGCAGCGCCACACCGCCGGCGAGATCGCCGTCGGCGACGCGGTCCTCCCGCGCCGCGGCGGTGTCGGTCGTGCCCTCGAGGCGGGGATCGCCCTCGTCCCCGAGGAGCGCCGCAGCCAGGGAGTGATCCTCGGGGCTTCCATCCAGGACAACATCACCCTGGCGAACCTCGGCACAGTCAGCTCCGCCGGCTACGTCGCCGGGGCCCGCGTCGCCGACATCGCCAAACGCGGTATCGCCGACCTCCGCATCAAGGCCCGCAGCCCCCGCCAGCACGTCAGCGAGCTCTCCGGCGGCAACCAGCAGAAGGTGGTGCTCGCCAAGATGCTCGCCCGCAACCCGCGGGTGCTGCTGATGGACGAGCCCACCCGCGGAATCGACGTCGGGACGAAGGCGGAGATCTACCGCCTCATCCGTCAGCTCGCCGCCCAGGGCACCGCCGTCATCGCGGTGAGCTCCGAACTCCCCGAACTCATCGGGATGAGCGACCGCATCATCATCCTCCACGAGGGTCGCGTCTCGGGAGAGGTCCCGGCCGAGGGCGCCGATGACGAGATCCTCCTGTCCTACTGCTACGGAAAGGCGGTCTGACATGACCACCACGGAAAAAGAGCGCACCGGCGCCGTCATGGTCGCCGGTCACGCCCGCAACGTCGGCACCCGGCTCATGCAGGGCGGCACCGTCGTCGCCCTCGTGCTCCTGGTCGTCTTCTTCTTCGCCATGCGGCCCGACGTCTTCCTGACCTTCACCAACGTCCGCAACATCCTCTATCAGGTGTCGATCCTGGCGATCATCGCCGGCGCGCAGACGCTCGTCATGGTCGTCGGCGACTTCGACCTGTCGGTCGCGGCGACCTCGGCGCTGGCGGGCGCCGTGGCGGCATCCCTCATGCTCCAGGGTGTTCCGGTGATGCCGGCGATCGCGATCGCGCTCTTCGTCGGACTTCTCATCGGCATGGTCAATGGGGCGCTCGTGGCGTTCCTCAACCTCTCGGCGTTCGTGGCGACACTGGCGACGATGACCTCCGTCATCGGCCTCGCCTTCCTCGTGACGCAGGGGACGACGCTGTTCAACCTGCCCCCCGAGTTCAACGCCCTCGGCCAGGGACGGTTCCTGGAGATCCCGCTCCCGGTCTTCATCGCCATCGCCATCTCGGCGGTGCTGTGGTTCATCCTCCGCTACACCACGCTCGGTCGTCGCTGGTATGCGATCGGCGGCAACGCCGAGGTCTCGCGCCTCTCGGGCGTGAACGTCAAACGCGCACGATTCCTCGCCTTCTCGGCGGCCGGCCTCGTCGCCGCCGTCGGCGGAGTGCTCCTGGCTGCGCGGCTGGGAAGCGCCAGCGCCATCCAGGGCGAGGACAACCTCATGTTCTCCGTCGCCGCGGTCTTCCTCGGCATGACCATCGTCCGCTCGGGTGCCGCCAACATCGTCGGCACCATGGTCGGCGTCGCCATCATCGGCGTCATGAGCAACGGACTGAACATCCTCGGTGTGAACGCCTACGTGCAGCAGGTCGTCACCGGCATCATCATCATCGCCGCGGTCACCCTCAGCTCGTTCAAGAACCGAGAACGCTAGGCGTTCTCACCATCCCGGCGACACCCGCGCCGGGGCACCAAGAAAAAACGCAACCATCACAAAGGAGTAGAGAAGTGCGTAACAGAATCAGGGCATTCGCAGTCCTCGCCGTGGCCAGCGCCCTCGCGCTCGCCGGATGCGCCGGTGGCTCGGACGGAGGCGGAGGCGACGCCGGCGGCGGCGGTGGTGGCGACGAGCCGCTGCGCGTCGTCGCCTTCACCTCCGGCAACCAGACGCCCATCGGCGCCTGGTGGGTCAAGGCCGTCGAGGAGCAGGCCGACGAGCTCGGTTGGGAGCTCACGATGGTGCAGGGCGACTTCGACTTCCAGAAGATGAACCCCGCCGTGGAGAGCGCCATCGGACAGGGCGCCGACCTCGTCTACAACGGCTACACCGATGTCGCCTCGATCGGCTCGATCGTGACTGCGGTGAAGGATGCCGGCATCCCGATGTTCGCCATCGACGCCGGCGTCGAGCCCACCGACGCCTACGCGCTGAACATCACCACCGACCAGCAGGGCATCGTCGACCAGACCATGGGCGCGATCTCCGACGCCATCGGCGGTCTCGAAGGCAAGAACATCATGGTGATCGGTCACGACCCGCACGCCGGGATCCGCACCCGCGCCGCGCTCGCCGCCGAAGCGGTCGAGGCCGCCGGCGCCACGCTCGCCGGCGGCGAGATCCAGCAGGTCGTCTCGCCGGCCACGGGCCGCACCGAAGCCCTGGCGCTGGTCGCCGACTACCTGTCGGCGAACCCCGACGGCCTCGACGCCGTCTGGGTCGGCTGGGACGACGCAGCCCTGGGCGCCGTGCAGGCGGTGACCGAGGCCGGTGCCGACGTCGCCGTCACAGGCGTGGATGCCACGAGCGAGGCGATCGCGGCGGTGAAGGCCGGCACGATGACCGCCACGGTGGAGCAGCCCTGGCCGTTGATCAACGAGGCCGTCCTGGAGGCGATCGCCCAGTGGCGCTCGTCGGGTTCGGCGCCGTCGAACAACTTCGAGGAGGAGGCCACGACGCTGGTCACCACCGAGAACGCCGACGACATCACCCCCTCCGACCAGCTCGGCTGACAGAACCCCTCGGGGGCGGGCTCTTCTCTCGGGCCCGCCCCCGAGCGGCACCAGCGAGAGGTCACCAGTGAAAGGAACCCCCATGCGCCTGGAAGGCAAGGTCGCCATCATCACCGGCGGCGCGAGCGGCATCGGCCGCGCCACCGTCGACAAATTCGTCCGCGAGGGAGCGAAGGTGCTCATCGCCGACATCTCCCTCGAGGCGGCCGAGCGCGCCGTCGCCGAGGTCGAGGCCGCCGGCCACGCCGGCATGACCGCCGCGTGCCGCGTCGACGTCTCGGACTTCGCCGAAGTCGAGCAGATGGTCGCCACCGCCGTGTCGACCTTCGGCAAGCTCGACGTCATCTTCAACAACGCCGGCATCGCCGGGGGCACACCGCTCCTGGACCACGACCCGGCGAAGGACTACGTGCCGATGATCCGCGTCGATCAGGACGGCGTCTACTACGGCATCCTCGCCGCGGCCCGCCAGTTCCGCGATCAGGGGACACCCGGTGTGATCATCAACACCTCCTCGATCTACGGCGAGCAGGCGGCCGAACTCGCCTTCAGCTACAGCGCAGCCAAGGCCGCGGTGATCTCCTTCACCCGCTCAGCCGCGTACGAACTGGCCGAGCACGGCATCCGGGTCGTGGCGATCACGCCCGGCAGGGTGGGAACGGCGATCATCAATCAGTTCAGCGACGAACTGAAGACGGTGTTCGCCTCGGAGCAGCTGCGCAACACCATGACCCAGCCGTCGGAGATCGCCGACGTCGTGGCCTTCCTCGCCTCGGACGAGGCGAACGTCATCAACGGCACGGTGGTGCACGTCGACGACGGCTACTCGGTGTTCAAGCAGCGACTGGATCTCCCGGTGTTCTGATGACCGCCCACGCCGCCGACATCCCGATGACCCTCGATGTGGCATGCCACCTGAACGTCGTGGTCGCCGACGCCTCGCCCGCGAGCCTGGAGCGCGCGCTGCCTGCGCTGATCGGCCTCGGCATCCATCGGGTCGTGCTTCCGCCGCTCGACCCCGCCGCGACCGACGTCCGCGGCATGAGCGATGCCTTCGCGCACTGGGAGGTCTCGCCGATCACCATCGCCGGGCAGGCTCCCGGTGCCGATGTCTCTTCGGATGACGCGGACGAACGTGCCGCGGGCGTCGACGCGCTCCGCCGGGCGCTGCGGCTGACCGCCGAGCTCGGCGGCGACCAGATGAACGGCGTGCCGTACGGCCTCTTCGGCTCGCCGGGTGCTCCCGTACCCCGGCAGCGCGTCGAGGAGGCCGCGCGCCTGGTCGGACAGGTCGCCGACGAGGCGGCCGATCTCGGGATCGCCATGACCTTCGAGGTGCTCAACCGCTACGAGACCTCGGTGGTGAACACCGCCGCGCAGGCGATGCGGTTCGCCGAGGCGAGCGGGTCGGAGAACCTCCGCATCCACCTCGACACCTTCCATATGGCGGTCGAGGAGTCAGACCTCGAAGGGGCGATCCGTCTCGCTCTGCCGCGCCTGTCCTACCTCGAGCTCGGGCAGTCGGGGCGCGGCGCCCTCTCGGGCGGAGCCGTCGACATCCCGCAGATCGTGCGTCAGGCGCTCGACGACGGGTATCGCGGCAGGTTCGGGGTGGAGGCGTTCTCGCGCACGGTGCTCGCCGAACCGGTCGCCGACATGCTGGCGATCTGGCGGGCGCCGTACGACGACGGGGTCGAGCTCATGCGCGACGCCCTGCGCGTCATCCGCTCGGGATGGGCGGCGAGCACCGCCGGGAGGCGCGAGATCCGTCTCGCCCGCGGGGCGATGGTCTGACTCAGCGGGTCAGCGGGTCGCGGCGCGCAGCGCCTGCTCGATGTCGGCGATCAGATCGGCGGGGTCTTCGATTCCCACGGACAGGCGCACGACCTCGACCGGGACGGCCGCGTCGGTGCCGCGCACCGAGGCGTGGGTCATCGCGTCGGGGTAGTTCACGAGCGACTCCACGCCGCCGAGCGACTCGGCGAGCTGGAAGAGCGTCGTCGACTCCGCGAAGCGGCGAGCGAGCTCGCCCGAGTCGAAGGCGACGGAGACGATCCCGCCGAAGTCCGACATCTGGCGTGCCGCGATCGCGTGACCGGGGTGGTCTTCCAGCCCCGGGTAGTACACGTGCGCGACGTGGGAGTGGCCCTGGAGGAACGCGGCGATCGCGGCCGCGTTGGCGCTGTGGCGTGCCATCCGGATTCCGAGGGTCTTGATGCCCCGTGAGGCCAGCCACGCGTCCATCGGACCCGAGACCGCCCCGACGGCGAACTGGAGGAACCCGATCTTCTCGGCGAGCGCGTCATCATCGAGCACGAGCGCTCCGCCGACGACATCCGAGTGCCCGCCGAGGTACTTCGTCACCGAGTGGACGACCACGTCGGCGCCGAGGGTGAGGGGGCGCTGCAGAGCCGGGGTGGCGAAGGTGTTGTCGACGACGACGAGCGCTCCGGCGTCGTGCCCGAGCGCGGCCAGCTCGGCGATGTCGGTGATCTTCAGCAGGGGGTTCGACGGCGTCTCGACCCACACCAGCTGCGCGGGGCGCTCGGCGAGGGCGGCGCGGACCGCCGCGGGGTCAGCCATCTCGACCGTGCGCATCTGGACACCCCACGGTGCGAGCACGCGAGCGAGCAGCCGGTGGGTGCCGCCGTAGACGTCGTTGCCGAGCAGCACGCTGTCGCCGGGCTTCAGCGTCGCGCGCAGGAGCGCGTCTTCGGCGGCCAGGCCCGACGAGAACGAGAACGCGTGGGCGCCGCCCTCGAGCGCGGCGAGCTGACGCTGCAGCGCCGTGCGCGTCGGATTGCCGCTCCGGCCGTACTCGTACCCCTGGCGGAGCCCGCCGATGCCGTCCTGCGCGAAGGTCGTGGAGAAGTGCACCGGGGGGATGACCGCACCCGTGGTGGGGTCGAACTCCTGGCCGGCGTGGACGGCGAGGCTGTCGAAGCGGTGGGTGTTCTGATCGACGGTCATGCCAGGTTCCTCGTCATCCACTCGTCGTCGAAGATCTTGCTGATGTAGCCGCGGCCGGAGTCGGGGAGGATCACGACGACGACGTCGTCCTCGCCGAGCTCGCGTGCCGTGCGGAGGGCGGCGACGACCGCCATCCCGCACGACCCTCCGACGAGGAGGCCCTCTTCCCGCGCCAGGCGCCGGGTCATCTCGAACGACTCGCGGTCATCCACGCGTTCGTAGCGGTCGACCACGTTCGGGTCGAAGGTCGTCGGCCAGAAGTCCTCGCCGACCCCCTCGACGAGGTAGCCGTGCACGGGACCTCCGGAGTAGATCGACCCCTCGGGGTCGGCGCCGATGACCGTGACGCGGCCGTCGGAGACATCCTTCAGATACTTGCCTGTGCCGGTGATCGTGCCCCCGGTGCCGATGCCGGCGACGAGGTGGGTGACCCGGCCCTCGGTGTCGTCCCAGATCTCAGGACCGGTCGTCTCGTAGTGCGAGAGCGGCCCGTTGATGTTGGCGAACTGGTTGGGCTTGAACGCCCCGGGGATCTCAGCGGCGAGGCGGTCGCTGACCGAGTAGTAGGAGTCCGGATGATCCGGCGGCACGTTCGTCGGAACGGTGACGATCTCGGCGCCGTAGGCGCGGAGCACCGCCGTCTTCTCGCCGGCGAACTTCTCGGGCACCACGAAGATCATGCGGTATCCGCGCTGGAGGGCGACGAGGGCGAGGCCGACGCCGGTGTTGCCGCTCGTGGCCTCGACGATGGTGCCGCCGGGCTGGAGCTGACCGCTCTCTTCGGCGGCGTCGATCATGCGGCGCGCGATGCGGTCCTTGACCGAGCCGCCGGGGTTGAAGTACTCGACCTTCGCCAGCAGGGTGGGCTTCACGTCACTGACGACGTGGTTCAGGCGGACGAGGGGGGTGTGGCCGACGAGGTCGGCGACGTGGGAGGCGTAGCGCACGGTGTGTTCCTGAGTAAGGGCCGCTCGTGGCAGCCGGAGATGAGTGGTCGTCGAAGGCGCGCCGAGGGGCGCTCACTCACAACAACGACACGTCAGGGTCACAACCCGAGGGTATCAGGCCCCGTCACGCTCACGCCCGCCCATGACGGGAAGGCCGACGCCGCGATGCCGTTCACAGCCGCGGGGCTCGGGCCCGACACGCCGCGCGTCTTCGCCGAACGGCGGCGCGTCGCCGGCCCGACCCGCGGTTGCGCGCCGGCCCGCACCCCCGGAGCGCGACGCGCCGATCCGCGAGAGACTGGAGGGTGATGAACATCCTCCCGACTCGTGTGCGCGACGACTTCCCCTTCCTCGCCGCGCACCCCGACCGCGCCTACCTCGACTCGGCGGCGACGTCGCAGCGCCCGCGGCAGGTGATCGACGCCGAGGCGGCGTTCGTCGCGACCGACTACGCGGCGGTGCACCGCGGGTCGAGCATGGCGACCGGAGCGGCGACCCTGGCATTCGAAGACGCCCGCGCACGGGTGGCCTCGTTCGTGGGCGCGGCAGCCGATGAGATCGTGTGGGCCGAGAACGCCACCGACGCGATCAACATGATCGCGCTCGGCATGTCGGATGCCGCGCTCGGCCTCGGCGGCGATGACGCCGGCGCCCGGTTCGGCCTCGGGCCCGGGGACGAGATCGTCGTCACGGAGGCCGAGCACCACGCGAACCTCATCCCGTGGCAGCGTCTCGCGGCGCGCACCGGCGCAGCCCTTCGCTGGGTCCCGGTCGACGACGACGGTCTGTGGCACACCGACGCCCTCGCGGCCGTGGTCACACCGCGCACCCGGGTCATCGCCTTCGCCCACGTCTCCAATGTCACCGGCATGATCGCCCCCATCGCCGATGTCGTCGGCCTCGCCCAGCGCGTCGGCGCGCTGACGGTGCTCGATGCGTGCCAGTCGGTGCCGCATCATCCGGTTGCTTTCTCTGCGCTCGGCGTCGATTTCGCCGCGTTCTCGGCCCACAAGATGCTCGGCCCCACCGGCATCGGCGCGCTCTGGGGTCGCAAGGATCTGCTCGACCTGCTGCCGCCCGCCCGCACCGGCGGATCCACGATCACCACGGTGACGATGGAGTCGGCCGAATTCCTCCCCGCACCGAACCGCTTCGAGGCGGGCACCCAGCCGGTGAGCCAGGCGGTCGGATTCGCCGCGGCATCCGATTTCCTGCAGGCGATCGGGATGCCGGCGGTCGCGGACCATGAGCACGAGATGACCGGCCTGCTCGTCGACGCCGTCGCTCACACGCCGGGTGTGCGCCTGGTCGGTGTGCCGGCCGGGGCCGAGCGCGGGCCGCTGGCGAGCTTCATCGTCGACGGTGTCCACGCGCACGACGTGGGCCAGTTCCTCGACGACCGCGGGATCACCGTGCGCACGGGACACCACTGCGCTCAGCCCCTTCATCGCCGTCTCGGGGTGGCGGCGACCACCCGGGCGAGCGCCTACGTCTACACCGACGCCGCCGAGGTGGCGCGGTTCGCCGACGCGCTCGCCGAGGTGCGCCCCTTCTTCGGAGCCGACCGGTGAGCGATCTCGAGAGCCTGTACCGCGAGGTGATCCTCGACCACTCTCGTGACCCCGAGGGGCGCGGCGACGTCTCGGGCTTCGCCGTCACCCATCACGAGCTCAACCCGTCTTGCGGCGACGAGATCACCCTCGGCCTCGCCGTCGAGGACGGCGTCGTGAGCGGGTTGGCCTGGGAAGGGCAGGGCTGCAGCATCTCGATGGCGTCGGCGTCGGTGATGTCGGGCCTGCTGAGGGGTGCCGACGTCGAAACGGCACGGGCGCTCATCGAGGACTTCCGCACCATGCTGCGCTCGCCGGGTGTCGAGCCGCCCGAACGTCTTGAAGACGCCGCCGCCTTTCACGGCGTCGCCCGCTACGTCATGCGGGTGAAGTGCGCGATGCTCGGCTGGGTCGCCGCCGAGGCGTGCCTGCTGCGGGCGAGCGCGGACTGACGCACCCCTCGAAATCCCTGGATCGGCGATTTAGGGTCGATGTATGGCGCACGGGCAGCGGCCGTCGGCGGTGAGCATCGGTGCCCGGCGGCGCGCAGAGCTGGCGGTCGCGGGTGCGGTTCTCGCGCTGGTCGCCCTGGTCTTCGTAGTTCCCACGAGTGAGGATGCAGCGGGCGGAGAGGCCGTCGCGACCGACGCTCCCCGTTCCATCGAGCCGGACGGCTCTGGCGAGCCACACCAATCCGCCGCTCACGCGCTCGGCCCTTTCTCGACGCCGTCGCCGACGCGCCGGCCCGACCTCAGTCCGTCCGCCGAGCCCGAGCCGCCCCGGCGGGCGGCCTTCATGGGCGATTCCTACACCCAGGGCGGTGGGGCGGAATTGCACGCGCACCGGTGGAGCACTCTCGCCGCCGACGATCTCGGGTGGGTGGAGGTGAACCTGGGGCTCGGCGGCACGGGGTTCGTGACGACCAACAGCTGGCGGGGATGCGGCCGGCAGTACTGCCCGACCTACGTCGAGATGGTCGCCGAGGTCGTCGCCGCGTCTCCTGACGTCGTCGTGGTCGCGGGTGGGCAGAACGACTTCGGCACCTTCGTCCGCGACCCCGAGCGTGTGCGTGCGGCCGTGTGGCAGACGTTCACCTCGTTGGGGGCAGCCCTTCCCGACGCCGATATCGTCGCCGTCGGACCGTCCACGCCGTGGGAGGTCGATGACGTCGCGCGCGGTCTCGACGCCGTCGTTCAGGAGGCAGCCGAGGCGGTCGGGGCGTCCTACATCAGCATGCTCGAGCCGAATGTCATCGACCCGGCGTTCTCCCTCGGCGATGGGCATGTCGGAAACGACGGGCACCGGGCCATCGCCGACCGGGTCGTCGAGCATCTGCGGTCCCCCCAACCGGCCGGCATCCCTCGCGTGCCTGTGTGACGAGGCACGCTGCGAGAGTGGAGTCGGCGTGACCTGTCGCTCGGCCGTCGGCCGTCGGCTGGTCCCGCGTCAGGTGCCGCGCACTGCGAGCACCGCGTCCCACAGCGCCTCGGCCGTCTCGCGCTTGGTGCCCGACACGGTCGCGAGCACCGCGCCGTCGGCTCCGATCAGGCTCAGTGTGTTGTCCGTCGACTCGAAGCCCTTCGTCCAACCGACCTCATTGAGAGCGAGGATATCGACCCCCTTGCGCTCACGCTTGCGGCGGGCGCGCTCGATTCGGATGTCGGGGTCGGGTTCGGTCTCCGCCGCGAACCCGACGATGGTCTGTCCCGTGCGACGGGCCGCCGTCGTGGCTGCGAGGACGTCGGCGGTTTCCACGAGCGTCAGGTGCAGCGCGCCGTCGGTGCTGTCTTTGGAGATCTTCGTCTCCGACGCATCCTCGACCCGGTAGTCGGCGACGGCCGCGGCCATCACGATGACGTCTGCGGATGGTGCGAGACGCGCTACGGCGTCGCCGAGCTCGGCGGCCGTTCCGGCACGCTCGAGGGTGATCGAGCGGTGTGCGGATGCTTCCCGGAGGACGTCCGAGTCGACGTGAGCGAGAACCACCGTGACCTCCGCGCCTCGGTCGGCCGCAGCCGTGGCGACGGCGATCCCCTGTTTTCCGCTGGAGCGATTTCCGATGTAGCGGACCGGGTCGATCGGTTCTCGCGTCCCGCCCGCCGTCACCAGAACACGGACGCCGTCGAGGGATTTCGCTCGGGTTCCTTCCGGATCCTCGCCGGCGAGCAGCCCGGCGACATAGGCGTGGATGGCGTCGGGTTCCGACATCCGCCCTGGTCCGACATCACCCCCTGTGAGCGCCCCGCTGTCGGGGCCGATGACGTGCACGCCGCGGGCGCGCAGCACCTCGACGTTCTGCGTCGTCGCCGGGTGGCGCCACATCTCGGTGTGCATGGCCGGCGCGACGACGACCGGCGCCGTGGTGGCCAGTAGGCTCGTTCCCAGCAGGTCGTCGGCCAGACCCGCGGCGAACTTCGCGAGGAAGTTGGCGGTCGCGGGCGCCACGACGATGAGATCGGCCTGCTGGCCGAGCGCGACGTGTCTCACCTGGGCGACGTCGTCGTGTACCGAGGTGGTGACGGGGTGACGGCTGATGGCTTCCCACGTGGGACGACCGACGAAGCGGAGCGCATCCTCGGTCGGGATGACGTGCACCTCATGACCGTCGAGGACGAGTGCCCGCACGAGGTGGACGGTCTTGTACGCGGCGATGCCGCCGGTGACCCCCACGAGGACGAACATGGCTCGAGTCTGGCACGCCTGACCGGAGGCATCGCATGTGCACGGTGATCATCTCGGTCCCCGAGACGTCAGGCGGCGGGGCGGTGCGCCTCCTCGCCGTCCGCGATGAAGACCCCGATCGGCCGTGGAACCGGCTGGGGCCCTGGTGGGACGACGCCTATGAGGGCGTCGTCGGGATACGCGACGTCCGGGCGGGCGGCGCGTGGATGGCGGCGGACCCGGTCGCTCGCCGCGTCGCCGTGCTCCTGAACCGCCATGACCTCTCCGATCGTCCGGACAGCGCGGTGCACACCCGGGGATCGGTCGCACTGGAGTCTGTGGCCGGCCGCTCACCGGCGGGGGCGCCGATGACCCGTGGCTTCAATCTCGTCGAAGTCACCGGCCGCCGCGCGCGCGTCGTGTCGTGGGACGGACTGATCCTCTCGGCGACCGAGCTCGCTACCGGCGTCCACATGGTCGCGCACGACGACGTCGACGACCAGCGCTCACCGCGCATCGCACGGTGGCTCGCGGATTTCCGCGCCGCTTCTCCCGACGAATGGATGACGGTCCTCGACCGTTCTGCCGAGCTCGACCCTGCCGACCCGGCGGCGATCATCCGAAGGGACAGCTACGAGGGCATCCGCTCGTACTCACTGGTCGTCGTGTCGGCGGTGGTCGACGATGACGGTGTCGACGTTCACGATGCGCCCCTTGCCGACCCGGGTCACTGGCCGCCTATCGCAGGATCATGACGGTGCCGTCACCGCACCGCGCGCGCCGGCGGAGGACTCCTCCGCAGCCAGCCGATCGGCGGGGGTGACGCCGAACACGCGGTGCACCGCGGCGTCGAACACGCGGTCGGGCAGCAGCCAGCGCGCGAACACGATCGCTTTCGCAGCGAAGGGCACGGTGTAGCGGATCCGCGGCTTCGCGGCATCCACGGCCCGCCCGATCGCCTCGGCGACGACTGCCGGACCCGCCGCACTCTCCGTGTCTGCCGCGGTCAGCGCCCGCACGAGCGCGTGCGCCTGGGGTCCGTACGCGGTCTCGCCCGAGACCTCGAGGGCGCTCCGCCGCGAGATCTCGTTCCACTCGGTACGGATCGCCCCGGGCCGGATGAGCACCACCCGCACCCCGTGCGGCTCGACCTCGACTCGCAGGGAGTTGCTCAGCCCCTCCACGGCGTACTTCGTCGCGTGGTACCAGGCGCCCAGCGGCTCGTAGATGCGTCCGCCGATCGAGGAGATGTTGACGATCGTGCCGCGGCGTTGGCGGCGCATCGTCGGCAGCACCAGCTGGGTGAGTCGCGCGAGGCCGAAGATGTTCACCTCGAACTGGCGTCGGGCCTCGTCGATCGGCACGTCTTCGACGGCGCCGTAGGAGCCGTATCCGGCGTTGTTGACCAGCACGTCGATGCGTCCCTGATCGTTGAGGATGCCGGTGACGGCCGCCGTCATGGACTCGTCGTCGGTGACATCCAGATGGATGACGCGGGCGCCGTGATCGGCGAGGTGGGCCATGCGCTCCACCCGCCGTGCCCCGGCATAGACGACGAACCCGCGGCTGATCAGTTCGAGGACGGTGGCCTCTCCGATTCCCGAGGATGCTCCGGTGACCAAGGCGACGCGTGAATCCATAGGGAACACACAACCAGGTGCTCCTGCATGTCTCCTCCGCGGATCTGGTGCGTTTGCCTAGCTGACAACGCCCCGTCAGCAGCCTCCTGAGCCCGCGGCATCCGTCTCCTCGGGAGCGCCCTCCGCACCCGCGCCGTCCGCACCCGCGAGCTCCGCGACCATCGCCTCTGCGGCGGGCCAGTACGGCGCGTAGTGGTCGGGCTCGGCGTTGATCTGCGTGCGGTGGGCGACGAGCGTCGGCTCCATCGCCAGGCGCTCGGGCTCGGGCACCTCCTCGAGCATCGCCCGGTAGAACATCGTCGCCGCGGTGTACGGATCCATGCGCGCGTCGCGCGGACCCCACTCGTCCTGCTGCTGGAAGAGGCCGACCGAGGTCGTGGGGCTGCCGTCGGGGTTTCGCACTCCGCTGGTCTCCCAGTCGCCGTAGTCGAGATTCTCGAGCGACGACTCGCCCATCGCGGTCATCACGGCAATGGTCTGGTCGCGCTCCGAGAGCCCCAGATCCTGTCCCGCCCGGATGACGGTGGCGGCGTTCTCGCGCTGCTCAGCGGTCCACGTGCGGCACTCGGGGGCGCTCTCGCGGGGCGAGAACAGCACCACGACGGCGATCGCGGCGACGACCGCGACGGTGACCAGACCTGCGAGCACGGTCTGGATTCGGGATGCCGCAGAGGAGCGCACCCGCACATCGTGGCATCCGTTCCTGAGATCCACCCGGCGGGCAGGGGTTCGCCGGCTGTTCTCCCCGACCACCTAGACTGCGCCGCGTGGCAGCCACCGGCACGGCATCGCCTGCGGGTTTCCGCGGCGACATCCAGGGTCTTCGTGCCGTCGCCGTGGGCGCGGTGGTGCTGTATCACGCCGGGGTGCCGTTCCTCCCGGGCGGTTTCATCGGGGTCGACGTCTTCTTCGTCATCTCGGGGTTCCTCATCACCACCCACCTCCTGGCTGAGCTCGACCGTGAGGGTCGGGTGCGCTTCGCGCGCTTCTACGCCCGGCGCGCGCGCCGCATCCTGCCTGCGGCCTTCGTCGTGATCGCCGCCTCCGTCGTGGCGGCAGTCATCTGGTACCCGCCGCTTCTCATGGGGGAGGTGTGGAAGGATGCCGTGGCCACCGCGCTCTACGTGCCCAACTACCTCTTCGCGGTGGAGGGCACCGACTACCTCGCTGAGCAGACGCCGTCGCTGTTCCAGCACTACTGGTCGCTCGGCGTCGAGGAGCAGTTCTACCTCCTCTGGCCGGTCGTCCTCGCCGGTGCGGCGGCGTTCACCCGCACGCGACGCTGCCTGTTCGTCGTCCTCGCCGTCCTCGTCGCCGTGTCCTTCGCCGGCGGCGTCGTCCAGACGTACAGCGACCAGCCGTGGGCGTTCTTCTCCCTCCCCACCCGGGCGTGGGAGCTCGGCGCAGGCGGGCTGCTCGCACTCGCGGTGAGCCGCGGCATCCGCATTCCCGCCCGCCTCGCACCTGCCGCCGGCTGGATCGGGCTCGCGGGCATCGTCGCGGTGGCCGTGCTGTTCGACGCGGGCACCGTCTTCCCCGGCGTCGCGGCGGCGCTGCCGGTCGCGGCCACCCTGCTCGTCATCCTCGCGGGAAGCACGCCCGTGCGGGGCGGGCCGGGGGCCGTGCTGTCGACGCGCGGGATGCTGTTCGTCGGCGCGATCTCGTACTCGCTCTACCTGGTGCACTGGCCGGCGCTCCTCGTTCCGCAGGCGGCGTCGGGCTTCACCGCGTCGCTGCCGCTCCCCGTCGCGCTCGGTATCGCGGCGCTCTGCGTGCCGGCGGCGTGGGTCCTTCATCGGATCGTCGAGAACCCGGTCCGTCGTATGCCGTGGCTCGTCGCCGCGCGACCGCGCCGGTCGCTGGTGGCGGCGCTCGCCGGGTCGGCGGCGTGCGTGCTCCTCGCCTCGGCAGCCGCTGCCACGGCGAGCGCCGCGCCGCTGCGGACCGGCGACGTCGCCTCTTCCGAGGTCGCCGCCCCGCCCGCCGCCACTTCCTTCGTCCCCTCCAACGTCACCCCCGACCTTCGCGACGTGCTCGACGACGAGCCCGTCATCTACGCCGACGGCTGCGTCGACGACTACCACTCGGCCGAAGCGAAGGGATGTCTCTACGGCGACGTCGATGCCCCCCGCATCGTGCTCTTCGGCGACTCGCACGCCGCCAGCTGGTTCCCGGCCGTCGCCGGTGCCGCCGAGGCCCACGGCTACGCGCTGCAGGTCTTCACCAAGGCGTCGTGCCGATCACTGGAGATGCCCCAGGAGCGCGACGGAGTGCCCTACGTCTCGTGCGACCAGTGGCGGGCCAAGGTGTTCGAGCGGCTCCGCGAAGACCCGCCCACCCTGGTGATCGTCGCCAACTACGCAGCGGCCGCCGACAACGTCGGTGCAGATCCCTGGCGCGAGGGACTCACCGGCACGCTCGATGCGATCGACGTGCCGGTGGTGATCCTCGCCGACAGCCCCGACCTGCGCACCCCGCCCGCGGTATGCCTCTCGGCGCATCTCACCGACACCGCCGCGTGCGGCGCGTCGGCGGACGAGGCCCTGCGCCCCGAGGTGCGGGGGATCGAGCGTGAGGTCGCCGCTGCCGAGGGCGCGGAGGTCATCGACCTCGCCCGATACTTCTGCGACGAGATGTGCGCGCCGATCATCGGCGACTCCGTCGTGTATCGCGACGCCCACCACCTCACCGCCACCTTCAGTGAGCGGCTGGCCCCGCCGCTCGCGCGTGAGCTCGCGCCGATCCTCGCGGGTGTCGAAGGATCGTCGCAGACAGGATGAGCCCGCTCAGAGCTCCCGGATGTAGCAGAGCATCCGGTAGTCCTCGCCGGGCTCGATATTCACAAAGCCGTGCCGCTCGTAGAACCGGCGGGTGTCGTGATCGATCTCGTCGACGTTGATGTGCATCTCGCCGGCCCCCCGACGGCGCGCCTCGTCGATCGCGGCGGTGAGGACCTGCGTGCCGATTCCCGCGTCACGAAGCGTCGGTCGCACGTACAGCTCCTCCAGTTGTGCCAGTGCACCTGGGTAGTAGGGAGTAGGGCGAAGCGTCAGGTACGCGAAGGCGATGGCCTCACCGTCTTCCTTCTCGGCCAGCACGACGAGCACGTCCTCTCGTGTCAGCAGATCGGTGAACCTCTCGCCGAAGAACTCCGCGCCGGGGGTTGCCGCCTCGAACTCGGTGTTGAAGTCGTGAAGCAGGGCGCCGACGGTCGCGGCATCCTGCTTCGTGGCGAAGCGGAGCGTGACCGACGTCGACATGCGCTCATCATTGCCCATGTCGTTCCCCGGCGGTACGGTGCCCCCGTGAGTCACCCGATCATGTTCGACGACGCGGATGCTGCGCTGCAGCGCATCCGCGAGATCTCCCTCGCCTTCCCGGGGGCGGCCGAGCGGGTCTCGCACGGACGGCCGAACTTCTTCACGACCAAGACGTTCTGCTACTACGGCGGGTCGGAGCGGGGCGATCACGTGGGCGCGCGGCACGACACCGCCATCCTCTTCCGGCCGGACCCCGCCGACGAGCCGGCCCTCCGGCAGGATGGGCGGTTCTGGGAACCGGCCTACCTCTGGCCGGCGGGATGGCTCGGTGTCGACCTCGCCGCCGCGGGCGGCGTCGACCGGGGCGGGGTCGACTGGGACGAAGTCGCCGAGTTGATCGACGCGTCGTACCGCGTGACGGCTCCGAAGAGGCTCGTCCGAGAGCTCGACGCTCTCAGCGGGCGAGGCTCTGGCTGACGGCGGCGGGTGTCTGCTGCTCGATCCACTGGTGCAGCAGGCTCAGCGCCTCGGCAGATCGCGAGCCGCGGGCGGCGGTGTAGAGGAAGAGGGTCTGATCCGGATCGCCGGGCAGCGTCAGGGTCTCGTACTGCAGCGTCAGCTCTCCCACGAGCGGGTGCCGGAATCGCTTGTCGCCGAAGGTGCGCTGGAAGACCCGGTGCTCGTCCCACCACCGCGCGAAGTCGCTGCTCGCCACAGCGAGTGCGGTGACGAACGCGGCGAGGTCGGGGTCGCCTCCGCTGCGGCCCGCCTCGAGCCGGAGGTTCTCGACGACGCGACGGGCCTGTGCTTCCCAGTCGATGAGGCGCTCCCGGGCCTCGGGTGAGAGGAACATCCACCGGGCGTAGTTGCGCTCCCGCGCGGGCATGACCTCGAAGTCGGCGATGAGCGCGCGAGCCATCGGGTTGATCGCCAAGACGTCGGTGCGCCGGCCGAGGATCATCCCGGGCGTCGCATCCAGTCCTTCCATCAGCTGGTGGAGGCCGTGACGCGCCCGCTGCGCGTGGGTGGCGCGATCGGCGGCGATCGTCGGGTCGAGGAGGTCGCGCAGGTGCCGTGTTCCGGTCTCGTCGAGGCCGAGTGCGCGCGCGATCGCGTCGACGACGGCCGGGGAGGGAACGATCGGCCGGCCTTGCTCGAGGCGGGTGTAGTAGTCGGTCGACACTCGGGCGAGCCGGGCCACCTCCTCCCGGCGGAGACCGGGAACCCGGCGCACCCGGCCGTCTGGCGGCAGGTCGGCCCGGACCGGATCGGCGGCGGCACGCGCACGCCGCAGGAAGTCCGCCAGCTCGGCGTTGCGAGGGGTCATCACCCCATTGTCGCGACGCACGCGGCATCCGTCAGGGGTTTGCCTGGCCCTCGGAGTCCTGGTCTCGCAAGGGCCGGGTGCAGGCCTCTCGGCCGACGTCCGGAGACCGACAGTGGAAGCACGACGGCTGATCGCCGCGCATCGAACACTCTCGAAAGGACCTCTCATGTCATACCCCGTCGACCGTCCCGCGGTCTGGTTCGTCACCGGAGCGTCCCGGGGGCTGGGTCTGGCCCTCGTCCGGCACCTGCTCGCCTCGGGCGGCCGCGTCGCAGCGACCAGCCGCTCGGCCGAGCGGCTGCGGACGAGTCTGTCGGACCTCGACAGCGATCGGCTGCTCGCGCTTGAAGTCGATCTCGTCGATCAGGACGCGGTGGCGCACGCGGTGTCGCAGACGCTCGAGGTCTTCGGTCATCTCGACGTCGTGGTCAACAACGCCGGATACGGATTCCTCGGGGCCGTCGAGGAGACCACCGACGCCGACGTGCGGGCGATGCTCGACGTGCAGGTGAACGGCACCTGGAACGTCCTGCGCGCGGTCCTTCCCGCGATGCGGGCTGAGCGCTCGGGCCACATCCTCAACATCTCCTCGATTCTCGGGCTGCTGGCCTTCCCGGGGTGGGGGCTCTACTGTGCCGGAAAATTCGCTCTGGAGGGGATGTCGGAGGCGCTGGCGGCCGAGGTCGCGGACTTCGGCATCCGCGTCACCATCGTCGAACCCGGATACTTCGACACCGACTTCCTCACCTCGCGTTCGCTGCAGCAGGCGGAGCATCCGATCGACGCCTACCCCGCCATCCGCGACATGATCGCCACGCACCAGGCCATGCCGGGAACGCAGCTCGGAGACCCGGCTCGTGCCGCCGCCGCGATCCAGACGATCGCCGAACGCGGCGACGGCCCGCTGCGGCAGCAGCTCGGCACCGACTCATCCGGCTTCGCACGTGACCGGGCGGCGTCCCTCGCCGCCGAGATCGAGATCGCCCGCGAGCTGGCCGTGACGACAGACTACGTCCGCTCCTGAGCGCCCGCCGCCCCGTCCGCAAGCCCTCGCCTGCGGGCGGGGCGCCCTCTAGAGTGCCCCCATGGGAGAGGATGTCGCACCGCAGGAGTTCACCCGCGCCGACCGCACGCGCCACCGCGAGAAGGTGCGGCAGAACCTCGACGTCTTCGCGCAGATGCTGCGCGAGTCGCGGTTCGACACCGACGATCCGCTGACGGGGCTGGAGGTCGAGTTCAACCTCATCGACGAGGTCGGCGACCCCGCTCTCCGAAACGCCGAGGCCCTCGCCGCGATCGCCGACCCGGCGTTCCAGACCGAGCTCGGCCAGTTCAACATCGAGATGAACGTCCCCCCGGCGCGACTGAGCGGGGGAGGGCTGACGACATTCGAGGAGGGGCTGCGCCGCAGCCTCAACCGTGCCGAGGAGCGCTCTGCGGGGGTCGGCGCCCACCTGGTGATGATCGGCATCCTGCCGACCCTCGCCGAAGGGCACCTCACGCGCGAGACGCTCAGCGCGAACCCCCGCTACGCACTGCTCAGCGAGCAGATCCTCGACGCCCGCGGGGAGGATATCGCGCTGTCGATCACCGGCGCCGAGAAGCTGCGCACCACGGCGGACTCGATCATTCCCGAAGCGGCATGCACCAGCACGCAGTTCCACGTGCAGACCGCGCCCGACGACTTCGCCGCCTACTGGAACGCCTCGCAGGTGATGGCGGGGGTGCAGCTCGCGGTGTCGGCGAACTCGCCGTATCTGCTCGGCAAGGAGCTCTGGCGCGAGACGCGCATCCCCCTGTTCGAGCAGGCGACCGACACCCGCAGCGAGGAGCTGAAGGCCCAGGGCGTCCGCCCCCGGGTGTGGTTCGGCGAGCGGTGGATCACCTCGGTGTTCGACCTCTTCGAGGAGAACGTCCGGTACTTCCCGGCCCTGCTCCCCGTTGTCGACGAAGAGGACCCCACGGTCGCCCTCGAGGAGGGCCGGGTGCCGTCGCTGGCGGAGCTGAAGCTCCACAACGGCACCGTGTACCGTTGGAACCGCCCGGTATACGACATCGCCGACGGGATGCCGCACCTGCGTGTGGAGAACCGGCTGCTGGCCGCAGGCCCCACCGTCGCCGACATCATGGCCAACGCCGCGTTCTACTTCGGGCTCGTGCGCGCACTCGCCGAGGACGACCGGCCGCTGTGGTCGCAGATGTCGTTCAGCGCGGCGGAGGAGAACTTCCACGCCGGGGCCCGTGACGGCATCGATGCGCGCGTCTACTGGCCCGGGGTCGGCCAGGTGGCGGCGACCGAGCTCGTGCTCCGGCGCCTGCTCCCCCTCGCCCACCGCGGACTCGAGGCGTGGGGTGTCGAGACCTCCGAACGCGAACGCCTCCTCGGCATCATCGAGCAGCGGTGCCTGACGGGTGTCACCGGCGCGGAGTGGTTCGTCGGGCGGATGCATCAGCGCCGCGGCATGGAGCGCTTCGACGCCCTGCGGGCCACCCTGCTCGACTACACCGCCGGCATGCACACCAACGAGCCCGTGCACACCTGGGAGCGCTGACCGGCGCGCAACTCAGCGCGGCTTCTTCTCCGAGGTCTCGCCGCGCTTCCAGTAGCCCTTGATGACGGTCTGGTCGGCCGGCACGCCCCACCGCTCGAGCAGCAGCTCACGACCCGGCTTGACGATCGACTGCTCGGCCGCGATGAACCCCAGGATGCTGCCCGTCGGCCGCTCCCCGTCGCCGAGCCTCGATCAGCCGGGCGGCCAGCGCCGACCCGGGCGCCGTCGTGTCGCGGTGCACCTGCTCCACGCCGACACCCGCGGGCGCGTCGATCGGCAGCTCGTGGGCGGCGTCGTCCACCTCGACGAGGATGCGCCCCTGCGCCTCATCGTCCATGAGCCCGGCGAAGCGGCGCATGGCCGGCACCGCGGTCTCGTCGCCGGCGAGCAGCCAGTAGTCCGGCCGGCCGTCGACGACCTTCGAGCCTCGCGGACCGCCGATGCCCGCGAGCGCCCCGAGCGGCGCGGTCGCCGCCCACGCCGCCGCGACGCCCGCGGTTCCCGCATCCGGGTCGCCGTGGACGGCGAACTCGAGGTCGAGCCAGTCGGCGTCGAAGCGGGCGGGGGTGTATTCGCGGCTCGCCGCTGCGCGCAGCTCCTCGACCGTCTCGGGCTCGCCCTCGGGGAAGAAGATGCGGAGGTGGTCGTCGGCTCCGAGGGAGACGAACCCGGCGAGTTCGTCGCCGACGAGTCGCACCCGCACGTAGCCGGGGGTCAGCCACTCGCGGCTGTGGAGACGGACGCGGCGGAACCGCAGCTCCAGACCCTCGGGACGGAAGGAGAAGGATGACTCAGGCATGGCGATGGCGCTCTTTCGGATCGTGTCGGTTCAGTCCCACAACACCACGGGGCGTCCGTCGATGTCGGCGACGCGCGCAGGGGTGTCGTAGAGGTCGGTGAGGTTGTCGGCGGTGAGGACGTCGGCGACTGTTCCATGGTGGACCACGCGACCGTCGCGCATCGCCACGATGTCGTCGGCGTAGCGCGCGGCGACGTTGATGTCGTGCAAGACGACGACCACCGTCATCCTTCGCTCCTCCGCCAGGCGGCGGACCAGCCGCATCAGGGTCACGCCGTGACGGGGATCGAGGTTGTTCAGAGGTTCGTCCAACAGCAGGTGATCGGTGTCCTGCGCGAGCGCCATGGCCACGAACGCCCGCTGCCGCTGACCTCCCGACAGCTCGTCGAGGAAGCGGCCGCGCACAGCATCGAGGTCGAGATCGTCGATGGCTCGATCGACATGGGCACGGTCCTCGACCGAGCGCCCCGAACCGCCGTGGGGAAACCGCCCATAGGCGACGAGGTCGTCGACACTCAGGCGGATGGCCAGCTGGTTGTCCTGCCGGAGGATCGCCAGGCGCCGGGCGAGATCGCGAGAGCGGGTGGTGGCGACATCCATCCCGTCCACCGTGATGCGCCCCGCGTTCGTGCCCACGAGGCGGCCGATCGCCGCGAGGAGCGTCGACTTGCCCGCCCCGTTGGGTCCGATGATGGCGGTGACGCCGGCGCGGAGCGCCAGGCTGACGTCGTCGACGGCGAGGAGGGTGCCGTGGCGTTTCGTGACCTGCTCGGCGAGGATCATCAGCGGGCCCTTCCGGTGAGAACGAGGACGATGAAGAAGATGCCCCCGACGAACTCGATCACGATCGGCAGTTCGGTGCCGAACCCGAGGAGACGGTCGAGGATCAGCTGCCCGCCGATGAGCGCGATGACGCCGAGGGTGATGGCAGTCGGGATGCTGCGGAGGTGTCGGTGCCCGACGGCACCGTAGGCGAGGTTGGCGGTGATGAGCCCGAAGAATGTCACGGGGCCCACGAGCGCCGTCGAGGCCGACACCAGGACCGCCACGACGACGACGACGTGGAACACGGTCCGCCGGTGGGCGACACCGAGCGAGATCGCCGTGGTCTCGCCGAGCGACAGCACGTCGAGCTGCCGCCGGATCGGCCACAGCGACGCCACCGCGAGCACCACGAGCACACCCGTCGGCAGGAGCAGTTCCCGGTCGACCGAGGTGAAGCTGGCGAAGGTGACGTTCTGCAGGATGGCGAAGGTGTCTGGGTCGAGCAGGCGCTGGAGGAAGGCGGTCACCGAGCGGAACATCACACCGAGCACGAGGCCTGCCAGCACGGTGACGTGCAGATCGAGGCGTCGGCGTTGGAAGAGCCACCAGTACAGCAGCAGCACCGACCCCGCCATCAGCACGAGCTCGACCGACCACGAAACCGCGGGTGGTGCCGCGACGAGGATGAGCGGGCCGAACACGAACGCCACGACCGTCTGCACGGTGAGGAAGACGGCATCGAATCCGAGGATGCCGGGGGTGAGGATGCGGTTCGCGGTGATCGTCTGGAAGAGCACGGTGGCTGCGCCGATCGCCGCTGCCGCGATCAGCATGCCCGCGACGGTCCGCCACCGAAGGCCGAGGGCGTACTGCCAGGCGCCGGGAAGGTCGGTGAAGAGGAAGAGTGCGACGAGTGCGACCGCGACGCCGGTGAGAAGGAGGGTGACGGTGGTCGGGTGCCGCAGGATCGCGTGACGCAGGATCGGATGCCGCGGACCGGTCGTGCGAGGGCGGGTCAGGGTCATGATGTGGCCACCCGATCCACTGGTCGGGCGCGGCCCACCAGCATCCAGAGGAACACGATCCCCCCGATGATCCCCATCACGATCGAGATCGGCAGTTCGTACGGGTAGCGCACGACCCGACCGATGATGTCGCACAGCAGCACGATCGCCGCTCCCAGGAGCGCGACGAGCGGCACGGCGCGACGCATGTTGTCGCCGACCAAGCGGCTGACGATGTTCGGCACGATGAGCCCCAGGAAGGGAAGGGCTCCGGTGGTGACCATGAGGATGCCGGTGACCACGGCGATGATCCCCACTCCCAGAACCATCACCAGGCGGGTGTCGAGTCCGAGCCCGCGGGCGGTGTCGTCTCCGAGGCCGGCGACGGTGAACCGGTCGGCGGCGATCCAGGCGACGGCCGCAGCCGCCGCCGCGAAGAAGAGGATCTCGTAGCGGCCGCGGAGGATCGCCGAGAAGTCGCCGATGCCCCAGCTGAGCAGCTCCTGCAGCAGCTCGGTGCGGTAGGCGATGAAGGTGGTCGCCGCGCCGATGACGCCGGCGTAGAGGATGCCGACGACGGGCACCAGCACGCTGGAGCGGGAGGGGATGCGACGCGCCAGCAGGAGGAAGCCGCCGACGCCGATGACAGCGCCGACGGCGGCCAGAGCGGCCTTCGCCCAGAGCGCGAGGCCCGGGACCGTGAGAAGGATGAGCAGCAGGGCCAGGCTCGCGGCATCCGTGGCCCCGGTCGTTCCGGGCTCGACGAACCGATTGCGCACCAGCAGCTGCATGATGAGGCCGATGATCGCGAATGCCGCTCCGGCGAGGATCAGAGAGACGGTGCGAGGCACGCGGCTGGCGAAGAGGATGAACCCGTCGAGCTCGGCGACACCGATGAACAGCGAGATCGTCGCGAGGGCGGCGACGGCCGCCGCCCCCGCGATGATCCACCGGGTCACGCGCCCGCGGCCTCGTGCACCGAGGTGAGCACGTTCTGGATCGCGGTCAGCCCGTTGATGACGATGTACAGCTCGCTGGCGGGGAGGTAGACGATGTGGCCGTTCTGTGCTGCGGAGGTCTCGGCCACCAGTTCGTTGTCGAGCGTCTCCTCGGCGGTGGACCCTTCGCCGGTGGCGGCGCCGCGGTCGAATGCGAAGATCCAGTCGGGGTCGGCGGTCAGCAGGAACTCGTTGGTGACGGTGTCGCCGTGCGGCGATCCCTCAGCTCCGGGGAGCTCGGCGGCGGTCACGGCGGGCGTCCACCCCAGCTCGTCGTAGAAGTAGCCGAAGCGCGAGCCCTCGCCGAAGGCGCCGTATTCGCCGCCCGACACCGACAGCACGAGCGCCGTGCCGTCAGCTTCGTCGCGCAGGGTGTCTTCGAGCGCCTCGATCTCGGCGGTGAGGGCTTCGACCTCGTCCTCTCGACCGAAGATCTCGCCCAGCTGCGCTGCGCGCTCGAGGCCCGCGCTCGGGTCGAAGGTCCCGGCGTACGCCCCGGTCAGGTCGATCGTGGTGCTGATCTCCGACAGCTCGTCGTACTGGCCTGTACTGCGCGCGGCGGTGACGATCAGCTCGGGATCGAGCTCGGCGACGGCTTCGAAGTCGGGCTCGAACAGACTCCCGACCTTCGGCAGGTCGGCGTAGGCCGACAGATAGTCGGGGAGCGGGATGTCAGGGATGCCGACCACGGCATCCCCGGCTCCGATCGCATCCAGCGTGTCGAGGGTGGCGATGTCGAAGGTCACGACCGAGGCCGGGCTCGCGGGCACCTCGACGGCGTCGCGCGGGACCTCCAGGTCCTCCTGGTACGACGACTCGCCGCCCTCCTCCACGAGCGCGAGGGTGGGCTTGGCGTTCTCGACGACCACGGTTTCGCGGGTCTCAGCCGCGGGGGCGCTGTCGCCCTCCGCAGCCGGCGTCGCGCAGCCGGAGAGGACGAGGGCGGTGCCGCCGAGGGCGGCGAGGACGGTGAGCAGACGAGGCGATGGATGCATGTAGGTGAGGCTATCCTTACCTCATGCCTCGTCGTCAAATCCGGTATCTCGACGCGGCGCTCACCCCGCCGGGCGCCGGTCGCCGTCCGTGCCGGCGGGCTCGAACCGCAGGATGTCGCCGGGCTGGCACTCCAGCGCCTGGCACAGTGCGTCGAGCGTCGAGAAGCGCACGGCCTTGGCCCTGCCGTTCTTCAGCACGGCGAGGTTCGCCGGGGTGATGCCGATGAGGTCGGCGAGAGTGCCGACGGCCATCTTGCGCCGGGCGAGCATCACGTCGATGTCGACGATGATCGGCATCAGATCACCTCGTCGAGCTCGGCGCGCAGGCGCCCCGCCTCGGCTTCGCGCGCGATGGCCTGCGTCAGCAGCATCCTCATCACGACCACCAGCAGAGCCATGCCGGCCAGGACGAGCGCGAAGCCCGAGATGAGGCCGATGATTCCAGGGGCCGCTTCGCCGAAGCGGAGCACCACGGCGAAGGCGAAGGTGACGACGGATGCCGCGATCACCGCGCCGATGATCGCGTCGACGTAGCGGAACGCAGCGGGGGTGAACACCGCGCCGCGGCGCACCATCGTCAGCAGCCTCCAGACGCAGACGGCGAAGACCTGCAGGGTCAGGACCCCGACGACGACGAGGGCGGCGATGCTCACGCGCGCCCACGACGGCGCGCCGTCGAGGTCGATCCACAGCAGCGGCACGATGACCGTCTGCACGATCAGCGATCCGACCAGCGACAGCGCGATGATCATCCGCAACGCCAGAATCGTCTTCTTGCCCATGGCAACCTCCTGTTGGTCGAGAGGAATCTATCGAATATCGATAGTTCAGGCAACTCCCGGTTCGCACGGATACCCCCGGGGGTATCATCGGTCCATGCCCCAGAGCCTCTCACCCCACAGGATCGTCATCGTCGGAGGCGTCGCCGGCGGAATGAGCTGCGCCGCCCGCGCCCGCCGACTGGATGAGTCCGCGGAGATCATCGTCCTCGAGCGCGGCCCGCACGTCTCCTTCGCGAACTGCGGTCTGCCCTACTACGTCGGAGGGGAGATCGTCGAGGCCGACAAGCTCCTCGTCCAGACTCCGGCCTCGCTGCGCGCCGCGCTGAACCTCGATGTACGCACCGGTCACGACGTCACAGCGGTCGACACCGCGGCGCAGACCGTCACCGTGATGACCGCCGACGGGGTGGAGGAGATCCGCTACGACGCCCTCGTCCTCTCTCCGGGCGGGCAGGCGGTGCGTCCCCCGCTGCCGGGTCTCGACTCCCCTCGGGTGCGGACCCTCCGCACGGTCGACGACGCCCTGGCGCTCCGCGACCGCGTCGACTCCGGCGCGCGCCGGGCCGTGGTGCTCGGCGCCGGCTTCATCGGCCTCGAAGCCGCCGAAGCCCTCGCCGCCCGGGGGCTCGCCGTGTCGCTCGTCGAGCTGGCCGACCACGTGCTGCCCCCGCTCGAGCGCGAGCTCGCCACGCTCGTCGCCGACGAGCTCGCCGCCCTCGGCGTGGATCTGCACATCGGGGTCGGCGCGAGCGCGGTCGAGCAGGGTGCTGAGCACGATGCGGTCGTCCTCGCCGACGGCGCCCGCATCGACGCCGACCTCATCGTCCTGTCGGTGGGCGTCCGACCCGACACCGGCCCCTTCGAGGCCGCGGGCATCGTGTGCGATCGAGGTGCCATCGTCGTCGATGAGCACGGACGCACCTCCGCTCCGCGGGTCTGGGCGGTCGGCGACGCCACCGCGACCCTCGACGCGGTGACCGGCGTCCGGCGCCCCATCGCCCTCGCGGGCCCGGCCAATCGCGCCGGGCGGCTCATCGCCGACGACATCCTCCGCCCCGGTTCCGCACGGGCGGTGCCCTCGTCGGTGGGCACCGCGATCGTGCGCGTCGGCGGTCTCACCGCGGCCCTCACCGGCGCGAACCGCGCGGCCCTCGACGCCGAGGGCACGCGCTACCGCACCCTCCACCTGCATCCGAATCAGCACGCAGGGTACTTCCCGGGCGCCGTGCAGCTGCACCTCATCGTGCACTTCCGCGAGAACGACGGCCGCCTCCTCGGCGCACAGGCGGTCGGGGAGGACGGCGTCGACAAGCGCATAGACGTCCTGGCCACCGCCATCCGCTCCTCCCTCACCGTCGATGACCTCATGGATCTCGACCTGGCCTACTCGCCGCCCTACGGCGCCGCGAAAGACCCGGTGAACCTGGCCGGCATGCTCGGTGAGAACGTCCGCACCGGTCAGCTGCGCCTCTGGTACGCCGACGACCTCGACGAGGTGCTCGCCTCGGCGCTCGTGCTCGACGTGCGCTCGGCCGACGAGGTCGCCACCGGTCACCTGCCCGGTGCCCTGCACATTCCGCACACCGAGCTGCGTGCCCGGCTGGCCGAGGTGACGGATGCCGCCGACGGCCGCCCGGTTCGCGTCATGTGCGCGTCGGGGGTGCGGTCGGCGATCGCCTACCGGGTGCTCGTGCAGGTGGGCTTCGATGCCGCGTCGCTGTCGGGCGGCATCCTCACCCTCCGCGCGGCGCTCGGACCGCGCGCCGCCGATCTGCTGCGCGTCGGGTCCGAACCCGTCGCCCGTGAAGAAGGAGTCCGCTGATGCGCACCGCCGATCCCGAGGTCCAGCGCCGGATCGTCAACCGGCTTCGTCGCGCCCGCGGCCAGCTCGATGCGGTCATCGCCGCCGTCGAGCAGGACAAGCCCTGTCGTGACGTGATCACCCAGCTCGCCGCCGCTGGCAGCGCCATCGACCGTGCAGGATTCGCCATCGTCTCCACGGCGATGAAGGAGTGCCTGGCCGACCCCGATGCCGCGTTCGAAGACGACGGCACCACCCCCGAGGAGCTCGAGAAGCTCTTCATGATGCTCGCCTGACCCCCGAACCCGAAGGAGACTCCCCATGTGCTACCCCGTGACCTGCTCCACCTGTGGCAAGACGACCTGGGACGGATGCGGCCAGCACGCCGACCAGGTCATGAAGGCCGTTCCCGCCGGTCAGCGCTGCCCCGGTCACCAGCCGGCGCCCCGCGCCGGCATCCTCGCGCGCCTCTTCGGCGGCGCCGCCTGACGCCGATCACACAATCGCGCCATTCCCACAGAATGTCGGCCCGTGCGTGTGATGTTCGCGTGATGGTGTGATCCGCCGGCTTCGGAGAGGCCTTTCCCGCGTCGAGACGCTCGGGTAGCGTGGCGGGCGTGCCCCAGCTCTCGCCGCCACTTCCCGCCGCCGCGCCCGGCCTGACGGGGTCATTCGCGGGCCGCGAGCTCGTCGTGCAGATTCGGCGCCTGCTCGTCGTCACGCTGGTGACGTGCCTGGTCTACGCGGGCTTCACCCGGGCGTCGAGGTCGTTCTGCCCCGGCGGTTTCGACGCCGACGGCGGCTTCATCGACGGCAACGGGCAGCCGACCGATCTGGCGCCGGAGTGCCTCTCGCTCCAGATGGGGCCGAGCCCCGTTGTCTTCATCGCGGTCGCCGCGATCGTGCTGCTGACGCTCGGCCGTGTCATCCGAGTGGCGGATGGTCTCGAGTCGGCGACACGGATGCTTCGCCGCGCCGCCCTCGCGATCATGATCGTCGCAGGTCTCTCGCTGGTGATCGCCCAGGTGTGGTTCGCGCTGCTGCCGGTCGCGGAGTGGGACCCGGAGGCCGGGTACTTCTTCCTGTTCCCTTTCCCGTTCGCCGGTGTCGAGGTGACGATCACGCCCCTGACACCCTGACCGCGCTACCCCACCCCTCGCCCCTCGCCCCTCACCCCTCACCCCATGGCCCGGCCATCTCCGCCGCGCGGTCGCAGAATCGTGCCGTGGACGCAGGATTTCCGCGGAATTCTGCGACGGCCGTGCAATTCTGCGACGCGCTGGAACAAGGGCTGGCGCCGCGCGCGACGCGCGGGAGCAAGGGCTGGCGCCGCGCGGGACGCGCGGGAGCAAGGGCCGGCGCCGCGCGCGGCTCAGACCGCGGGCTGCTGCTGGGTGATGCAGTGGATGCCGCCGCCGCGGTCGAACAGGGGGCGGGCCTCGACGGTCACCACGCGGTGACCGGGGTAGGCATCGGCCAGGATCTCGCGCGCCCGGGTGTCGGCGAGGTCCTCGCCGAAGCCGCAGGCGATCACGCCGTCGTTGACGACGAGGTGGTTGACGTAGCTCCAGTCGACGACCCCCGCGTCGTCGCGGAGGGTCGCGGGTGCCGGGAGCCCCGAGATCGTCACATCCCGTCCCCGGGCGGCGAAGGCCTCCTCGAGCTCACGGCGCAGCTGTCGCGACACGGCGAAGTCAGGGTGGTCGGGGTTCTGCTGCTCGTGGAGCAGCACCCGGTCTGGCGCGGCGAAGGTCGCGACGATGTCGACGTGGCCGTTGGTGCCGAGGTCGTCGTAGTCGCGGGTGAGTCCGCGCGAGAGCCAGATCGCATCGGTCGCGCCGATCGTGCGGGCCATCTCGGCCTCCACCCGCGCCTTGTTGGCGAAGGGGTTCCGGCGGGGGTCGAGCTGCACCGTCTCGGTCAGCAGCACGGTGCCCGCCCCGTCGACGTGCAGGCCGCCGCCCTCGTTGACCAGCAGCGAGCTGATCACCTCGACACCGAGGAGGTCGCCGACGAAGCGCCCGATGAGGGCGGACTTCTGCCACTCCGCCCAGTCGGGTGCGCCCCAGCCGTTGAACACCCAGTCGACGGCCGCGAGCCGCCCGGGCCGGTCGTCGTCGACGACGAACGTCGGGCCCACATCGCGCATCCAGAACTCGTCGATGGGCGCCTCGACGATCTCGACGGCGGCGCTGAGCATCCGCCGGGCGCGCGTCATCTCGGTGGGGTCGACCACCATCGTCACGGGCTCGAAAGCAGCGATCGCGTGCGCCACCGCCGTCCACGTGGCGTAGCCCTCCTCGCGCTCCTCGGCGCTGTCGCCGAGGGTGAAGCCCTCGCGGGGGAACGCCATCCACGTCCGCTCGTGCCGCGCGGTCTCGGCGGGCATCCGCCACGCCGGGGTCGAAGGGGCGCTGCCTTTCATAGGGGAGATCCTTCCGTGGTCGCGAGGGCCCCCGCCACCGCCCCGGTGAAGCCGCGTGCGACGACGACGACGAGGGGCCCGAACGGCGGCAGCCACTCGCTGAAAGGCACCGTGTGCGCGTCGGCTGCGAGGTGGTGGCGACCGTCGACGCGCGAACCGCTGACGGTGATGGTCGCGCGCACGCCGTCGACGAAGGCGACGACCTCGTCGATCGGTCCGCCCTCGACGGTCGCGGTGAACGTCACGGTCGTGTGGTCGTGATCCGGGTCGACCCGCACCTCGTCGATCCGCACGTCGAGGGCTGCGGCGACCGCCGGCCGGGGCGCATCGAACAGCACCTCGTCGGCGAGGGCGGGCGTGCGCGGGGGCGTGGTGCGCCGGCGCCCGAGCGCTTCGATCGCAGCGCCCAGCTGCACGAGGCGGACGTCGTCGTAGGCGGCGCCGGCGATCGTCACGCCGACGGGCATGCCCGCGTCATCCATCTTCCCCATCGGCACGGTCACGGTCGGGATGCCGAGGTGACGGGGGACGAGGTTTCCGTTGGAGACCCACACGCCGTTGCGCCAGGCGATGTCGGCCGAGGCCTCGTTCACGTCGGCGTCGGCGGGCCCGACATCGGCATGGGTGGGGAAGATCACGGCGTCGAACCCCTCGGCGGCGAGCCAGTCGTCGACGTCGACTCTGCGGGTGTGCTCGAGTCCTCGCATCCCCTGCTCCACACTCGGGATGTCGCGGGGCTCCCGCACCCCGGCACGCGCGGCGTCGACGTACTCGGCGATGTCGTACGCGATGTCGAAGGGGTAGATGCCGTAGCGGTCGGGGAGGGAGCCGGCCGGGCGGGGGAATATGCGGTCGCCGTCGACGTCGGCGAGCCGGTGCAGCGCCGGGTCGCCGTTCAGGCGCAGGAAGGTGTCGAAGCCCCACACGGCCAGGTCGCCGACCTCGTCGGCGAGGAACTGACGCGGAACGAAGCCGCGGTCGACGAAGTCCTCATCGCCGGCGTGGAGCTTCTCGTAGTTGTTCACGGCGGGGAAGTCGACCTCGATCACCTCGGCTCCGGCGGCTTCGAGGTCGGCGCGCAGCTGTTGCCAGAGCGCCATCACCGACGGGCGTGTGTCGATCGGATAGGCGCTGTCGTCGTCGGCGCCCACGTAGATGCGGGGGACGGCCAGACGCAGCCCCGCGAGGTCTGACGCGGGCAGCGCGGCGAACGACTCCGGTCGCACCTCCGACGGTGCGGGGAGGGTGATCCATGGCTGGCTGCGCCAGAGGTCGCCGTCGGTGACCGGGTCGTCGACGACGACGGCGTCGAGCACGTGGGCGAGGTCGTCCATGGTGCGGGTGTGGGGGACGACGACGTCCATCGTGGGGACCAGGGGCCAGTTACCGCGCACCGAGATCATGCCGCGCGACGGGGTGTAGGCGCAGAGGGCGTTATGGGATGCCGGGGCGCGGCCCGATGACCAGGTCTCCTCACCCAGGCCGAAGGCCGCGAAGCTCGCCGCGGTCGCCGTTCCCGACCCGTTGGACGACCCCGAGCCGAACGCCGAGGTGAGGTAGTCGGCGTTGTACGGCGACTCCGCCCGGCCGTACAAACCTCGCTGCATGCCGCCGGCCGCCATCGGCGGCATGTTCGTCAGCCCGAGGAACACCGCGCCGGCCTCGCGCAGTCGAGCGACGGCGAACGCGTCGGCTCCCGCGATGAGATCGGCGAACGCGGGGGATCCGGATGCGACGGGCAGGCCCTTCACGCAATAGCTGTCCTTCGCGGTGAACGGGATGCCGTCGAGCACACCGCGGGTCTCACCGCGGGCGCGGCGTTCATCGGCAGCGCGCGCTTCGGCGAAGGCGGAGGGGTTCAGCACGATCACCGAGTTCAGGGCGATGCCGCCGCGGTCGTAGAACGCGATGCGGTTGAGGTAGCGGGCGACGAGCTCGACGCTCGTGATCCGACCGTCACGAAGGGCGGCCGCGAGCTCGGCGACGTCTGCCTCGACCACGGTGGCGAGGGGGGTGATCATGGGCGTAAACATACAGTCCGCGCCCCCGGCCCAGCCGCACTCCAGGCGTGTGACGTACCCTCGCCTCATGACGCCCACGGCTGCCGCAGAGATCACCCTCTCGCACCGCTTCGCCGACGAGCTGCCCGAGCTCGCCGTCGACTGGCAGGCGGTCGAGCCCGCGGTCCCGCAGCTGCTCGTCCTGGACGACACGCTCGCCACCGACCTCGGCCTCGACCCCGCGTTCCTCCGCACCCCGGAGGGCGTGGGCTTCCTCACCGGCACCGCCGTGCCCCAGGGGGCCCGCCCCGTCGCGCAGGCGTACGCCGGTCACCAGTTCGGGGCCTTCAACCCGCGCCTCGGCGACGGTCGGGCTCTGCTCCTCGGCGAGATCACCGACCGAGAGGGCGCGCTTCGCGACATCCATCTGAAGGGGTCGGGACCCACGCCCTTTTCGCGCGGCGGTGACGGCCTTTCCGCGGTCGGCCCCATGCTCCGCGAGTACGTCATCAGCGAGGCGATGCACGCCCTCGGCATCCCCACGACGCGGGCTCTCGCCGTGGTCGCGACCGGTCGCACCGTGCGGCGCGAGAGCGACCTCCCGGGCGCGGTGCTCACCCGGGTCGCGTCGAGCCATCTGCGAGTCGGCACGTTCGTGCTCGCCCGCGCCACGGGCGATACTGCGCTGCTCGAGCGCCTGGTCGACCACGCCATCGCGCGCCATTATCCGCACGCCGCCGACGCCGACAACCGGGCCCTCGCCCTTCTCGACGCGGTGATCGACGCGCAGGCGCGCCTCATCGCCCGGTGGATGCTCGTCGGATTCGTCCACGGCGTCATGAACACCGACAACATGACGATCTCGGGCGAGACGATCGACTACGGACCCTGCGCCTTCCTCGACACCTTCGACGTCGGCGCCGTCTTCAGCTCCATCGACCAGCAGGGCCGCTACGCCTATGGCGCGCAGCCCGCCATCGGCGAGTGGAATCTCGCTCGCTTCGCCGAGGCGCTCCTGCCGTTGCTGGCGGAGGGCACGGATGCCTCGGATATGGATGCCGCAGTCGCGACCGCCCAGCAGTCGCTCGCCGCCTACCGCGAGACCTACAACGCCGCCTGGGCCGAGGGGATGCACGCCAGACTCGGCGGCACGCCCGACGACGAGCGGACCGCGGCGCTCGTGAACGACATGTTCGACATGCTGGCGATGGCACGGGTGGACTACACCTCGTTCTTCCGTCGCCTGGCCTCGGCGGCGCGGGGTGATCGCGAGCCGGCGCGCGCACTTTTCGCCGATCCGGCACCCTTCGACCTGTGGGTCGAGCGGTGGCTGGCGCTCGCGCCCGACGCCGATCTGATGGACCGGGTCAATCCGCTCTACATCCCGCGGAACCACCTCGTGGAGGAGGCGCTCGCCGCCGCATCCGCGGACGGGAACCTTTCGCCGCTGAACGAGCTGGTCGAGGTCATCCGCGATCCCTTCACCCCCCGCCCTGGACTCACCCGGTATGAGCAGCCGGCGCCCGAGGCCTTCGGTCCATACGTCACCTACTGCGGCACCTGAGCGACCGCGGCGCCTGAACGCTACGAACCAGAGGTCCCTAGGCTGATCCTGTGACGTCGGCAGCCGTGTGGTGGGATCGCCACCAGGTCTGGCTGTACGTCGCCGCCATCGCGCTCGGTGTCGTCGTCGGGCTCGCCCTGCCCGCCGCCGGCCCCGCTCTGTCCCTCGCGACCACTCCGGTGCTCGCGCTGCTGCTGTTCGCCACCTTCCTCGGGGTGCCCCTGATCGAGGTGGGACGGGCGTTCCGCGACATCCGGTTCCTCGGCACGGTGCTCGCTCTGAACTTCGTGATCGTCCCGCTCGTCGCCTTCGGTCTCTCACGGTTCGTCGCCGACGACCGCGCCCTCCTCCTCGGCGTGCTGCTGGTGCTGCTCACCCCCTGCGTGGACTACGTCATCGTCTTCACCGGCCTCGCCGGAGGCGCTCGCGCGCGCCTCCTCGCCGCGACGCCGCTGCTGATGCTCGTGCAGATCGTGCTGCTCCCTATGTACCTGTGGCTCTTCGCGGGTGGGGCGGTCGTCGCCGACATCGACATCGCCCCCTTCGCGGAAGCCTTCCTCTGGCTCATCGTCGTGCCCCTCGTGGCAGCAGCGCTCGTGCAGGAGCTCGCTCGCCGCCACCGGATCGGCCGGCGGATCGAGCGATTCTTCGCGGCGGCGATGGTGCCCCTGATGATGGCGACGCTCACGGTGGTGGTCGGGTCGCAGATCGCGGATGTCGGCGCTGCGGCCGCCGCGCTCGTGCGCCTCGTGCCGATCTACGTCGCGTTCCTCGCGATCATGCTCTTCGCCGGTCTCGGTGCGGGGCGTCTCGCGCGGCTCCCCGTCCCCGAAACCCGGGCTGTCGTCTTCAGCGGCGCCACACGCAACTCGCTCGTCGTGCTGCCGCTCGCCCTCGCGCTGCCCGCCTCCTTCGCGCTCACCCCGTTGGCGGTGGTCACCCAGACGCTCGTCGAGCTCGTCGGGATGGTCGTCTTCCTTCGCGTCGTGCCGGCCCTCACCCGGGCGGCGGGTCGGCCGTCAGCGCGTCGAGCTCGGCGAGGGCGGTGAGCGCCGCTTCGCGGCGCTCACCTTCGGGCCGGTCCCACCAGTAGGGGCCGCGCTCGCCGAGTCCGTGCTTGGCGAGGTTCACGCGGGCGCGCGCAGCCGCCAGTGCGTCGGGGTCTTCCTGGCTCGCACGCCGCGCGGTTTTGACCGCAGAGCGTGCGCGCCCGAGGTGCGAGGTGAGCGCGGTCACCACATCTTCGGGCAGCGAGGGGTCGGTGCGGCGCCAGCGGCGACCGTCGATGACGAGCCACCGCTCCCGCTCGCCCTCCTCGTTCGCCCCGTCTTCAGACACAGTTCCCATCATGGTGTCGTCCACGCATCCGCACGACGGGGGATTTGCGTTCCCCTCCGGGTCTGTGAAACGGTTGGGCCGGGCCCGTTACGGCCCACCCCCGACCAGTCCGCGGTTGCTGGTGGCTCCCGAAAGCCAGACCGGTGAGCGTACGGTCGGCGACTTCATCCGGCGGGTCCGATGCCCGCTTTCCGGCGCCCCGCGCCCCGAAGCCGCCACCCGGGCGTGACCGAATGCAGTCACGTGACTGCCGAGGTGCCTGTGACGATCACTCCTGCCATCGAGGCCCGAGGCCTCTTCAAAGTCTTCGGTCGCAATCCCCGAGCGGCGGTCGAACGCCTTCGCGCGGGCGCCCGCCGTGACGAGGTGGCCGACGCCGGAACCGCCGCGGTCATCGACGCCAGCTTCAGCGTGAACCCCGGTGAGATCTTCGTGATCATGGGCTTGTCGGGATCGGGCAAGTCGACCGTCATCCGCATGCTCAACGGACTGCACGACCTCACGGCCGGTGAGGTCACCATCGGTGGTGACTCGATCGGCGACGTCTCGCCCACCCGGCTTCGAGCCCTTCGGCGCGACCGCGTCTCGATGGTCTTCCAGCATTTCGCCCTGCTGCCGCACCGCTCGGTCGCGGCGAACGTGGCGTATCCGCTCGAGCTTCGCGGCGTCGGCAAGGACGAGCGCCGTGCCAAGGCCGAGGAGATCCTCGAGCTGGTCGGTCTGGGGGGATGGGGCGACAAGCTGCCCGATGAGCTGTCGGGCGGCATGAAGCAGCGGGTCGGCATCGCACGCGCGCTCGCCGCTGACACCGACATCCTCCTGATGGATGAGGCTTTCAGCGCGCTTGATCCGCTGATCCGGCGCGAGATGCAGGAGCAGCTGCTCGAGCTGCAGCGGACGCTGAAGAAGACGATCGTCTTCATCACCCACGACCTCAACGAGGCGATGTTCCTCGGCGACCGGATCGCGGTGATGCGCGACGGTCGGATCGTGCAGATCGGCACGCCCGAGGACATCCTCACCGACCCCGCCAACGACTACGTCGAGCAATTCGTCCAGGACGTCGACCGCGCCCGCGTGCTGACGGCGGCCAATGTGATGGAGCGCCCGCGCCCGGTGATCACCGACAGCGGAGGGCCCCGCACGGCTCTTCGCCTCATGCGCGACGCCTACATGTCGGCGGCGTACGTGGTCGACCGCGACCGGCGTCTCCTCGGCGTGGTGAGCGATCGCGATGCGGTCAAGCTGGTTCGTCGCGGTGAGCGGTCGCTGCTCTCGGCGATCCGGCCCGCACCGCCCACTGTCTCGGAAGACGAGGTGCTGATGAACCTCTTCGTCCCGGCGGTCGAGTCGCCCCTGCCGGTCGGGGTCACCGACAGCGGGGGACGCCTCGTCGGCGTCATCCCCCGGGTCACCCTCCTCGCCGCCCTCCAGCCGGGCACGGGAGCCACGGGGGAGATCACGATCCCGATCCAGCCGATGCCGACCACGGAGATCGACGAACTGCTGGCGGGGTACCCCGAACCGTCGAACACCGAGGAGGGGGCACTCTGATGGATGGTTTCCGCATTCCGATCGGCACCTGGGTCGAAGACGCCGTCGACTGGGCTCGCGACACCTTCAGCGGCTTCTTCGACTTCATCACCGTCGTCGTGCGGGTGCTCGTCGAGGGGCTCACCGACGGCCTCCTCGCCGTTCCGGTCCCGCTGGCGATCCTGCTGTTCGCGCTCATCGGCTGGGCTGTGCGCTCGTGGAAGATGGCAGTCGGCACAGCCGTGACCTTCACGCTCATCGTGGCGATGGACCTGTGGGTCGAGTCGATGCAGACCCTCGCACTCGTGCTCGTGGCCACCGTGGTGGCGCTCCTCATCGCGATCCCACTCGGCATCTGGTCGGCGCGCAACGACACCGTCCGCGCCATCCTGAAGCCGGTGCTCGACTTCATGCAGACGATGCCCGGCTTCGTCTACCTGATCCCTGCGATCACGTTCTTCAGCATCGGCGTGGTGCCGGGGGTCGTGGCGACGGTCATCTTCGCGTTGCCGCCGGGCGTCCGGCTCACCGAGCTCGGGATCCGCGGCGTGGACTCCGAGACGGTCGAGGCCGGTTACGCGTTCGGCGCGAAGCCCGGCCAGATCCTCCGGGGAATCCAGTTGCCCCTGGCGATGCCGACCATCATGGCGGGCGTCAACCAGGTGATCATGCTCGCGCTGTCGATGGCGGTGCTCGCCGGCATCGTCGGCGCCGACGGCCTCGGAAAGCTCGTCGTGCAGTCGGTCTCGACCGCGCGACTCGCCATCGGCGTGGAGGCCGGTCTCGCCGTCGTCATCATCGCCGTCTACCTCGACCGCGTCACCGCGGCGCTCGGGAGTCCCGGCGAGTACTCCTCGTCGATCCTGGGCGCCCTGCGCCGGCGACGCCTCACCGCAGGGACGGCCACGACCACCGAACCGCGGGCGCAGGAGCAGGTCGCTGCACCCGAAGACCAGAGGGTGAAAGCCCTCTGACCGAGCGCGCGGCGACGCACGCTCAACACCAAGAGAACAGATACGGAACGAGTGACTGATATGCATCAAGGAGCACAGCGAATGAAGAAGAAGAACCTCACCGGATTCCTCGCGCTCGGGGCGGCAGCAACCCTCACGCTCGCCGGCTGCGCCGGAGGATCGGATGACGCGGCGCCGGCAGGCGGCGGCGACGCCTCGGCCGAGAACTGCGACACCGTCACGCTCGGGTTCCTCCCGTCGTGGACCGACGGGCTGAGCACCGCCTACCTGCTGGAGAACCTCCTCGGCGAGCGCGGTATCGACGTCGAGATGGAGACCCTCACCGAGGCGGGGCCGCTGTACACCGGTCTCGCGCAGGGCGACGTCGACATCTACCCGTCGGCCTGGCCGGAGCTCACCCACGCCTCCTACATGGAGGAGTACGGCGACGACATCGAGGACCTCGGCGCGTACTACGACAATGCCAAGCTGACCATCGCGGTGCCCAGCTACGTCGACATCGACTCGATCGAAGACCTCGAGGGCAACGCCGACCGCTTCGGCGGACGCATCGTCGGCATCGAGCCGGGTGCCGGCCTCACCGCCCAGACGCAGGACTCGATGCTTCCCGAGTACGGTCTCGACGGCGACTACGAGCTGGTCACCTCCTCCACGGCGGCGATGCTGGCCGAGCTGGATGCCGCGATCGCGGCCGAAGAGGACATCGTCGTGACGCTCTGGCGTCCCTTCTGGGCCAACGACGCCTACGACGTCAAGGACCTCGAAGACCCCATGGGCGCCATGGGTGAGGCCGAGGCTCTGCACTTCCTCGGCACCGCCGGGTTCTCCGACCGCTGCGCAGAGGCCGCCGAGCTCATCGGTGAGATCCAGCTGAACGACGAGCAGTACGGCGCGCTCGAAGACCTCGTGGTCAACGAGTACGGCGAGGGTCGCGAAGCCGAGGCCGTCGAGGCCTGGCTCGAGCAGTACCCCGACGCCGTGCCCAGCAACAGCTGATCAGCGCCGGCTGACGCCCTCTTCACCAGAGGGCACAGGCACCACAGCACCCCCGGCATCCATGCGGACGCCGGGGGTGCTGCGTCTCAGAACCCGCTCGGCTCGGTCTTCTCCAGCAGCGCCACCACCTCGGCATCGGTGGTCTGGCCGAAGTCGCGGTAGTACGCGCCCACGGCCCGGAAGCCGGCCGGCCGCTGGAGGCAGATCACCCGGTCGGCGCCGCGGACGCGGCGGACGGCGTCACTGCCCCCGACCGGTGCGGCCACCATCACCTCGGCGGCGCCGCGCTCTCGCGCGACCAGGCACGCCGCGGAGGCGGTGGCGCCCGTCGCGATGCCGTCGTCGATGATGAGGATGCGTGCGCCGGCGAGGTTCCGCGGCGGTCGATCGCCGCGCAGCGCCGCGGCCCGGCGGGTCAGCACATCGCGCTCGCGCTCTTCGACCGTGTCGATCTCGGCGCGGGTCGCACCGAGGTGGCGGACGAGGTCGGCGTCGATGAGGCGGACGCCCTCCTCGCCGATCGCCCCCATCGCGACCTCGGGATGACGGGGGTAGCCGAGCTTGCGGACGATGATCACGTCGAGCGGGGTTCCGAGGATCGTCGCCACCTCGGCCGCCACGGGCACGCCGCCGCGGGGAAGCCCCGCTACGACATCCGCGGTGACGCCGAGGCTTCGCAGGTGGGCACCGAGGCGCCGCCCCGCGTCGACCCTGTCGTCGAACATCATCCGGGCCCTACGTCTTGCGGGTCACGTCCCGTCCATCCGCATGCTGTCACCGCCGGGGCCGCTGGTGCCCGAGCCCGCCCCCGCCTGCCTGCTCCGTCGCGACAGGACGATCCAGGTGACCACGATCGCGAGGATCAGCACGACGAGCGCGATGATGATCCCGATCAGCAGGCCTGAGCTGTCGCCCGCCGGTTCCGGCGCCGCGGTCGGGCTCGCCGTCGTGGGCGTGGGCGTCGGCGTCGGCGTGGGCGCGGCCGTGATGGCGACATCCACCGACGCGAGCGGCGTCTCGCCGTCGCCGACCGCGATGACGAGGTCACCCGCCTCGGTGGCGGTGAAGGTGGTGGTTGCCTCGCCGTTCGTCACGGGTACCTGAGCCGAGGTTCCACCGCCGTCGAAGGAGCCGCTGCCGGTGCCGCCGAGCCCGAACGAGGCCTCTTCGAGTCCGCCGAGCCCGGTCGCGGTGACCGTCGTGCTCTCACCGGTGTCGATCGATGTCGGGTTCGCGGTGATCGCGACGCCGCCCCCGTCCCCGCCCGCGGTGACGGTGATCTCGACCGTCGCGAGCACGTTCTCGCCGTCGCCGACCGAGATGGTGTTGGTGCCCTCCGTCAGCGCGCTGAGTGTCGCCGTCGCCTCGCCGTTCGAGACGGGCGCCTCGTAGACGCTGTCGTTGTTCTCGGTGAAAACGGCCGCCGACGTGTCGCCGAGTCCGAAGAACGCCTGCTCGAGGCCGCCGAGGCCGGTCGCGGTGACCACGGTGGTCTCGCCGACCGCGATCGAGCTCTCCGCGGTCGTCACCTCCGGGGTGCCTGATGCCTGCGCGGCAGCCGAACCTCCCAGCGCCAGCACTGCGGCGCCGATGCCGGCGAGCAGGGCGAGTCCGAGGCGACGAGGACGACGGATGACGGAGCTGGAGGTCACGGCTGGGCTCGCTCTCTGAGGCCACGGTGGCTTGCGTCGAACGCTACACCCGCACACCGACTGCGCAAGAGCAACTCCTGGCGGTGCATCCGCGACCGGCCTACCGTGAGAACAACCTGGTGAGCGCCCGGTGTCCGGCGGAGCGTTCGACGCCACGAGCAAGGAGTCAGGATGTCCAGCAAGACCGCCTCTCACACGACCACCGAGCCCACGACCCGCACGAGGGCGATTGCGCGTCAGATCATCATCCTCGTCAGTTCGATCCTCGCGATCGTGGCGGCCTTCATCGGCTCGGGCGTGTTCTTCGGGACCCCGATCCAAGACGCCGCGGGCGGGTTCCTCGACTCCGATTCCACGCTCATCGCCCCCGGCACCGGGGCGTTCCGCATCTGGAGCGTCATCTACACCGGAATGCTCGCGTACGCCATCTGGCAGGCTCTGCCCGCGCAGCGCTTCGATGAGCGGCAGCAGCGGATCGGCTGGTGGGTCGCCGCATCCCTCATCCTCAACGCCGTCTGGATCGGCGTCGTTCAGCTGAACCTGCTGGCCCTGAGCCTTCCGGTGATCGTCCTGCTGCTGGTGGTGCTGTGCCGGATCTTCGTGATCCTGCGTCAGACGCGCCCGAAGAACAAGGTCGAGGTCGTCGTCGCCGACGGCGCGATCGGCCTCTATCTCGGCTGGGTCATCATCGCCACCGCCGCCAACGCGACGGCGATCTTCTACGCGGTCGGCTTCGACGGCTTCGGCATCGCGCCCGAGATCTGGTCGTCGTTCGTGCTCGTCGTCGCGGCGGCGGTCGGCATCGCGCTGGCCTTCTGGGGAGGTGGACGGATCGCTCCGGCGCTCTCCCTGAGCTGGGGTGTCGCGTGGGTCGCCATCGCGCGGTTCACCGACGAGCCCTTCTCACCGCCGACGGGCGTGGCGGCGATCGTCGCTGTCGTCCTGATCGTCGTGGCGACCCTCGTCGCGCGCGTGCGGCACGACCGCGCGGCGCGTCGCTGACCCCTGCCGGTCGCTACCGTCCCTCCTCGGCCTCGTCGTCGTCTTCCGACGTCGAGCGGGCGTCGATGGCCGCGCCGATCGCGATGCCGAACACCAGCCCGAGCCCCGCTCCGGTCGCGATGTTGTCGAACAGCAGCATCCCGATGACGGCGCCGAAGGGGAGGCCGAGGGCGATCCCCAGGCCCATGCCGTTTCGCGACTTCCCCTCATCCGCCATCCGGCGAGCCTAGCCGGCCTCGACGATCCGCTCCAGGATCTCCGCCCGTCGCGTGACGGCGATGAAGTGCCCCTCACCGGGCCATCGGATGAGTCGGCCATGCATCAACCGCGCCGCGAGCTCCTCGGCCCACTCCGGTTCGATCAGCTGGTCGGCACTGCCCTGGTGGACGTCTACGGGCACGGTGACGCCCTCGGGCGCGAACCCCCACGGGGCCACGAACACCCGATACTCGTCCGTCGCGCCGCCTAGGTCGTCCATCGCCCCGAGCGCCGAGGACACGAACCAGTCTTCGTGCGCGTGGATCACCGCCTGGTCGGTGGCGTCCAGGACCCGAGCGGATGCCGCGGCGAACCGATCCGGCACGTGCCGTCCCATCCGCCTCGCGGCGGCGAAGTAAGCGTGCGCGAGGGTCGGTGCATGCTCCGACAGGGCAGCCAGGCGCCGATCGGGTCGATTCAGATGTGCGCGGTTCTGCGGGTCGTCCAGCGGGAGCGCGCCGGCGATGACCGCCGCGCGCGTGATGCGCTCGGGCAGTTCGTGGGCGATGGCCAGGGCGTACTGACCGCCTTCCGACCATCCCATGACCGCACAGCTCGCGATTCCCAGGTGGTCGAGCAGAGGGCGCACGTCCCTCTGGACCCACGGCAGCATCCCGGAGTGGCGTGCTCGCGAGGTGCCCCCGACTCCGGGGCGGTCGGGGGAGACGATCCGGATGCCGCGCTCGCGCGCGACCCCGTCGGTGAGGGCGACGTCGCGGCCGTCCATCAGTCCGCCGTGACAGTTGAGCACCACGGTGGTGGCGTCCGGATCGCCGAACTCCCACCATGCCACGGTGCGGCCCTCGGGGAGTTCGATCGCCATCTCGTTCATCGACCACCTCGTCGCTGGAGCACCGTCGGGTCGGCGCTGTCGCGCTCACTCTATGTCCCCGCCACCAAGGCAATGTCGTGATCCTGATACATTGTGAAGCAGATACACGAAATGGAGACATGATGACTGATTCGACGCACCCGAACATCACCCTGCTGCGAACCGGGCTCGACCTCGTCGCCGCTGGCAGGTCGGACGACGTCGTTCCCCTCCTCACCGACGATTTCCGCATCACCGTCCACGGTGCACCTGAGACTCTCGTCGGTCGTGAGGCCTGGCTCGGCAATGTCGCGATCATGAATGCATCCTTCTCAGACCTGACGCTCGATATCCGACACGAGCTCGCCGATGGCGACCTGGTTGCCTTCAACATCACGTACACCGCTCGTCACACCGGCGACTTCCTCGGGATTCCGGCTACGGGCCGCACGGTGTCGTGGCAGAGCCTCGAGCACTATCGCGTGAGGGATGGGCTCATCACCGAGGAGTGGATCGCCTCCGACATCTCCACGCTTCTGGGCCAGCTCGCCCCGCATACCGCCGTGGTTGAGGATGCGCGTTGAGCGACGCCCTTCGCATCCTCGACGGCGTGATGCGCCTGGCCGAACTCGTGCAACGCGACATGGCCGAGCCCTTCGCGGGCACGTCGTTGACGGTGTCTCGCGCCGCCCTTCTCTGGGTTCTCCAATCGACGGGGCCCTCGACGCAGCAGGCGCTGGCGACGGCGCTGAAGGTCAGCCCCCGCAACGTGACCGGACTGGTGGATGCGCTGGAGGCGAGCGGGCATGTAGAGCGCGCACCTCATCCGACCGACCGGCGGGCGACGCTCGTCACCCTCACCGGGCTCGGCCTCGACGTCATGCAGCAGATGGTCGCTCAACGCGAGCAGATGGCCGACGACCTCGTCGCCGAACTCGCACCGGCCGAGGAGGCGGCGCTCGCCGCGGGCCTGAAGAAGCTGGCGGACCGCTACGAGATCATGCTCGCCGCGGCGCGCGAGCGGAAGGATATGCCGTGACATCCGCATCTGTTCCGGCGTCCGCCACCGCGACGGAGGCGGCCGTGTCGGGTCCCGCCTTTCCCGAGGAGACGCGAGGCGATCGCGCGAAACGCCTCGCGCGGCGTGCGGCCCAGATGGAAGCGGCGGGATGGGTCAGCCTCGCTCGGCTCATCTTCTTCCGACCGCGGGTCCCGGCGGGAGCGGTCGCGGTTCCCTATCACCGGCCCGTCACCGGCATCCTCACCATCTTCATCGTGCTGTCGGCGCTCGAGGTCCCGATCATAGATCTGATCGTGCATCCCTGGCCGTTCGTGCGCATTCCTCTCCTGATCCTCGGGATCTGGGGTGTCGTCTTCATGCTCGGGATGCTGGCGGGCTATCTCACGCGTCCGCACGCCGTCGGTCCGGGTGGCCTCCGCATCCGGCAGAGCACCGACCTGGAGATCGCGCTCACCTGGGATGACGTCCTCTCGGTCGCCCGCCGGCGCGAGGTCCGGCACAAGGGTCCGAAGTTCACGCCCGGACGAACGGATGACACGTGGACCGTGCACCTGCCGATGCAGGATGAGACCAACCTCGCGGTCGAACTCGAGCGTCCGATCGATGTGGCGATGCCGCAGGGTGTTGTGCGTGTCGATGAGATCCGTTTCTGGGCCGACGATCCCGCGGTGTTCATGCAGGCGGCGCGCCCGCACCTCGAGGCTGCGACTCCGTCTGCCGCTGATCGTTAGTCTCGGCGCATGCCCCTCGTTCGTCGAAGCGTTGCAGCCGTCGGCACGATCACCCTCGCTCTCGTGCTTGCGGGATGCTCCCTCGACACCGTCGTCTGGGGACCGGAGGGTGCGGCGGTCATCCGGCAGGCCGACCGGGTCATCGCCGCCGGTGCGTCGGAAGACGCGGCCGCCGTCGCCTGCGACGACAGCGGTGCCGACTTCGGGGAGTCCGCCGATTGGCGAGGGCTGGAGCCCGGCGAACCCGAGCGCTTCGACCCGGGCAGCTGGCGCTCCGACCCGGTGCCCCTCGACGCCGAATGGATCATCAATCTGGAGCTCGACGGATCCCGCGTCTCGGAGGGCCTCAGGTTCCCCGGCGATGTGCTGTTCGGCGAGCACGACGGGGAGCTGTGCGTGATCGATGTCCTGTGGTCGACGATCGACTCGGTCGGGTGACCCGCACGCTGCAGACACGTGGCCCCCTCGAGCGCACGTCTGGCGAGGGGCGCTCGAGAGGGCGGGACTTCACGGGCACAAGCGGCGAACGGGGGGAGTTCGCGCGTCACCGCGCGCTGGGGGTGTGCGCGCGGGCGTTGCCTGACCGGGGGAGTCCTCGCTAAGCGTAGGCCCCGAGCCTGAGAGCGCCTCTTCGCACCCTCGCCTGTTCGCACATTCGTAACAATCGGATGCCACGGGGCCCGCCCGTTCGTCAGTGCGTCGGTGCGCTGCGTGCCGAGATCGCCCTCGCTGGCGCGACGGGGCGCTCGTGCTGGTCGGCGACCGAGATGCTGCGGCCGACGAGAAGCCCCGCGGTGATCGAGAGGGCGATCCAGGCCACGACCGCGACGATGGCGATGATGAGGAGGGTGGTGACCATAAGACTCTCCTTTGAGTCTCGGTGGTGCTTCCGGACGGGTTGCGTCCCACGATAGGGCCGCGGAAGGCATGTGGGCCGCTCATCGAGCCAGTCCTGTGGAAATGTTGAGGAATCCGTACGGGGAAGAACGGTCGGTGTGCGCCGGGCGACAACGGGTTGCCCTGGGCCACGAGACTCATCTCGATCCCCTCAGAAGGGCGCGACGGTGAGTTCGCCGTCGTCGGTGGGGACGAACGCGACGCGTGAGGGTGGGTGGCTGTCGTAGGTCTTCCCGCCGGGGCTGGTGAACTTCAGCACCCCGCCGGGCAGCTGTTCGACATGCCAGTTCGTCGCATGCTTCAACGTGTGGTGTCGGGCGCATTCGTTGCACAGGTTGTCGTTGCAGCTGGGCCCGCCGAGCGCGAAGTCCTTCGAGTGGTCGATGTGGCAGAGCTTCGCCGGCCTGCGGCATCCCGGTGTTCGGCAGGTGACGTCGCGGGCGTTGAGGTACCGGGTTTGGGATGGATGAAGTTGATACCGGTCCACCGCGGTCACGACCCCGCTGATGGGGTCGGTCATCACCCGTTCCCACACTCTCGCCGTCCCGGCCATCCTTCGGGCTGTCTCCGGGTCGACCGGGGTGACCCCGTTCAACTCGGCCCCGGAGTTCGTCACTCCCGTCAACGTGGTGATGGGGATGGTCATCTGCACTTCGGCTCGGATGGCGCCGAGCCCGCCGGTGGCGGGGTCGGTGGGGTCGATCACCGGGGAGCCGGCCAGGAGCATGTCCAGGGCGAGGTCGCAGCGGATCTCGTCCAGCGACCGGTCATCGAACCACGGCTCAGCATTCTCAGCTGCGGCACGGTCGTCATCTCTGCTGCCGCCGCCGTCGCCCTCACCGTCCCCGCCACCGACTCCGAACGCGGCCCCGTTACCGCCCGCCTTCTCCGCCTCGGCCTTTGCGGCGGCGTGTGCGCGCCGCTTCTCCCGGTCCACGGTCTTGATCTCGGTGCCCTGGCCCGTGAGCCGGTTGTAGGCGCCGTGGATGTAGACGTTGCCGCCCACGATCGTCAGGGCCGACAGGGTGTCATCCAGGTCGGTGACCCACACCCGCCGTTCCCGAATGGCTTTGTCGTGTCGTTCCTGAATCGGCCGCGGGTCCAGCACCGCGGCGCGTTGGATGGCGTACTTCTTCGTCCGCGGCACCGTCTGCCGCTCCGCCTCCACCAGCACGATGCGTTCGAACGCGGCCCGGTCCGTGGCATCCTCGATCACCCGCCCGGCGTCCTGGATCACCTGCGCATGCGCCCGCGTGACCCGGCCCTCCGAAAGCGCCTCCATCGTCTGGGGGAACAGCTCGATCAGTTCGTGCGCGTCGTGCATCTGCGATTGCATCGACCGGTCGTTGACCCGGACGGCCATCCCGAGCTCCAGCGCCATGGACCGTAACGGCATGTCCCGCTCCCGCGACGACGCGGACCCGATCCGTGACCGCTGCTCCAGCGTCAGCGCGTACGCGTCGGCCAGCAGCCGGGTCTTCTTCGCGGCAAGCTTCGCCTCCGCACGCTGCAGCTTCGCCAGCTCATCCGCGAACACCCCGGCGCGCTTGTCCTCCGCCCGCCGCCGCTTCTCGTCCGCGTCCACTGGAATCCCCATCTCGATGACCTACCCCCATCATCGCAGGGGGTTCCGACATTCGGGTTTGCGCATGACAACTCTGTATAGAACAAAAATCCAAACCCAGCATCCCTCACCCCCACCCCTGACGAATGTCACCCCAGAACGTGTCACCCCGACACTGCCGCCGCAGGCCGTCATCCGGTGCGATGGATGCATGCCTACAACGCAAGCCGTCCCCGCCGTCGCGCCGTCGAAGAGCACCCCCTTCTTCCGCCGTCCCTTCCGCATCATCCGCGAGAACGCCCGCGTCTACGGCCTTCTCAATCTCGCCGCGTACGGCCTCCTCGCGATCGGATTCGCAGTGGGCATGATCTTCCCCGAGCTGCCCGCCGCCCGTGCCCAGACCCTCGAGACCGACGGCACGAGCGACCTCATCAGCTCAGTTCTCGGATCGGCGCCGCTGTTCGCACTGCTGATCTTCGCGGTGAATGTGTTCCGCCTGAGCCTGGCGACCATCATCCTGCCGTCGCTCATCGTGCCCTTCGCGGGACTGGCCTTCTTCGGGTACTGGGCCGTCGAGACCGGGATCACCCTCGTGCAGTCGACGCCAGTCGGCTGGGTGGCGATGATTCCGCACCTTCTCACCGTGCTCATCGAGCTGCAGGCGTACGTGCTGATCCTCCTCGGCGCCTACCTCCTCGGCCGCAACTGGCTCCGCCCGAAGCTGATCGGTGCGCCCACCCGACGCCGCGGCTATCTCGAGGGGCTGAAGAGCATCGGCTTCCTGTCGCTTCCCGCGCTGGCGCTTCTCGTCATCGGCGCCATCTGGGAGGCGTACTCGCTCCTCTACCTCGTCCACCCGCTCAGCCAGCTCCTTCTCTGACATGTCCTCCGACAAGAACACGCCCTCGTGGCGCGCCCGCCTCGCCGAGCGCCGCGCGAAGCCCGGCGACGGGCGTCCGCTGCCGCCGTTCCGCTGGTGGCACACTCTCGGCCGGTCGCTGTTCCTCCTCGACCTCACCACCGCCGAGGGAGTCGGAACCACCTTCGCCGTCGACGTCCGACAACTGGGTGACCGCGACGACGGCGAGGTACGCGCCCGGCTCTACCGCGACGGCCGCCAGACCGCGGTGTCGAAGCTCCCCGCGAGGTTCGCGGTCCCCGGTGGTCACATCGAGGTCGCCGCCCGCTCGTCCGGGCTTCGTCGCTGCCATTTCGTTCCGGATGCCGGTGAGGAACGTCAACTCACCCCTCATCCTCGCTCGGCCGAGGGCCTGCGGGCACGTCTTCATCACCGGCATCCGGTCCTGAGCACCGTGATCGGCGTCATCGCCACACTCGTCGCGCTCGTCGGCGTGTGCATCACCGTGCCGCAGATCATCGAGACGATCTCGCAGGTGCCGGCGATCGCCGACAACATCGGTACGTTCGCGTCGCCGATTCATCTTCCGCCCGCCCTGAACGTCATCGTGACCATCGCCGTGGTCCTCGCCAGCACCGAGCGCGCCCTCCGCCTCCGCTCGTCGTGGCTCGATGATCTGGCCACCTGACATCGACCCGCGACCGCCCTACACCGTCGCGGGTGATGGGTCCGCCCGGCTCAGTGCCCCGTCGGGTGCTCCGGAGCGGAGTGGCGATACCCGGCGAACGTGTGGTGCGACACATGTGCCTCCAGCTCGGGGGCGTGAATCCGCAGGACCGCGCGAAATGCCTCCTCGGCAGCAGCGCCCGTCCCGTCGTAGACCGTGGAGCACACCTCGAGCGCACGGGCGAACGGAACGCGATCCGAGAGGAGTTCGGCGGGAAGCATCGGATCGGTGTGTCGCAGCCCGCGCCAGTCGCGCATGATCGAGGTTCGCAGCAGCAGCGCCTCCCCGGGTTCGACGGGAGGCTCGGCGTCGGCCCCCGCTCGATCGACGCGGGCGGCATCTCCGGCCCACCGCTCGATGAAACGCTCATAATCCGTCGCCACGTCGTCGAGCGCGAAGGCGGTGCGCGCGAACTCATTGAGATCGTCGGCCGCGATGCGGGCGCCGGAGAACGCGACGATGCGGCCCTCGCCGAGTGGCTGGATCGCCGACCTGATCTCCGCGACGCGTGGCAGGGCGTCACCGGGTCGCACCCACAGACCGTCATGGATGCTGCCGAACCGCGCCTGACGGAGCTGTTCGCGCAGGGTCGCCCGCAATCCCCGCTGCTCCTCCGGGAGCGAATAGCTGACGAGAGTCCACGTGCCGTCCCAGGCGGGGGAGAGGTGACTGCGGAAAAGGATCTGCACGTGCGCGTCGACGCTCGCCTGGCTCATCGGCGAGACCGCGTACAGCGTGGCACGGCCGACCTTCCTCGGTACGAGGAAGCCACGTCGAGCCAGCCGCTGGACAGCGGCGCGTGCGGCGGCAGCCGAGACCCCGAACAGGTGAAGGAGCGCCACCAGCGCGGCGGAGGGCAACGGCTCGGTACGCAGGTGCCAGTAGTCGCCGAGAAGCACGGTCAGGAGCTGCTGTGATCGCGCTCCCTGCTGGTCGCGGGGCAACAGACGATCGACCATAACGGAATTGTGCCAGGCGATACGGTGGGTCCCGGCCGCTCGAGATCGCGTGCTGTCGGCGCTCAGCGCGCTTCGACGCGCAGCGGCACGGAGCGCGGACCGTACTCGAGCCAGTTCATCATCTCCACCTCTCCGGCCAGGGAGAACGAGCGCGTGCGGGCGAGCAGTGTCTCGAGCGCGACGAGCAGCTCCAGACGTCCCAGCGTTGCTGCCGGGCACCGATGTGCACCACGACCGAACGCCAGGTGCGAATTGTTCTTGCGATGCAGCACGAACGTGTCGGGGTCGTCGAAGACCTCGGGGTCGCGGTTCGCCGAGGGGAAGACCAGGGCGATCGGTTCCCGTTCGCGCACCAGTCGTCCGTGGACGACCAGGTCTTCGCGGGGTGTGCGGGCGAACACCCGATAGGGAGCGTGAAGCCGGAGGAACTCCTCGATCGCTGCCGGCAGGTCCTCCGGGTGCTCCCGGAGGTGCGACTGCAACTCGTCATCCTGCGCCAGGTGCACGATGCAGCTTCCAAGCACAGCCTGAGGAGCCGCCATGCCGGCGACGATCATCTGGCGGATCGTGGCGATGGCCGTGCGCTCGGTGATGTGATTCGACGAATCGAGCGCGGCGGCGTGAAGACTCGCCACGAGGTCTGTCGTCGGGTCGGGCTCTTCCGCCAGCCGGCGGCGGTACACGTCCTCGGCGATCTCGTAGAGTTCCGCGCTGCATTCGGCGATCACGGGATCATCCATGTCCTGGATGGCGAATCCGTAGCGCACACCGATGTCCCGGATCCGACGCGCGAGCTCGGCGGTGACGCCGAGGTACGAGGCGAAGCAGTCCACCACGAAGGGCGCGGCGAAGTCAGCCACCCCGTCGGCTCTCCCCGTCGCGATCATCCCGCTGACCAGCTCATCGGCGCTGGCCCGGAATTCCGGCTCATGTCGGGCGACGATGCTCCTTCGGAGCACCGGGTCGATGGCCTCACGGTAGGCGGTGTGCTCGGGCGGATCGAAATGCAGAGGCGGCCGCCGGGATGAGCGAGGAACATGCGGCACCACGTTCTGCACCGAGGTGATGAAGCGTTCGTCCTGCGTCACGCTCACCACGTCCTCGTACGTCGTGGCGGCCCAGAACCCGCCGAACTCCTCACTCCACGGGAACGGGTTGTCCGTGCGAAGACGGGCGTAGTCGGTGTGCGCGCTCCCGAAGGTCTCGTCGAGCGCCGGCGCCCACTCGCTGTCTCGCTCGCCTCGTGTGCGGGCATCGACACCTGTCGCCCGCGCCTCGGCCGCGGCTGCGGCCGCGTAGGGACATCCGGTCATGTCAGATCACCTTTCTGCGGGCCCAGCCGGCGACGGCTTCGAGGGCGACCACGACCACGACCAGGGCGATGAGGATGCCGGCGGTGACGTCGTAATGGAGGGTGGCGACGGACTCGTCGAGCAGGAAGCCGATACCGCCCGCCCCGACGATCCCGAGAACGGCGGACTCCCGCAGTGCCAGATCGGATGTGAACAGGCTGTTGCCGATGAAGCTCGGCACGAATTGCGGCCACACTCCGCTGACGAACACCTGGAGCCTCGTCGCGCCGGTCGCCTCCAGCGCGCGAAGCGGCGCAGGGTCGACCCTCACGAGCGCATCGGTGAAGAACTTCGCCGCGAGCGCCGTGCACGAGATCGTCAGCGCGAGGAAGCCGGCGAAGGGGCCGAGGCCGAGGGCAGCGACGAAGAGCAGAGCGAAGATGATGTCGGGCACGCCGCGAAGCAGCACCATGAGGCCGCGAAGTGCGAGAGCGATCGGTTCGAACCGGATGAGATGCCGGGTGGAGAGCACGGCGATGACGAGCCCGATCACCACCCCGAACGCGGTGGCCGAGAACGCCATGATGACGCTCTCGAGAATGCCGTAGGCGATCGCCGGGGAGAAGGTGGGCGGGAAGAACCCGCCGAGCACACGGACGGTGTTGTCCCAGATCTGGGCCAGGCGTGGCGGGTCGGCCAGCACCTGGCCCAGAGAGACCAGGAAGACCAGGCCGACGGCGATTCCCGAACCGACGCGGAGAACTCGCGAGCGATTCCACCCGGGTGATCCAGCCCTCTTCTCGCGCCCGTAGAGCTGCGCGGCCGAGTGCTCACCGGCATGCTCCGACAGGGCGCGCTGGGCGACGTAGGCGAGGGCCTCCAGCGCGAGCAGAAGCAGGACGATGACGAGGATGATGCCGAGGGCGCGCCGGTAATCGAGGGAGCCGATCGCGGTCTGCAGGGCAAGTCCGAGGCCACCGGCTCCCACGAGGCCGAGCACGGCGGAGGCTCGGATGTTGATGTCGAGCCGGTACAACACGATCGAGGTCATGCTGGGAAGGGCGCGGCTGAGCGTCGTCGCGACGAAGTTCTGCGCACGTGTCGCCCCCACCGAGCGGATCGCATCCCGCGGCGCCGGGCCGAGCTCCTCGAAGACGTCGGCGAACATCTTGCCGATCATGCCGATGGAGTGGAAGGCGATGGCGAGCCCGCCGGCCAGCGGCCCGAGACCGACGATCCGCACCAGGATGAGAGCGAAGACCAGCGACGGGATGGCGCGGGTGACGATGATGAGGCCGCGGGCGAGCCAGGCGATCACGCGGGGGCCGGTGAAGTGACGGGATGCCGCGGCACCGAGGAAGACCGACAGGATCGTCGCGATCCCGGTGCCGGCGATGGCGATCCACAGCGTCTCGATCGCGAGGGACAGGAGGTTCCCCGGGTCGCCCGTGGTGGGCGGAACCATGCGCTGCAGAAGGCGCGCGATGTCTTCGAGACCGGAGAGGAGGACCGCCGGACGGATGTCGAGCCACCAGATCGCGAAGACCGTGACGGCGAGGTAGGCGAGGGGGATCGCGATCGTCGCGGCGGACGGTCGCGGCGGCCGATCGCGGCGTCTGCCTGGAGCTTCCGCAGAAGGGCGCTCGAGGGTGGTGGACATCATTCGTCGGCAGCTCGCGCGTAGACGGCCCGGACCTCGGCCTCGGAGATGCTCGCGGTCGGGGCATCCAGGACGAAACGGCCGTCTCGAACGGCGACGACCCGATCGGAGACCGCGAAGGCCAATTCGACCTGATGCAGCGAGCAGATGACGGTGAAGCCGTCCTCAGCACTCAGTGCGCGCAGCGTCTCCAGCACGCTGAGGCTGGCGTTCGGATCGAGGGACGCGACGGGCTCGTCGGCCAGGACGAGTTCGGCATCCTGCATCAGAGTGCGCGCGATCGCGACCCTCTGCTGCTGGCCGCCCGACAGGGTGTCGCTTCGCTGATACCGGAGGTCGGCCAGGCCGACCCGCTCCAGCTGTTCCGCGGCACGCGTCCTGAGCTCGCGGGGGTAGGTCGCGATGCCGTAGCGCGGCATCCGGAGCGACCCGAGCGCACCCATGAGCACGTTCTCCATCGCACTGAGCCGGCCCACAAGCCCGAACTGCTGGAAGACGAATCCGGTGCGTGCCCGCAGGCGCCGCAGCTCCTTCGGCCCACACGTCGCGGGGTTCACCCCCAGGACGGAGATCGTGCCGGCGGACGGGCGGTGGATGCCGTTGATCAGACGGAGCAGCGTGGACTTCCCCGCGCCGGACGGTCCGACGAGCGCGATGAACTGTCCGGGGAGGACGGTGAGATCCACTCCGTCGAGCACCGTCTTCTCGCCGAAGCGCATGCTCACGTCTCGCAGAGACACGCTCGCACAAGCCCCCGCGGTGGGCGTCGGCGCGGGTGCCGCCACCGGCCGCGGGTGGACGTCGGGAAGAGCGTGAGCGGATGTCACGGCCCGCTCATCCCTCGCTGCGGCAGACATCGGTCTCGAGAACATCGCAAATCGTGCCGATCACGTCGTAGTCCGAAGACTCGGCGGGCTCGAAGGCGAACGCCCCGGTGCCGCCCCACATGCAGGCCGTCTGTCCCGCGTACTCGTCGCCCCACTCGGGCGGAGCTTCGCGAGAGAAGTCGTCGCAGAGGCCGGCCTCGTAGGCGGTGACGGCGTTGTACTCCGTGACCGCTTCCACGATCTGCGCCTTGAGGTCGTCGCTCAGCCAGTCGCCGATCACGAGGGGAGTGCCGGGGATCGGATCCGACGTCCACACGGTCTCGGTGTCGCCCTCGGCGATGAGGCCGCGCTCGGGAAGGATCGTGGTGACGAATGTCTCGGCGACGAAAGCGATGTCGCAGTCTCCGGCGATCATCTGCGTCACTGCGACGTCGTGAGAGCCGACGAAGAGCGGGTTGATGCCGCTCTCGGGGTCGATGCCCGCCTCCTCCAGAGCGACGGCGGCCGTCAGGTAGCCCGTCGTGGATGCGGGGTCTGTGAAGCAGACGTTCTTCCCCGCGACATCGTCGATGCCGGTGATGTCCGAGCCGGGGGTCACGACGCCGATGGAGTTGACCGACCCCGAGCCCGGCTCGGGGGTGCGCTGATCTTTCGCGATCGGTGTGACCTCGGCGACGTCGGAGGCGAGGTAGTAGGAGAATGCGCCGTAGGTGGCGATGTCGACGCGTTCGGCGACCTGTGCCTCAATCACGCCGGCGTTGTTGGTGACGGCCTGGATGCTCGTCGGAATCCCGGTGACCTCCTCGATCGCCGCGACGATCGGTCGGAACGAGTTCTCGAGCTCCTCGCTGTCATCGGTCGGCACGACCGCGAAGACGAGCTCCGCAGGAGCATCCGACGACGTGTCACCGTCTCCGCCCCCGGCGTCGGGGCGTGCGTTCGGGCTCGCTCCGCATCCCGCCAGGAGAACCGCTGCGGCGACGGCTGTCGCCATCGCCATTGATGCCTTCTTCATCGCTGTGCCTTTCGATAGACCTCGACGTCTGCCGGTGGTGAGTGCCCCGTCACCGTGGGCACTTCATATGACGATCGATGACATAACTGTCGTCTGTTCTAGAGGAACACGAACCGTTGAGGATGTCAACAGTTTGTCCGACGGTGGTTGACATCACTCGCCCGAGCTGGAACGGTGTCATGCAACAGATCCGGTCGCGACGGCTAAGCAATGTGTCGCGTGATTTGGCGACTCACTGACGAGTGCCATAGCTCGACGCCGAGCGGTCGCCCACGAAGGGATGAGATGCGTTTCCATCGAAGTGCTGCGCTTGCCGTGGTCGCGTCGGCTGCACTGACTGTTTCCCTCACCTCGGCGGCGTCCGCAGCGGAAGCCGTACCGATCGAGACCCGGGGCGAGCTCCCTGGCGGCGGGCGCTACGTCGTGTACGAGCCGCTGTCGTGGAACGGCACGCTCCTCACCTGGAATCCTGGATACGGCGGGGGAGGGCCGGCGGCGTCCGCCGGTCCCTCGGCCGAAGCGGTGGCCTGGTTGACCGAGCAGGGCTACGCCGTCGCCGGCGTCTCGGCCGGCTCGGGATGGGCCGTGGAGGATCTGCTCGCAGCCGGACCTCAGGTCGTCGAGGTCGTCGAGGACAAGCTCGGCGACGCCGAGCATGTGATCGCGTGGGGCGCATCGATGGGAGGCCAGGTCTCGGTTGCGCTCATGGAGCAGTCGCCCGACGTCTTCGATGCTGCGCTGCCGCTGTGCGGCTCCATCGCGGGCGGGATTCCGATGCTGAATGCCGCGCTCGATGGCACCTACGCGCTGAAGACGCTGGTCGCGCCCGACGACGAGCGGCTCGAGTTGGTAGACGTCTCCGACGAGGGGGCGCGTCAAGCAGCGTTCCGCGAGGTGCTCGACTCAGCGCAGCAGACGCCCGAGGGCCGGGCACGGATTGCGCTGGCGGCGACGCTGGCGCAGATGCCGACCTGGTCTCAGGTCGGCACCGAGAAGCCGGCGCGCAACGACATCGCCACGCAGCAGGATCAGCTGTACCGCATCTTCCTCTGGGGCGTGGTCTCGCCGCGTCAGCCGCTCGAGCAGCGCGCCGGCGGGAACTTCTCGTGGAACACGGGCGTCGACTACGCCGACGCTCTGCGCGAGTCGGGCGGCACGACGCTCGTGCGCAAGCTCTACCGTGAAGCCGGAATCTCGCTCGACGACGACCTCGCGGCGTTGAACGCCGGTGATCGCATCGCCGCCGACCGCGACGCGGTCGCCTACATGCAGCAGAACGCCACTCCCACCGGCGCCATCTCGGGTCCGGTGCTCTCGATCCACGAGACCGGTGACGCCGCTCCGGTCGTACAGCAGGCCGCGACCTATGCCGAGCGGGTGAAACAGAACGGCGCGGGCCGCGATCTTCTGGCGCAGACCTTCGTCGATCGGCCGGGTCATTGCGCCTACGCCGACGCCGAGATCGCAGCGCTGGTCACGGCGATGCAGCAGCGCCTCGACACGGGCAGCTGGCGGAATTTCGCGAACCCGCATCAGCTGAACAAGACAGCCGATGCCGTCACTGCGGCCGACGGACTCGAACGCGGGGGCGAATTCACCCGTGAGAACCCTGACGAGATGGTGCGTTCCGAGCGCGAGCCCGACCTATAGGCTGATGCCGATGCCGCACCTGCCGTTCACAACGGTTCCGACCTGGGGGAAGTTCGAAGTTCGTCGGATGTCGGGTGTTCCCCGATCCTTCTGCGCGGACTAGCCCGTCGACAATGAGGAGAGATTGCTCCTCGGCGTAAGTCAGGAGCCGGATGACGCCAGCGCGCCGTCCACGAGAAGGTGCGCGAGGCGCTCCGGGTCGTACCCGGGAGCCGTGCCGCCGATGCAGAGGTTCCCGATCCCCCGCAGGAAGGCATATGCCTCGATGGGAGCGCCGTGCGGTGCGGCGGCGTCCAACAGATCGGCGCACACGGGTACGAGCCGGTCGGTGAGGGACTGGTGGAGCGCGCCGAAGCGCTCCGGGTGGCCCTGCAGGGCGTCGGCCAGGCCATGTTTGGTGACGAGGAACTCCACGAAGAGCGTCACCCAGGCGTGCAGTGCCGCGGCGGGGGTCGGGCTCTCGCGCAGCAATGCGGGCCCGGCTGCGGCCGCGGCATCCACCTGGTGCTGGTAGAGCGCCACGACCAGGTCGGCGCGGGTGGGGAAGTGGCGGTAGAGCGTGCCCATTCCCACCCCGGCCCGCTCCGCGACCGCCCGGACGGGCGCCTGGATGCCCGATTCGACGAACACCGCCGCGGCAGCCTCGAGGATCGCCTCCTCGTTGCGCTTCGCGTCACGGCGTCTACCGTGTGTCACGACTTCGGCCATCAGCCCTCCTTGCAAAACGGAACAACGTTCCGTATCGTTGCGGAACGATGCTCCGCTTAAGTATGGCGGAGTCACCGACATCCCGGAAATGAGACCTCGTGCACACCCCTGCCCCGCTTCACAACTCCACCATCGTCGCCGCCCTCGACACCGTGCTCGGTGCGCCGGCGCCCGTGGTCTCCGTCGCGCCCGTCACGCTTGCGGCGCCAGGGCGCCCCTTCCCGCTCGAGGTGAGGGTCTCGGCTCCCGCGCAGGGTCGTGATCTGCCGGTGCTGCTGTTCTCGCACGGAAACGGCTGGTCCCTCGACGGTTACGCTCCGCTCACGACCTCTTGGGCGTCGCAGGGGTTCGTCGTGGTCCAGCCCACGCACCTCGACTCCCGTCGGCTCGGTATCGGCGTCGACGACGACCGGTTCGGTTCGATCTGGCTGGAGCGTCGCGACGACCTCGCGAGAGTGCTCGACCAGCTCGACGTGATCGAGCAGTCGATACCCGGCCTGGCGGGTCGTATCGATCGATCCTCGGTCGTCGCGGCGGGGCACTCCTGGGGTGCGCACACCGTGCAGTTGCTCCTCGGTGCGCGCATCGTCGGCGCCGACGGCGTGGTCGGCCGCGATCACCGTGACGATCGCGTCGCCGCCGGCGTGCTCCTCGCGGCGACCGGGCTCGGGGGGGAGGAGCTGCATCCGTTCGCGAAGGCGCACTTCCCCTTCATGAACCCCTCCTTCGCCGAACTGACGACCCCGACTCTCGTCGTGGCGGGCGACCGCGATCAGTCCAAGATGTCGAGCCGGGGGCCGGACTGGTTCACCGATGCGTATGTCCACAGCGCCGGGGCGACCAACCTGCTCACGCTCTTCGGCGCCGAGCACTCGCTCGGGGGAATCCCGAGCTGGGAGGCGGCCGAGACCACCGACGAGGATCCCGAGCGCGTCGCCGTTCTCGCCCGCCTCTCGGCGGCCTACCTGCGTGCGGCCGCCGGCGGCGACCCGGGCGTGTGGCGGCAGGCTCGCGAGACCTTCGCGCGAGGTGGCGGTGCGATCGGCCGGATCGACAGCCGCTGAGCGCCGCCGGACGCGCGCCGGTTACTCGCCGTCTTCCGTAAGGCCCGCCAGCGCGACGGCGGCCGCCTCGGCGACCAGAGCGTCGTCGGTGGCGGCGTCGGCGACATCCCGGGTCGTGAGCACGGCGATGACGATCGGCTCGCCGTCCGGAGGCCAGACGATGCCGATGTCGTTCCGCGTGCCGTGCCCGCCCGTGCCCGACTTGTCGGCGACGGTCGATCCCTCGGGTGCCCCGGCGCGGATGAGGGTGTCGCCCGTGCTGTTGCCGCTCATCCACTCGATCAGCGTCGTCTTGTCGGCGTCCTCCAGGAGGTCTCCGAAGGCGAACTGCCGCAGCGTCTCGACCAGCGCGCGGGGCGTGCTCGTATCGCGAGGGTCGCCCGGCACCGCCGAGTTCAGCTCGGGTTCCCGGCGTTCGGGCTGCGTGATGTCGTCGCCCGATCGCGCGAGCGCGGCGGCGAACCCCTCCGGCCCACCCAGCTGATCCAGCAGCAGGTTGGCGGCGGTGTTGTCGCTCGTGCGGACGGCTGCTTCGGCGAGCTCGCGGACGCTCAGGCCGGCCTCCACGTACCGCTCCGTGATGGGGGAGTAGCTCACCAGCGCATCGCTGCCGTAGGTCACGACGCGGTCGAGGTCGTCGATCTCCTGCAGAATCACGCCGGCCAGCAGCGCCTTGAACGTCGAGGCGTAGGCGAAGCGCTCGTCGGCGCGGTGCGCGACCGTCTCCCCGGTCTCGGTGTCGAGGGCGTAGATCCCGATCCGGGCCTCGTACCGCTCCTCGAGCGCGCCGAGGTCGGCGCTCAGATCGATCGCACTCGGCGTCGGCATCGGCGTTGAGGTCGAGGTCGGCGTCGACGTCGGCGTTGCGGCATCCGGCATGTCCATCGACGGCGCGCATGCCGGCGCGATCAGAAGGACGGATGTCGCGAGGACCGCCCCCGCGAGGGCTCTGGCCCGAGCGATGGTTTTCATTTCCCTCCTGAAGAAGGCGGCCCCCTCGAGCGCAGAACCGACGAGGGATGCTCGAGGGGGCCCGACTCCACGTCGCGGGTACGGGTGCCCGCGCGCCGCAGTCAGCCGGGGGAGCGCTGACAGCGTCGCCGATCAGTGGAGCCTTCGGTCAGCGTATTGGTCGCGGCCGTGGCCTCACCACGTCTCCCGCGCCATCGCCGTCTTTCTCATCTGAACTCAGCGCGCCCCGATCGCTTCGCCCTGTGCATTCGCCGCCGCTGGGCCTCCTCACGCCGACAGCGCGACGTCCGCACCGCGCGCCTGCTCGGCGATGGCGTCCAGCGACAGGTCGAGCGCAGCGGCGACCGCGGCCACCGTCTCGAACGACGGGGTGGGCAGTCGCCCCGTCTCGATCTTGCGCAGGGTCTCGGCGGAGATCCCCGCGCACGCGGCGACATCGACGATCGAGCGGCTGCCCCGGGCCTCGCGCAGGAAGGCGCCGACCCGTCGACCCCGCGCGAGGGTCTCGGGCGTGTGAGGCAGGCGCACCATCATGCCGAGAAGCCTAGCGGTATTATCGGACCGGTATTGTTATACCGACCCGCTTGCCCCGCCACCCACCCCGAGACCCCGAAGGCGCCCCATGATCGAGATCCTCAACGCGGGCCAACTCGAGCACGCGCGGTCTGCGGGGGCCATCGTGGGGGCCACGCTGCGGGAGCTGCGCGAGCGCGTGTCCGCCGGCGTGAACCTCCTCGAGATCGACGAGTGGGCGCGGCAGCTGATCGCGAAGGCGGGCGCGCAATCGTGCTACGTCGACTACGCGCCATCCTTCGGCAACGGTCCCTTCGGTCACTACATCTGCACGGCAGTCAACGATGCGGTTCTCCACGGGATGCCGCATGACTACGCTCTGCAGCGCGGAGACCTCCTCACCCTCGACCTCGCGGTGCTGAAGGACGGCATCGCCGCCGACGCCGCGATCAGCTTCATCGTCGGTCCCGACAACCTTGGAGCTCCTGAAGACACCGCCCTCATCGCCGTCACCCAGCGCGCGCTCGCCGCAGGCATCGAGGTCGCGCGCTCGGGCAATCGCATCGGCGACATCTCGCACGCGATCGGCACCGTGCTCACCGACGCCGGGTACCGCGTGAACACCGAGTTCGGCGGCCACGGCATCGGCACCACCATGCACGGCGACCCTCATGTGCCGAACATCGGCCGGCCGGGGCGGGGCTACACGCTACGACCGGGCCTCCTCCTCGCCCTGGAACCCTGGGTGATGGCAGACACCGACGTCCTCGTCACCGATCCCGACGGCTGGACGCTCCGCAGCGCCACCGGCTGTCGCACCGCACACACCGAGCACACGATCGCCATCACCGACGGCGACCCCGAGATTCTCACACTCCCGCGATAGCGCTCAGCCCTTACGTCACATCCAGCGACCGGTCCGGACCGGCATCCGACACGACGTTCGTCTCATCGCTCACCGCCGTGGCCCTATCCGCCGGGTCCTTCGCTGCCCGGCTGAGCAGCACGAACGGGACGGCGACGGCGGTGATCACTCCGCTCCAGAGCATCGACTGTCCATAGCCGCCGATGTCGGCGGCTCGCCCGAGCACCGGCTGCCACACGACGCCCCCGCCCGAACCGAGCAGCGAATCGAAGGACAGCACCGTCGCTCGCTGCTGCGACGGGATCATGTCGTTGAGGTACGCGCGGCGCACGGGGTCGTCGATGGCCGAGACGATGCCCCATGCGGCGAGCAGCACGACGGCGACCCAGAAGTTCTGCACGAGTCCGAGGACGACGAGAACGAAGATGCTCCCCACGGTTGCGATGAGGATGACGGTGGTGCGGCGTCGGAACAGCCGCCGCACCCAGGGCGCGAGTGCGCCGCCGACGATCGATGACCCGGCGAGGAGGGCGGCGGCCAGGCCCGCGATCGAGTACGCCCCTTCGTCGCCCCACAGTTCGAGCAGGTACGGCTGCAGCGCGTAGAACACGTACATCCCGACTCCGGCGGCGAAGGGGCTCGCCAGCATCAGCCAGCGCACCGGTCGGTTCCCGAGCCCATATGTCACCGACGCGCGGAACACGGTCCGCGTCGCGCGCAGCGGTCCCTCGCTGCGATCGGGCGTGAAGCCGAGGTCGCGCATGAGCAGTGCGGCGACGACGAGCATCACCACGAGGATTCCGCCGCGAACGAGGAACGGCACTCCCAGGTTGGTCAGCTGTGCGATCACTCCGCCGAGCACCGACCCCGCCAGCATCGCGACGCCGCCGACGATCTGGGCTCGCCCGAAGACCGTCTCCAGGCTTCCGGTGTAGCCGGTCGCTCGGAGTGCATCGACGAGCCACGCGTCGACCGCCCCGGAGAAGAACGTGAAGCCCAGCCCGAGCAGCATCGACACCACGGCCCACGCCCAGAACGGCGACTCCATCACCCAGAGCCACCAGTAGAGCGCGGTCGTGATCGCCAGTGTCAGTGTGCCGAGGAGGTACGACACTCGGCGGCCGAGGGTGTCGGCCACGACGCCGGTGGGAATCTCGAAGATCAGCATGCCCGCGGTGAAGAACGCGTTGGCCGCGAACGCCTCCAGGTTGCTCAATCCGGCATCGAGAAGGAACAGCGTGTTGATGCCCCAGATGAAGGAGGCGGCGAGGGTATTGCCGAGCGTGAGCGTGTAATAGGTGCCCTGCACACGCCGCGGCGTCGGTGTCATGCGCTCAGTGTGCACCTCGGCGTCGACGGATGGAACGGTGCGCGAGATTCGGCGGTCGGCGCGGAGAGGACACGGCGTCAGAAAGATTCTGACGGATGCTGCGCCGCGGCGTCGCCGCTCCCCTGCTGCCGCCCCGCGACCGACGCGAACTGCGTCAGGATCCGCTCGACGCGGACGGTGGCGTCGACGTCTGTGCCGTCGAAAGCGCCGGCGCGCAACAGGGTGGCGACGCCGTGCGCTAACGCCCAGGCGACCATCGGTTCGACCAGCAGGTCGTCGGCGAGTCGCTCCGACAGCACGGTCAGCGCGGGGCCGGCTGCGGCTCGATAGTCAGGGTCGGTGCGATGTACGGTCGGGTCTTCGAACATGACGGCGAACAATCCCGGATGCGACGCGGCGAAGTCGATGTAGACGCGACCGAGCGCGACCAATCGGTCGGCGGGTGAGGTGCCCGGTCGCTTCGGCGCAGCGAGCAACGCCTCGCGCAGGGCAAGGAATCCCCGCGCAGCGAGAGCCGTGACCAGTCCGTCTCGTCCGCCGAACTCGTAGCCTGGCGCCGCATGAGAGACGCCCGCCCGCCGGGCGACCCCGCGAACCGTCAGCTTGTCCGCGCCGACGGTCTCGAGTTCGGTGAGGGCCGCAGCAAGCAGGCGTTCGCGGAGGGATGCCGCCGGCGACGCGTCGTCCGCCATGTTTCCCTCCTCGGGGGTTGACAGCGTCAAGCAACCATGCGAACGTATCACACACAGGAACTTGACACTGTCAACCGGCCTGCCGCCCCGTCAAGTGAGACGCCGCCCGCCCAACGAAGGAGCCCTCATGACCACGACCAGTCGCGCGCAGCGCACCGCCTCGCGAACGGTGCACATCCTCGTCGCTCTCGTGCTCGGCACGATCGTGTACGCGCCGTCCTACATCGCCGAACCGCTGATGCCCGTCGCGCAATTCGTCGCGATCCCGGCTGCGATCGTGACCGGCATCTTCCTGTGGAAGCAGGGCCGCATCCGCCAGCTGCTCTCCAGCCGGAATCGCCGGCAGTCGTCCGCGACCTGAGCCTCGTCCCGCAGAGGGGCTTCCGCCGAACCAAGGCTGCGGCCCTCTACCACGTCGGCACGAAGGCCGAGCTCGTCGAGCAGGCCTATTCGTCGGTCATCTCCGACTTCGTGGCGTTTGTGCAGGCTCGCGTCGATGATGCCCCGGGGTCTCTCGAACGTGTCGTCGCGTACGCGGAGGCGCACATCGATTACATGAGGAATCACCGGGATCACGCGCGGGTGATCGCCGAGACACTGGATGACGCGCACCCCACCGGCATCGATGATCGCCCCGAGACTTCGCGGCGCACCGACCCCGCCGTCGACCTCATCGATGCGGCTCGGAGGTCCGGGGGTGCCTCCGCGTCGCCCGAGTCATCGGTCGTCGTCGCCACCGCGCTCCACGGCATGATCGATTCCGCCATCGCCGCGTGGCTCGATCGGCCCGAGTTCGATCTCGACGCCACGAAGCGGGTCATGCGCCAGTTCGTCGTCTGTGCCGTCTGAACACAGTCGAATGGCCGCGCCCCGGCATCCGTCCGAGAGAATCCGGATGCCGGGGCTCGGCGCTCGACCGTCAGCCCGCGCCTTGGCGTCAGCCGAGCTCTTCCACGAGGTCGAAGCCCGACCCGTTGAAGCGCATCACGGCCACTTCGCCCATCGCAGGTCGTCCCTCCACTGTCGTGTCGATGACGTCACCCGGGAGCAGCCCGGGGGCAGCGAAGTCGGAGATGGACATCAGCGATTCCATGAAGTTCTCGCGCGTGGGCTCGGTCATGTTGCCGAAGGCCTCCTCGAGCACCGAGGCTCCGATCCAACTCCAGAGGCACTGCGGGAAGGTGGGCGTCTGGGTCTGGTTTGTGTGCGCGGCCAGTGCCTCAAGGAAGCGCTGACCCTCCTCCGACTCCGCGAACGAGGGTGCCGCGGCGTTCTGCGAGGACGCGGTGGTGTAGATCGCGGGGAAGCTGTCGGCCACTCCGGAAGGGATGAGCAGCGCCTGCGGACTCGAGGTCGTCGACGGTAGGAACCAGCTGGGGTTCCATCCGACGTTGTTCGCCTGCTGCAGCGAGCCGATCACCAGTGGCGCGAGCGACGACATCGCGTTGAAGAAGATGTCGGCATCGGTGGAGGCGAGGTCGGTGATCTGCGCCGACACGTCGGTCGCGGTCGCCTCGTAGCTCACCTGCTTCACGACTTCGACGTTGTCGGCGCCCTCCACCGCGGAGAGGAACCCTTCGACGTACCCCTCTCCGAAATCGTCGTTCTGGTAGAGGATGGCGACCCGGTGATCCTCTGGCGACGCGGCCAGGAGCTCTCCGAATGCCTCGCCTTCCTGCTGATAGATCGGGAGGAGTCCGAGCTGCCACGGGCTCTCCTCGCGATCGCTGAAGATCGGGTCGCCCGTCTGCAACAGCACCTGGGGGGTCTCGGCGGCGATCGCCGCGTCTCGCCAGGCGCGGTTGGTGGGGGTTCCGAGGCTCAGCACCGCGGCGAAGATGCCGTCGGTCGTCATCTGCTGGAAGTTCGCTAGCGATCGCTGTGGGTCGTACTTGTCGTCGTAGGTGATGAAGTCAACGGTGCGGGTCTTCCCGTCACCGAACTCGATGCCGCCCTCCTCGTTCTTCATCGCGAAGTACGCCGCGGCGCCGTCGGCGGCACAGTTGCCGACGCCCGCGGCGTTGCCGGTGAGGGGATTGGTGGACCCCAGCGTGATGGTGGTGTCGGTGATGCCCGGCGAGGCCGCCGCCGCCTCAGCCGCATCCGTGTCGCCCGATGTCGCCGGCGCCTGCCGCGCGCACGACGCCAAGGTCACGGCCAGAGCAGTCGCCGTCGCGAGTGCGGCGAGTCGTTGTGCAGTCTTGATCGTCATTGATCTGCCTCCCTGGCGGTATCCTCTCGGCAGGCCGCTTCGACGGTCAACGTGAGTAATCAGACCAACTAATGCGGTTTTCTCGATGAAGATCTCGGCGCGAAGACGCGGGCGAGGGATGAGACATGGATGACACGGGACTCCTCCGAGGCGAGCTGACCTTTCGGCAGCTGGGCCATTTCGTCGCTGTTGCGGAGGTCGGTTCGATCGCCGGTGCGGCGCAGCGCCTCCAGTTCTCGCCGTCGGCGGTGTCGGCCTCGATCAGCGAGCTCGAGCGAGCCCTCGGCGCACAGCTGTGCATCCGTCGCCGGGCACAGGGCGTGACCTTGACACCGACCGGAAGCCTGGTGCTCCTGCGCGCCAAGCGTCTGCTCGCCGATGTCGCGGAACTGAATCACGCCGTGCACGGCGGGGGTGAGCTCGTCGGTCCTCTCGTCGTGGGCTGTTTCCACTCCCTCGCTCCCACGCTTCTGCCGAGCCTTCTCGAAGAGTTCGAGAGCCGGCACCCCCGCGTGTCGATCGACTTCGTCGTCGGGGCACAGGACGAGCTCCAGCACGACATCATCGCGGGCCGGATCGATGCGGCGCTGATGTACGACATGAGCGGCACCGAACAGCTCGAGCGAGCTGTGCTCTTCGAAACCCGCGGCTACGCGCTGTTCGGCGCGGCGAATCCGCTCGCACAGAAAGACATCGTCACCCTCGAGGAGCTCGCTCCTCTTCCGCTCGTGCTCTACGACCAGGTTCCGAGCACGCACTACGCCACGGCGATGTTCGAAGCGCGGGGATTGGTGCCGAACGTCCGCTACCGCACGCACGCGTTCGAACTGACGCGGTCTATCGTCGCGCGGTCCGACACCGCCTACGGCATCTTGGTGCAGCGCCCCGAGAACTCGTTCAGCTACGAGGGTCTGCCCATCATCGAGCGCGACATCGAGCCCCCGCCCCCGGCGGCGACCGTGGTCTTCGCCTGGGCGCGGGGCGCCGAGTTAACCCCGCGCGCTGACGCGCTGCGTCGACTGCTGCGCGATCGGTACCCGGACGCTTCAACAGGAAATCCGCGTTTGATCCCTGAATAGTTCTGTTTGACCGTGCTTCGTTCTCTCGCGAATGCTGTCTGTGAGATGTCGAAGCGGTGTTGCTTCGGCAGAAGGGACAGCCATGACCACGGTGCTTACGCCGACGAACTCCCTGCGCTCCGCGCCGACGAACCTGTCCGCAGATGACGTCGTGCAGGCGTCAGAGGACCTCGTTCCGCTCCTTCGCGAACGCGCTGCCGAGGTCGACGAGCGTCGCAGGATTTCAGACGACACCTATCGGCGCCTCGGCGACGCGGGCTTCTTCCATGTTCTTAAGCCCAAGAAGTACGGCGGACTCGAGCTGACCGAGCACGAGCACGCCCGCATCGCAATGAACCTCGCCCGCGGGTGCGCCTCGACCGCGTGGGTCTTCTCGATCCTCAGCTCCGACAACATGGCGATCCTGGCGTACCCGGAAGAGGTGCAGGAAGAGATCTGGGGCGAGGACTCGTTCGCCACGCTGGCGGGCAACACTAACCTCAATCCGAAGGCGACCGCCACCCGGGTGAAGGGCGGATACCGCCTGACCGGTCAGTGGGGCTTCTGCAGCGGGTCCGACTTCTCGGAGTGGCTCATCTTCAACGCGCCCGTCGGAGACGACGGCGAGGGCTACATGTTCATCGTTCCGAAGGACGAGGCCGAGACCATCGACGACTGGTATCCCACGGGGATGCGGGGGACGGGCAGCCGCACGATGTCGGTGACGGATGTCTTCGTGCCCGAGCATCGCGCGCAGGCGACGCGTGACACGGTGCGCAAGCTCAAGGAGCGTCGCGCGCTCCACCCGACCTTCAGCACGATGTGGGCGACCTGGCCCTCGAGCGGCCGTTTCCCTTTCGCCGCCTGCGCGGTCGGAGCCGCCTGGGGCGCCACCGAGCACTTCGCGAGCACGGTCGGCACCAGCACGCGCGTCGCGGGTGCGCTCGGAGGGGCCGTCCGGCTCGCCGACCAGGACTATGTCGCCACCGAGTTCGGGCAGGCCGAGGGTGATGTGCAGATGGCGCGTCTCCTCATCGAGAAGCGCAGTTTCGAAGCATCCGAGCGGGCCCGCCAGCATCGCGAGTCGACGGAGCAGGAGATCGGTCGCGACCTTCGGGACAACGCGCTGGTGACGCGCACCGCGCTTCGCTCGGTGCAGACGATCTTCTCCCTCGTCGGGGCCAAGGCCGGCAAATCCGACCACCCGGTGTCGATCGCGAAACGCGACGTCGAGATGATCTCTCACCACGTGACCCTCAACTGGCGTCAGAACACCGTCCGCTACCTGGCGGCGGTGTCCTGACCCGGCGTCGGATCCGGTCATGACGCACACGATCGACAGCGCAGCCGAGACGTCGGCCTGGTGGCGGGCTGCGCTGGGGGAGTACCCGACCGGCGTGTGCCTCGTCACCGGGGTGGCCGGCGATGGCAGCCCCGTGGGGATGGTGGTCGGGAGCTTTGTCGCCATCAGCGAAGATCCGCCGCTCGTCGGCTTCTTCGCTGGTCGGGGTTCGAGTACCCTCCCTGGGCTGAAAGAGAGCAGATGCTTCACCGTCAGCGTCTTGGCTGACGGGTCGGAGTCGCTGTGTCGTGCTTTTGCCACGAAAGACCCGGGTCGGTGGGAGCACGGCACCTTCGAGCGGTCCGGCACGGCTGCACCGCGAGTGTCAGATGCCGTTGCGTGGTTCGACGCCCGCCTCGAAGAGGTACGGGAGTACGGCGACCACTCCTTCATCGTCGGGCGGATCACCGATGCGGGAGCGGGTGCAGGAGCGGCTGAGATGCCGTTGCTATTCCGGCGAGCGGGGTACGGCACGTTCGCAGCCTCCAGCGACACTTTCGACACGCGGGGCTTCATCGAACGGCTGCGATGGGCGACGGTCGGTGAACGTGAGGTCAGAGAGCTCGCCGACGACTTCGATGTGCACGTGGCCCTCTCCAGCCAGATCGGTGATGCCGTCGTGACGCTCGCCGCCATCGATCCGTCGTCGTCGGGCAGTTCCTACGAGAACGTCGGTGCGTCCCACCCCTGGGCCGCGCCGATTGCGTCGATCTTCGCGGCTTGGGCTCCGCCTCATCGTCGGCGGGCGTGGGAAGAGGCCTCGCGGCATCTCACCGGTGCGGTCGATCGTCCCCTGCTCGAACGCATTCTGTCCGGTGTGCGTGAGCGCGGGTATGCCGTCGCGGGAGACGCCAGTCTGACCGCCGACTTCCTCCGCCTCGCGCGCAGCGCTGATGTCGAGCGCGAGACGTACGCCCGCATGTGGGCAGACATCGCGACGTCGCGTGCGGAGCTCGAACCGGACGGCTCGGTTGACTGGAGCAGGGTGGCGGTCGTGCAGATGCCCGTCTTCGCTCCTGACGGCGAGGTGGCGATGGCGCTCTACGCGATCACCTCGTCGTCTTTCGATAGCGCCACGGGTGAGCGCCTGGTGGAGCGGATGTCGCAAACAGCACGCAGGATCGCGCAGTCGAGCCCGTCCGCTCGGCGGGGAGCTTCGTCCGCGGCAGCGGTCGGTCTGTGGGGTGACTCCTGGGAGCTCGACGCGACGTGAGTCGCTCGGGTCGGCCGCGCCTTGGTATAACCGCAGGATGACCACGTGGCCGCCCGACGCCGAGGGCGTCGTGACCCTGCCGAGCGGCTGCCGCGTGCGGGGGCGCGGCCTCGCGCGAGGCCCCGCTGAGGCGGCGCCCGCCCCCGACTTCGGGGTCTACCTCACCGCGCGCGTCCACGCGGAGCGCTGGCCGTCGCGGTGGATCGCGTGGCCCGACTTCCGTCTGCCCCGCGACCCGTCAGAAGCGATGGCCGCGCTCCGCGAGGCGTACGACCGCGCGGCGATCGAGCGGGTGGAGGTCGCCTGCGACGGCGGAAGCGGTCGGACCGGCACCGCTCTCGCACTCCTCGCCCGACTCGACGGCGTGCCCGCGGGCGACGCCGTGGCGTGGGTTCGCCGGCACTACCGACCGAGAGCCGTCGAGACGCCCTGGCAGCGCCGGTTCGTGCGCACAGCGCGGCTCGCCGACTGAGCCCCGCGGCCTCTCAGTCGTCGACGACCGAGACCGTGACCTCGATGTTGCCGCGCGTCGCGTTGGAGTACGGGCACACCTGGTGGGCGGCGTCGGCGAGCCGCTGCGCGACGTCGCCTTCGACCCCCGGGATGTTCACCTCGAGCAGCACGGCGAGCTGGAATCCGCCGTCGCCGTTCGGTCCGAGCGACACCCGCGACCCGACGCTCGAGCCGTCGACCTTCACCTTCTGCGCCCGCGCGACGCTCTGCAGCGCACTGTGGAAGCAGGCCGCGTATCCGGCCGCGAACAGCAGCTCAGGGTTGGGCGCGCCGCCGGCGCCGCCGAGCTCCTTCGGCACCCGCACGTCGGTGTCGAGAATGCCGTCGGCGGTGCGCACGTGTCCGTCGCGACCGCCGCCGGTGGCGAGGGCTTCTGCCGTGTAAAGGGCGTTCATGAGTGTCCTTTCGTGGGGGAGGAAGAGATGACGGATGCCGCGGCGAAACGCGTCACGAGGCCGCGCGCAGTTCGCCCGCGAGGGCGCGCATGTTCGCGGTGATCGCGTTCAGTTGCGCCAGGAGCTCGGGCACGCTGCGACCGCTGTCGACGAAGCCGGGCACGAGGCATCCGGCCGCCGCGACGACGTCGGCGTAGACCGATCGCCCCTCGTCGGTGAGGCTGACCCGCACCACGCGCTCGTCGGCGTCATCGCGCCGCCGGTCGACGAGTCCGCGGGACTCGAGCCGCCGCAAAAGGGGCGAGAGCGTCCCCGAGTCGAGGTGGAGTTCCTCGCCGAGGGAGCTCACCGTCCGCTCGCCGGTGGCGAGCACGACCAAGGCGAGGTACTGCGGATACGTCAGCGACCACGGCTTCAGCACCTCGCGGTACGCCTGGGTGGTCGCGTGCGACGCGGTGTACATCGCGAAGCAGACGAAGTCGTCGAGCGCAACGGGAGGCATGGTCAGAAGCATTGCACGCAATTCAGTTGTGCGCAATCCAGCTTCCAACCCAGGCCCGACCGCGCTTCCACGAGGAAATCCGCCTCCGTGAGGATGCCGCGGCGACGCGTCATCCTCAGGAGCGCGGATCGCTTCGCGACCGCGAAGCCGAACAGCGCTCCGGTGCCCTCCGCCCCCAACCCGCGCATCGATGCAGCGGAATAGATCGACCCGTGAATGGTTGGCCTCAAGAGAACAACGCACACAGGGGACATCCGGTCCTCTGCCCACAACGCACCCGGCCGGATGTCTCGAGACGAAAGGCGAGAGACATGACTGAACGATTCACCGACCGCACCGTCCTCATCACCGGAGCCGGCTCCGGCCTCGGCCGAGCGGCCGCCGTGCGACTGGCCTCGGAGGGTGCGAACCTCTCGCTCGTCGACGTCTCGAAGGACGGGCTGGATGCCACGGTGCAGGCCGTCCGCGATGTGGCGCCCGATGCGAAGCTCGTCACGGTCACCGCCGATGTCTCCAGCGAAGACGACACGCAGCGCTACGTCGACGAGACCCTGTCGGCCTTCGGCCGCATCGACGGCTTCTTCAACAACGCCGGCATCGAGGGCAAGCAGAACCTCACCGAAGACTTCAGCGCCGACGAATTCGACCGGGTCGTCTCGATCAACCTGCGCGGTGTCTTCCTCGGGCTCGAGAGGGTGCTGAAGGTCATGCGCGAGCAGGGGAGTGGCGCCGTGGTGAACACGGCCAGCGTCGGCGGCATCCGCGGGATCGGACGTCAGTCGGGCTACGCCGCGGCCAAGCACGGCGTCGTCGGCCTGACCCGCAACTCGGCCGTGGAGTACGGCGAGTTCGGTGTGCGCATCAACGCCATCGCGCCCGGCGCGATCTGGACTCCGATGGTCGAGAACTCTATGAAGCAGCTCGATGCCGAGAACCCGCGTCAGGCGGCCGAACAGTTCATTCAGGCCAACCCCACCAAGCGCTACGGCGAGGCCCCCGAGATCGCGTCGGTCGTCGCGTTCCTCCTCTCCGACGACGCGTCCTACGTCAACGCCACCGTCATCCCGATCGACGGCGGACAGTCGGCCAAGTACTGATCTGATCATCGATCAGATCGATCGACAGGTCGCATTCGCGTCGGAGACGGCGAAGCCGAGGGGCGTTCACCGCCTCCGACGCTGACCTGTCGTGTGTCGTCAGAACGGCGCGACCGCCAGTTCGCCGTCGTCGGTGGGGACGAAGGCGACGCGTGAGGGTGGGTGGCTGTCGTAGGTCTTCCCGCCGGGGCTGGTGAAGGTCAGGATGCCGCCGGGCAGCTGTTCGACGTGCCAGTTCGTCGCGTGCTTCAACGTATGGTGTCGGGCGCATTCGTTGCACAGGTTGTCGTTGCAGCTGGGTCCGCCGAGCGCGAAGTCCTTCGAATGGTCGATGTGGCAGAGCTTCGCGGGCCTTCGGCATCCCGGTGTGCCGCAGGTGACGTCGCGGGCGTTGAGGTATCGGGTTTGGGAGGGATGGAGTTGGTATCTGTCGACGGCGGTGACGACTCCGGTGATGGGGTCGGTCATGATTCGTTCCCAGATCTTCGCGGTTCCCGCCATGCGTCTGGCTGTGTCGGGGTCGACCGGGGTGACCCCGTTCAGTTCCGCCCCGGAGTTCGTCACTTCCGTCAACGTGGTGATGGGGATGGTGATCGCACCTCGGCGCGGATGGCGCCGAGTCCGCCGGTGGCAGGGTCGGTGGGGTCGATCGTAGGGGAGCCGGTGAGGAGCATGTCCAGGGCGAGGTCGGCGCGGATCTCGTCCAGTGTCCGCTCATCGAACCACGGCTCCGTCTCGCCAGCTGCGGCATTCGCGTCGCCGTCGCCTGCGCCGCTGAGTCCGAATCCGGCACCGGCGCCCACGCCGCTGTTCCCTGATGCGCCCCGCTCGGCGGCAGCGGCGGCGTAGGCGCGGCGTCTCGCCTCGTCGACGTTCTTGATGGTCGTGCCCTGGCTCGTGAGCCGGTTGTACGTTCCGTGGATGTAGACGTTGCTGCCCAGGATGGTCAGGGTGGACATGGCGTCGTCGAGGTCGGTGACCCATGCCCGTCGTTCCCGCATCGCCGTGTCATGCCGTTCCTGCAACGGCCGAGGGTCCAACACCGCGGCACGTTGGATCGCGTACTTCTTGGTACGCGGCACCGTCTGCCGCTCCGCTTCGACCAGCACGATCCGTTCGTAGTCCGCTCGATCGGCGGGGTCGTCGATGACCCGGCCGGCGTCTTGGATCACCTGCGCATGCGCCCGGGTGACCCGCCCTTCCGACAGAGCTCCCATCGTCGCCGGGAACAGCTCGATCAGCTCATGCGCGTCATGCATCAGGGTTTGCATCGACCGGTCGTTCACCCGGACCGCCATCCCCAACTCCAGCGCCATCGACCGCAACGGCATGTGCCGCTCCCGCGACGACACCGACCCGATCCGTGACCGCTGCTCCAGCGTCAGCGCGTACGCGTCCGCCAGCAACCGGGTCTCCTTCGCCTCCAACGCCGCCCGCCGACGCCGCAACTTCGCCAGCTCGTCCGCGAACACCCCGGCGCGCTTGTCCTCCGCCCGCCGCCGCTTCTCGTCCGCATCCACTGGCAATTCCCCGTTCCGATGACCTACGCACATCATCGCAGAGGGTTCCGACATTGCCTCCCCGTTCGGCGCAAGAAAACGAAGATATGTACGAAACTAGTAGCCGACTCGCCGCCGCGATTGCAATGAACCCGACGTTGGCCGCGGCAGGCCAGCCCGTTTGCGAGAGGGGGAGCCGGCGCAGCATCCCCGAGGCCCGAGCATGACCCGACGAATGCTCGCTACCCCACCATCTTGTCGATCTCCCTCCCAGAGCGTGACCCGGCCGCACTACCCTCGATCACGATGAACGATGAAGAGGTGCGCCGCCGATTCACCGAGCTGACCGCCGGCATGTCCGCCGCAGACCTCATGGGTCTTGCCGACGCCATCGCCCGCCAGCGCATCGATGAGGTGACGAACCCGGCGCGGCGCGAGCTCCGGCATCCGCAGCGAGACGGCACCGCCGTCTTCCGTGTCCGCGCCGACATCGACGGCGAGAAGCCGCCGATCTGGCGACGGCTCGATCTGCGCTCAACCATCACGCTCGACGTTCTGCACGACGTGCTGCAGGCTGCCTTCACCTGGGCCGACGAGCATCTGTATCGGTTCGCTCTGGGCGGCGGAGTCTGGGATCGGCACAGCCAGATCTTCCTCTGCCCATGGGACGTCGACGATCCGGAGAGCGCCGACGACGGCATCCCCGCCCGCGACGTCCGCCTCGACGAGGTCTTCGCCGAGCCCGACGACACTCTGCGATACGTCTACGACTACGGCGACGAATGGCGCGTAACGCTGCGGCTCGAGCAGATCCTCGAAACCGGCACGGTCATCCCATTCGCGCGATGCGTCGACGGACGCCGCGCCGCCCCGCCCGAGAGCAGTCGCGGGCTCGAGGGCGAGGCACTTCGTGCCAGCCAGCCCGATCCCACCCGGTTCGATCCGGCCGAGGTCAACGAGGCCCTCGCGGACGTCAGATTCCGGATGCGAGAGGCCGGCGTCCTGCCTGAGGTCATCGCCGTCATCGACCGCCTGCGGTACGACATCGACCTCGACGACCCCGACACTCTCACCGACCCCGTCATAGCGCGCGCCGCGAACGCGCTGGCCGAGCCCGAGCCGCCCGTCGACGACGCCGACCGCGAAGCATCCCTCCGGGCGTGGACCTGGTTCCTCGACCGCGCCGGCGGCGACGGCATCCCGCTCACCGCCGCGGGCTATCTCAAGCCCGCCGATGTCACGGACGCCATGCGCCATCTCCCCACAAGCGACGCGTGGCTCACCACCAGCAACCGTGAGATCGACCACTCCTCCCTGCTGCATTTCCGCGAGTCGCTCGTGCGGCAGGGATTCCTGCGCAAGTACAAGGGTCGCCTCCTCCTCACTCGCCTCGGCGCCTCCGCCCGGAAGCACCCCGACCGGCTCTGGCAGACGCTCGTCGACCGCTGGCGCGGCGTCGTGGCCGGAACCCACGTCGTCGACGCGCGGGCAGGATCGCGGGACGCTGACTTCGTGAGGGATGCGACGACGTGCACCCTTCTCGCCATCGCCGCCGGGGAGTCGTTCGACTCGTCGTGGGGCTCGCAACCGCCGGGTGGGCTCGACCGAGCGGCCCACTGGCTCTCCCGCCTCGGTTGGAGCATCGACGGCGCACCTGTCCCCGGTCGCGACCTGTACTCACAACCCGTCCGCACGGTTCTCGAGAACCTGTGGGACGGCGTTCGTGACACCCTCGGCAAGGGCGAGATGAGCGCCACCGCACGCCGCCTCGCTCGTCAGGTGCTGCGCCGCTCCTGAAGGACGAGCGATCGAGCTCGCCGGTCGTGGGCTGAGCAGGCTGGTGGCCGTCGTTCTAGCTTTTCGATGGCCACACATCGATTCCTGCTGCCCGCGCAGCATCGGCAAGTCGCGCGTCGAGGGTGGCGAGAGCTGAACCCGTACGTTCCGCCAGGAGCAGGTACGTGGCGTCGTAGGCGCTGAGTCCGGTGCGCAAAGCTGTGGTCACAAGGGCTGAGCGGTCGGGCGGTTGGGCGGGGAATTCCACGGGAATACCCGAGATCAGTTCGAGAGCTCTGATCAGCTGGGCTTCGTTGAGCCTTCCGCGGCGGTGTGCGGTGAGGAGAGCGTTAGCGGTCTCTTCGATCCATAGAGCGGGCGCGAGCATGGACGTCGCCGAAGCCGTGATGCGCTCCAGCACCGCGTCGGCCGCGAGACTTGATTCGTCGGGTAGCAGCCATGCCAGAGCGATCGACGTGTCGACGATCACGCGCATCAGTGCCGGCGGCCTTCCTCTACCAGCGAGCGGACGTCGACGTGATCATCGCCGAGTGCGGCGCGGAAGGCGCGCATCTCATGAGTGAGCTCGGAGAGCTCTGTGTGTGCCGGCGTCGCGGGCACGAGCTTCGCAACCGGGCGCCCGTGCCTGGTGATGGTGATCTCGTCGCCACGGGCGGCGCGCTCGAGCAACCTCGATAGGTGGGTCTTCGCTTCATAGGCGCTGACGCTGGACACGAGTCCAGACTAGTCGAAGACTGGTCGATCTATCTCGTTCACGATGGGATGCCACACCGGGGGCGTTGCCGCTCCGCAAGAACGAGGTGTTGATTCGCTCGCGAAAGAAGCGGCCACACCTCAGATGCAGAGCGGGTCGCCCAGATCGATCCGCTCCCCGTCGACGGTGAAGCTGCCCTCGGCGCACAGCAGAGTGTCGGGGCTCGGCCGCACGACGAGCGTCGTGTACGCACCCTGCACGTCGTGCTCCGTGGCTTCCTGCCGGCCGGGTCCGTCGGGCGCGGTCTCGGGGTAGATCGCGATCGTGACCGTGTTGTCCTGGCCGAGCCCGTCGTAGCGCGTGATGCGCCCCCATCCGGCCTGGCACTTGTCCGACCAGACGATCTCCAGAAGCGAGTTGTCGGCGCGCGTGTCACCGGTGGCGACGCGCGCATCATCGACGCACGCCGTCATGGCTGGGTCCACCCCGTTCGACACCGTGATCTGCGGAGCGTTCGGAGAAGCGGTCGTGGCATTCGCCACGATCAGGGTCGTCGTCACCGCCGACGCAGCGACACCGGCGAGGAACGTCCCCGTCGCCAGCAGCACCGCGGTGCGCCGCGAGACGGCTGTGGTCGATGAAGCAGAGACCGGAGTCTCGCCCCCGTTCTCCTTGCCTCGGGCGGCGAGGGCATCGCGCCGGTCGAGCCACGGGCCGGGATCCTCCCCGCACGCGCGCACGATCCCGTCGACCGTCCGCGCGGTAGGGAGCTTCGCTCCGTTGAACGCCTCGGAGAGCACGGTGCGGGAGATGCCGGTCTCGGCCTGGAGGCGCGCGAGCGTCGGGTTTTCCGCGCGGAGCCTCAGCCTGCTTAGATCACGCCCGAAGAGATGAACAGGATCCCCGGACGTCTCACCGTCGCCATGTTCCAGATCGGACACGGAACCCCCTCAACCCGTCCCTGAGACGCTTCCAGAGCGCGCAGATTTATGTATACCACCGCATATATTCCGTCTCGGAAACGCACACTCGATGACGACTACTCCCGGATGTTCCGCTTCGTACGCTTCCGACCGGCGTGAGCGGGCCGAACACGCCATCCTGCTAAGTGCCCGACGCGCGAGAGACGTCTTGCGTGATCGGGTGGGACGGATGCCGCGGTGCGGCGTAGATGCGGGGGACCTGCCTTGGGGGACCGTGGCATCCGTCCATGCCTGACGCGTCCCGCGCCGGTCTGGGATCGAAAGTTCTGCTATCGAATGCCCGTTACAGATGACCGCTCTACTCGGCCCCCTAGCCTGACCCCGCCGCAACCCTCACGTGCTCTCGCGAGCCACCACCCGGCCGCGCACGCGCCGGATGCCCGGCTCCACCGGTCCGGCCATCGAGGCGAACAGCAGCTCCGCGGCCTCTCGGCCGAGCTCCTTCAGATTGAGGTCGACGCTGGTCAGGGTCGGCGATGCTCCCGAGGTCATCGGCTCCCAGTTATCGACGCCGATGATGCCGACGTCGCGCGGCACGTCCCTGCCGAGGTCCTTGAGCGCATCCAGTGATCCACGCGCGATCTGGTCGCTCGCACACACGATGCCATCGATCTCGGGATCGGCCTCGATCAGGCGCCGGGTCGCCGTACGCCCCCATTGCTCCGACCACGAGCCGAACAGGGGCCGGCCGAGCGCGAGCGCCACACCTTCCTCGCTTAGCCGCTGCTCGACACCGCGCGCGCGATCGGTCGCCGCCGTGTAATCAGGATCCCCCGAGATATGCGCGATGTGCCGGCGGCCCGTGGTGAGCAGGTGATCGGTGGCGAGAACGCCCGCCGTCTCGTCGTCCGGGATCACCGAGACATCGTCGGCCGACTCGCTGGGCGCGTAGGCGTAGACCACCGGAACCGGAAGCGACTCCGGCAGCGGCACACGCGGGTTCGTGCGGTACCCCACGACGATGATGCCGTCGACGTTCCGGCGCAGCAGCGCGTCGAGATGGTACTTCTCGCGGATCGCGTCTCCCCGCGCATCGCAGAGCAGCACCGAGACGCGTCCCGCCCCGAACGCGTCTTCGGCTCCCATGAGGATCGGGAGGCTGAACCGGCCCTCGAGGTCGCCGGTGATCAACCCCACGGTTCCCGTCTGGCCGGCGAGCAGACTCCGCGCGGTCTCGTTCGGGGTGAACGACAGCGAGTCCGCCGCCTCACGAACGCGAGCGCGCGTGGTCGCGCTGACGTGCTGGCGATCGTTCAGCGCCTTCGACGCCGTCGCGACCGAGACGCCAGCGCGCTGGGCGACATCGCGCAGAGTCGCGCGCTTCGCCCCGGCATCCGTCACTTCGCCTCCGATGTCACCCCCGATCGCGACGCCCGACCGGCATCGCACTGGGTTCGGAAAATCATAAACCGATGTTTCCGAAACCGCGCGGTTGACAGCATCCAATTGCGCGTTCTAACCTACAGAAACCCTTTTCGGAATGTTTCCGAACGTGCGACGCAGCCCGTCGCCCGCATCAATGAAGATCAGGAGCAGCACCCGAGCATGAACAGCGCATCTCGAGTCCAGGGCCGCATCCTCGTCGCGTCAGCGGCGGCGGTCGCCCTCACTCTCACCGGTTGCACCCCGAGCGCCCAGACCCCGTCCGGCGACGGCGGGGGCGACGGTGGCGGCGCCCAGACCCTCAGTGTCTGGCACTACTTCAGCGACGACAACCAGGTCGCAATCCTCGACGAGTACAAGGCCATGTTCGAAGAGGCCAACCCCGACGTCACGGTCGAGAACGTCTTCGTCCCCTATGACCAGCTGAACCCGCGCCTGATCTCCTCGGCGGCATCGAGCACCGGGCCCGACGTGGTCGTGTTCAACGGCGCCGACATGAGCACCCTTGCCCTCGGAAACGCACTCGCACCGCTCGACGACTACTGGGCCGACTTCGCCGACGCCGACCAGTTCCCCGAGTCGGTCATCCACTCGCTCGACGACACGGTCTACGCCGTGCAGGGCTACGTCAACCTCCTCGGTCTCTGGTACAACGCCGACGTGCTCGGCGAGATCGGCGTCGAGCCGCCGACGACGATCGATGAGTTGGATGCCGCCCTGACGGCGGCCGTCGATGCAGGACAGGGGGGTATCACCCTCTCGGGCCTGCCCAACTCGCAGGGCGAGTGGCAGGCCTACCCGTGGCTGTCGTCCTTCGGCTTCACCTACGACGACCCGCAGCGCGAGCCCCTCGTCGAGGCATTCTCGATGATCCAGCGGTGGACCGAGTCGGGCGCCCTCACCCGCGAGGCCTCGACGTGGGACCAGACGGTTCCGTTCCAGACCTTCGCCGCCGGCGGCCACGCCTTCGCCGAGAACGGCAACTGGCAGATGGGCACCGCCGAGTCGACCGCCGACTTCTCCTACGGGGTCGTCCCGCTGCCGATCGGAGCAGAGGGCGGTGTCTACCTCGGCGGTGAAGGCCAGGCCATCGGGGCCTTCAGCGAGCAGCCCGACCTCGCGTGGGACTACCTCGAGGCGACCTACTACAGCGAAGAGGGCGGCGTCATCGCCGCAGAGCTCGTCGGCAGCATCCCGGCCCGCTCCGACGCGGCAGGCTCCGAGGCCGTCACGGGCAACGACCTGATGGCGCCCTTCGCCGACTCGATCGCGTCGAACGGCACGAACTACCCCGCCGGCGTCATTCCTCCCGAGTCGGTCGCCGACGTCCAGCTCGCCGTCGGGCAGGCCTGGAGCTCCGTCATCAGCGGACAGCTCACCCCCGACGCCGCCGCCGACCAGGTGCTCGCGGCCCTCGAGGGTCTGCTCTGACCGCAGCGTCATCCCCGCTCGCCCCCGCCCTGTCGAACCGAGGAGTCCCGTGTCGAACCTGACCACCGCGCCGCCCGCCGGCGCACCCTCCGTCCGACGGCGTGGGGGCGGGCGCACCCCCGCCTCGAGACGCCGCATCACCGGCGCCGGCGGCAACCGCCACCTCTTCTTCATCCTCCCCGCCGCGCTCTTCCTCCTCGTCTTCGCCGTCTACCCGGTCGTCCAGCTCGTGCGCATGAGCCTCAGCGACGTGCGGGTCGACAACCTCGGCGCCGATTGGCAGTTCGTCGGTCTCGAGAACGTCATCCGCAACTTCGGTGACGGAGCGTTCGGCGGCGTCATCATCAACACCGTCGTCTTCGTCGCGATCGTGACGGTGCTCGGCCTCGTCGGCGGTCTCGCCGCCGCCATCCTTCTCGCCCCGACGGGAAAGTGGCCGGGCCTCATCCTCGCGCTGCTCGTCTTCGTCTGGGCGCTTCCCCCGGTGGTGAACGGCAGCGTGTGGAAGTTCCTCCTGGGCACGCAAGGCCTCTTCAACACCCTGCTCACCGACCTCGGGTTGGCATCCACCGCGGTGCCGTTCCTCTTCGACGATCGTCTGGCGCTGGTGTCGGTGGCCCTCGTCAACTCCTGGGTCGTCATCCCCTTCAACGCGCTGGTCTACCGCGCGGCGATCATCGGCATCCCCGGCGAGCTCTTCGAGGCCTCGCGCGTCGACGGCGCCTCGCGCTGGCAGGAGATCCGCCACGTGATCATCCCGTCCGTGCGCTCGACGACCATGATCCTGACGGTGCTCACCGTCGTGTACGGCTTCCGGTCGTTCGACTTCATCTACGTGATGACCTTCGGCGGCCCGGGAACGGCGACCACGACCCTGCCCTTCCTCGGATACGTGCAGGCGTTCGTCCGATTCGACTTCGGCCTCGGGGCCAGCACGGCGCTGATCGCGGTGCTGATGGTCCTCGTCCTCGCGGTGATCTACGCCCGCAACGTCCGCCAGGAGGAGAAGTGATGTCGACCGTCACCGCAACGCGCACCCTCACCACTGACTCCCCGCGCCCCCGACGGGCGCCTCGGAAGATGTTCGCGAACCCGGTCGCGGGTGGGCTGCGGATCGTCCTCTTCCTCATGTACGCCGTTCCGCTGCTGTGGATCGTCCTCACCTCGCTGAAGTCCCCATCGGATGTCATCGGCTCGCAGTCGTCCCTGCTGTTCCGGCCCACCATCGACGCCTATGTCACGGCGCTGTCGAACGCCGGCCTCTTCACTGCGATGCAGCAGTCGTTCGTCATCGCCGCAGGAACGACCCTGCTCACACTGGCCATCGCCATCCCGGCCGGTTACGGGCTCGCCCGCGTCAACTCGGCGGTGACGACGGTCATCCTCGGCGCACTCATCGTCTTCCAGATGCTGCCCCAGACCGCCAACGTCATTCCGCTGTTCCAGATCTTCGGACAGTGGGGGCTGCTCGACACCAACTTCGGCCTCATCATCGCCGACACCGCGCTCCTCACCCCCTTCGCCGTCCTGCTGATGCGGCCGTTCTTCCGCGCCGTGCCGGTCGCGCTCGAGGAGGCGGCGATGCTCGACGGCGCCTCGAGCATCCGGGTGTTCCGCTCGGTCATGCTGCCGCTCGCGCGCAACGGCATCGCCACGACCGGGACGCTTGTCTTCCTGCTGGCGTGGGGTGAGTTCCTCTACGCCGTGAACTTCTTCCTCAGCCCCGTCAACTATCCGCTGAGCGCGCTGCTCGCGGCTCAAGTGTCGGCGTTCGGCATCAACTGGCCGGGCCTCATGGCGCTCGCCGTCATCACGTCGGTGCCCATCCTCATCCTCTTCTTCTTCACTTACCGGCTCCTGCGCGAGGGACTCACCCTCGGCGCAGTCAAGTAACCGCCTCGAAAGGTTCGCACCGTGAGCGACGCCCTCCTGCAGCACCCCCATGCCACCACCCCGGTCGACGGACCGGTGAGTCCGAGCCGTGGAACGCTCTCACCGATCGGGGTGACCGGCGTGCGGATCGACGGCGGCTTCTGGGGGCGGATGCAAGAGCTGAACGGTTCCGCGATCATCCGCCACTGCTACACGTGGATGGAGCGGCTCGGCTGGATCGACAACTTCGTCGCCGCCGTAGAGGGACGCTTGCCGAAGGATCGCACCGGGCGGGAGTTCAGCGACTCCGACGTGTACAAGCTGCTCGAGGCGATGGTGTGGGAGATGGCCCGAGCGGATGACGCTGAGCTCGCCGGTCTCTATGAGGCGGTGGTCGCGAAGATCGTCGCCGCGCAGGAGGCCGACGGCTATCTCAACACCCGGTTCGGACGCCCGGGCCAGGAGCCGCGGTACTCCGACCTCGAGTGGGGGCACGAGCTCTACTGCTACGGACACCTGATGCAGGCCGCCGTGGCCCGCCTGCGGACGCACGGCGAGGACGACCTCGTCCGTGTGGCGCGTCGCGCCGCCGATCACGTCTGCGAGGTGTTCGGGCCGGGTGCCATCGAGGCCGTGTGCGGCCACGCCGAGGTCGAAACGGCCCTGGCGGAGTTCGCCCGCGCCACCGGCGAGGCTCGCTACCTCGAGCAGGCTCGGATCTTCGTCGAGCGCCGCGGCACCGGCACTCTCGCCGACATCGAGTTCGGCCGGGAGTACTACCAGGACGACGTGCCGGTGCGCGACGCGGAGGTTCTTCGCGGGCACGCGGTGCGCGCGATGTACCTCGCTGCCGGCGCGATCGATGTGGCCGTCGAGCTGGAAGACGACGAACTGCTGCACGCCGTAGAGCGCCAGCTCGATCGCACGGTCGCTCGCCGCACCTACCTCACCGGTGGGATCGGCGCCCATCACGAGGGGGAGTCGTTCGGTGCGGACTGGGAGCTGCCGTCGGAGCGGGCGTACAGCGAAACCTGCGCCTCGGTCGGATCGATGATGACGTACCACCGGATGATGCTCGCGACCGGGGAGTCGCGCTACGCCGATCTGGTCGAGCGGAACCTCTACAACGTGGTGGCGACCTCGACGGCCGAGGATGGACGCTCCTTCTTCTACACGAACACGCTGCATCGTCGCGCCCCCGGCACGGTGCCGGCCGCGGACGAGGTGAGTCCGCGCGCGGCGGCGAGCATGCGGGCGCCATGGTTCGCGGTGTCGTGCTGCCCGCCGAACGTCGCGCGCACCCTGGCGTCGCTCGGCAGCTACCTGGCTGCAACCGACGGGAACGCGGTCTACCTCGCGCACTACGCCGCGGGGCAGGTGACGGCGGCACTTCCGGGTGGCAGCCTCACCGTCGACGTCGAGACGGCATACCCCCACGACGGCCGGATCACCGTGCGGGTGACGGCGGCGCCCGAGGGCGGGGCGGATGTGGTGTTGCGAGTGCCGGCGTGGGCGGAGTCGGGCGCCGTGCTGACAGTCCGGGGCGAGTCAAGCCCGGTGTCGGTCGGCTGGGCCCGAGCGGAGTCGGTGCGTGTCGGCGACGAGGTCGTTCTCGACCTGCCGATGGCACCGCGCGTCGTGACTCCCGATCCGCGGATCGACGCGCTCCGCGGGCAGGTCGCTGTGGAGCGCGGGCCGCTCGTGCTGTGCCTCGAGCGCTCCGCGGACGCGGACTACAGCGCGGAGGAACTGCGTGTCGCGGGCGACCCGCTCGACTCCGACGAGGGCGTCATCCTCCCCATGGTGCCGGTCGGGTTCGACGACGAACCGTGGCCGTTCGGTGCACGGACGGCCACGGCACTCGGCGAGACGGTGATGGTGCCATTGATCCCCTATCACCAGTGGGGAAATCACGGACCGTCCACGATGCGAGTGTGGATGCCGGTGGCGGGGCACTGAGCCGCACCTTCGAGCAGGGAGGAGGACCTGCATCAGCGGCCCTCCTCCCCGGACGTCGTCCCCGCGCCCCCGCCCGACCCACACCGGGCGGGGGCGCGCCCCCGGATCATTCGATCGTCATCATCCCCAGATGGCGTCCAGCCGCTGCGCCGTGGGCTTCGGCGCGAGGCGGTCGATGTCGGCGAGAGTCACGGGGCCGAGGGCTTGGAAGCCGCGGTCGCCCTGGGCGCTCCTCGAATCGGTGACGCTCGTGAAGCTGTAGCTCGCGCTCACGGTGCCCGCGACGACCGAATCCTCGACCGTCAGATTCGACCAGGTTCCGTGCCACATGTTCGCGGCGAGGATCTGGTAACCCCCCGTGTAGATCGGGTAGCGGAGCTGACCGGTCGTGCCGCCGAAGAAGGCGGAGTCGGTGACCACCCCACCGACGTTGTTCCCCGCCATGATGCCCTGGTTCGACGACATGAAGACAGCCGCATCCTCGAACGCCACATCGGCGATGGTGCCGTCTCCTGACGTCGTCACGAACTGGATGGTGTCCACGTGGGCGGATGACCCGGCCGGCTTGTAGTGAGGCGCCGCATAGAACCCGGCGAAGCGCACCCCGTCGACGTCGTAGCCGCCTGCGGACTTCACCTCGACGCGGTCATAGGTGACTCCGCCCTGCGCTTCGACGCCGGCTACGACCTCGACGATCTCGACGTCGCGCACGCCGTTGCCGCCGTTCGCGGTGATGAGGAGCGTCGGTACGACGGTGTAGCCCAGCGCGAACTCCTCGGAGTTGCGGATCATGACCGACTGTCCGGAGAAGTCGATGCCGACGATCGACACACCTCTGACTCCGACGAAAGCGGCACCGCGGTCGCCGACGCTCGTGACCGTTCCGACGCCGTTGCAGGCGCTGACGAGAATCCGCGACGCACGCTGGGCGTTGCCGACGTTCTCCAGAACGCCCTTCGAGCTCGACCCCGCCCCGTTGCCGCCGGCGAGATTGCCCGGAGCGACGCAGATCACCACCTCATCGGACGTGTTCGCGTTCGCGGCGATCGCGGATGAGATCGCCGACCACGTCGGCGCGACGTTCACGACCCGTGCGCCCGAGGACGGTGTGTTCGTGGGCCAGTGCGTGCCGTCCGGCCCGTACGTCACCGCACCGACAGCAGCGGGCGGAGTGGATGCCGGCGGCTCCGTCGGAGCGGGAGACTCCGTCTCCGTGGGAGTCGGCGTGGGGGTCGGAGTCGGAGTGGGCGTCGTCGTCGGCTCGGGCGTCGGCGTCGGAGTCGGAGTCGGCTCGGGCGTCGGCTCCGGAGTCGGTTCCGGCTCCGGCTCCGGCGTGCTGTCGGGCGTGAAGACCGCATCCACGAAGAAGTTCGTCGTCACCCCGGTCGTGGGGAAGGAGCTCGACCACGAGAACTGGTACACGGCTGCGTCGCGGCGGGTGAGCAGACCGTCCGTCACCCGGTTCCCCGTGAACACGTTGTCGGTCAGCGGCGGACGACCGTTGGAGTCGAAGACGCTCACGGTGTAGGTCTCGCCGGCCTCGAGCCGCACGTCCACCGGCGCGGTGCGCCACCCGACGGTTCCCCAGGGGTTGACGCTGACCTCGTCGAGTCGCTCTCCCGTCGACGACCACACCGACGCGCTCGTCACACCCCCGTTTGCGGCGTTCTGATAGAACTGCACACCCGACAGCACCCCCGATGTCTCCGGAGAGAACCGCAGACCCACCTCGCCCCGTCCCGTCAGAGACGAGACGAGCGTCGCGGGAACCGCGGTGTCGGGGATGACGCCGACGGGCGTCGTGGCTGCTGCGCCGGGTTCCGCTGTCAGGAGCGCGGCGATCACGCCGGCGGCCGCAGCTGTGGCGAGGACGGCGCGAGCGCGCCGGCGGTCGCGGCGGGAGGGGGTCAGTTCGACGGACTTTGCGTTCACGGGGGGTGTGTCGCTCTCACTCGACGCGTGAAGGGCATGAAAAACTGAGACGTCCGACGCGTGTCCGGACACCGCTTGCCCACTTGCTGGTGAGATTAGCGCGTGAGAGCCGTGTTACGTCAAGTGTTTTTTGTGACGAATGTGACGTTTGTTACTCGCATCGAGATATCTGCGGTCGCGGGTCAGGGTCGTCCCATGCCGAAGTAGTCCCATCCGGCGGCGCGCCAGGCGCTGGCGTCGAGGCAGTTTCGTCCGTCGATGACGACTTGTCCGCGTACGAGGGTGGCGGCGTGTGCGGGGTCGAGTTCGCGCCGGTACTCGTCCCATTCGGTGACGACGATGACGGCGTCGGCTTCGCGGAGGGCTTCGTCGCGGTCTTCAACGTAGTTCAGCTGGGGGTGGATGCGTTGGGCGTTCTCGATCGCGGCGGGGTCGGTGATGGTGACCCACGCGCCGAGCCCGTGGAGCTTGACGGCGACGTCGAGGGCGGGGGAGTCGCGGATGTCGTCGCTGTGCGGCTTGAACGCCGCTCCCAGCACGGTGACGTTCTTCTTGAACACCGACCCGCCGAGCGCTTCGACGACGAGCTGGGCGGCGCGGTCGCGGCGGCGGAGGTTGATCTCGTCGACCTGGCGCAGGAACGCCACCGACTCCCCGCGCCCGAGTTCCTCGGCGCGAGCGGAGAACGCCCGGATGTCCTTGGGCAGGCAGCCGCCGCCGAACCCGATGCCGGCGCCGAGGAAGCGGCGCCCGATGCGGGCGTCGTGCCCGATCGCGTCGGCGAGCTGGGTGACGTCGGCGCCGGTGACTTCGGCGATCTCGGCCATGGCGTTGATGAACGAGATCTTCGTCGCCAGGAACGCGTTGGCCGACACCTTCACCAGCTCGGCGGTGGCGTAGTCGGTCACGATGAAAGGGGTCCCCTTCGCCACCGACGGGTGGTAGACCTCGCGAAGAACGGATGCCGCAGTCTCGCCCTCTTCGCCCGCGGGAACCCCCGCGACCAGTCGATCGGGATCCACGGTGTCCTGCACCGCCCACCCTTCGCGGAGGAACTCCGGGTTCCACACCAGCGTCGCGCCCGTCTCGGTCACCCGCGGCGCCAGTCCCGCCGCCGTCCCGACCGGCACGGTCGACTTCCCCGCGACGATGTCGCCCTCTGACAGGTAGGGCAGCAGTCCGTCGACCGCGGCGTTGACGTAGGTCAGGTCAGCGGCGTACCCGTCCTTCACCTGCGGGGTCCCCACACCGATGAAGTGCACCTTCGCGCCCGCAGCCTCCGACATGTCGGTGGTGAACCGCAGCTTCCCCGACGCGATGCCCTCGGTCAGGATCTCCTGCAGCCCGGGCTCGAAGAAGGGCGCCTCACCCTTCGACAGCGACGCGATCTTCCGCTCATCCACATCGATCCCGACCACCTCGTGACCGATCGACGCCATCGCCGCCGCATGCACCGCACCCAGATACCCACAACCGATCACAGACAGACGCATACCGCTCCCTCGTTGACGAACCCGTCATTCCTAACAGATCTGTGTTGCGTGTTCTGACACACCTGTAGCGGGGTTAGGCTGGGCCAGATTCCCCAGGCCTCGGCGCCCTGTTCGATGGCGGTCCTCCCGAGCCGGTTGCCGTGGGTACGGGCAGCTCGGGAGGACCTGAACACCACCGCACGGCGTGCGAGGCCTGGGGTGGCCTCACGCCATTGCTGAACGCTGGGGCGCGCCGCAGGCGCCGCCACGCAATGGGGTCTGCGTTCAGCGTATTGGCGCGGCAAGATCTTCACCAACGCCGGACCCATCTGTTTTCCCAGCCGTAACACGGGCGGTCGCGGGTGCGCTGTCACGGTATCCGCGCATGATGTATGCCCGGCGGAGCATGCGCGCGATTCCGTCCTGTAACGCCCAGAGTCGGGCGCCTCCCGCGAAGCGATAGAGGCCGACGACGAGCCGCTCTGCGACGCTCCGGTCGCGCCGCGAGATCCGACGTTGAAGCTCTGCGAGAACCCGGTTGTAGCTCGCAGGAATCTCGACCATCGGGGTCAGCTGCGCGGGTCGTTCTCCCCAGCGCGCCTCGAGCATCCTCACCGCGCCGCCACGGGCGAGACACTCGCGGCGGAAGCCGTCGAGCCCGCGACGGTGATGGTGAAGTGCGCGCGCCGCCGGATCGAAGGTGGCCTCAGCACCGAGCATCCCCAGCCGCCGGCCGAGATCGAGGTCTTCGTTGTACTCCAACCGCACCGACGGCTTCACCGCTTCGCCGCGTCGGTACAGATCCGTGGGCAGGCTGACGTTCCCGCCCCAGAGCGATCCGAGGATGTCGGATGACCCCGAGGTCACCCACCCGCGCACCTGCGCTTCGTAGTCGCGCGCATACAGGAACGTCGGGGCGTGATCGCGTCCCCGCCGGGTAGGCAGCGACACCGGCATGTAGCCCTGCAGGACGCGGTCGGCCAGCGCGGCGTGGAAGGCCCGATGACGCGCGACCAGGTCGGATTTCGGTTCCACGTCGTCGTCGACGGCGAGCACGATGTCGCAGGTGACGAGGTCGAGACCGGCGATCCTGGCGAGCGCGAGACCGCGGTTCTCCGGCAGCTCCGCCACGATGACGCGGGGGTCCGCCGACTCCGCGGCGAGGATCTCCTGCCACCCCTCGTGCGGACCGTCGAGCACCATGACGACCTGGTCGGCGTCCTGCGCGAGATACTCGCGCACGAGCGGGGGAATCCGCTCGAGGCGCCGGTACGAGGGGAGGACCACGGCCAGCGTGCGCCGGATCCGTGCGCCTTCCGGATCGTCGAGCGTCACGAGGCCTCCTCGCGGCCGGGCCCCACGAGAAGGTCGGCCATCCGCGCGACCGTGCCGTCGACGTCGCGATCGATCGGCATGTTCGCGCCGATGAAGAGCGACCCGTTGTACATGATCCCGGCGGCGGCGAACTGGTCGTGACCGAGCGACGCGGGGAACGGGATGATCGCGCGCACCTCGCCGCCGCAGAAATACCGCGGCCGCGAGACCCACGGGAGCAGCGTGCTGTAGCCGATGGGGAATCCCGGCACCGTGTCGTGGTCGAACGCCGCATCGCGCTCGGCGACCTGCGCGTGCACCGACGCGATCGTCGCGTCCAGAGATGCGTCCGCATCGCCGGTCACGGCCATGTCGCGGACATGGTTACGGATGTGCGGCTCGGCGGGGTTGTGGAACGACACGGGAAAGCGCAGGCGCACGACGCGCTGGGGACCGTCCCACGCCCCGATGATGGCGGCGGCGAGCAGATCGCTGAGTGTTCCGCCGTGCTCGCGCGCGCGTCGCCCGGCGACCGCGGCGTCGAGCCGGCGCCACGCGGAGTGCCGGGGCGGAAGCGCCCGCGCGCGGGCCGCATCGTCGGCGGCGTACCGCAGCGGCAGGATGTTCCGCGCGAGAACCCGGCGCACGCGGCGCAGGAAGGGCTTGGCGCGATACGAGCGCCATGCCGCACGCGGCTTCGGTGACGCCAGCCGTCCCCACCACTCACGCAGGGCGAGGTACGGCATCTCGACGCGCCGCGCGGCGCGGGCATCGGCGAACGGGTCGACAGGGTCGGGCAGCTCCTCGTCGGCGGACTTCTGGGTGATGCCCGACATGACCTTCATGCCCGACATGCCGTCGAGGGTGGCGTGGTGCAGCATCGTCCCGACGAGGACGTCGCCGCCCGTGAGCGGCGTGACCCGGATGCGCCACAGCGGGTGGTCGATCGGCATGGTGCCGTCATAGGCGCCGGCCAGTTCGCGGATGTCGGCGGCCGCGAGGTCGGCGGGCTCATCGACGAACACGACGTGCCGGGAGAGGTCGAAGTCCTCGTCGGGAACCCAGGCCGGCGGGGTCAATCCGAGGAAGGAGCGCTGGAGCCGCAGCCGGAACACGGGGTCGCTGGCGACCACGGCGTCGACATAGGCGAGGATCCGCGCGCGGTCCAGCGAACCGTCGGCGCGACGCAGCGTGCCGCCCGACACGATGAAGCCGCCGGGCGTGTGCATGCTCTCGAACGAGATCTGACGCGAGACGTACCCCTCCTCCCAGATCTGCATGAACTCGGCGTGGGGTCGGCGCCCGACCCGCGACGAAGCGGTCGAGACGGGAGCGGAGGTGACGGTCGACATGGAACTCCAGATGGTTCTCGGCTCACGCCGCAGAATCGAGGGGAAGAAAGACGGGATGCTGCGCCTCGGCCAGCGCGCAGAGGCAGGCGATCGCGGCGGCATCCGGGGTGGTTCGGACGGATGACCCGTGGGGAGCGCGGAACGTGCGGAAGTCCCGTGACAGGCCCTCCCCGGTTGCTTTGACGAACGCCTCCTTGGCCGTCCACACGCGCGCGAGAGCCGCCCGTGCAGAAGGGTCGTCCGGTGCGTCGCCGAGATGCTCTTCGGCAGGCGCGAGCATCCGACGGCGAAGCGCCGCGGAGCCGAAGGCGCGGAAGGGCGCGGTCTCGATGTCTGCCCCGATCGCCACGCCCTGGGCGACGGCGACGAGGACGAACTCACCGCTGTGCGAGAGCGAGAAGTCGAGGTCGGTGTCGCCCGCGAGGCGGGGTTTGGCTCGTGGGTTAGTCCGGGCGATCCCGCGCCAGGGCCAGGGTGTCTCCCGGCGCACGATGTCTTCCACCCAGGCGTGAGCGGCGCCGCGCGCGTCGGCGGCTCGGCCGAGCCGCCACCAGACGGGAGCGCCGCCGACGATCCAGCGATCCTCGGCCACGACGATCGCCGTGGCCGAGGATGCCGGCGCGCTGTGGGAGATCACGCCGCCTGGATACGCTCGCTGAGTGCCTCAGCGACCTCACCGAGCGTGGCATAGTCCGCGAAGAACGTCGGGTCCAACGGGTAGCCGTAGGTGTCCTCGACGTCTCCGCAGAGGGTCATGACGTAGATGGAGTCCAGCCCCAGTTCGCCCAGCGGCGCGTCGAGCCTGACGGTCTCGGCGGGGACCTGGTCGTAGAACCGGACGCGATCGATCAGCCACGCTCCGAGGTCGGAGGCGGATGTCGTGGCGTTGGCCTGGTCGGTGGTGCTCATGGTGTCTTCCTTCGGGTGGAGGTCGGGTGGGTCTGCACCGCTCAGGCGGTGGCGGTGAGGGCCGGGCGGAAGCCCGTCGTGTGGATGACCGGCAGCGTGCCCGACTCGATCTGAGCGCGCGTCGGGCGGCGGCGCACCTTGCCGGTCGCCGTCCGGGGAAGCTGCCCCGCGGCGACGAAGGCCACGGCGACCGACGGCAGCGAGTACGCCTTCATCAGCTCGGCGCGTACGGCCTCCGCGAGGTCGTCCAGCCCCGTGCCGGTCGGCGCGGTCTCCGGGTCGAGTTCGAGCACGATGCCGACGACCGACGGGTGACCCTCGAGCTCGAAGGACGATCCCATGCCGAGGGCGGGACTGACCTTCGCCGCCCGCGCTTCGAGGTCCTGCGGGTAGATGTTGCGGCCGCGGATGATGATCATCTCCTTGAGCCGTCCGGTGATGTACAGCTCACCGTCGAGCACCGCGGCCAGGTCGCCGGTGCGCATGTAGCTCCGGTCGTCTCCGGGCAGGGTGTGCCCGAAGGTCTCGGCGTTCGCGTCGGGACGACGGAAGTAACCGGGCGACACCATCGGCGATGCGACCCAGATCTCGCCGACGGTGCCCTCGGGCACGGGGCGGAAGGTGTCGGGGTCGACGATGACGACGCTGGTCTCGCTGCTCGGCCGACCGCACGAGACCATCTCGACCGCGTCGGGCCCCGTCGCGGGGACGAGCTCGCCCTCTTCGAACCGCGTCTTGTCGAACGTGCGGAGCACCAGCCCGTCGCCCGGGAACTTCCCGGAGATCAGCATGGCCTCCGTCATCCCCATCACCGGGGCGATGGACTCGGCCGGAAGCCCGGTCGACGCGAAGCGCTCGAGGAACCCGTTGACGGTCTGGGGTCGCACCGGCTCGCTTCCCGAGAACAGGACCTTCACGCTGGAGAGGTCGAGCTCGGCGATCTGCTCGTCGGTGGCGAGCTGGGTGCACAGGGCGAAGGCGAAGTTCCCGGCGACGCTGACGGTGCCGCGGTGCTTGCTGATCAGCTGCAGCCAGAAGATCGGGCGCCGCTGGAACTGCGCGGTGGCGGTGATGACCGCCTGCGCACCGAGGCTGGCGGGGTTGAGCACCTGCAGCATGAGTCCCATGACGTGGTGCAGCGGCGACCAGCCGACCAGCACCGAGGTCTCGTTCATCCCGAAGATCTCGCCGCACGCGCTGATCGTGGCGATGAGCGTCCCGTGGGTGCCGATCACACCCTTGGGGTCGCCGGTGGAGCCCGACGTGTAGAGCAGGAATGCGATGGAGTCGTCGGTCAGCGCAGGCTCGACCCACTCGTCGGCCTTGCCCGAGGCGAGAAGCTCGTCGAACAGGTGCGACGACACCTCGACGCCCGGGAGGGGGCCGCCGATCGCGGCCTGCACCGAGGGCTCGGTGATCACGACGCTGGCCTCGGCCGAACGGGCGATCCCGGCGATGCGCTCGCCCATGGTGCCGGTCGTGCCGTACCCGGCGACGGGCGCGGGCACGAGGGCCATTCCCGCGTAGAGGATGCCGTAGGCGGCATCCGCCCAGTGCAGACCCGGCTCGAGCGCGACGACCGCGGTCTCGCCGGGCTGGTGGCCGGCGGCCTGCAGCGCCTGTGCGATACGGCGGGCTCGTTCGTCGAGCTCGGCGTAGCCGCGGTAGGTCGATTCGTCGGGCGTGTCGTAGAACAGCAGCCCGTGATCGTCGCCGATGCGCGCGGCGGTGTCGCGCAGCGCGGTGACGAGGTTCGATGCGGTGAGTGTCATGGTCCCCCCAGGAGCGTTTTGTGAGTTCGGGTACTCGGCGGATAGGCGTAGACGTGTGCGAGCCGGCTCATGCGGACACCGAGACCGGGGATCGGAAACCGCTGCTGCGGATGACGGGAAGAGCGCCCGACTCGATGAGCGACGGGGTCGGGCGCCGCCGCACCTTGCCCGTCGCCGTCCGCGGGAGGTGACCGGCGGCGACGAAGGCGATCGCGATCGAGGGGAGTGAGTACGACGTCATCAGCTCGGAGCGGACCGCGTCGGAGAGTCGATCCAGTTCGTCGTCGCTGGGTGACGCGTCGGTGTCGAGTTCGAGCACGATGCCGACCGCCGACGGGTGGCCCTGCAGCTCGAACGCCGAGCCCATGGTGAGCGCCGGGTGCATCTCGGTTGCGCGCGCCTCGAGATCCTGCGGGTAGATGTTGCGGCCCCGGATGATGATCATCTCCTTCAGGCGCCCGGTGACGAACAGCTCGCCGTCGACGAACGCGCCGAGGTCGCCCGTGCGCATGTAGGGGCGGTCGTCGCCCGCCAGCGCGTGCCCGAAGGTCTCCGCCGTGGCATCGGGGCGCCGGAAGTAGCCCGGCGAGAGCATCGGCGACGACACCCAGATCTCTCCGATGGCCCCATCGGGTGCCGGGGTGAGGGTCTCGGGGTCGACGATGACGACGCTGGTGTCGCGGGTCGGGCGGCCGCATGACACCATCTCGACCGCGTCGTCGCCGTCGGCGGCGACCAGGGCGCCGTCATCGAGCCTGAGCCTGTCGAAGCCGCGGGCGACGAGCTCGCCGCCGGGGGAGGTGCTCGTGATGAACATCGATTCCGTCGTGGCGAGGATCGGTGCGATCGATGCGGCGGGAACGCCGGTGGGCGCGAAGCGCTCGAGGAAGGCGTGGACGGTCTGGGAGCGCACCGGCTCGCTGCCGGAGGCGAGCACCCGGAGGCTCGACAGGTCGAGCTCGGCGATCTGCTCGTCGGTGGCGAACTGGGTGCACAGGCCGAAGGCGAAGTTGCCCGCGACACTCGCCGTGCCCCGGTGCCGGCTGATCAGCTGCAGCCAGAAGACCGGGCGGCGCTGGAACTGCGCGGTCGAGGTGAGGACGACGTGGGAGCCGAGCGACGCCGGGATCAGCACCTGCAGCAGCAGGCCCATGGCGTGATGGAGCGGCGACCAGCCGACCATGACGGAGGTGTCGTCGAGCTCGAAGATCTCTCCGCCCGTCGCCACCGTCGACATCAGCGAGCCGTGTGCGCCGATGACGCCCTTGGGGTCGCCGGTGGACCCCGAGGTGAAGAGCAGGAAGGCGACCGATTCGGCCGTGAGCGGAGGTGAGGTCCACTGGTCGGACGCACCCTGGTCCAGCAGGTCGTCGAGGAGGTGGGATGTCACATCGGGGTCGGGGGATGTTCCGGCGATCGCGGACTGCACCGAAGGTTCGGTGATGATGACCGTCGCCTCTGCCGAACGCGCGATGCCCGCGATGCGCTCGCCCAGGGCGCCGCTCGTGCCGTAGCCCGCGACCGGAGCGGGGACCAGCGCCATCCCCGCGTAGAGCACGCCGTAGGCGGCATCCGCCCACGGAAGTCCGGGCTCGAGGGCGACGACGGCGGTCTCGCCCGGCCGGTGTCCGGCGGCCTGCAGGGACTGCGCGATACGGCGGGCGCGCTCGTCCAGGTCGGCGTATCCCCGGTAGGTCGAGTGATCGGGAGAGTCGTAGAACAGCAGCCCGCGCTCGTCGCCGAAGCGTGCCGCCGTCTCGCGGAGAGCGGCGACGAGGTTCGGTGCGGTGATGGTCAAGTCTCCCCCAGATGGATGCTGCGAATTCGGGTTCGCGGTGACGCGGTGGCTTCGGGATCTAGGCCTCTGCGACGGTGACGGGCGCCGGATGAGCGGTGTCGCCGAAGAGTCCGGCCTTGGCGGACGGATACCCGGTGCGCCAGAGCGCACGCTGGTCCCACACGATCTGCCAGGTCGTGTCGCGGCGCCCGCGAAGTCGGTGCGGGAGCGCGCGAAGACCTGCACCCGCCTGGAGCAGGGCCAGCCCGATCGGAATCGTCCGGCGGCTCCAGCGCCGTCGGATCACGGTGGCCTTGCCGGCCATGACCATGCTCATCTTCCGCCCGCTGCTCGCGGTCGATCCGCCGACCGCGTGGATGATGGTGGCCTCGGGCACGATGACCGGGCGCATGCCGGCCGCAATGGCACGCGAGGAGAAGTCGGCGTCCTCCCCGTAGAGGAAGTAGGTCTCGTCCATCCCGGCGAGGAGTTCCCAGTCCGACCGGCGGATGAACAGCAGGCACCCGGTGATGATGGGCACCTCGCGGACGGTGTCGCGCTCCCACTTCCCGAGCGACTCCGGGTCGAAGAAGCGGTTCCGCTTGAAGGCGGTGGACAGGCCCGTCGCGAAGCAGGTCAGAGACCAGAGCGTCATCGCCCCCCAGCACGAGCTGGGATCGGTCGTCCCGTCGGGGCGCAGCGTGCGTCCGCCGTAGAGCCGGTGGCTCGGGTGCGTTTCGGCGAAGGCGAGCATGTTGTCGACGGCGCCGTCCAGCACGACGGTGTCGGGGTTCAGGAGCATCACCCACGCGGCGTGCGCGTGCGCGACGCCCAGGTTCACCCCCGCGGCGAATCCGATGTTCCCTCCCGCGTCGATGACCGTGATGTCGGGGAAGGTCGCCCGCAGGTGCGCGGCGCTGTCGTCGATCGAGCCGTTGTCGACCACGATCACCTCGAGGGGAGTCGTCGTCGTTTCGAGCAGGCTCGCGATGCTGGTGCTGGTCTCGTCGCGGGTGTTGTAGTTGACGATGATCACAGCGACGGCGGGCACGTTCACGCTGCGACCTCCTGGGGAGCCAGCGCGGGGTCGCGCCAGCCGATCACCCGCGCCGGCACCCCGCCGGCGATCGCCCCGGCGGGAACATCCTTCGTCACCACGGCGCCGGCGGCGATGATGGCCCCGTCGCCGATCGTCACTCCGGCGACCACCACGGTGTTGGCGCCGAGCCACACGTCGCGGCCGACGATGATGTCTTCCTCGATCTTGGGCTGATCCATGACGAACTCGCCGGGCACCGTGGCGTAGTTCGACGCGGTCAGAGTGACGTTCGGCGCCAGCAGGCACTTCTCGCCGAAGACGATGCGGCCGGTGCTGTTGCCGGCCCAGATCACGCTGTGCTCGCCGATGTGGGAGCCGGCGCCGATCGTGATGCGCTCGGCGTTGCGGAACGACACGTTGGGGGCGAAGCTGACGTTCTCCCCACGGTTGAGCTTGGCCACCTGCTGCACGTGCGAGTACGACGCGAAGTAGAGCAGCCGCACGGCCTGGAGGTAGGTCTTGGGGTTCAGGAAGGCGCGCAGCGCAGGGCTGAGTCGACCGCTCATCCGATCACTCCTTCCGTGCTCAGCGGAACCTCGGCGGGCGGGTTTGTGTCGGTGAAGACCTGGCCGTCCACGGCCAGCCGTCGGCCCTCGGAGAAGCCGCGGCGCAGTCCCCGCAGATAGGCGACCTGGCCCGTGCGAGCCCGCGCAGACCGGAGGCGCCGGGCCAGCCGGGTGAGGGCCCGGCGCACGACGACGGCGGTGACCGCACGGCCCGCCGATCGGTCGAGCGTCAGCCACTTCGCGCACATCGCGCCGATTCCCAGCCCGTAGTTCTCGTTCAACCGCACGTAGTCGTCATCCCCGCGGGTGAAGACGTGGGTGACCACGGCCTGCGGCACGCGGACCACACGCGACCCTGCCCGCAGCACCCGGCACAGCATGTCCATGTCCTCGGCGCCGCCGAAGCGGCGCCCGGCGCCCAGAACCGGATCGAATCCTCCGAGCTCGACGGCGAGGGAACGGCGGAAGGCCATCAGCGCGCCGTGACCGGCATCGAGTCCCTCGGTCACGCGTTCCAGCGTCACCGCCGGACCGGTCGGTGCCGCACTCGTCGCGGTGTGGTCGCGGAGGTGCCCGGTCGTCGCGCCGACCGCGACGTCGGCGAACGGGGCCACCAGGGGAGCGAGGGCGTCGGATGCCAGTGCGCAGTCGTCATCGGTGAAGACGACGATCTCGCGTGCGGTGGAGCGCAGGCCCAGGTTCCGGGCGATCGAGAGCCCGGGGACGTCGGAGCGCACGTATCGCACGCCGGCGGCATCGGCGACCTCGCGGGTGCGCGGATCGCGCGAGGCGGAGTCCACCACGACGATCTCGGCGTCACCCGCTGCGGCCCGCGCCGCCACCAGCGCGTCGCGCAGGAGCTCGGGGCGGTCGCGCGTGCAGATCACGAGCGCGACGGATGCTGCTTCGACGACGAGTTCGTCGCGAGCAGCATGATGACGAGGCGCGGCCATAGATCCCCAGTTCCCCCGGCCTGAAGCGGTGTGCGTCCCCCTGCGCACCGCTATGGCTCTAGACTTGCGGTAACCCGCGTCAGACTGCAACTTGAGTGCGCGTTCTGTCATGGGTCTTTCCATGCTGTTTACACACGTGCAACAAACGGGTGGAACAGTGACTACTGCGGCTCAACATGGCGTCGCGTCGGTGTGAGCCATGGGGACGGCTCACGCCCGATTTACATCTTCGGGGGGAGAAGGTGCCCATGGATCAGCCCACTTACGTTCGCAGGCTTCTGAATCAGAAGGTCCTGCTCATCATCGGACTCGTCGTGTCGGTCCTGGCCGGCCTGCTGGCCGGCTTCACGATCGTCGACGGACAGGTCCAGTCGCGAGTGACCAAGACCTACATGGCCGCGTCCACGGTCTTGCTGACATCACCTCAGCCCGACATCTTCCAGACGGAGATCCCGGGCGTGACGCAGGAAGTGCCCACGGACGGCACCGCGCCCACGGAGCTGGTCGTCCGCGAGCCCACGCCGCTGAACCTCAGCCAGAGCGCGATCATCCTGGCCTATCTCGCGTCCTCGGACGAGGTCATCGATGCCGCCGCCCAGGCTGTCGGCGGGTTCGAGGACGGCGATGGCGTCACGGCCGTCCGCCGCACGACGCAGCCCGCGGGAGACGAGCGCTTCGGCGGCCGCCTGGAGTTGCCGATCATCGACATCACCGGTGTCTCGACGTCGGCGGAGCGCGCGGAGGAGATCGCGGCTGCCGCGACCGTCGCGTTCAACGACCTCGTCGTCGCGCAGCAGAACCAGTGGGAGGTGCCGGAGAACATCCGGCTGGCCCTCGATGAACTGAATGCGCCGGTCGCCGACGAGGGTGAGGGGAGCAACCCCGCGATCCCGGTGATCGTCACCACGGTGGGCGTGTTCCTGCTCTTCATCGCCCTGGCGCTGCTGATCGAGGCCATCCGCGACCGTCGTCGGCGGCGGTCCGCGCCCGACGATGACGACGCGCCGGCAACGAGGCGTCGCACCGGCCCCGTCGAGACGCTCGACACCACCGAGGCGTCGTCCGACGACGACATCGTGCCCGCTGAGGAGCCGGTCCGCACCCGCGAGCCCGTTCCCGTCGGTGCCGCCGACTCCGACGAGCACAGCGCCCCGGCGCGGTCGGCGCGCTCCATCCGCCGGCGTTCGCGCGGCGCCACCGACGAGCGGTCGGACGACCTCCGATCGGTGCTCGTCATGGATGACGATGACGAGGACGACTCCTCGGCGCGCCGTCCGTAGGGCCCGATCGTGACTGTGTCCGGGACCACCTCGGCCACGCCGCAGCCGTCCTCGACGAGTTCGTCGACCGGCGGTGAGCGGCGTGGAACCAAGCCGCTCGACATCGTGCTCGGTGTCGTCGTCGGCGCGCTCGTCATCGTCGCGGTGCTCTTCGCCGAACCCGTGATCATCGGCGGCGTGCTGCTGGTGGTGTGCGGTCTGGCCGTCTTCCGCCGCCAGTTCTTCAACTGGACGACGATGCTGTTCCTCACCGCGGCGGTCGTGCTGTTCATCCCGATCCGTCGGTACGCGCTGCCGATCGAGGTCGGATTCGCGCTCGAGCCGTACCGGGTGCTCATCGCGGGGCTCCTCGTCGCGGCGGCGGTCGCCTTCCTCGGCCGCGGACGCGACCGGTGGAAGCCCACGGTGTGGGGATGGCCGGTGGCCATCTTCCTGTGGACGATGTTCGCCTCGCTGATGATCAACTCCGTCGCGCTGACGCAGTCGGGCCTCATCACCGGTGGCTTCGCCAACGTCTTCCAGCTGAGCTTCCTGCTGTCGGTGATCTTCCTCACCCGGCAGATGCTCTCGACCGAGACGATCACGATGGTGCTGCTGAACGTCATCGTCTTCGGCGGCGCGATCATCGGCTTCTTCGCCTTCGTCGAGCGCGTCACCCGGCAGAACGTCTTCCTCATGCTGGCGAACTTCCTGCCGCTGACGATTCTGCGCGACGATGCGGAGTCGATCCGTGCCGGCGGCAACCGCGCGTACGCGTCGTCGCAGCATCCGATCGCGCTGGCCGTGCTGTTCTGCATGATCATCCCGATCGCGATCTACCTCATCAAGTACAGCCCGTGGCCGCGGTTCTCCTTCACCCGGAAGCTCGTGTACATCGGCGCGATGGGCGTGACGATGATCGGCATGCTCTCGGCGGTCTCGCGGACGGGGGTGGTGACGCTCGGCGCGATGTTCCTGTTCACGCTGATCTTCTGGCCGAAGGTCGCGGGGATCCTCGCTGCCGTGGGCGTGCCGATCGCGGTGGTGGTCGGGCTCCTTCTGCCACAGCTGTTCGAATCGATGGTGCTGTCGCTCTTCGACATCGAAGGGGTGATCGCGTCGCAGCTCACGAGCCCGGGAATGGCCGGTCAGGGGCGTCTGGCCGACCTTCCCGAAGCCTTCGCCGAGTTCGCCGCCGCGCCGCTCGCGGGGACGGGCCTGGGCAGCCGGATCGTCGTGGGCGACGAGGCGAACGCGCAGATCCTCGACAACCAGTGGCTCGGCACGCTTCTCGAAGCGGGCATCCTCGGCATCATCGGCCTCGCCGCGCTCCTGGTGTACCCGATCGTGCGGATGGTGCACTTCTCCTTCCGCTCCGACGCGCCGATCCACCGCAAGCACCTGACGTTCGCGATCGCGACGTCGACCGTCGGCTATGCGGCGGCGATGTTCTTCTACGACGCCTTCGCGTTCATGCAGACGCTTCTGCTGCTGGCGATCCTCTACGCCGTCGCCGCGTGGGCGATGACCACGCCGGCGGACGGCTGGACGCCGCCTCGCCTGCGTCAGCGGCCGCGCGAGGCGGTGGGGGCCACGGCATGACCGCTCTCACCGTCGTCGTTCCCGCGCACGACGAGGAGGCCCTGATCGAGGGCACCCTTCGACGGATCCTGTCCGTGCCGGCCGGCGAGATCGATCTCATCGTCGTGGCCAACGGCTGCTCCGACGCCACCGCCGAGCGCGCGCGGAGCGTGGAGGGCGTCCGGGTGATCGAGACCGCGCGGGCATCGAAGATCGCCGCGCTCAACGCGGGCTCCGACGCGGTGGAGACGTACCCGGTGGCTTTCGTCGATGCGGATGTCGCTGTCGACGGCCAGGTGCTCCTCGAGCTGGCCCGACGGCTCGACGACGATGCGGTGGCACTCGTGGCCGCCCCTCGTCTGCGCGTGCTGCCGTCGCGATCGTGGTGGGTGCGTCAGTACTACCGTGTCTGGGCGCTGACCGATTACCGCACCACGGCGCACGTCGGCTCGGGCATCTACATGCTGAGAGAGGCCGGCCGAGAGCGATTCGGTGAGTTCCCCGACGTCATCGCCGACGACCTCTTCGTGCAGCGACTGTTCGCGCCCGACGAGCGCCTCGCGGTCGGTGATCTCGAGTTCACGGTGCAGGCACCCGCGACCCTGCGCGCCCTCGTCGGCAGGAACGGCCGCATCGCGGCGGGCAACCGCCAGCTCGCGCAGGAACGCCCTGACCTCACCACCGGGGAGCGCGGGACCGGTGTGTCTCGCCTGGCGCGCCGGGTCGCTCCGCGGCCGGGGCTCTGGGCCGGCTTCGTCGTCTACTCGGTCGTGTACCTGCTGGCCCAGCGGCGGGGAGAGCGGATGCTGCGCAGCACCGCCCCGGTGCAGTGGACCCGTGACGACACCACCCGGGTGGTGAGCTGATGACGACGACGAACCTCGCCCACAAGGCTTCGCGGGGCATCATGCTCACCATGGGCGGGCTGTGGGGCCGTGCCCTGCTGCAGATGCTGTCGACGATCGTGCTGGCGCGGCTGCTCACCCCGGCGGACTTCGGCCTCATCGCCATGGTCGGCGCCGTCATGGGCATCGCCGAGCTGGTGCGCGACTTCGGCATGACCGGTGCGATCATCCAGGCGCAGAACCTCAGCGAACGCGTGTGGCGGAGCCTGCTGTGGCTGTCGGCCTTCTTCGGGCTCGCCCTGGCGGGCATCGTGGCGCTGTCGGCGCCGTTCGTCGCCATGCTCTACAACGAGCCGCGGCTCGTGGAGATCACGCTGCTGATGGCGCCGGGGGTGTTCCTGAGCGGGCTCGTGATGCCGCTGCAGGCGCGCGCGACGAAGGACCTCAAGTTCGGCACCCTCGCCTCGCTCGATGTCTCGACGATGCTCGTCGGTGTCATCGCCGGTATCGTCACCGCGTTCCTCGGCTGGGGCTTCTGGGCCCTCGTCGCGATGGCCGGGGCGCAGTTCATCGTGCGCCTGGTCGTGCTGTGGGCGATCGTGCGGCCGAAGTTCGGCCCGCCGCGCATCGTCAAAGAGACCTGGGCCCTGGTGGGAACGGGCGGCAGCATCTTCGGCGCCGAGCTGCTCGGGTACGCCGAGAAGAACATCGACAACGTCATCATCGGTGCCCAGCTCGGCCCGACGGCGCTCGGACAGTACTCCCGCGCCTACGCGCTCTTCCTCCTTCCGCTCCAGCAGATGAACGGCCCGCTCGGCCGTGTCGCGCTGCCGGTGCTCAGCACCCTGCGCGAGCAGGGCGAGCGGTACCGCCGCTACATCCGCAGCGCGGCCCTCGTCATCGGGTACCTCACGCTGCCGACCTATGCGATCGCCGCTGCGGTCGCCCAGCCGCTCGTGCTGCTGCTCCTCGGCCCGAACTGGTCGACGGCGGCGACGATCTTCGCCCTCCTCGGCATCGCCGGGTTCGGGCAGGCGATCGGGCGCCTGCGCACCTGGATCTACATCTCCCTCGGCCATTCCCACCGCCAGTTCGTCTACGACCTGGTCGCCCGGCCGCTCATCATCGCCGGGTACCTGTTCGGCATCTGGTGGGGAGGGCTCTACGGGCTCGTCATCACCTACGGCATCATGACGCTCATCCTGCTCGTGCCCGGTTTCGCCTTCGCGATCCGCGGCACCTTCGTGCAGGGCCGCGACATCTGGGGACCGATCCTGCGGCCGGCGTTCATGGCCATCATCGCGTTCGGCGCAGCCTTCGGCATCACCCGGCTGCTGCCCAACGAGATCGCGATCCTCGAGATCCTGCTCGGCATCGCCGCCGCGATCGTCTGTGTCGGGCCGCTGTTCCTCTTCCGCGCCTACCGCGGCGATGTGGCGCAGCTGATGGAGTTCGTCAAGCGCATGCGCAAGCCGCCGCGCAAGCCCGCCGCCGGCTCTGATGCCAGCGCTGAGGCGGACGCCGAGCCGCTCACGGCGCCCGTGGAGCCGGAGACCTTCGCCGAGGCGGCGATGGACGAGCCGGTCGTCCGCGAGGAGGAGGGCATCGTGCGACGTGACCACTCCGACCGCGGCCCGCACGACAGTCCGCGCCCGAGCGCGATGACCCGTCGCGAGTACCGGCGTCAGACCGACTGAGCTCGGGGAGGGTTCACCACTGCCAAAGGTCGCGCAGGGTGGGGACCTCGTAGTCGGGGATGGCCTGCTGGCTCATGATCTGCTCGGCCGACCATCCGGCGACCGCGGTGTCGACATTCCACGTGCCCGAGATGCTGGGCTGCTGCGATGACTGGGGGGCGTAGCTCAGCGTGCTGTTCTCCACGCGCGTGAAGCCCATCCGCCCGATCGCCCCGCACACCACCGTGTCGGTCAGCTGCACGTCGCGGCAGCCGCCCGAGAACGCGTTGGGGACGCCCTGGTAGTCGCCGGGCCGCAGCGGGAAGATCTTCCACGGGAGTTGATCGCCGAGGATCAGGCAGTGCTCGTAGACGGCCGAGCTCACCTTGTCCTGCAGCAGCTCCGCCGCGTTCGACGAGCCGTAGTCCACACAGTCGACGCTGGTGAACGGGCCGAACGGGCCCGACCCGGTGCCTTCGAGCTGGATGGTGTCGCAGTGCGCATCCGAACCCTCGGGCTTGACCGACGGGCCAAAGACGCAGCCGTAGCGCGAGATGTCGACCATCTCGTTCTCGTCGGTGGGGCGGATGCCGACGGTGTCCTCCGGGTTCTGGCGGAAGCCGAGCACCAGCTCGTAGAACGCCAGGTCGCGCCCCCCGCGGGTGACGCTGAGCGCGGAGAGGCGGCTCCATCCGACCTGGATGCCCGAGCACTCGGTCATCGTCAGACCGCCGGCGCCGACGAAGCCGAACAGGGACAGTCTTGCGCACTTGTCGATGCGGCTGCCCTCGGTGGCGAGACTGACCGAGCCTGAACCCCTCGAGCGGAGCGATCAGCACGTTGCGGCTCCACTCGGTGCTGCCGAGGTTCGCCAGGACGGCGGGGGCGGATGACCCCGAGCCGCCGCCTGCGAGCGTTCCGGGCTTCACTCGGATGACCGCGCCGGCGGCGACATCTTCCGGGGTGAGGCTCTCGATCTGCCGGGCGATGTCGTCCCAGTCGCACTCGGCGAGCAGCTCGGTGCCGGCACGCTCACCCAGCCAGGGCAGGTCTTCGGGGTAGTGAGTCGCGTTGGGCCCATAGGAGCGGGCGGCAGCCGGACGTGCCGACGTCGCCGGGCCCGTCTCGCTGGGGCCCGGCGACGTCGGTGTGGGCGATGGTGTGCGGGTGGGGGTTCGCGTGGGCCCGGCGCCTGCCGGGCCCGACGGCGAACACGCCGCGGCCGTGACGGCCACGGCGGCGGCGAGCCCTGTGGTGATCAGGGTGCGGCGGCCGAGCTCATAGCCCATGTAACTCCCGATTTCCGTATGAGTGTGAAGGGCGGCGGCGAGGTGTGAGCCACGGAACGATTGGCGGCCTCGACGAGATCGCCGGCTTCCAGGGTATCGGGAAAGCGCATCATCGCCAGTCCGCGACGGTTGAGCTCGCGGGCCACCTGTGCCTGGTGGCCGTCGATGTGCTCGTGTCGTTCGGCGACCCGGGGCACGAGGATCGGGTACTTCCCGACCTCCAGCGCGCTGAGAGCCGCACCGACCCCGGAGTGGGAGATGATGACGTCGGCTTCGCGCATGGCGGTGAGGAGCTCTGCGTGCGGCACGCTCTCCCGCGCCTCGATGCCGAGGTGCGACACATCGGCGTCGCCGGTCTGCCACAGCACCTCGTCGAAGTCCTTCACCAGCGGCGCCACGGCCTCGAGCATCGAGGTGAAGGGGTAGCCCTCCTGCGTGCCCACCGAGACGACGGCGCGCTTGGGCGCGCGGGCGGGTGTCTGCAGCGGCCCGGTCTCGAACTCGTCGAACACCGATCCGCCGTAGTGCCACTTCTCGTCGGCCCACGCCTGGTACTGCGTGTACGTCTGGATGCCCGGCACGCGCGAGATGATCTTGCCGGTCACCGACGGTCCGTCAGCCCGTGCGGCGCTTTCGATGTAGTGCGTCGAGATGCGGCGCATCGCCGCCTGCGGCAAGAACGCCACCGCCGGGCTCGAGCCGGTGCTCACCGCCTCGACGATGTTGTACTTGCGGAACACCGATGCTGCCAGCGGCAGCAGCTTCAGGAAGTTCTTGCCGTCGCGCGGTGCGGTGAAGGGGGCGTAGACCACTTCGCGCCCCTCGAGCAGAGATTCACTGAGTCCGTTCTTGAACGTCACCCAGAGCTGACGGTCTTCGGGATAGCCGAGTCTTTCGGCGAAGCCGGCGAGTTGCCGGAGGTGTCCTCCCCCAGAGCACACCAAAAGGATTCGTTCTGCAGTCCCCACTGCGATTCCCCCAGTCCAGTTTCTTCACTCCGAGCGAGCGCCCGGAGCGTCTGTCATCGATCGATAAGCCCCAGAATTTGTCGATGACGGGTCGTCCACGCGTTCGCGGTGACGAATCGGGCGCGTTCGCGCTCGTCTTGAATGCCCTGCTCGAGCGCCTCATCGATGAGGCCCACGAAGTCCGTGACGGACGGGGCGAGATGGACGAGGTCGCCGAGACCTCGGACGGGTCGAAGATCGGTCGCGAGCACCGGGCGTCCCGCCGCCAGGTATTCGTAGACCTTCAGGGGGCTCATCGCTTCGGTGAGCGGTGTGGTGCGATGAGCGAGAAGGGTGAGCTCGGTGTTTCGGAGCACCGAGACGACCTCGGCGCGCCCGACCTCACCACGGATGTGGATGTTCGGCTCGTCGCGCAGCGGCGCGATGTACTTCGCGCTCGGCGCGGGCCCGATGAGCACGAGGTGCAGATCGCGCCGCGCGCGGGCGAGCGCGACGAGACCGTCGATGTCGAGGCGCGAGTCGAGCGTCCCGACGTACACGGCGCGCGGGCCGGGGATCTTGTCGAACCAGCGCGCGGGCTCGGGCTGAGGGCTCAGCCACTCGGCCGGCTCGATGCCGTTCGGCACCACGGCATGCGGGCCGGTGGGCTCGATGCGGTCGATGATCTCCTGCGAGACGGCGGCTACTGCGCGGCCGCTCTCGGCGATCCGGCGGTATGCCTCTTTATATGCGGGCCAGTACCGTCGCCGTGCCGGCGAGCTCAACCAGTCGTCCCGGGCGTAGTACAGGGCAGGACCTGCCCAGTCCAGCTCGGTGAAACCACCGACGAGCGGGCTCGCGGTCACGAAGCTCGGAGTGGTCAGCTGCGCCTCATCAGCGGCCCGCTTGAGGATCTCCTCGTAGTCGGAGTAGACGCGGGCGACCTCGGTCACCTCGGTCGGGTCGGCGCGGGCGAGCCGCAGCGGGCTCACGTGCCGCACCTTCTCGGTGGTGCGCGGCCGGTGCGCGAAGTCGATGATGCTCCGGGCCCAGCTGGTGGTCCACGAGCGGAACGGATCGGCCACGAGCACGCGGCGCACGTCGGGTGAGGCGATGAGCGTCGACACCAGTCGGTCGGGCGGACGCATCATGCCGCGCTTCTGGGCGTCGGCGAACGACTCGTACGAGAACGTGAAGACGAAATCGCGCGAGGGCTTCCTCGACACCTCGGGGGTCGGAGGCGTGGCATCGGCCAAGGTCATGGGAGCTCCCGGAGAATGCGTGCGGGGACTCCGGCGGCCACTGTGCGATCGGGCACGTCCGATCGCACGACGCTGTTGGCGCCGATGACGCTGCCGCGTCCGATGGTCACGCCGGGCATCACCACGACGTTCTGTCCGAGCCAGGCACCGCGCTTGATCAGCACGGGTGCGATGCGGTCGAGGGGCTGATCGCGAATGGGAACTCCCGGGTCGGCGAAGCCGTGCGAATGGTCGGAGATGTAGCATCCGCGGGCGATGGCGACCGCCTCTTCGATCTCGACGCGCTCCACGGCGGAGATCGACGTGGTGTTCATGCGCACGCGGTCGTGGAGGATCAGGTGAGGTCCTTTTCCCTGCGCGTGCGGGACGGTCAGCCACGATCCGGCGCCGACGAGAACGCGCTCGCCGATGCTGATGTGCGCCGTGCCCGACAGGCGGGAGGGGAGGAGGATGCGCGAGCCGCGCCCGAAGTTCGCGAAGCCGCGCGCGGCAATGGCGGTGAAGACCAGGTCGCGGGTGCGCTGGATGCGATTGAGGATGTCGACGGTGTTCACCGTGCCACCCCCTCGGGGGCGGTTTCGTCGGCGGGAAGACGCTCGAAGACCTCGACGGCCGGGGGGATCGCGTCGTCGGCGATGAGGGCGTGGGTGACCGCGACGAGCCGGGCCACGTAGTCGGCCTCGCTCAGGCCGCGGCGAGCCGCGACGTCGGGGTCGCTCAGCGGCGGGTCGGCGATGGCCGCTTCGATTCCGCGCACGAACCCGTCGACGTCGCCGACGGGGACGAGAGTGGATGCGGCGTCGGCGAGGTATTCGTCGATGCCGCCCGTGTCGCTGGCGACCACGGGCACACCGGCCGACACGGCTTCGATGGCGACGGTGCAACCCGAGGCGTGACGGTTCGGGCGCAGCGGCAGCGCGACCACCGTGGCGTCGGCGTAGGCGTCGGTGAGGATCTCGCGCTGCGTGACGGAGCGCACCTGCACGTTCATCGGCCACGACATGGCGCGCACGTCTTCGGAGAGCGAGATGACATCGAAGTCGGCTTCGGGCAGGCGTTTCGCGACGGCGGCGACGAGCGGCCAGTCGCGATGCCGGTCGTTTCCGACGACGAGCACGCGAGGAGGAGTGGGGGGATCCGTCTCGGCGGTGCTGGTCTCGGCGGTGCGGGGTTCTGCGAAATGGGTTCCGAACGGCAGGCGCACGACGCGGCGCCCGGGAACGGCCTCGAGGGCGGCGTCGCGGTTGACGCGGCTGAGGACGACCTCGACGTCGACGTGCTTCAGCAGACGGGTGAAGAGGGCACGGCGGGGCGCGGAGACCCCGGGCCAGAGGTCCCACAGCCACACCGATTGGGCGATGAGGCGAGCGCGGTAACGGCGCGGCGCCAGCATGCGCAGCAGCGCGACGGCGAGGTGCTCGCGTTCGGTGTGCGTCCAGACCACGTCGCTGCGGGCGATGAGCGCGCGATTGCGCCAGACGTGCACGAAATCGAATCCGAGAATGCGGCGCACGGTCATGCGCCACCAGTGGGCGAGGGAGTTTTCGGCGCGGTCAGCCGACCACTCGAGCTCGAACGATGGTTCGGCAAGGTGGTACGCGTACGGCGTGGCATCGGAGACTTCCCCCCGAGCATGCCGCACTCTCCAGGCGGTCGCGTTCAGCCCATGCCGAACGACGATCGCCACACGTGGTGAACCCATGTGTGTGTCCCAAATCCCCCCGACGTCGTCGGGTCGACGTCGATGTATCCACCGTATCGGTGATTCCAGGGCTCGCCGAATGCTGTAACCTGATCGTCTTTTGCCGTGCACATGGCCTTTACAGGCCGGGCGTGAGCACCGAATCGAACGCTTCGACCACGATGTTCGCCACCTCGGAACGGTTGGGCGACAGGCCGTGGTCGGCGCCGTCGATGATGATCGCCTCGGACTCGTTGCCGGTGGCCCGCCAGGCCTCGGCGGTCTGCTCCGACCACTCCGGAAGGGTGGTGTCGTCCGCGCCGCCGTGGATGAGCAGCAGCGGCTCGGTCGCCCGGTCGAAGAACGTGATCGGCGAGACATCCTGCCAGTACTGCGGGTCTTCAGGCGGGGCGGCGGATCCGGTGAAGAGCTCGTCGGCCTCTCCGCTGTCGATGTACTGCTGGATGAGTCCGCCGAGGTCGGAGGTCGGCGCCGAGAGCGCGATGACGAGGTCGGCGGCGCCGGGCGCGATGACGGCGGCGTCGATGGCGAGCAGTCCGCCGAGGGAGTGCCCGACGAGCCCGACGCGTTCGGGGTCGACTCCCTCGACCTCTCCGCTGCGCAGCATGCGGAGGGCGTTGACGACGTCGAGGGCCATGCCCCAGTCGAGGTAGGTGGTCCACCCGAAGTTCGGGTCGATCGCAAGGCTCGACGTGTCGGCGGGGTCGGAGCCGGCGTAGCCGCGCATGTCGACCGCGAGCACGGTGTAGCCCGCTTCGAGCAGGGCCCGCTGCTCGGCGATGAGGTCGCCGCCGGGTTCGTAGTCGGCGGGGTCGACGCTGCCGTGGACGGCGACGACGGCCGGTCGGGGGCCGTCGCCGGGCGGTGTGCGCAGCACCCCGGTCACGTTCGTTCCGCCGCTGTCGTAGCTGACCAGCACCGCCGTCTCGTCGGCGATCGCCGTCGCCGGCTCACCGAGCACGAGCTCGGGAGTGGATGCCGGGGCGTCGATCATCGTGCGGAGCGTCGACGTGTCGACCGGCTCCGCCTCGGTCACGGTCGGTGTCGGCGTCGGTTCGACGACCGGTTCCGGCGCGCAGCCGGCCACCACGATCACGGTCGCCGCGACGAGCGCAGCCGAAAAAATGCGTGCGCGGTTCCCCCACGCGCGAGCGTCCCCCATGCCTGGAGATTACCCGGCGAATGTTTCCAGTTTTGACAGCGGGCGTCCTCAGCCGCGCGTCCCGGCCGCCGACTGGCCGGCGTCGACGGCGACCCCGGCCGACTCGTATCCGTAGTTCTCGTAGGCCGCTCGACCCCGCTTCGGCATCTTGTTCAGCACGAGACCGAGGACCCTGCCGTTGACGCGACGGATGTTCTCAACCGACCGGTCGAGCATCTCGTGCGTCGTGCTGCCCACCGAGGCGACGATGAGTGCGCCTCCGGTCGCGGTCGAGAGCACCGCGGCGTCGCTGACCAGGAGCGTCGGAGGCGAGTCGACGATCACGAGGGCGTGCTCGGTGAGCGAGGTGATGAGATCGCGCATGCGCTGCGACCCGAGCACTTCGCTCGGGTTCGGGGGGATGCGTCCCGAGGTGAGCACGTACAGGTTCCGTGAGCCGGCGACCGGCTGCACGACGTCGCCGGCGGTGGCCCGCCCGGCGAGGATGTCGGTGAGGCCTGCGCCTTCGGGAAGGCCGAACAGCTGCGCGATCACCGGGCGGCGAAGGTCGGCGTCGACGAAGACGACCCGCTGCCCGGCGGCCGCAAGGCTCATCGCGAGGTTGGCCGCGGTCGTCGACTTGCCGTCGCCGGGCACGGGGCTCGTGACGACGATCGAGCGCGGCGGGTTGTCGACATCCATGAACTGCAGATTCGTGCGCAGCTCTCGCATCGCCTCGGTGAGGGCTCCGCGCGCGATTCCCCCGGTGCCGGCAAAGTTCAGCACCTCGCGGCGGTTGTCGAGGTCGCGCTCGAGGGGCAGGGTGCCGACCACGGGGATGCCGGTGGCGCGCTCGACGTCGCCGGCGCTGCGCACCCGACTGTCGAGCACGCTCCGCAGCACGGCGTAGCCGATACCGAGGGCGAGGCCCACGAGCGTGCCGAGCGCCAGGTTCAGCGCGGTGTTGGGGGAGGACGGTGAGGTGGGAAGACGCGCGGAGTCACCCGGGATGAGGGTGACCGGGGCCGATCCCGGCGAGCCGTCGCCCTCGATCGCGTCGATCTGGGCGGTCATGCCGCGGATCCACGCCTCGGCCAGGTCGCGTGCGGCTTCGGGGCTCGACGCGGTGGCGGCGACATGAATGACCACGGTGTCGAGGGGGTTCGAGACCTCGACCGAGCGGACGAGCGCTTCGGGGGTGGTCGAGAGCCCGAGATCGGTGATCGCCGACTCGGCGACAGCCCGCCACGAGCCGATGTCGAGGTACGAGGTGACCTTGCTCCGGGCGAGCTGGTCGCCCACGAGAGACGATGTCGTCTCGCCCGACAGCCCGCTGGCCGTGACGTATCCGCTCGCGGTGGCGGTGTAGACCCGTGGCTGCAGGGTGTTCCAGCCGAGGGCGACGGCGAAGCCGAGCGCGGTGAGCAGCACGACGCCGACCCAGTGCGTGCGGAGGATCCGCAGGTAGTCACGCAGTTCCACGGGCTCCCCAATCGCAGCGCGGCACGAGCGCAGTACGCCCGTACACTAGCGCCTGTGTCGGCCGGTCTCGTGATCCACGCCCTGGGTGCGCGGATCGGTGTCGACCTCGCGGCTCTCCGCGACGACCAGCGTGCCGCGGTGCGTGACGCCTGGCGCGACGCGCTCGCCGATGCGTCCGACGACGCCCCGGTCGACCTCTCGATCGCTGTCGAGCTTCGCCCCGACACCGCCTGGTTGCTCGCGGGCCTCAGCCAGCGCATCACCCGCGAGGCGATCGATCACCGGCGCGGTGAGGGATGGATGCTGCATGCCGGCGCCGTCGCCGACGATCACGGTTCGGTGGTGATCCTCGTCGGGCTCTCCGGTGCCGGCAAGACCACCGCCGTGCACGCTTTGGGGCGCGACTTCGCCTACGTGAGCGACGAGACGGTGTTCATCGGCGACGACGGCACGGTGCTGCCCTACCGCAAGCCCCTGTCGCTGCTCGAACGGCGGCGCGGCCCGAAGGCCGAGCGGTCGGCGACATCCCTCGGCCTCGCCCTGCCGCTTCCCAGCACCGCCCTGCGGGCGCGGGTGATCGTGCTGCTCGACCGTCAGGCCGCCGCATCCGTCAGCCCTCGGCTCGAAGACGTCGAACTTGGTGATGCCCTGCCGGCACTGGTGGCGCAGTCGAACTACCTCGGTGACATGTCGCATCCGCTTCGCACCATCGCGCGGCAGGTCGGCGCGATCGGGGGAGTGGTGCGGGCGGTGTACCACGAGGCATCCGATCTGCGTCCGCTTCTTCGAGAGCTTCTGAAGGGCGAACGCCCCGCGGGCCCCGACGAGGTCGTGCCCGTCGACGTGGTCACTCGACCCGCCGACGCTGAGCTCGGAGTGCGGCCCGATCCGGTGCGCTTCACCCGCGCGCCCTACGACGACGCGCTGGCGCTGCGCGACCCCGACCGCATCGCCGTCTTGCACGACGGGGTGGTGAGCGTCCTCGCCGGGATCGCTCCCGTCCTGTGGCGGGCAGCCGACGATGCGACGCCTGCGGCCCTGACAGCAGCCACGGTGACGGCGATCGGACCCCCCACCGAGGGCGACAGATCGGCGGCGGAGCGCGTCGCGGCGGCGCTCGCCGAGCTCGTCGAGGTGGGAGTGCTGACCGAGCGCGTCGCGCGCTGGCAGGTGAGGGCGGATGTCGCCTGGACCGACGACGGAGAGCATGTGATGGCCCTGGCGCTCGCCGACTGGCGGCGGAGCGTTCCGCTGGCGATCGGGGGATCGGGGGCCGTGATCTGGCGCGAGTTGGCGGCGCGCCCCGGGCTGACCACCTTGGCCCTGACCAACGCCGTCGCTGCCGCGTTCGAGCGTGACGCCGCGGAGGTGTCGGAGTCGGTGGCGGTGTTCCTCATCAACCTCGAGGCCTCGCACCTCGTCGAGATCGTGGAAGACGACGCTGACGGTGCCTGATCGTCAGGTGCGAGGCCTGTCGCCGCGTCCGTGGCGCAGAGCGCGCAGCGCAGCGGGCAGTGTCTGCATCCCTCGTCCGTAGCGCTGCGCGCGGGCCCAGAGTTTCGCGGGGACGGTGTCGGGTGTCTCGGGGTGGGTGACGAGTAGGTCGTGGTCGCTCGGCCAGATCGCTCGCACGGCGATGACTGCTCGCTCACGTGCGCGGGCCTTGCGCAGTGCGGCGAACCAGAAGTAGGTGCCGTATCCACCGGCGGCGATGCGTTCGCGCCACTCCTGCAGCTCGGGGGAGGAGAGCTCCGCGGTGGGTGCGGCCGCGTCCACCCCGAGTCGGGGGAGCACCTCGTCGAGCGTGGCGGCGCAGCCGGTGCGGCGCGCGAGGTCCCCCAGCTCGTCTCGCTCTATCCCGGTAAGTCGGACGGTGGTCACCAGGTGCTCGAGTTCGGCGCGGTGGCGCGGCTGGTTGGTGCCGCCTCGCAGGGAGTGCAGGGCGAGGATGAGCAGCGAGCCGAGCCGGTCGGGGATCGCGCACTCCTGCCGGGCGATCCGGATCGAGACGCGACGGCGCCAGAGCAGGTCGAAGACGTCGGACGGGTCGGCGAGGAATCCCGGAAAGGAGTGGTGGATATCGAGGTCGCACGGCCACGACGGGTGGATCAGGCTGCGGGAATGGAGGGTGAACCGCGAACTGGCGAACGTCGCCGGTCGCTCGTCCCAGCCCGCCCGATTCAACGCGTCGATGTACTCATCGAACCGGACGGGGTCGACCAGCACATCGACGTCGCCCGAGGTGTGGTCGGGTCGAAGCCGATGGGCGGTCAGCGTCGGTCCCTTGAGCGCGAGGAGCCGGATTCCGAGGTCATCGGCGACCCGCTGCGACCACGCGTGACCGAGGGGGACGGCCGCGCGGATCGGCAGATCCACCGTGAGTGACACACCGCCACGTTATCGGCGCGGCCCGCCCAACGAGCGGTGACGAGGCCGGGTCTTCGGAGGTTCGCTATGCAAACGCTATGTTTCGAGCGCGCGCGCCGCAACAAAGTCGGAAAGCACATGCCCTAGCATGCAAGCGAATCGAACTGGATAGGGGACGACCATGTCTGATCTCGGCCGGCTCCCGGTGAGCCGACGAACTCTGCTGCAAACGAGCGTGTGGGTCGCGCCGGTGATCGCGTCGGCTGTGGCCGTTCCGTCACGGACGACGTCGCCGCCGACGGAGCCGACGGCGATCGCTCGGGCCGATGAGTTCGAGGGGTACACCGCGCTTACGGTGGAGTCGACCGAGGCGGGCATTCCGCTTCCTGCGGGGACGTACCTCTTCATCGCGACCGGTGGCGTCTCGCCGACGGCTGAGGTCCTGCGCGTCACTCCGGATCTGGGCGGCTACGTCACGCCGGCAGCTTCGGGTGAAGATACGGCGGTCGTCGTCCTTCCCGATGGTCACGTCGTCTCCACGTTCACGGTCTACCTGCTCAGCGAGCTCATTCCAGCGACAGTCGATCCGACCGCCACGCTGACCGTCGCCATGGATGCCGGGATCGGTGCCTCCATACCGATCCAGGGCTCCTTCGTCGACCCCGGTCCGGGGGCGACCGTCTTCGGCCCCGCGGGGACCAATTGGCCTGACGGTAGCCGTACCCCGCGGGTCACGGACACCTTCGATCGTGTTGTCGAAGTCCCACCGTCGTGGACCGAGATCTCGCGGGAGATCAAGAGCTCGCTTGCTACTCACCCCAACGGCAAAGTGAAGATCCTGGTGGAACCGGGCGAATTCGCGTTCGGTTCGGGCTCAGGTTCGACGGACGGGGGAGTTCTTCAAGACGTCCTTGGCGCGGGCCGTCCGTGGCGGATTCTCGTCGTTCCGCGAGACGGGTGGGGGACGGTCCGGGGAACGGGTACGGTCGCCGACGCGGCGACACGCGGATATGCGTTCGTGAATGTGCATGGAGTTGCGCTCGCTGGGTTCGACTTCACGTCTCAGGGGGTGCTCGTTCGAAATAGCAGTGATTTCGCGTTTGCCTGGTCGACGTTCGGCACTTTGGGTGTCACCGCGAACGACAGCGACACAACGGGAATCGAGTTCGTCGAGTGCGTGCTACCTGATCAACTCGACATCGGCTCGGACCGGATGGCTCTCAGAGCTGTAGATGGGTGGGCGATCGACGGGGTGACGATGCGTGGCTGCTACGTGGCGCCCGCGTACAAAGCCGCCGACGACCTCAAGGCCCACACCGACACCATTCAGCTGGACGTGCTGAGTGAGGGGCGCATGCGGAACATCACGATCGCCGACACGGTCCTTTTCCCCTCGAGCTCACAGACCATCCAAGCTGCGCGCAACGAGAACATCACGATCACTCGATCGGCGATCCTCGCGGGCTTGCGTGGGACGGGGCGCTATCCGCTCGGCCCCGACCGCCATGTGATGGTGGGCGAGAACGCGCTTTGGGGTGGAACCAACGCGGCGACGGGTGTCGTTGTCTCCGACAGCGTCATCATGGGGTCGATCGATTCAGATTGGTCGTTTGCAAGCGTGACCAACACCATCATCTCCAAGCCGACGCCCGCCATCCCTGCCTCCGGCTCGTTCACCGTCGACCCCACTCTGCCGGCCCAGGACACTCCGATCGACCCGGCCTGGCTGGCACAATACGCCCCGATGCCCAACTCCGCACGCCTGTCGCAGATCTGGGCTGAGCTGGCCGCCTGACGTTGTCGGATCCCGATTTGGTGAACAGCGGGTGAACACCCCTAGACTCACGGCTTAACGCGGGGGCTCACGCTCCACCGACCGCTTCGGTCATCTTCCCCGCAGCCGAGTGCTACTGGGGGGTAGTCGTGCGCTCATTCTCGGGATCTCTGGGGAGTCTCTGGCGGTGGTTCATCCACGACCAGCGCGCCGTGCAGGTGATGATCGTGCTGGTCATCGGCATCGATCTGCTGCTGGGTCTCACCCATGTCGTGATCATGACCTTCTTTGACGCGCCCAACGTGTGGCGCATCGACATGGACTGGAGCTTCGCCGAGGCCTACCAGTACATGAAGTACTTCTGGGTGGCGGCGCTGCTCGTCTGGTACGCCCGTGCGACGCGCGGCTGGGCCATCCTGGCGTGGGTGCCGCTCATCGTGTTCTTCCTTCTCGATGACGCGATGCTGTTGCATGAGCAGGCGGGGCTGTGGTTCGCCGCGCAACCGTGGGCGTTCGATGTCGGTCCGCTGAGCGCTCAGACCGTCGGTGAGCTCGGCTTCGTCGCCGTGATCGGCGCCGTGCTGGTCATCCCGATCGTCGGGCTCTACGCGATGTCGAGAGCCCGCATGCGGTGGATCTTCCGGCTGCTGGCCGCGATCGTCGTGGCGTTCCTGCTCTTCGCGGTCGTCGTCGATGCCGGGCACAGCCTGGTGCAGAACATCCGCATCCTCGACCGGTCGTTCGGCTTCATCGAGGACGGCGGCGAGATGATCCTCTTGTCGCTGCTCGTCCTGGTGGTGTTCCGTCTGAACATCGGCGGCGGCACGCTCGGCTTCAGCCTCTCGCGTGCCGACACGGCCGCACCCGTGGCATCCGTCGTCCGCCCCGCCTGATCCACGACGGTCAGCCGGCTGAGATCACCGCGTCGCGTTCGCCCACTCCTCGAGTTCGGCTTCGCGCGCGGCATCTTCGACGATGCGGTGCGACAGAAGCAGGTAGGCACTCACGGCCACCACGATGATCGTGCCGGCGACGTAGGCGAGGACTCGCATCGACTCTCCTCCGCAACGTTGCTGGGCTTCCCAACCTAGTCGAGCGGAAGTGAGCAGGGGCGGCAGGCGCGCTCGGCGCGTGACAGCATCGCGCCCCGCCGACGCGTCGCTGTGGGGCGACGCGCCAGACGGGGCGCGGTGACGGCGCCTGTGCCGGTCAGGCCTTGCGTGACCTCACCAGCAGCGTGCCGCCGACGATGAGTCCGCCGGCAAGGACGGCGATGCTCAGCGTTGTTCCGATCGCCATACCGGTGGCGGCGAGCGGCGGGGTGTCAGATCCGGCGGGCACCGGCGTGGGCGAGGCGGACGCGCTCGGCGTCGGCTCGGGGGTCACGGTCGGAGTGGTCGTCGGAGTCGGCGTCGGCTCGGGCGTGACGGTCGGAGTCGGCGTCGGCTCGGGCGTCACCGGCGGGGTGGGAGTCGGCGTCGGGGTGGGGGTCGGCGGCACGTCGCAGCCGATGACCGTGACCCGCGGGTCGGGGTAGGTGACCATGCCCGAGGTCCAGTCGATCTCTCCCGGGTTGCTGGCGTCGCTCGCCCAGGCCTGTGCCGAGGTGCGCTCGAGGTCTTCGCAGGGGTGCCCCTGCACGATGGTCGTCCAGGTCTCGGTCTCACCCGGTTCGACGTACTCGACGTCGGACTTGTAGGTGCGACCGTCGGGCCCGTACAGCTCCGCGAAGCCGTAGATCGGCACCGCTGAGGTGTTGGTTCCGGTGACCGTCGCACGGATGGTGGTCTCGCCGGTCCATTCCAGGACCGCACTCACCTCTGCCGTGATCCCGTCGCCGGCGGCGGCCACAGCGGTACCGGCGATGGCGCCGGTTGCGAGTGTGCCCACGATGGCGGTGCCGATAAGTGCGCGCGTTGAACGCTTCATTCTGTTGTATCCCCCGATAGTCCGGGGGGCATCTGCCCGCGGCGCACTCGAAAGGCGTCGCGGCAGCGTCGCCCCAAGTTCATTCGACGATAGCGGCAAACGCTCGCCCACTGAAAATCCGCTATGTAAATTCTTTGTTCACATTCGGGCCGACGCGCGTCAGCAGAACGTGTGTTCACCGGCACGCGGTGAGCGCCGCCTTGACGAAGCCGCCGGTCTGATAGGCGAACTGGTACAGCCAGCCGCCGAGGGTGATCCTGTCGGGCGCGGCGACGACGGTGGCGTCGTTGACCCCGCATTCGGTCGCGATGAAGCGGGTGCGCGAGACGTGCGGGGTAAACGTGACGATGACGGCAGTTGCGTCGGCGCCGTACTCCTCACGGAGCAGCATCATCTCGCCTTCGGTGGTGAAGGGCTCGGGATGTTCGCACTGCACGCCGTCCCTTCGGCAGACGCTGAGCTCATCGGCCGACTGCGCTCCCTCGACGGGGACGGAGATGAGGATGTCGTCGGCGACGCCCTCGTCGCGCAACTGCTCGGCGAGCGCGATGCGCTCCCTGGTGGGGGGACCGATGACGTAGATGACATCGGCGCTCTCGGGCGGGGCGGATTCAGGCGGGTAGACGTAGAGAGCGATAGCGGCGGCGATGCCGACGCTTCCTGCGATCAGCGTTGCGCCGGCAGCGGCGAGCACGCGGCGGGCGAGCCAGCGTGGTCGCTGTCCCATCGTCTGCGTTGTCTGCACTGTTGGAGGGTACGTGGGTGACGTGTCCGCGGGGTTACGCCGGGAAACCGGACCGAGGGCTCAGTAGCTGGAACTTGCGCCGGCCGTGTGTCGCAGCCACCGATCGTTTCGCCCGCGTAACCACGCCGACACACGCCCCCTGTTAGTGTTCCAGTCGGGGACGGATTCGCCTGGGGCGGAAAGGCATGACGTGACGTCGACGGTGGGAATCGACGCGACATCGGAGTCGTTGCAGGGCGAAAGAGCGGATGGCGGTGCGCGCCGCCCTCCGCTGGCCGCTGCCGGTATCGCGGCGGGCCCGACAGAGGTGACAACTCGCGGGCCGCAGCACTGGCGCCGGCTCTATGCCCGCCGCTTGTGGATCAGCGACCTGCTCGTTTTGAGCTGGACGGTTTTCGGCACCCAGCTGCTGTGGTTCGGGGTTGACAGTGCGGCGGTTGACACGAGTCGATCTCTGCAATCGGTGGAACTCTCCTACTGGATGTTCTCCGGCATACTCGTCGCACTATGGATGTGGGTGCTTTCCCTCATTGATTCGAGGGACCACCGAATTATCGGCAACGGCAACGTTGAGTACGTCCGTGTCGCCGATGCAAGCCTTCGATTGTTCGGCGGTATCGCGATCGTCGCCTTCTTGCTCCAAATCTCGATCGCTCGCGGATACTTGCTGATGGCGTTGCCGCTTGGAATTGCCATGCTGGTACTCGAGCGCTGGCTCTGGCGCCAGTGGCTGATCGCCCAACGATTCAAGGGCGAATACTCCGCGCGGGTTCTTCTTGTCGGTTCGGAGCAGTCAGTCACGCAGATCGCGCGCGAGCTGCTACGTTCCCCAAACGCGGGTTATCAGGTGGTCGGTGCCTGCGTCCCATCGGGCAGGATCGCGGGAACGATCGCTGGGACGGACATCCCGGTCATGGGAAGCGTGGACGCCGTCGAGCGGGCTGTCGCCATCACCGGTGCAGACACGGTCGCCGTGACCGGCACCGACGAACTTCCGCCCGACAAGGTCAAGCAGATTTCCTGGAGCCTCGAGGCTGGGCGTCAGCACCTCGTTCTCGCCCCGAGCATCGTCGACATCGCAGGCCCTCGCCTGCACACTCGACCCGTTGCGGGGCTTCCACTGATCCACGTCGAGACGCCGAAGTTCAGCAAGGGACAGCGCTTCATCAAGCGCAGCGTCGATCTTACCGCGTCGTTGTCCGGGATCATCCTGATCAGCCCACTACTCATTGCCCTGGCGCTGACCGTCAGGCTCACAAGCGAAGGACCGGTGTTCTTCCGCCAAACCCGCGTCGGGCTGAAGGGCCGCGAGTTCTCCATGATCAAATTTCGCTCGATGGTCGTCGACGCCGAGGAACGTCTCGCCGAGCTGGAGAATGCCCATCGCGACGCGGGCAACGAAGTGCTCTTCAAAATGAAGAACGACCCGCGTGTGACGCCTATCGGGCGGGTGATGCGCAAGTTCAGTCTCGACGAGCTACCACAGCTGCTCAACGTGCTGGGCGGGTCGATGTCGTTGGTTGGGCCGCGGCCGCCGCTGCCGAAGGAAGTCGCGCAGTACGCCGACCATGTGCACCGGCGCTTCCTCGTGAAGCCGGGCATCACGGGTCTTTGGCAAGTGAGTGGTCGCTCTTCTCTGTCGTGGGAAGAATCGGTGCGCCTCGACCTGTCGTACGTCGAGAACTGGTCATTGCTGAGCGACGTCGCGATCCTTTCGAAGACCGCCAAAGCCGCGTTAGCGCCGGGGGAGACTGCGCATTGACGACCTACTGACGACCAACCTATGGAGCGCGTGTTCAGCACGACTGGGTTCCCCTCTCGTCGAGACGGTCGATACCGGCGTGCCTGTAGGTTCGTCACTCCGACTAGCCGCGCAGCGACAGGATGCGCCTTGGTGGCCACAGAGGTCGCTAAGTCCCTCCCGATATTCGCAGCACGCGGGGTACATACTTCCGGTAATCTCGCCAAGCGGCAGCGAGCTACCCTGCGAGAGCAGACCCATGATCGCGAACCCGTGCTCGGGACCCGCTCACGCTGATCCTCAAGAGCAAACCCGCGTCGCAACCAATGGAGCCTAAAGATCTATCACATGACGTTCGTTCAATCGGGCCCGGCGACACTGTCCTCAGGCAGCGACGGCCAATTGGAGCCGGATAATTGCTGAATGGCATCCGTCAGGGACAGATGAGGCGGATCCGGCTGCGGTCGGCAGGAGCTTCGCATGTGATACGGGTGGCGTGTAGGGGCTCTACTACATATGTAGATTGTGAGATCGAGATGGCGAACTCCCAGGGGCGCACAAGGATGAGTTGGAAAGCGCGCCGCGCTTTCTATCTCCTCTACATCACGTTTCTTCTAGGCGCACCGTCGGTGATGCTGCTTCCGAACGCGAGTCTCGGCAGCGGAGCTTCTAGTAGCAACCAGGTCTTTTCGATTGCGTGGGCAAGTGTTCACCTTGTCTCGGTCGTCATCATCCTGAGCGGCAAGTGGCGCTTCAGCGACCTGATCACGGCGCCGATCTTGTTCGGTCTACTCACCATAGTTTCAAGCACATGGTCATCTGACCCTTTGGCATCGTTGCTATACGGTGGGATGCTGACAGGGAACATCTTGGTTGCAAGGCAATTTGCCCTCGAAACATCCCCGCGAGATATAGTGCGATTGGTAACTTTCATCATCATCGCTTTGTGTGGGCTGGGCATCCTCCTTTACTACTTAGGTCTGGATCAAACCATTTGGTATGACACCCGGAGCCGAGTGAACTTCTTCGGCGGCGAGTTCCTCCGAGGTCTCTTCCCGCATCGGATAACGGGTGCGATATACGCTGTGATCGGCGCCGTCGGAGCAATGGCAGTTATGACGGGAGCCCGCCGGATTGTATCGCTAGTCATTGCGTCTTGGTTCCTTCTGCTTTCCGCGGCTGCTACCGGCTATGTCTTGATAGTGGTTGGGTTCCTTGCCTACGCAGTTGCGAGGCGTTCGGTGCGGAAGAAGACTTCCTACCAGACGTTTTTTGTTACGCGTGGCATACTCGGCGTGGCTGGCGCCGTAGCCGTGCTAAGTCTGTGGGAAACAGTGCTGGGAGCGCTAGGCCGTGACGGCACGCTCACCGCGCGAACGCTCCTATGGGAGTGGGGGCTTGAGGCGTGGCGAGTGAAGCCGCTCTTTGGTTGGGGATACAACGCCTACTTCGAATCGGACCACGCCGCTTACGCGCATGCGCTCAGCGAGGGTCTTCGCTACTACGATGTACCCCACTTTCACCAATCCTTCATACAGACGGCGGTGGATTTGGGATTGGCTGGCGTTTTGTTGGTCGTCATTGTTCTGACAAAGGCACTCATAGATTCGTACCGAGTGGGTGTGATAGACGCTGGGGCGGGCTCTGCATTCTTCTCGTATACCGTGGTATTGATTGTTGCCGCGTTCTCAGGCTACGTTTTCGCCGAGTACAACTATTTCTGCACTTTTGTACTTTTTGTCATCTTTTACGCGGGTCAACGGGCGGCGCGCAGCCCTGACCCCAAAATTGGGGGGCAAATGCGCGGACCGAGATCTCACCTTGTCACCCGCCCACGACTATGAATGCGATCTATAACATGGAACCTTTGCTGGCGATTGTTTCTCCGATGCACAATGAGGCCCACAATATAACGGGGCTGGTGGCGTCTCTCAATCAGCAGACGTTTAGGAACTTCCATTGGTTCGTAGTGGACGATGGAAGCGACGACGGCACGGCCGAACACCTGAATCAGGCGGCATCGTCAATAGCTCCCCAGATAATCCGGAAAAAGAACGACGGCGGCCTCATAGGCGGTTCAGCTTTCTCTTCTTGGCGGAGGGGCGTCGATCGCGCACTGGAGTCGGAGGCTCAGTTCACTCATTTCATGAAGTTGGACGCCGACGTGCGCCTTGAGCCCGAATACCTCTCGCGAGTTCTCCAGCTTTTTTCAGACACGCGCGTCGGTCTGGCGAGCGGCGTGATCACCACGAGAGGCATGGCCGAGCAAGCGGTGCACACCCCGGGTCCCGTGAAGATGTACTCGCGGGAGGCGCTGGATGTAGTGCTGACTTTGCCGCAGGCCATCGGATTCGACATCATGGACGAAGTGTTGCTCGAGTCGCGGGGATTTGAGACGGTAGTCGATAAATCTGTCGGGTTTGATCTGTCCCGTGCTATCGGCGCGAGCGAGGGCTTGGTCCACGGCAGAGTCCGCAACGGGCGCGGTTGCCGATGGACCGGGTACAGTCTCCCCTACTTCCTGGTTCGTTGCGCGCGCTACTTCTTGCGCAGGCCGTTCATCGTCGGGCCGTTCGCCATGCTGTGGGGCTACCTGACCGCAGGACCTGGACCTTATAGCAAAGACTTGCGTCGACGACACGCGCGCTTACAGAGAACGAAGCTTCGCAGGGCACTCGCGCACCCGATGCGCTTCTACCGCGAGGTGTACGCGAGGTGATGATCTCTGTGTCGAAACGCCGGAGCAAAGCATCTAGGTGGATGCGGAGTCGGCAGGTGGCCGTCATCGTCAATCCTGCGGGCCAACGAGACAACATCGGGGATTCTGTTCTTCGTCGCGCCTATCTAGACGCGTTGCGTAGCCGTGGCGAATTGCACGTGCTAGTGGGGAAAGACCGTGACTTCAGTTCGGGATTGGGTCTCCAAGCACACGACGTGACATACGCTTCCCGGCTCTCGTGGTTGCGTTCCTTCTGTGGTCTCGTGCTTCGCCGCCGGGTCGTTTTTGGTGTCAACTCCGGCGAGTTCGTGGGGCATCGTCAAGACAAGTTGCGCTCGACGTGGCAGATTTGGCTTGCTAGGGCAGTAACGCTCACCGGCGGTAGCGTGGTCGTGGCGGGCGTAAGTATCCGACCGGGGACTAGCGTAGGAGCTACATACCTGCCGCAGCTCGCCAAACACGCGAGTATCGTCTCCTGGCGCGACGGTGCGACTTTGTCCGAGGTAGGTCTCGGCTCAGTGCAGCCCGACTGGGCGTTCAGATTCGGCGGCAACACACAGGAAGCCGAGCGCGGCTACCTTGCTGTATCGCTGCGTGGTGATCGCCCCGCTGTGAGCGACGCCTGGATCGACTGCATCAAGGCCTTCGCTCGTAGCGAGGATCTGCTACTGCGGGTTGTCGTCCAGGTGAGACGAGATTCGGCTGCGGCAATCTCGCTATCACGGCGACTTGAGGCAGAGCTTCTTGACTGGCCTGCTGAGCGACCTCACGGTGAGCACGAGCGCGTTGTGAGGGAGTTTTATCGATCGTGCCGAGTGATCGTAAGCGATCGGATCCATGCTCTGATCATCGCCTTGACTGAAGGAGTTATCCCGGTCGGCGTGGTGACCCAGGACGTGGAGAAGGTCCGACGCACCTTTGAGCATGTAGCCCCTCTAGGTATGGTCGACGCGACCCGAGAAAATGTGACGGAGAAGGAACTACTCGAAGCGGTGCGAGTCTCATCTGCCATTCAGAGGCGCTTACCCGCAATTCGCGAAGAACTCGACAAAGTCCAGAGTCGCATCAGTGCGTGCTAATTCCCCGCCTCGAGGCAGACTCGAAACTTTGCATAACCCCCTATCGCAAGGATGACAAGTGCTTACCCTGTCTGACACATTTCCGTTGTATGAAGAATTCGGCCCCCGTGTGCCGGTGTATCAGATCTCTCCCGCCGGGGTATCCGCAATCCACAGATTTTACGATACATCCCCGATTAGTCCGTCTGGCGAACTCATTGCCTATACGGAGTTCGACTTTGAGGACCGGCTTCCTAAGCCTGGAGACGCGGCGTCTGTAGTGGCGATTGACCTGCGATCCGGGCGAGAAATCTTCCGGACACGCACTCTGGCTTGGGACACACAAGTTGGTGCACAGGCCCAGTGGGGGTTTGATGATAGTGAGTTGTTCTTCAACCGGATGGGTAGTGACCTTTGGACTCCCTACGGCGTCAAGGTAGATCCACGGACAGGCGAAGAGTTTGCGCTCGACGGGCCGGTATACGTGATCTCACCCGATGGCAAGACCGCGCTGTCGCCGAGTCTAGCGAAGATTTGGCACGTTCAACCAGGCTACGGAGTCACCGTTCCCGGCGACATGCGCCAGAAGAATGTTGGATTCGCGGCAGACGACGGGCTTTACGTGACAGACGTTTCCACTGGCGCCTCGCGACTGGCGCTCAGCTTCGACGATGTTTACTCGCGATTCTCGGCCGATTTCGCTAAGTCTAAGCTCTCACCCGCAAACGGGGCGATGTACGGCTTCCACGTCAAGTGGTCTCCAGATGGTACTCGAATCATGTTTATCCTTCGCTGGAAGGAAAATTCCGCCCGCAGAGGGCGCAGCCTGAACTGGATTATCACCATGGATGCGGACTTCTCCAACATGAAGATCGCTCTGGATCCGCGGACCTGGGCTGGCGGCCATCATCCAAATTGGTGTCCGGACAGCGAGCGCATCGTGATGAATCTTCTGGTAGCTAACCGCACCCCGACGTTTCCAAGGACTGCCAGGCTGATTGACCGCATCGCGCGCCGGCTAAGGCTCCGCTCGTACCGCCCAGCCTATGCCCTCCGCTTCGTTACCTTCGGAGGGGACGGGTCCGACCTGCATCCCGTATCCACAAGACACTTGGGTTCAGGCCACCCCACGTGGCATCCCAACGGATTGATTCTCACTGATGCCTACCCCTGGGAGCCGGTTGCGAATGGCGACGGTACCTCTCCGCTGAGGATGCTTCGCGTCGACCGCGATACGGTCGATGAGGTCGTTCGAGTGCGGACCAAACCGGATTACTGGGGCCCACTGCGCGAGTGGCGCATCGATCCTCACCCGGCGTGGAACTATCAATTCGATACCGTCACCTTCAACGCCTATTCAGGCGGGAAGAGGTCAGTATTCGTGGCCAAGATGGATGACGTGGTAGGGCATGGTGTTGCGTAGGTTCCGTCGATTTCTTGGAACGGGGCCCGCGCGCAATTTGATTTTGGGCCAACTTATCGGCCAGTTGGCGATGCTCGCTTCACTTCCTTTTCTTACCCGCTTGCTCGCGCCGGAAGAAATGGGTGTATACCAATTCGCTCTCTCGTTGGCGATAGTTCTTCAACCTTTGGCTACATTACGTCGTGAACTGGTCATTCCTTTCGGCGATTCGCGCGAAGCACGGCAAGAAAGGCGGACTGGTCTCGTTGCCTCAGCTCTCCTAGTCTGCTTGATCCTGCTGTTCGGAAGCGTCACATGGGCGATCGGCGCCGATACCATATCGATCGGAGCGGTATCGACAGCTATGCTGTTGGCTTCGTTATCCCTCACCTATATCGAAAACGCATACCTGATCCGACTGAATGCGCAGAGACGCTTAGCGGCCCGAAATCTGGTCGGAGGCGTGGGATGTGCCCTGCTCCAAGTAGTGGCAGCTTTTTACTTTGGCGGTGCCCTGGCGGTAGCGTTTGCATACCTGATAGGTAGAGTAATCGCGACAGCGGTGACCATCACGCGTGCTCCGACTATCGACGAAGTCGCAGCGACGGGAAAGGCGCCTCGACGGCATCGATTTAGTGCAATCCTTTCGGGGATGATTGCGGCCGCGTCTAGTCAGGTTATCGTCATGGGATCGACGCTCGCTCTTGGGGCAGCGGGCGGAGCACAGGTTGCCGTCGCGCAGCGAGTGGCGGCCACACCAGTTAGTCTCATCTCGCAAGGGTTAATGCAGGTCACGCTTGGTGCGGTGGCGCCCCTCATACGTGAAGGGAATCCTGGCGTCACGAAGAAGCTTCGCGAGCAAACGTTGCGACTAACGGCCTTCTCGATCCTAGTTGTAGCTTCCCTCGCCGTCGGAGGCCCGCTGCTGGCCGGGCCGGTGCTCGGCCCGGAGTGGGTCGACGCGGGTGTGCTGATCGCCGTATTCGCACTTCCGCTCGGGCTTATGCTCGTCGCACTTCCCGGAACGACTCTCCTTGTTCCCCTTGGCAAAGAGAGGCTTCTCATGATGCTACAGTCGGCTCGGTTGGTAGCGATCGTGGTGACTTTCTTGATCGCGGGGTCGTTGACGAACAGTATCCTGGTGACTTCCATCTTCGCGTCTATCACCTGGGTTTTGGCCTATATCCCGCTTATGATCGCCGCGTTTGCAGCTTCTGCAGAGCACGACCGCGACCAGGGCGGACCACAACGCGCGGGCTAACCTCGCCGAGTGGGTGCGTCCGAATGGCCTCCTTCACGTCGCATGCCCATGATTCTGATTCCTCAGAAGTTGGCTCCCGCAGGCCGCGTCGAGCGACGCCGACCGAGGTCCCCAGCGTTCACCTGATGCGGGGATGAGCGAGGGGCGTTGCACTGCAAGGCAATTCAGCCGGATCGCCGCAGAGGCAGCCGTTTTCTCGGCCGATCGAGGGAGTCGGTTACCAATGTAACGTCGGCGTACAGATTCTGGGAACCCGCGGTTCTGCACCTTTGCGTTCCGCCCGTACGGGGTCGAGTGGGACAAGTAGGTTGCGATACCCCGGATGAATGGCTTCCATACGGATGACGAAAACAGCCGAGGTTAACGCAGCTGTTACACCGGCAGATCGACGTTGTCTGTGACCCGTGAATTCCAATGATCCTAGTCTTTGGCGTCCTGATGGGCGCGTTGCACCTGCAGCAACGAGAGGAGGGTAGATGCGTAGGCGGTGTTGACGTTGCTCCATGAATAGTGCTCGGCCGCGCGCCGGATATTGTGTTCGGCGTGACGGTCCATACCCCCTTGGTCTTGGAGCACGGACGCAACAGTTTCGGCTATGGCGTGGGGATCCGCCTCTACAAACCAGCCGTTGGCTAGCACCTCACGGTTGTAAGCCGTATCTCGAGCAACGATAGGCGCGCCCGCCGCCATCGCCTGCACGAGCGCTGGATTGGTGCCGCCAACGCTGTGACCGTGGAAATACACTCCGGCGTGTTGCCACAAGCTCAGTAACCTTGCGTCGTCACTGACATGTCCTAGCCAGTGAATGCGGGGGTTTAACTCAGCCAACTTCGACGCCCGCTCATCAAGCTCTCCGCCGTACCCCGAGGAGCCTACGATGACAACGTCAGTGTGCTTCGCGATCATGAGGGCGGCATCGAAGAACTGAGGGACTGTGTTCTCTGGAACAAATCGCGCAACCATCAGCACGTACTCACGGTGCTTCAAGCCTGGCTCAATCGGCAGGTCTGCCTCAACGGTGTCACCGCCATAGGGAATGAAATGGCCACGCCGCCGAAAATCTTCCTCCCATCTGCGGGCGATCTCCTTCGCATCGAATACCAAGCTCGTCCCGTGTCGGGCTGTCCAGGTAGCGCCAGTCCGAAACACCCATTTTGCGACGGGTCCCCACTTTGCGCGGTCCCATTCGATGCCGTCGACGTTGATGAGGGTGGGCACTCCGGCGTGCTTGAGAATTGGCAACCAGAACCCATTCGCGCAATTCATCACCAGCGCGACATCGGGCTTGTGACGCGCAGCGTGGATCGCGGACGTTAATCCAAAGCTCAGCGTGCTGAGCGACTTTGTCTCAAATCCGAATGTTTCGACAAGTCGAATGCGAGGATCGCGAGTGTGATCCTCAAGACGGGACGCATTCGGCCGCCCATATACGGTCACGTCCCAACCGTCGTTCGCCAAGTAAGGCGCGAGCTTCCGCACCGCGGTCTCGAAACCGCCATAATAACTCGGGTACCCACGCGTTCCGATGATCGCAACTGACGGCATGAGTATTCTCCTCTTGTCGTACTTCGGGCCAGTGAGCAGCCGGGGGATGAGCGCGAAGACTTGTTGGTCTTGCGTTGATGACTAGACAACAGCAAGAAGGGCATGTCTCTGACATATGACTCGCGGTGTGGCCGCTCTGGGCTTGCCCGCGCATTAGTTGGCGGAACACGCGTGACATCCAGCTTCGACAAGAACATGCATCGAATGTGATCCCAATGTTCCGAGACCTCGCTCGGTAAGAACGAGCCAGCCGGAGAAGAGATGCTGAGGTCGCAGTCGTATCCTGACAAGTGGCGGAACTAGGGACACCGTCGGGTCCAGGCCCGGTGTTGCTCACTGCCCGTGAGCGGCTGTTCGTCCCCGCGCGGAGTAGCAACGAAAGACGGTGCAGGTCTATATCTCTCGAGAGAGGGTCATCCACCTCTAGTGCGGGCACCGTAACAGATCGAAACCGGTCTTGACAGCCTTCCGATGACGCGAGGTCCCGGCGAGTATTTTGGGGGCTTACGTTTCGGTCGAATCGATCGACGATCGGTGGCTTGGCGATCACGAGGGAGCCAAAATCTGTTCGGCCGACCACAGGACCGGAACGCCGTCTGTGATCTCCAACGCAGCCGGCAGCGCAGGATCTGCGGTGGATATACAGCCGACCAGCACGGGCGCATCCGGCGATTCGGCTGGGAAGCGGCTGACTGTCGTGCCTTGGCACGCTGCGCTGGTATGTGCGACGAGCAGGTCTCGGCCGTCGAACGCAACAGCGATTGCTCCCTGCGCTGCGAGTCCTCGCCAGCCATCACCATTGCTGACTGAGGGTGACCCGTCGCACAGCAAAGCAACAAGATCGCCAGAGCTTCGCAGGCCGAAAGCGGACCCGCAGGGCGCGGGAATCGAGTTCGCTCCCAGGTCGACGGTCGCTGAGTCGGCGGAGTCGATATATCGGGAATTCGCGAGGACATCGGGATAGGACTCCCAGAAGCGGCCCTGCGTGTAGGTGCGTAGTGCCTGCAACTCGCACCCCGGGCCGACCCTTACCACCATCTCGGCCTCCGTCGGGGTGAACGGGTTTAAAGACAGCAGTTCGCCGATCTCAAGGTACCGGGGGGTCACGTCCAACCACGTCTGTCCGCCATCGACGGATCGTTCTACGAGGGGTTCGATAACACCGCAACGCCCTGCCGTTCCACGCCACCATGCATCTTCTCCGACGGAGAAAAACCGTTCTTGGCCGGGCGAAACCTGTACCGCACTTCCGGGCGGTTCGGCGGTCGGCGTTGGGGTCTGCGTCTGTATACCAAGCGAGAACGACGGTACGGGATTGGGTTGGGCGACAACGTCGCCCCGCAGACGACCGAGCGCGAGAACGGACAGGAATATGACGGTGAGTGCAAGAATGCCGAGGAGGCCGAGCGCCATCCAGCGGGCGCGCTTGAATTGCAAAGAATGTCGAGCCACGTTCTCAGCGCTGTTGTGAGCGGCCGACGTCGGCAGGGCGGCGAATGCTGGCATCACCCGGTGCTGGACGGTCGCCCTTTAGGGCGGACGTGGGAGCGGGGGCAGGAACAGGAACCACCGCGATCGGCGTTGCGCGTCGCCGCCCGGAGCTAGCGGTTCGCCGTCGCAAACCCTTTGTCGACTGCTCCTCGAAATAGCCGTAACCATATCCATAGCCCGCGCCGTATGCATAGTAGGCGTCGGGACCACGAGTGGGCACCATCGTCATCACCAGCCCCGCGATCTTCGCCCCGACCGTCTGTAGTGCCTCGATGGCACCATCCAGCTGGTGCCGATTGGTCTGTCCCGACGCCACCACCACGATTGCCCCACTTGTTGCTTTGGCGAGAATCGCGGCGTCGGTGACCGGAAGAAGGGGTGGCGCGTCACACAGGACCACATCGAAGTCGCGTTCAAGCACCTCAAGAAGCGTATGCATCTGCGCCGAACCGAGAAGCTCACTCGGGTTCGGGGGTACCTTACCCGCCGGCAGAACGTAAAGGCTCCGCTGGCCCCACGGCAGCATGACGTCGCCAACACGGGCACGGTTGATCAGCACGTCGGTCAGGCCCGCACCTCCCTCAATGCCGAGGTACTCGGCAACTTTGGGTTTTCGCAGATCGGTGTCGAGAAGAGCGACCCGCTTTCCGGCATCCGCTAAGGCGATGGCGAGGTTGATCGTTGTCGTCGACTTGCCCTCGCTCGGCACGCTCGAGGTGATAACAAAACTCGATCGACCCTCCATGTCGAGGAATTGCAAGTTGGTACGTAGAGCCCGGAACGACTCGGCGCGTGGGCTGAGTGGGTCGGCGTGCACGATGAGGGGCCGTTCCTTAACCCGGGGATCGAACGGTATGGCGCCGATCATCGGACGATCCGTGATCTGCTCGATGTCGCGCGGAGAGCGAATGCGGGTATCGAGGACGGAGCGCAGGATTGCCGCGCCGACCCCAAGACCGAGACCGACCAGGGCACCGAGTATCAGGTTCAACGGAACGTTCGGGCTCGACGGCGCGAGAGGCGGAAGAGCGTCCTTCACCCGAGTCAGGCGCACAGGGCTAGTGTCCGAGTCATTGGGCGTCTCGATCTCCTCAACCGCAGCAGTGAGGCTCGCGGCAAGGGCATTCGCGATGTCCGCAGCGCGGATCGGGTCGGGATCAGTCACCGTGATCGTGATCAGCGTCGTGTTAACGGCCGAGGACGCCTCGACTTGCTCATCGAGCTCAGCTGCGGTGACGCCGAGGCCAAGTGCCGCGATGACTGGATTCATGACAATCGGAGCGCCAACAAGATTGGTATATGTCGTCACGCGCTGCTGCGTGAAAATGTTTCCCTGCTGCAAATCCTGAGCAGTCGAGCCATTCTGGCTCGAGACGAAGACAGTGCTTTGGCTCTCGTATTGGGGCGTCCTCGTCAGTGAGTACGTGGCGGCGATGCCGATGCCCAAGAGCGTCGCGACCACGATGATCAGCCAGTTTTTCCGCAGAATGCGGATGTAGTCGATGAGCTCCATGGTGCCTCTCGTGTCCCGAACTTGCGGACCATACTGCCATGGGGGTGTTTCGGGGGTGTGATCTGAGGTGGCTGAGCGGGGTGTTGGCGTGGCGTTCTCGCTTCGCTCGGCTCGTATACGGCCACTGCGGCTTGCTCGACCACAGAACTCTAGAACGCGAGTTTGAGGGCTCGGACTGTGGACGTCACGGCGGGCTCCAGCTGAGACGCTGACAGCTCGTAGGTTCGCCAGGAGCGGCCGTAGGGGTCGATGATGTCGTCGTCGGCAGGATCAGCAGGCGGCAGGACGAGACCGCGTTGGGAGGCCACCGCTGCAGTGACAGACCGAACTCGAGATGATGCATCGGCGCCGCCAGCCTGCGCAGCGCTTCGTAGCTGATGGTCGGTGAGGGAGTCGGCGAGGCGGCCGAACTCTCGGATAGTGAAAGTCGACCGCATGCGCGACGGTGCGAGCTCGACGACCTCGCGGCGATGTTCGCGTGTCATTGCGAGGATGAGGTCCGGCCCGGCGAGGTGTGACTCCATCAAGAACCGCGAGCGGTGACGCGCGATGTCCGCGCTCGAAACCCCCAGCGCGGTGGCAAGGGCGACCGTTTCTTCAGTCATCGGCGCTTCGCGAAGGCCTCGGGTTCCGGCGCTCGCAACGAGGACGTCGAGCGGGGCGAGCCGCGTCTGAAGCAGCGCGGCGGCCAGCGGTGACCGGCAGATGTTGCCCGTGCACACCGTGAGGATCTCGAACACAGGGGTACCTTTCCCCTCGGGGTAACGTGAGCGAGTGCTCGATCACTCTAGCGATGTCGACACCGCCGCCCCGCGCCGATCATCGGGACGGCGGGCGCGTACCGACTGGAGACTCGGCGGTCACACCGTGCGTCGCTGGAATGAGTGGCTGCTCGCGATCGCCCTCGTCTGCCTCGGAGTGGGGGTCCTTTTCGGTGCCGTCATTGACTGGGCCTGGGATGCGCCGATCGCACCGCTTGTCGGGACAGTCATCGTCGGCGTGGCAATGATCGTGCCGATCGTTCTCGCGTTCCTGCGCTCGCGCCCGATCGGTTTCCTGAGATTCCGGCCGCTCGACCTGCTGTGGGGCGTTGGCCTGGGAGTGTTCGTTCGGCTCGTCCAGGGTCTGTTGAGTGGTGCGGAGCCGCTTCCGACCATGGCGACGATCGACGGACGCTCATCGGAGTGGTGGCCGATCGAGGCTTCCGGGGCGGTCGTCGTCGCGCCGGTCGTGGAGGAGCTTTTCTTTCGCGGCGTCCTCCTCGTCACGCTCTTCACGATCCTGCGCCGTCTGGTCGGTCACACCGCGGCCGGGATCATCGCTGCGCTCGTGTCGACCGGGCTCTTCGTGATGCTCCACGCGCTCGCCGGCGAAGCTGAAACCGAACAGGTGATCGGGCTCGCGCTTCTCGGATTCACGGCCTCCGGCGTGGTGCTGCTCACCGGCCGAATCTGGGGAGCTATCCTTCTACACGCGGTCTACAACACCTCGTTCGTGGTCCTCGTTGCGCTCGGAACCGCTCTGACCTGAATCCAGGAAAAAATTCTTTCGCCCGGCGAGACTCCGGAATTCCGCGGAAATCCGCTCCCTTTGTCCCCCAATTGGAGGACACGCCGTACCAAAATGTTACTTCCTGGAAACTTCCTGGGTTATGGAAACCCCTTGCCCTCCCGCTAGCATTGCGGAGGTACGGCGACACAGCTCGCACACAGCTAGCTCTCATGTCGCTCTCACCTCAATAACCAACATCCACGCCTAGGACCTTGTGGGGGGTACCAGCGCATGATCAAGAAGTCTCTTACCGCAGTCGGCATTGCCGGCTTCATCGTTCTCGCCGGAGCATCGGCGGCCAACGCCGATTACGCATCCGAGGTCGAGGCCACCGTCGCTGACCCGACCGTGGTTCCCGGCCAGGCGACCATCATCACCGCGACCAACGTCGACGGCACCACGACCTTCGCGACGTCGGGCCCCGGCGTCACCGAGAACACCCTGACCTCGATCTCGTTCGCCGCCGTTGCGGCTGACACCGCGGTCAAGGAAGCGGGCGACGACCGCACCGCGCAGGCGACCTTCACGGCGCCGACCGCGGGTGGCACGTACACCATCCAGATCGAAGACGAAGACGGTGACACGCAGAGCGTCACCCTCACCGTCGCTGCCGCAGGCAGCGGTTCTGGTGGCACCGGCGGCACGGGTGGCACGCTGCCCGCGACCGGTAGCGACGCCGTTCCGGCCGCAGCCATCTGGCTCGGTGCCGGCGCTGTCGGCCTCGGTGGCATCGCCGTGACCGCTGCGGTGGCTCGCCGCCGCGCTGCGTCGAACCGCTGAATCGCGGCCAGAAGCAGCTAGCCTCTTCTCTATGACAACGGCTCCGGGCGCCAGCCCGGGGCCGTTGTTCCTTTTCGCCCGCGCCTACCAGCACCCCTGGCGGGCGCTCCTCATCGGCGCCGCCGGCTTCGGCACGGCCGCGCTGCTGCTCTACGTCGTCGACGCCACCGGGCCGATGTGGGCGGGTATGCCGGGCTGGCTCGCGGCCGCGGCCTCGATTCTCGCTGCCAACGGCCCCCTCTTCCTCGCCGTCATCGCCGCCGCGACCTTCGCGTCGATCGTCGGATTCGGCCGCGCCACCGGCATCCGTCACTGGACCTGGACCGACCTCGCCCTCGGTGTCTCGGTCGGTCTCGTCGTCCGGGCCGCGGTCGAACTGGTCGCGCCCACCCTCGGCGGGTTCGGCGGACCCCTCGGCGGAGCGCTCTCGGGTGACGCCACGCTCGCCCTGGTGATCGCCGCCTCGGCGGCGGTGCTCATCTCGCCGATAGTCGAAGAGCTCTACTTCCGTGGACTGCTCGTGCGGGCCCTCTTCGACGCCGTGTCTGAGGCGGGGCGCATCGGCGCCGCGATCGTCGCGGTCGCCACCTCGACCGCCGCCTTCGTCGTGCTGCACGTCATCGCCGCCGGCGCCCTCGTACCTTTCGGGCTGCTCGTCGGCTCACTGGGAGTGGGCATCGGGTGCGGCGTGCTCGTCGTCGTCACGGGGCGCCTGGGCGGCGCGATCATCGCCCACCTGTTCTACAACGCGTCAGGACTCGCGCTGCTGCTCTGGTGAACTGGTGACGTGAGCGCATCGCCCAGCACGTCGAGCACCGCGCTCGTGTCGGTCTGCTGCTGCGTGGTCACCGTCACCGACAGCTTTCCGTCGTAGAGCAGCGCAAAGGTCGACAGCTCATCGTGCGGCAGGCTCGCCGGCAGCACGACGACCTCGTCGAGCCGCGCCCCCGCCAGATACCGGGCGCGCGACAGCCACGGCACGAGGGTGGCGTACCCGACCTCGCGGGCGGCAGCCCGCTCGGAGTCTGACGCCTCGGTTCCCGACAGCTGTGCCCTCACGGATGCCACCAGCTCGGCCGGATCGGTCAGGGCGCTGCCGACGATCTCGGCGTCGGTCACCCGGTTGCGGCTCTGCTCGGTCGCGCGTCGCAGCACCGGCACGCGCACGCGCACCGGCTCTCCCGTCGGCGCCGACGCGGCGGTGATCGCCGCGGCCACGACCAGGTCGTTCATCGTGCCGTCGAGCTCGGCGCCGCGCGCCTGCACCGCGTCGCCGTCGAACGTACGGAAGCCCGAGTGCGTCGTGGGTGGCGGCGCCGGCTGATCGCGGAAGCGACGAGTGACCCGCGCCGCGACCCGGCGCGCCCGGCGGACGACGGGCTTGCGCAGGTACGCCCGCACACGCGCCCCGGCCGAGTCGCCCGCGCTCCACCACGCGCGAAGCGCCAGTCCGGGCAGCTCGACGCTGCGCGCCGCGCGCTGACCTGCGAACGGGTCATCCGCGCTCTTGGGAACGCCGTCGAGCTTCGACGCGGTGAGTGCGGCGAGGAACTTCATCGTGCGCAGCGCATCGCCGCCGGCGTGATGCATGAGGATGCCCAGGGCGATGCGCCCGTCATCGAGCGGCGTGAGGCGCAGCCGCCAGAGCGGTGCCGACAGATCGAGCGGTCCCTCGTCCCATCCGATGAGGGTGCGCAGGCGCGCGGGTGCGAGCGTCTCCACCGCGTCGGCGAAGACGAGGTGGGTGTCGAGGTCGAGCTCGTCGACGGGGACCCACGCGGGCGGGGTGAGTCCGAGCGGCGCGCGCTGGAGGCGCGACCGGGCGTAGGGGAGCGGATGCGCCGCCCGCCCGATCCACGCGCGCACGCGCTCGCGGTCGATCGACCCGTCGGCGCGGCGCAGCTCGCCGCCGGTGAACACCGCCACCCCCTGCATGTGCATCGCGGTGAACGACGCCGTCGTCGAGACGTACCCCTCCTCCCACACCTGCATGAACTCGGCGTGAGGGGGGCGGGATGCGACGGGCGAGCGTCGGCTCATCGGGTGTCTCCCTCGGGTGCGGGTGGGCGGCGGGCGCCGCTCGGGATGCGTCGAACCCTGGCATCCCGGTGTTGCGACCATGTAAATACTGCCGAAACGAATGGGTGTGTCGGGGGTGTGCCCCGTAGGCTGTGCGCTAAGCCTCCAGTGTCGCAGGGCTATCGAAGGATCCACGACACAGGGGGTAGAAGTGGTTTCCACGGCATGGGGGATGCCCGAATCCCACGCAGCCGCACCGCCGGCGACGTTTCTCGACGCGATGCGGCGCAGCGCCGCCCGACGCGGCGACACCCGCGGCATCCGGTTCTACAGCGACGAGAAGACCTCGACGTTCCTGTCGTACGGCGACCTCGACACCCGCGCCAAAGCGCGAGCGGTCGAGTTGCGCGCTCACGGCGCCGCCCCCGGTGATGTCGCAGTGCTCGGGTTCCAGCCCGGGCTCGGCTTCATCGAATCGGTCTACGCCGCCCTCTACGCGGGCCTCATCATCGCGCCGGTGCCCGTCACGGTCGGACGCAATCCGCAGAGCGTGATCGACCGCATCGAAGCGATCGTCGCCGATGCCGGCAGCCGGCTGGTGCTGACGGATGCCTCGTCGGCACCGCTCTTCGCCTCGGCAGCGCTCGAGAACGTCGACGTGCAGATCCTCGCCGAACCCGATCTTGCGTTGGCCGAGGAGTGGGCTGCGCCGGAGATCACGCCCGACTCGATCGCGCTGCTGCAGTACACGTCGGGCTCCACCGGAACGCCCAAGGGTGTCGTCGTCAGCCACGGCAACCTCGTCGCGAACGAGGAGGCCATCGGCGCCGCCGTCTCGGACGGCGAGGACGCGGTGTGGGTCGGATGGCTGCCGCACTACCACGACATGGGTCTCATCGGTCTGCTGTTCCGGCCCATCTACGCCGGCGTCGACTCGGTGCTCACCTCGCCCTCGCGGTTCCTCCGCCGCCCGCTGCTGTGGCTGCGCCTCATCACCGCGCACAAGGGCACCTTCACCGTCGCCCCCGACTTCGCCTATCGCCTCTGCGCCCAGGTCGTCACCGACGAGCAGCTCGCCGAGCTCGACCTGTCATCGCTCACCCACGTCGTCACCGGCGCCGAGCCGATCAAGACCTCGACCGTCGCGCAGTTCGTCGAGCGCTTCGCCCCCGCGGGCCTGCGCGCCGAGGCGATGATCCCCGCCTACGGCATGGCCGAGACCACCCTCATCATCTCGGCCGTAGCCGGCCGCCCCGTGACATCCATCACCGCCGACCTCGGCGCCCTCGAGCGCGGCGACCTGCTGCCCGCCGCCGATGACCGCTCGGTCGACCTCGTGCTGTGCGGTCCGCCGGTGCCCGGATCGCACGTCGCCGTCGTCGACCCCGCGACGCAGGAGCCGCTGCCCGACGGACGCATCGGCGAGATCTGGGTGAGCGGCCCGAGCGTGGCGCAGGGGTACTGGGGGAGGGCCGAAGAGACCGCCGAGGCGTTCGGATTCGCTTTGCCCGGCACCGACGCGCGGTACCTGCGCACCGGAGACCTCGGCGCGATGATCGACGGCGAGGTCGTCGTGGCGGGCCGCCTGAAAGACCTCATCATCTCCCACGGCCGCAACGTCTTCCCGCAGGACGTCGAGGCGGTCGCCTCCGCCGTCGTTGGCACCGATCCCGGCTGCATCAGCGCCGCGTTCGCGCTCGACGAGTTCCAGCCCTCCGAGGTCGGTCTCGCCGTCGAGGTCGACCCGAAGACCCTCGCCGCCGCCGACCTGCCCGCCCTCGTGCACGAGGTGCGTCGCGCGGTGATGGCCGAGTTCGGGCTGCCGAGCGTCGGCGTGGCACTCCTTCGAAAAGGGATGCTGCCGCGCACCACCAGCGGCAAGATCCAGCGTCGCCGCGCCCGCGCCGAACTCATCGACGGCGCCCTCACCCTCGCGGTCGTCGACGGCATCGAGGTGTCGTCGCCCAGCGACGTGAGCGGGCGGGTGTCGTGACGGCGCCGGCCGTTGCGGCGCCGACCGCTACGGCTCCCGGGTCGTCGGTGGGCCGCGCGGCGGCGATGCTCGACGAGTACCTCGGCGCGCCCGAGGTGCCCGACTCGCGGGTGTCGGACCGGCAGACCCTCGCGTGGGATGCCGCCTCGGTCCTTCCTGCGGGGACGATCGCCGCCCTGAATGACTGGGGCGTTCACTCCCACTACATCCCCGCGCAGTGGGGTGGGCGGCTCACCGGCATCCTCGACGCCGTCCTTCTCCTGCGCACCGTCGCCCGCCGCGACCTCACCGCCGCCGTCGGGCACGGGAAGACGCTGCTCGGAGCGGTGTGCGCGTGGGCGGCCGCCGACGCGTCGGCCGACCGGATGGCGCGGATCGTCGGCGCCGGCGACCCGGTGTCGTGGGGGCTCACCGAACAGGGGCGGGGCAGCGACATCGGCACCTCGATGACCACGGCCGACCTGTCGGGGGAGCGCATCGTCGTCGACGGCCACAAGTGGCCGATCGGCAACGCCACCCGCGGGCGCGCGATCACCGTGCTCGCCCGCACCGATGAACGCCCCGGACCCCGCTCGCTCTCGCTCGTGCTCGTCGACAAGACCGAGGCGGATGCCGCGACGATCAGCTACCGCGCACGCCGGCCGCTGCACGGCATCCGCGGGGCGGACATCAGCGGCATCGAGTTCTCGGGCACCTCGCTCGGGCCGGACTCGCTCGTCGGGGAACCCGGCCGCGGACTCGAGCTCGTGCTGAAGAGCCTGCAGCTGACGCGCACGATGTGCGCAGCGCTCTCGCTCGGTGCGGGCGACCGGGCGCTGTCGATGCTCGCCGACCTGTCGGAGGGTGACCCCGGGCTCGACGGTTTCGTCGCCGCATCCGCCGCTGACATTTTGCTCGCCGAAGCGGTGACGATGACCGGCACGGCGGTGTTCCACGCGCTGCCCGACGAGATGGCGCTCGTGAGCGCGTTCGTGAAGGTGCTCGTGCCCGACCTCGTCGACGGGGTGTTCACCGACGCCGGTGCGGCCCTCGGACCCGCCGCCCACCTCGCCGACGGCGATCTGGCGATGTTCGAGAAGGGCGCCCGCGACAGCCGTGTGGTCGGCATCTTCGACGGCAACTCGGTGGTGAACCTCAACGTCGTCATCAACGAGTTCGGCAACATCGCCCGCGGTGACGACCAGCCGGCCGATGCGGTGCTGGCGGCTCTTCGCACCGAGCCCGAGGCATTCGACATGGCGCAGTTGCGCCTGGTCACCCGCCGCGGCGCCTCGGTGCTGCGGGCGCTGCCCGACCTCGTCGCCCGCCTGGACGACGGACGCACGCACCCCGACGCGGTGCGCTCGGCGGCGCGACTCGCCGCTCACTGGCGCGAGCTGCGTCAGGCCGTCGCCGCCGTCGAGCGGGCACCGCTCCCCCGGCGTCGCAGTTCGCGCTCGCCGAGGAACTGACCTGGACCTTCGCCGGCGCCTCGGCCCTCGCCGTCTACCTCGCCCACCGCGACGAGCTGACCGGGCGGGCGTGGGACGACGACGCCTGGCTGCGCGGAGCGCTCGCGCGCGTCGCGCGCCGACTGGGACTCGAGCGCGGCGGCGAGAGTGTCGTCGGGCAGCTCGACGAAGCAGCCCGCGACGCCGCGGCCGCCGGTGTGCCGCTGTCGCTGCTCTCACCGTGGTGGGGTGCGCGGTGAGCGTCGGGGTTGCCGTGGACGATGTCGCGGTGCCGGGCACGGACGCGCACCGGGTCGACGCCCGTGAGCTCGTGCCGGTGTCGGCGGGTGGGTCGCTGGAGTCATGGTCGGGTCTCGTCGAGACCTTCCGGCCCGTGTTCCGGGACGACCCGAGCCGCGGCGCGCGGACCGTCGCGCTCCGCCTCCTCGGAGCGGCGGGGGCGTGGACGAGCCCCGACGCAGCCACGGTGGGCGCAGCGCTGATGAGCGGGGAAACCTGCGGCGTCGCCGTGCGCGGACATCTGCCGGCGGTGTTCGGGCGACGCGCCTCGGGTCTGCTGTCGGTGCTGGCCGGCCCGGTCGATGCCCGACTCGTCTTCGCGCGGACGCGCGACGACCTCGGCCGCGAATCGGCCGTGCTGCTCGACGGTGACGCGGTGACGACGACGGCGTCGCGCCATGCCACCGGACTCGAGGGCGTTCCCCTGCGGCGGGCGCAGGTGCGCGGCGCGCAGGTGCGGGCCGAATGGAACGTCGACCCGATCGCCGACGCGCACGCGCGGTCGATCGTCGCCGGGATGTGGCTGGCCGCGGTCGACACCGCTCTGCGGATGGCCGTGGACTACGCGCGCGGGCGCCGCCTCTACAGGGGGACGGTGTGGGACATCCCGCACGCCCGCAGTCTCGTCGCGCGCGCCCGAACCTGGTTGTCGGTCGCCGACACGGTGATCCAGGCGGCGCTCGCCGACCCGGGCGACGACGGTCTCGCTGCGGCGGTCGACCTCGTGCCGCTGCAGCTCGACGCCGCGATGCGCGCGCTGTCGGTGCTGTTCGGCTCGACCTTCTACGCGCGGGTCGATCCGTACGCCGACTTCGAGACCCTCGTGCGCGACGTCGGCTGCCTCGAACTGCTCGACCCGACCGGCGCCGGAGCGGCGCGGCGGCGCACACCGGTGAGCGTGCCCGCGATGGATGCTTCTGTGGTCGCGGAGATCTCGGCGGTGGCCGGGCCGCGCGTTGCGGCGGGGCTCGCCGCGGCATCCGACTCCTCTTTCGGTGTGACCACGCGACGGGAGTTCGGCGTCGTGAGCACGGCGCGGCTGGTCGCGTCGGGTCACGATGCCGGAGCCGTCACGGCGGCAGAGCGGGTCGCTGCCCTGACCCTTCTGGAGTCGTTCGCGACCGGCCGCCGCGCGGCGGCGCCGGACGAGTCGCTGGAGGTCATCGCCGCCGACACGGTGGGCCGCGTGGACGCCGGCCTCACCCTCACCCTCGACCGGGCGCCGCTCGGCGCCCCCGACTGACACCGATCCCTGGAGGACGACATGGACGCCATCGCGACCGAAACCGACGTGCAGGCCTGGCTGGCCTCGCGCGTGGTCACCTACGGCAAGAAGCTGCCCGGCGACTTCTCGGTCGACACCGACTTCGCCGACATCGGCCTCGACTCGGTCTACGCCCTGACGCTCTGTGGCGACATCGAGGACGAGTACGACATCGAGGTGGACCCCGAGATCATGTGGGACTACTCCACGATCCGTTCGCTCGCCGAGCACCTGGGGGAGCTCGGGGCGCGCTGAGCCTCAGGCTTCGCCTGTCGTTTCGTCTCGCTGCGCTCGCCCAACGACCGGAACAGTAGAACCTCTTGCTTTCTGACTTTGTTTAGTTTTAAATGAAGTCGTTCAGAAAGATCTGAGGTCAACGATGACATCGTCCCTTCACCGCACCGACGTCAATCGGTCGGCGATCCTCGCCCAGCTCGGGGCGCATGGCGCGGCCTCCCGCGCCGACCTGGCCCGCACGCTGAATCTCTCGCCAGCGCTCATCACGCAGCTCGTGAAGCAGCTCATCGGCGAAGGACTTGTCGCCGAGCTCGAGCAGGCGCCCTCCAGCGGCGGCCGCCCCGCGCGACTGCTCGGCCTCGCCGCTTCGGCGGGCCACGCGATCGGGGTGAAGGTCGGCGCCACCCACGTCGCGCTCGTCGAGGTCGGGATCGCCGGGCGCGTCATCCGCTCAGCAGAAGTGCCCTTCGACGCGACCGCCAGCACCTTCGTGCTCGACCTCGCCGACCGCATTCAGGCCTTCATCGGTGCCGGTGACGAGGTGACCCTCCTCGGCGTCGGGGTCGCGGTTCCGGGCACGGTCGACGAGCCGGGCAACGGCGTCGTCGAGTGCGGTGTTCTCGGGTGGAACAGCATCCACCTCGGCGAAGCCCTCCGCGGAGCCATCGGACTCCCCGTCGTCATCGAGAACGACGTCAACGCTCTCGCCGTCGCCGAGCGCCTCTACGGCATCGGCCGCTCGCACGAGAACTTCCTCGTCGTCACGATCGGCGCCGGCATCGGTGCGGGCATCGTCGTCGAGGGCACGGTGCTCCGCGCCGCCTCGGGCGGTGCGGGCGAGATCGGACACATTCCCGTCGCCGACGACGGACCCCTCTGCAGCTGCGGCAACCTCGGCTGCCTCGAGGCGGTCATCGGCGAAGCCGCGCTCGTGCGCCGCGCTCGCGAAGCCGGCCTGATCGACCAGGGCGCCGGCATCGACGACCTGCTCGCCGACGCCGAGGCCGGCGACGAGGAGGCCATCGCGCTCTACCGCGACGCCGGGCGGCTCCTCGGGCGCACCCTCGCGGGCATCGTGCACGTCATCGACCCCGCCGCGATCGTGGTGCTCGGCGAGGGAACCGTCGCCTGGGCGCACTGGTCGGCCGGGTTCGAGCCCGCGTTCCGCTCGCACTTGCAGCGACACCGCCGCACCATTCCGGTGAATGTCGAGACCTGGCTCGACGACAGCTGGGCGCAGGGTGCCGCCGCGCTCGTGCTCGCCACCCCGTTCGACACCGGCAGCGACGTTGGCGACCAGGGCCGGCTCATCCGCGCGCGCCTCGTGGGCCAGGGGAGCCGGTGATGACCGGACTCCTCAGCCAGGCCACGGCCACCCCGCCGGTCGACGGACCCCCCGCGCTCGGCCCGGCCGTCACGCGCCGCCGCGGATCGCGGCGGCTGCGCTACGCGCTCACCGTGCTGGTGTTCCTCTTGCCGAGCGCGGTGCCGCTCACCCTTTTCGTGCTCGTGCCGATGGTCTCAGCCGCCGGCATCAGCCTCACCGAGTGGAACCTGCTCCGCCCCGCCGAGTGGGTCGGCTTCGACAACTACGTACGGCTGCTCACCAACCCCGAGACCGCCGCCATCTTCTGGCACACGCTGTACTACATCCTCGGCTACCTGCCGCTGGTGTACGTGGGAGGCCTCCTCATCGCCCTCGCGCTGAACACCGCGCTCCGCGGTCGCACCCTCTTCCGGGGCATCTACTTCCTCCCCGTCATCACCAGCTGGATCGTCGTCGCCCTCGTCTGGCGGTGGCTGCTCAACCCCTCCAACGGCGTGGTCAACACCGTGCTCGGCTTCTTCGGTGTCGACGGTCCCGGATGGTGGACCGACCCGGCATGGGCGATGCCGTCGATCATTCTCGCGTCGGCGTGGAAGGACATCGGTTTCGTCATGGTGATCCTGCTCGCGGGGCTCCAGGCGATCGACCCCGAGCTGCTCGACGCCGCCCGCGTCGACGGTGCTGGACCCTGGCGCCGCTTCTTCTCGGTCACCCTTCCTCTTCTTTCTCCGGCGACCTTCTTCGTACTCGTCATCTCGCTCATCAACGGCTTCCAGGTCTTCGACCAGGTGTACGCGATGACCGGCGGCGGACCAGGCGGGGCGACCCAGGTGGTGGTGCAGCAGATCTACGACCTCACCTTCCGGTACGGACGTGCGGGCGAAGCATCCGCTCTGTCGTGGATGCTGTTCATCGTCATCCTCGCCGTCACCGTCATCCAGATCCGCGGACAGCGCCGGTGGGTGAACTATGGCTGAGACGACCCTCACTCGACGGCGCCCGCGCACGGGTTCGCGCACCCGCTGGAGCGCGCGCTCGATCATCCTCCACGTGGTGATCGCCCTCGGGGCGCTGGCAATGTTCTTCCCCTTCTACTGGACACTCATCACCTCGCTGTCCCCGGGCACGGGCCTGAGCGGCACGCCCTCCTTCTTCCCTGCGAACCCGAGCATCGATGCCTACCTGCGGCTCTTCACCGACGTGCCGTTCGCCCGCGTCGTCGGCAACAGCCTGCTGCTCGCCGTCATCACCACGCTCGCGCAGCTGTTCACCAGCGCCACCGCGGCCTACGTCTTCAGCAGGCTGCCCTTCCCCGGGCGGGGAGTGGTGTTCGGGATCTATCTCGCGACCATGATGATCCCGCTGCAGGTGCTGGTCGTACCGCTGTTCGCGCAACTGCGCACCTGGGGACTGGTCGACACCTACTTCGGCGCGGTGCTCCCGACCCTCGCCGCCGCGTTCGGCGTCTTCCTCCTCCGTCAGGCCATGAATCAGGTGCCGATCCAGCTCGACGAGGCCGCCTCGCTCGACGGTGCCGGACACTTCCGCATCTTCTGGGGCGTCATCCTCCCCAACATCCGTCCGGCCCTCGCCACCCTCGCGGTCTTCGCGTTCATGGGCAGCTGGAACAGCTTCCTCTGGCCGCTCGTGGTGCTGCGCTCGCCCGAGGTGCAGACCCTTCCGGTCGCGCTCGCGGGGCTCCAGGGGCAGTACACGACGCAGTGGGACATCGTCATGGCGGGCTCGGTCATCAGCATCCTGCCGATGCTCGCGCTCTACCTCTTCGCCCAGAAGTACATCATCCAGGGGGTCGCGAACACGGGGCTGAAGTAGCCCCGACTGCGTTGCACCCCTTTCCACCCCCCGTTCTTCACCAACAGGGACCCGTCCCACCGCATCAAAGGAGATACCCACCATGAGAGTCACCGCAAAAGCCGGTGTCGGCATCGTCGCCGCAGGACTCGTGCTCACCGGCTGCGCCGCCGGCAGCACGGGCGGCAGCGATGGCGGCAGCGAGAACGTCACCATCAGCTACACCAACTTCATCTCGAACGGCGGCAACGAGGAGAACCTCCAGACCATCGTCGACGCCTTCCAAGAGGAGAACCCCGGCATCACTGTCGATGTCACCACGCTTCCGTACGCCGACTACGCCACGGCTCTGCAGACGGATGTCGCTGCCGGCACCGTCTCGGACGTGTTCGACATCGAGTACGGCGGGTTCGCCGAATACCAGGCCAATGGCGTGCTGGCCGAGCTCGACGTCGAAGACCCGTCGGTCTACCGCCAGAGCGTGCTCGAGGCCTACCAGGCTGACGGTGCGCAGTACGCGCTGCCGAGCTCGTTCTCGACCGTCGTCCTCTTCTACAACAAGGACCTCTTCGACGCCGCGGGGCTGGACTACCCCTCCGCCGGCTGGACCTGGTCGGAAGAGCTCGCCGCCGCCGAAGCCCTCACCGATCAGGATGCCGGGGTGTGGGGCGACCACCAGCCGGTGAGCTTCTTCGAGTTCTACAAGGTGCTCGCCCAGAACGGCGGGGAGTTCCTCAACGAGGACGGCACCGCGGTCGCCTTCAACACCCCCGAGGGCATCGAAGCCGCCGAGTGGCTCGTCGAGAAGAGCGGCACCGTGATGCCGACGATCGAGCAGGGTCAGGGAACGCCAGACTTCGACACCGAGCTGTTCACCAGCGGCAACCTCGCGATGCTGCACACCGGCATCTGGATGTTCGGTGCGTTCGCCGAGGTGCCTTTCGGGTGGGACATCGCCGTCGAGCCGGGCAACACCCAGCAGGCGAGCGCGCTGTTCTCCAACGGTGTCGCCGTGTCGGCCGCCTCGGAGAACCAGGAGGCAGCTCAGGCCTTCGCGGAGTTCCTCACCTCCAGCGACGTCATGGTGCAGATCCGCCTCGACGCCGGGTGGGAGCTGCCCGCGATCTCGGATGAGGCCGAGCTCGAGAGCTACCTCACCCGCGGCGACCCCGAGAACCGACAGGCGGTGTTCGACTCGCTCGACGAAGTCGCGCTGCAGCCGGTGGTCGGCGAGGGCCAGCAGGAGATGCAGGACATCATGAGCGAGGAGCTCGTCGAGGCCCAGGCCGGACGGAAGAGCGTCGAAGACGCGCTCGCCTCGGCCGAGGACCGCATCAACGCCCTTCTCGGCGGCTGACCCCGGATGACCCGGCGGCGGGGTCTTCACTCCTCGCCGCCGGGTCACCCTGTGCCCGTCTTCGCCTCGACCTCTCAGGACTCACCATGACCGTTCCACCTCCCGGCGCCTTCTCACACACAGCGCAGATCGACCGCCAGGCGCTCGTCGCCGGCAGCATCGAGCTGATCGAACGCCTGCAAGACGTCACCGGCGCGTACCCGGCGAGCCCGACGTTCTCGGCGTACGCCGGATACAGCTGGTTCCGCGACGGGGCGTTCATCGCCGACGCGATGTCGAGCGCCGGCCGGGTCGAGTCGGCGGAGCGGTTCTTCGACTGGTGCGCGCAGGTCATCGCCTCGCGGGCCGAGCAGATCGGGCGGATCGTCGCGGCGGCTCGCGCCGATAGTCCGCTCCCCGACAGCGAGATGCTGCCCACCCGCTTCACCTTCGACGGCCGCGACGGCGACGACGACTGGTGGGACTTCCAGCTCGACGGGTACGGCACGTGGATCTGGGCGGTCGGCGCGCACGTGGTCCGCCACGGCGCGGATGACGCCCGCTGGGCCGAGGCCATCGGCCTCACCCTCGACTACCTCACCGTGTCGTGGCAGCGCCCCTGCTTCGACTGGTGGGAAGAGCACTCCGAGCATGTGCACATCTCCACTCTCGGATGCCTCGTGGCCGGCGCCCGGGCAGCCGCGACGCTTCCGGCCCTCGGGGCCGAGCATCGGCGGATCGCCGAGGCGCTCGCCGAGGAGATCGACGCGGCGATCGCCGAGCGCGGTGTGAGCACCGCGGGCGACGGCCGAGCGCCGCACCTGGTCAAGTGGGTCGGCTCGACCGCGGTCGACGCGAGCCTCGCGGCGGTCGTCGGGGTGATGGACGTCGTGCCCGCGGCATCCGCTCTGGCGCTCGCGACCATCTCGGCGATCGAAACCGACCTCGCCGTGGACGGTGGGGTGCACCGCTTCGTCGACGACACCTACTTCGGCGGTGGGCAGTGGCCCCTGCTGTCGTGCTTCCTCGGGCTCGCGCACCTGCGCGCGGGCGACCGTGACCGCGCGGAGCAGCTGCTCGACTGGGCCGGAGCGACCGTCGACGCCGACGGCGCGATGCCCGAGCAGGTCGAAGGCCACCTGCTCGCCCCCGACCGGCTCGAGGAGTGGGTGACGCGCTGGGGACCCTCGGCGCGCCCGCTGCTGTGGAGCCACGCCATGTACATCCGACTCGTGGTCGACCTCGGCCGCCCGAGCGCCCCTGAGGAGCACTCCGCATGATCACGCACCGACCGGCCGGATCGGGTCATCCCTATCTCGTGACGACCGATCAGCGCTGGCCCGTCCACCCCGTCGGCGGCGAGCCGCTGCGCCTGGGCGTGCGGGCGTCGGCCGATGTCGGCGACGTGGTCGCCGAGATCACGGTCACGGCGCCCGACGGGGCGGTGACGACGCGGAGCGAGCCGCTCACTCGGGTCGAGCCGACCCGGAGCGAGGGCGCGGCCGAGCCCGACGGCCACCTCGCCGCGGCGCAGGAGCGGTTGGCGGGAAGCGGCGGCGGATGGGTGCTCGCGACGACCGCGCCGGCGGCCGGGAGCACGCTGACGTACCTCTTCATCGGTGTCGCGGGTGACGGGAGGGTGCAGCGCACCCGCACGTTCTCGACGGGGGTGGCCGACTGGCAGCCTGCGCCCGACGAGGTCGTCACCGCGGTGGGGGCGCGCCGCGTCATCCCGGGCAGTGTCTCGGTGCTGACCGACGGGCAGGCGACGTCGCGCGTGCGGTTCGCGCTGCCGCTCGCGGAGGGCGAGCACGTCACCGGCTTCGGGGAGCGCTTCGACACCCTCGACCAGCGCGGCGGCGTGCTCGACTGCGTCGTGTTCGAGCAGTACAAGAGCCAGGGTGCGGCGCGGAAAACGTACCTGCCCATGCCGTTCGCGCACGTGATCGGCGGTGACGGCTGGGGCTTCCACGTTCGGACGACCCGGCGCACGTGGTTCGACATCGGCAGCTCTGTCGCTGACCGGATCCTGGTGGAAGCCGAGGTCGGAGCGGATGCGCCGGGGGTCGAGGTGGCCTTCTACGACGGGTCGCCGCGCGAGGTGCTCGACGCGTTCGGCAGTGAGACCGGGCGCCCCGAGGAGCTGCCCGACTGGGTGTTCCGGCTGTGGGCCAGCGGCAACGAGTGGAATACGCAGGCCGAGGTGCTCCGCCAGATGGACCTGCACCGCGAGCACGACGTACCCGTCGGGTCGATCGTCATCGAGGCGTGGAGCGATGAGAGCACGTTCACGGCGTTCCGCGATGCGCAGTACGCGGTGAGCGAGGACGGTGCGCCGCATCGACTGGCGGACTTCACCTTCCCGGCCGACGGCGCATGGCCCGACCCGAAGGGGATGGTGGATGACCTGCATGAGCGCGACATCCGCGTGCTGCTGTGGCAGATCCCGCTCCTGAAGGCGCGGCCGCATCCGACGGGGCAGGCCAAGGCCGACCGTGAGGCGGCGGTGCGCGAGAACGTGCTGATCCGCGAACCGGATGGGCGCGGGGGACTGCGGCCGTACCGCAACCGCGGCTGGTGGTTCCCGCTGTCGACCATGCCCGACCTCACCGACGAGCGGGCGGCACGGTGGTGGACAGAGAAGCGCCGGTACCTCGTGGAGGAGGTCGGCGTCGACGGGTTCAAGACCGACGGCGGCGAGCACGCGTGGGGGAGTGAGCTGGTCTACCTCGACGGCCGGCGCGGCGACGAGGCGAACAACACCTTCGCCGTCGCCTACGCCAAGGCGTACGGTGACCTGCTCCGCTCCGCGGGCAAGGCGCCGGTGACTTTCAGCCGGGCCGGGTTCACCGGCGCTGGCGCGCACGGCGCCGTCTGGGCAGGCGATGAGAACTCGACGTGGGAGGCGTTCCGCTGGTCGATGTTCGCCGGGCTGTCGGCCGCCGCGAGCGGCATCCTTTACTGGGGATGGGACATCGCCGGGTTCTCAGGCCCGCTGCCGAGCGCGGAGCTGTACCTGCGCGCGACGGCCGCGTCGACGTTCGTGCCGATCATGCAGTACCACTCCGAGTTCAACCACCACCGGACGCCGCTTCGCGATCGGACGCCGTGGAACGTCGCCGACGAGACCGGCGACGCCCGGGTGCTGCCGGTTTTCCGATCGTTCGCGCAGCTGCGGGAGCGCCTGGTGCCCTACCTCGCCGCGTCCGCGCGTGAGACGGTGCGCACGTCCGTGCCGCTGATGCGCCCGGTGTACTTCGATCACCCGTCGTTCGAGGGCGCGTGGTCGCATCCGTTCCAGTGGTTCCTCGGGCCCGACGTGTTCGTGTCGCCGGTGGTGACCGAGGGCGAGCCTGAGCACGAGGTGGCGCTGCCGCCGGGGGAGTGGGTCGACGCGTTCCGCGGGGAGCAAGTATCGGGCGGGGGCGTTCTGCGACGCGGCGTCGAGCTCGACGAGGTGCCGGTATACGTGCGCGCCGAGGCGTGGGAGGAGATGCGGCCGATCTTCGCGCGGTGAGTCAGGGCCGAACCCGTTGGGGGAGCCCCTGAACCAGAAGGAGTCTGCCACGGTCGTCGTTCACGGGATCGGTGGCCGCGATGACGGCGTCGTCGATCCCGAGCACCTCGAGGACGGCGAAGAGGTTCTCGAGCTTCACCGACCCAGACCCCTCTTCGATCGCCCTGAGCGTCGTCCGGTTGATTCCCGCCCGCTCTGCAACCATTGCGGCCGTGAGTCGCTGGACCTTCCGCCAGGAGCGCAGGTTCTCGCCGAGCGTGGCCATCCGACGCGTGCGAAGAGCTGAAGGACGCTGCGACATGGGTGTCCTGTCTTAGAGGTGGTTGCGTTCATCACAATACCGTCATACGGGTAATGTGACCACCGTAAAGGATGATCTTGGCAGCGACATCCACATAATCGTCCCACGGATCGACGGGTGTGCGCGGGGGCGACGGCGGTGACGTTCGTCATAGCGAGGCGATGGGCGTTTCGTCTCGCTGCGCTCGCTCAACGACCGGAACGGGCGCCCACCGGTCGTTTCGTCTCGCTGCGCTCGCTCAACGACCGGAACGGGCGCCCACCGGTCGTTGAGCGAGGAGCGCAGCGACGAGACGAAACGCCCGTGGGCTCGGGCGTGGCGCGCACCGAAGCGAGCCTGTTCCGTCGATGATCGTAAGAACAGGTGCCGTGATCCGCTGTGGGACGGGTCACGGCACCTGCGATTCGAGGGATCGGCGAAAGCGCGCCGCATCTGGGGTGCGACGCGACCTCGCGGGACCGCACGAGGTTTCCGGCCGCAGGCGTTCGGGTGACCTACGGATCGGAGTGAGAGGCCGGCGTCTCCGCTGGACTCTCACCGCTGACGCTACTTTATGTGCGCCTGAATGGATGGGTTCGGGGTGAAATGAGGGTGATTGTGGGGCGAACCTTCGGGGTTCCGGGGCGCGGCGCGAACGGCGCAATCCAGAGCTAACCACCTCTGACCAGGTGAAAGTCGGACCCCTCTGGCGCGAGGGGTCGCGCAATCAAACCGTTGCCTCCCGCGAGGGCCGGCGAAACACGGTGTTGCGATCGTGGCATCACTCGCAGGTGCCCCATCGGTCCTGAGACCGTCCCGACGTCGGGCCCTGCGGCCCGACACGGGAGGTGATGCATGAGCGTCGTCGAAACCACTGCGCCGTCGACAGCCACCGACGCCGCCGAGGCGCCGGCATCCGGCGGATTCAGTGCCGGCATCCGCCGCCACTGGTGGCTGCTGCGCACCATCCTGCTCGCCGCGGTGAACCTGCTGGTCTTCGTCTTCGTCTCGTTCTTCCTGGTCAAACTGATCCCCGGCGACCCGGTCGTCACCGCGACCGGCGGACGCCTCACCGGGGCCGACCTCGAAGAAGCGCGCGCCTCGTACGGGCTCGACGGGTCGGTGGGCGAACAGCTCCTCACCTACCTCGGATCTCTCGCCCGCCTCGACCTCGGCACCTCGATCGCCACGGGGCGGCCCATCGCCGAAGACCTCGCCACGCGGATCCCCGCCACGCTCGAGCTGGTGTTCACCGGCCTTCTCGCCGCGTCGGTCGTCGCTCTCCTGCTGTCGCACTACGTGGTCACCCACCGCGCCAACCGTGTCTCGCGCATTCTGCTCAGTTACGCCCGCTCGGCCGGCGCGCTGCCCGAGTACGTCATCGGGATCGCGTTCATCTACCTCTTCTTCGCCGTGCTGGGGTGGGCTCCCGCGCCCTCCGGCCGGCTCGACCCGATGCTCCTGGCGCCACCGCAGGTCACCGGGTTCCCGATCCTCGACGCGCTCATCACCGGCGACACCGCGGCGGCCGCCTCGTACGCCTCGCGCCTTGCTCTCCCCGTGATCGTCATGATGGTCGCCCACGCGCCGCTGCTGATGAAGACCCTCATCATCAACCTCGACCACGCCATCGACGAGCCCTCCACGCGATTCCGCATCGCCTCGGGGGCGCCGCGGCGCAGCATCCTGCTCAGCGTCTACCGTCGGGCACTTCCCTCGGTGGTGGCGATGCTCGGGATGATGTTCGGTCTGCTGCTCGGCGGCGCGATCGTGCTCGAATCGCTCTTCGCGCTCGGGGGTCTCGGGCAGTACGCGGTCGACGCCGTCAACGCCTCCGACGTCTTCGCGCTCCGCTCCTTCCTTCTCGTCGTCGCCGCGATGTGCCTGGCGATCTACCTCATCGTCGACATCCTCACCATGACCCTCGATCCGCGACGTCGGGTCGAGACCGGAAAGGGGGCATGATGGCCGCCGCCATCGCCGGAGCCGACCTCGATTCCGTCATCCCGCGGCGGCGCGTCCGTCGCCTCTCACCGCGCGCCTCGCTGGTGCTGCACTGCATCCCCCTGGGGGTCGTGCTGCTGCTGACGTTCATCGGACCGCTGCTCGCACCCTTCGACCCCACACGGGTGGTGGGAACGAGCTCGCAGCCGCCGTCGGCGGAGTCGTGGTTCGGCACCGACTCGATGGGCCTCGACGTCTTCTCACGGGTCGTCGCGGCGTTCGCCCTGAACATCCCGATGGCACTCGCCATCACCGTCATCGCCACGGCGCTCGGAATGGTCATCGGCCTCATCGCCGGGATGTACGAGTCGCGCGGCGGCCCGATCGGCCTGCTCGCCCGCATCCTCACACGCGCCGTCGACCTCGTCCAGGCGATTCCGATCATGATCGCCGGACTGGTTCTCGTGTCGTTCTTCGGCCGCAACCCCGTGGTCATCGTGCTGTCCCTCGCGCTGGTGCTCGTGCCCTTCCAGGCGCGGCTGATGCGCACCGAGGTGCTCAAGACACGGTCGGATGCCTACGTCGATGCCGCCCGGCTCGCGGGCGAGAGCGAAGCCGAGATCGTCGTCCGCCACGTGCTGCCCAACTCCTCCCGCTCGACCATCGAGAACACCTCGGCGATCTTCGCGATGGGCATCATCTTCTGCGCGGCGCTCGGCTTCCTCGGCGTCGGTGTGCCGGTGCCCGCTCCCGAGTGGGGGAGCATGCTCGCCAACGGCGCCACCGATGCCGTGGTCGGTCGCTGGTGGCCCTTCCTCTTCCCCGCCATCGCCCTCGGCGTCTCCGTCTGGGCAGCCTCGGTCTTCATCGCGGGCATCACCCGCTCCCGTTCCTGAGCGTCGGCACCTGCCGGCGCACGTCTCCGCACCATCCCTCCGCATCGCCTCCGCCCCGCCCCCGCCCAAGGAGATCCGCACCCATGAACACCCGCACCCCTCGCCGACTCGCCGTCGTCGGCGTCGCCCTCAGCGCGCTCGTCCTCGCCGGCTGCTCTTCCGCCGCGTCGTCGGAGGAGTCATCCGCCTTCGTCATCGTGACCGCCGCCCAGCCGCCGAGCTTCAGCTACGAGACCAGCGCCACCGGTTATGAAGCGGGCGAATTCTGGGCCAACACCGGCGCCACGCTCATCCGCAACCCCTACGTCGAGGGGGAGGGCGACCTGTCGGCATCGCAGGATCTGTTCGGCTTCGAACCGCTCCTCGCCGAGAGCTACGAGGTGAGCGAAGACCGGCTGACCTACACCTTCCACCTCGACCCCGACGCCACAAGCGTCGCCGGCAACACGATCACCGCCGACGATGTGCTCTTCTCCATCAAGCGGAAGTTCGAAACGCCCACGAGCGTGGTGCCCTTCGTCTCGGCGCCGGCGCTGACCGATCCCGACGCGCAGGTCACCGTGATCGACGAGTCGACGGTGTCGATCACGATCAGCGACCCCGGCTACGGGTTCACCCTGCTGTCGATGCTCGCCAACCAGCCGTACAACATCTACGACTCCACCGTGCTCCTCGAGCACGCCACCGACGACGACCCCTACGCCGTCGAATGGTCGGAGACCAATGCCTCCTACGGGTTCGGCGCGTACGAGCTGACCGACTACACCCCCGGCGAGCAGATGGTCTACACCGCGAACCCCGGCTACGTACTCGGCGAGCCCGAGATCACGACGATCGTGCAGCGCGTCGTGCCCGACGCCGGTCAGCGGGCGAACCTCGTCCGCAGCGGCGATGCGCAGATCGCCACCCAGCTGCGCCCCGCCGATCAGGCCGACCTCGCCGAGGGTGGGGCCGCGCAGATCTTCACGGTGCCGACCAACGCCTACGTATACATCCCGCTGCTGACGACGGCTGAGCCGTTCGACGACCCCGAGGTGCGACGGGCGTTCTCGATGGCGATCCCCTACGACGACATCATCGACGACGTCTACCGCGGACGGCTCGACCCGGTCGACTCGATCCTCTCGGAGGATGCGCCGGGCTACGACGGCGAGGGACTCGCTGCCCCTGAGCACGACCCCGCCGGGGCGCAGGAGATCCTCGAAGCAGCCGGCTACACCGAACCGGTCGAGTTCACCCTGACCGTCAACTCCGCCGTCCCCGACCTCGAAGAGACCGCGGTGCTGATCCAGTCCGCCGCCGCCGATGCTGGCTTCGACGTCACCGTCGACTCGGTCAACTCGGCCGTGTTCCAGGAGGGCCTGGCCGCCAAAACCTTCCAGGCCTCGATGGGCCGCGACTACGCGATCGTGCAGTCGCCGCCCTATGTGCTGGCGCTGTTCTACACCCCGGGCTCGCCCCTGAACTGGCCGAACTACGAAACGCCCGAGTTCAGCGCGGCGCTCGCCGAGGGCAACGCCGTCGGCGACCCGCTCACCCCGGAGGCCGGCGCCTGGTGGAACGAAGCCCAGCGGATCCTGCAGACCGACCTTCCCACCATCTACGTCGGATACGTCCAGCCGCTCAACGCCTTCGCGAACGACGTCGGCGGCTACGTCTTCCGCACCGACAACGTCATCGACTACTCGCAGCTGACCCGGGAGACCGAATGACCTCCGACACGCGCAACATCGTCCTCGACATCCAGAACCTCAGCATCCACTACGGCGACGCCCCCGCCGTGACCGGCGCCTACCTCACCCTCCGCGAGGGCGAGAAGATGGCGATCGTCGGGGAGTCGGGATCAGGGAAGACGAGTCTGGCGAACGCCGTCGCGGGGTTCCTCGACCCCCTGGTCGGCTCGGTCCGCGCCGACCGGCTCGACTTCCGCTACACCCCGCTGAACCGGTCGATCGACCCCCGGCGGCAGCCTCGCATCCCGGTCCGGACTCCGGGGATGTCGATGGTGTTCCAAGACGCGATGCACTCCCTCGACCCGGTGTGGACGATCGGGAGCCAGCTGGTCGCCGTGCTGCGGGGGGCGGAGCGGATGACCGCACGCGCTGCGCGCGCAGCGGCGGTGGAGCGGCTCGCCGCCGTCGGCATCAGCGATCCGGGCCGCGTGATGCGGGCTCGTCCGACGGAGCTCTCGGGAGGGATGCGACAGCGCGTCATGATCGCGATCGCGATGGCGTCGCATCCGGCCCTTCTCATCGCCGACGAGCCGACGAGCGCGCTGGATGCCACCCTCGCGGTGTCGACCATGCAGCTCATGGTCGACCTCGCCGACCGGGAGGGGACGGCGCTGCTCATGATCACGCACGACATCGAGCTGTGCCGCCGGTTCACCGACACCACCGTGGTGATGCATCAGGGGCGGGTGGTGGAGACCATCGCGTCCGATCGACTCGACCACGCCCGGAACGCCTACACCCGAGGACTCCTCGCCTGCGTGCCGACGCTCGAGACCGCAACGCTCGCGGAGCTTCCCACCCTGCAGTCGATCGCGCCGAGCAAGCGGACGGTCGCGGCATGAGCGTGGTGAGCGTCGATGACACCGGCATCCGGGTCACCGATCTCGGACGCGACTTCCACCGCGTGCAGGCGGTGCGCTCGGTCACCTTCGCCGTGGCTCCCGGCCGCCGTGTCGGCATCGTGGGGGAGAGCGGGTCGGGAAAGTCGACGGTCGCGCGCATCATCGCCGGTCTCGACCGCCCGACGCGGGGGACCGTTCACGTCGACGGTCAGGATCTCCGCTCGGCGCTGTCGACCGCTCGGGGTCGCCGGGAGTACCGGCGGCGCGTGCAGCTGATCGCCCAGGACACCACCTCGGCCTTCGATCCCCGGTACACCGTCCGGCAGTCGCTGCGCGTGCCCGGTCAGCGCCTGGGTGGATGGACGCGCGCGGAATGCGACAGCGCCATCGAGGAGATCGCCGAGGAGCTGTCGATCGATGGGTCACTGCTCGAGCGTCGCCCGGCTCAGCTGTCGGGCGGTCAGCGCCAGCGCATGGCGATCGCGCGAGCGCTCCTGGTGCGGCCGCGATACCTCGTCTGCGACGAGGCGGTCAGCGCGCTCGATGTCTCGGTGCAGGGTGCGGTGCTGAACCTCTTGAAGCGCTACAGCACCGACCACGACGCGGCGCTCCTCTTCGTCTCGCACGGTCTGCCCGCGACGGCCTTCATCACCGACGAGCTCATCGTCATGTACCGCGGCGCCATCGCCGAAGCCGGCCGCACCACTCAGGTGCTCGGCCGCCCGACTGATCCCTACACCCGCGCCCTCGTCGGCGCGTACCGAGAAATGGAGTCGGCGCGCTCCGGCGCCTGACGCCCGCACCACTGAATAGGAGAGAGATGTTCCACCTCGCATGGTTCCTCGGCGACGGCTTCGGCATTCACCCCTGGAGCACCACCAACGGCGACGGCCCGTGGGTCGGCAACAACGTCAACGACTGGATGGATCCGCAGATCTACCTCGACATGGCGACGAGCCTCGAACGCGCCGGCTTCGACTACATCCTGTTCGAAGACACCGCGATGGTCGAAGACAGCTACAACGGCACCGCCGACACGAGCCTCCGACGCGGCTTCATGGCGCCGAAGAACGACCCGATGCCGCTCGTGCCGCTTCTCACCCGGGCGACCAAGCACATCGGCATCATCCCGACCGTGTCGACCATCCAGTACCCGCCGTACCTCGCCGCGCGGCTCTTCACGACGCTCGATCACCTCACCGAGGGCCGGGTCGGAATGAACGTCGTCACCAGCGTCACCGACCGGGTCGCCCAGAACTTCGGCTACGACCAGCACCTCGACCACGACGAGCGCTACGCGATGGCGATGGAGTGGGTCGACGTGGTGCTCGCGCTGCAGCAGAGCTGGGAGGAGGGGGCGGTCGTCGCCGACCCGGTGGCGGGCGTCTACGCCGACTACACGAAGGTGCGCCCGATCGATCACAAGGGGCGGTTCTTCTCCTCGCGGGGGCCGCTCAACACCATCCCGGGCCCGCAGCGTACGCCCCCCATCTGCTCGGCGGGGAGCTCGCCCGCGGGACGCGAGCTCGCCGCCCGGTACGACGACACGATGATCTCGATGGTCAAGAGCGGTGCCGCGGGTCGCGCCTACCGCGACGACATGCGGGAGCGGGTCGCGTCGTACGGACGCAACCCCGACGACGTGAAGTTCCTCTTCCTCGCCACGCCGTGGATCGCCGCCACCGACTCCGAGGCGCAGGATCAGTTCGACGCCTACAACCGGTGGAAGGCCACCGACAAGGGCGTGGAGTACAACCTCTGGAACATGTCGTATACCTCCGGCGGGCGCATCGACTTCGGCGGCATCGATCCCGACACCCCCGTGTCGGAGATCGACCTGTCGCGCCAGAACGGTGAGCACACCTCCATTGCGAACCTGTTCGAGAACTCCGAGGGCAAGACGCTCCGCGAGGTCGTGGCCACTTCCCACCAGACCAGCGACATGGGTCTCATCGGCTCGCCCGAGACGGTCGCGAGCAAGATGGAGGAGCTCATGGATGAGATCGGCGGCGACGGCTTCCTCATCTACATGCCCACCACGCGGATGAACTTCGCGCTCATGGCCGATGGGCTCGCCCCCGTGCTGCGCCGTCGTGGTCTCATCCGCGACGGGTACGCAGGGTCGACGCTGCGCGATCACCTGCGGGAGTTCTGACCGGAACGGATGACGCCCGCCGACCGTTCGGGGTCGGCGGGCGTCTTCTCGTCTCGACTGGGCTCAGGAGAAGGAGATCGGACCGCGGTCGAAGCTCACGCGGTCGGCGCGGAACGCGTCGAACACGACCTGGATCGGGTCATCGTCGACATCGAGGTACACCAGCTCCCGGCGAAGGAGGGGTGCGCCCTCGGCGATGCCGAGGATACGGCTCGTCCTGGCATCCGAGATCTCCGCTCCGATCCACGCGTACACGAGCCCCGGCTCTTTGCCGAAGAAGTCGCGCATGACGGTGGACATCGTCGCCGGTTGGCGGATCGCGGTCGGATCGCTCGTGACCGCCTGCGAGAAGTAGGCCGTTCGGATGCCGATCGTCTCGCCCTTCAGGGTGAAGGCGTTCTCGACCATCCGGACCACCTCATCGTCGAGCTGAAGGCGCTCGCGAAGGAGCGGTGTGGAGGGGACGAGGCGCTGCTCGAGCACGTCGATGGCGACCCCACCGCGCTCGCCGAAGGCGAAGTCGGTGACGCCGATGCGCACGCCGGCGTTGACGAGGCGCGTGCCGACGCGGGTGCGCCGTTCGAGGATGCCGATGCTCGTCAGCTGTGACAGGGCGCTGCGCACGGCTCCGCGACTGGCCGAGTAGGTCTGCATGAGGTGCTCTTCGTTGAGCGAGGAGCCGGGGGTGATCCTTCCGGCGCGGATCGCGGCGAGAAGGAGGTCGCGCACGCGGCGCGCGGAGATCTGTGCGCCGCGGGCCGAGCCGCCGTGTGCGCGGGGATGAGCGATCGTCTCGGGCATCGACCTCTCCTCGGGTGGGTCCTTCGACGGTAGCGAGAGAGCGTTTCGGCGGGGCGCTCAGGCGTTTCGCCGGTGTAACGCAAAGCCGGGGAAGAGCTACGAACTCTTCCCCGGCTTCGCGATCGCCGCGGTCTCAGGCCGCGAGGGTAGTGAACTGCGAGCGATGCCACACCAGCGGGGTGTGGGAGAAGTCGCTCATGAGGCCGAGGACACGCAGCACGATGATGTCGTGGTCGCCGGCGGGGTAGACGTGCTCGACGGAGCAGTCGAGCCAGATCGGCGCCTGGTCGAGGAAGATGGAACCCCGCTCGGAGATGTGCGTCTCGACGCCGACGAACCGCTGCGACTTGTCCTTCGACGCGAGCTGCCTCGTGACCGGCGCGTGCGCCTGGCCGAGGATCGAGATGCCGAGAGTGTCGGCCGTCGCCAGGACCGGCCACGTCGTCGAGGATTTCTGCACCGCGAACATCACCAGCGGCGGGTCCTGCGAGACGCCGACCGAGAACGAGGAGGCGACGAGAACCGTGGGCTCGTCGTCGACGACAGCGGCCAGCGCCGCCACGCCGCACGGGAACCCCGAGAAGGCCTGACGGAGAAGCGTCGGGTCGGCCGACTCGGAGGAGTAGGGATTGAGCATCGGAGTCCTTTCGTTCGGAGCAGGCGTCGTCAGGATGGCGGTCATGGGGTGCTCCCGTCCGGGGTGGCCGAGGCGAGGACGGCCGAGCCCCAGCGGGCGACCCAGGGGTCGGTCGAACCGGGCTGGTCGTAGACCTTGTCGCCGAGGTACAGACCCTGCGCGGGGCAGACGGCACCGAGCTCGACGAGCACGGGCTTGAGGAGCAGATCGGGTGCGAGCGCGTGAGCCGGCCCGGCACCGAGCATGAGGGGAACGGCGGTGACCCCCGCAAGACCGGTGCCGGTGTCGAACTGGTCGAGGAAGAGTTTGAGGATGCCGGTGTAGGTCGCCTTGAACGTCGGTGAGGCGACGACCAGCAGGTCGCTCGCGGCGACGGTGGCGACGGCATCGGCCACGGTGGGGTCGCCCCAGCCCAGCAGTCCGGGGCCCAGCTCGACGACGTCGACGGCGTGGTCGGCGTCTCGGCCGCTGAGCGCCTGCGCGACGATGTGCGCGGCATCCAGGGTGCGCGACGCGGGCTTGGGGTTTCCGGCGACAACGGTGACGATCATGGCGCCTCCTTCCACTGTGAAGTAGACACCGAGGCGGTTTCACCCGGGTGAAAGGAGGGTTACTGTCGATTGCGCGGCTCGACGACGGCTCTCCGCGCCAATGATCGCCTGATCAGCGGATCATTCCCGCGACGCTCGAGGAGAACTCCGCGACATCCGGAAGCGGCGCGAGGTCTTGCTCAGCCGGTGGCGGGAAGGGGTGCCGGGGCCTGCACTGTGAACTCAGCCACCGCCGTGTGGCCGCTCTGGCCCGTGACGACGATCTCGTAGGTGCCCGGCTTCGTCCCGGCGGGGATCGTCAGTCGCTGCGACAGTGAGCCCGCGTCATCCGTCGTCACCGACAGTGCTGGGATGGAGGAGTTCCGCACCTCGATGCGCACGGTGTCGCCGGCGGGGAATCCGGCCGCGGTGAGCTGCACGGATTCGGACGGCGCCACCGTGGAACGGTCGAGTCGGAGCTCGACGGTCGCCGGCGTCAGGGGCACCTGGATGTTCGTCGTGGAGTTCGTCTGGACGAGCACCGTCGTCTCGAACGGCTCGAATCCGCGCAACGTCACCCGCACCTCGTAGGCATCGATCGACAGCAGGGGGAAGCGGAACATTCCCTGTGCGTTCGTCACGGCGACGAGGTTGATCCCCGGTTCGGAGGGGATGATCGTCACCTCGGCGCCGGGGAGTTCGGTGCCGGTGCCGGCGATGATCACCGTTCCCATCAGATTGCCCGTGAGTGGGCTCTCGTCTTCAGGCCCGGGTGCGACAGTCGGTTGTGTCGAGGGCGAGACGGACGGCGAGGCGACCGGGCTCGGTGACGCCGTAGTCGTCGGGTTCGCGTCGGCGGACGCCACGGCGCCGCCGGTGCCGACGGCGAGAATCGCGACCACGGCCGACGCGGCGGCGATCGCCGCCCACCGGTCTCGTCGCCTGGCGGGCACGGGCAAGAACGGTGGTCGCACGGGTCGGGCTCCTTCGGCGGTCACGCGGGAATGCTGCGACCGACCCTACCGGGCGATGGTTTCGGCAGGCGGCGCTTATGCGCGCGTCCGCGCCTTCACCCACAGGCCGATGTCGTGGACGGCGCGGGCGGCGCTGTCGGGGCTCTCCGCAGCATCCAGGTCGTCGAACGAGTCGCGGAAGCCCCGGGGCAGCTTGCGCTGCGGGGTGGCGACGGGGCGGAACTCCATGGTCCAGTCGCCGAACTGGCGCTCGTCGATCGGCTCGTCGAGCACGATGCGGATGTCGCCGTGACGCGGGTCGGCGGTGATCGTGGCCACCAGGCTCTGCACCGAGTCGCGCGGGCCCTCGAGCACCTGCACGAAACGGCCGTCGCGATAGAGCAGCACGCCCGTCACGCCTGACTGGGCGTTGTTCTCGCGGCTCTCGGTGAGGATGTCGCGGAGCGTGTCGTCCCCGACATCCGCCTTGGCCCTGCTGACGTAGACGACCGACACGAGCTCGTCGCCGCCGGTGATGCTCATGCCGTCGCCTCCTCGTCGTGGTGAGCGAGGAGTGCGGCCATCGCCCGTCGGCGGTCGGGCGCCTCGCCGACCTGGCGGGAGCGGCCGTTGAAGACGCGATACGTGCCGTCGGCCTCGCGGTCGAGGTAGCCGAGGAAGACGCCGTCGCGGTTGGCGACGTAGAAGCCGTCTTCGACGCGCGACCACAGGACGCCGTAGGAAGAGGGTGATGCGGCGTCGGTGCCGCTGAGCGGATCGGGGGCCAGTGATGAAGCCATTGCTTCATTCTGCGGGCCGGGTCGGACACGGGGGAGGAGGTTGCGTGGCGACGAGGGATGTGTCAGTGGGTCTCACCGGCGGCAGGTGGCGCCCAGCCGTCGAGAAGGCGGCGGAGCGTGTTCTCGAGCCAGTCGCGATATCTCCGCTCGCTCCACCCCGAGCGGGTGACGAAGAAGGCATATGTCTCGGGACCGACGAGATAGTTGAGCTCGTCGGTCGCCTGCTCGACGGCGTCGCTCTGCAGGAGGCCCCGACCGACGAGCCACCGAGCGGCCAGTCCGATATCGGCGCGCCGGCGCGCGTCGAGGTCGGCGACGACCTCCGCAGCGGCCTGGTCGGTCTCGCCTGCGACACCCATCGCGCGGACGAGCCCCGCCGTGCGTGCGTTCGCCTGGGCCACGTAGTCGAGCCACCCACGGATCGCATCGGCCGCGTCGGCGCGCGCCATGATCTCCGCCATCGCCGGGCGCTCACTCAAGCTGTGGCGCCCTTCGTCGCCGGCGAACGCCCTTTCGAACGCAGCGATGAGCAGCGCCGACTTCGGCCCGGCGAGGTGCACGGACTGCACCGACACGCCCGCTCGTTCGGCGATCCCCTTCATCGTCGTGGCGACGTAGCCGACCTCGGTGAAGGACTCGGCCGCGGCGTCGACGATCGCCGCACGCGTACGCGCGGCGTCGGCCTGCCGACGCGGTGACGAATAGCTTCGCGGTGTCACATCACCCTCAGATATGGTTGGACTCAGAATCTAACGAATCGAGGCAGCCGTGGCCACCTACCTTCTCGCCGCGAACCCCATCCACGGCCACGTCGGCCCGATCGTACAGGTGGCAGGTCATCTCGCCCGCGAGGGGCACCAGGTCATCGTGCTGACAGGAAGCCGGTTTCAGGGGAAGGTCGAGTCCGCCGGTGCCGGGTTCGTCGCCCTTGCCGGCCGTGCCGACTACGACGACCGGGATCAGGACTCCTACCTTCCCGACCGCGCCCGATACCGGGGCGTGAAGCGGGCGGAATACGACATCCGCACCATCTTCGTCGAGACGATCCCCGATCAGTACAGAGGGATCCGCGAGGCGATCGCGGATGTCGGTCCCGACGCCGTTCTGGTCGACGGCGCCTTCGCCGGTGTGCTGCCCCTGATCTCGCAGACGACCCGACGCCCACCGGTGCTCGGCCTCGGTGTCACTCCGCTCACCCAGTCGTCTCGGGTGCTCGGACCGCACGGGATGGCGCTGCCGCCCGCCGGGGGAGCGCTGGGGCGAATGAGGTACGCGGGATTGAACGCCTTCGCCCAGGGTGTGGTCTTCCGACCCACCCAGCGGGCCGGCGTCCGAGCATTCGCGGCCACCGGCGGCCGGCTGAAAGGCTTCATCCTCGACGCGTCCCGTCACTTCGACAGGTTCCTGCAGACCGGGACGGCGAGCATGGAGTACCCGCGCCCCGACCTGGCGTCGAACACCCACTTCGTCGGCGTCCTGCCGCAGGAGGAGACGCGCGGTGCGGCGCCCGAGTGGTGGGATGAGCTCGACGGATCCCGGTCGATCGTGCACGTGACGCAGGGCACGATCGACAATCGCGATTTCACCCGGCTCGTGCGGCCCACGCTCGACGCTCTCGCCGATCGCGACGTCCTCGTCGTGGTCACGGCGGGCGGTCGGCCGGCTGAGTGGGTCGGTCCGGTGCCGGCCAACGCACGTGTCGCCGCCTACCTTTCGTACCGAGACTTCCTTCCCCGCGCCGACATCTTCATCACCAACGGGGGATACGGCGGAGTGCAGGCCGCCCTCGCGGCCGGCGTTCCCGTGATCGTGGCGGGCGACACTGAGGACAAACCCGAAGTCGCCGCCCGCGTCGCGTGGACGGGGGCGGGCGTGAATCTGCGAACCGGTACACCCGATGCGGCTTCGATCGCGCGCGCCGTGGACTCGGTTCTGGAGCACCCGTCATACCGCGACAACGCCCGCCGCATCGCGCGGGATGCGGCGGGCATGGACTCTCTGGCGGAGATCAGCGGTCACCTCGCCGACGCGACGGTGATGCGACCGGTTCGGTGAGGCGGAGGACGTCGGGGACTGCGCGGCGCGCGGTGGCCCCGGTCAGTGGGTCGGCGCCAGGGGGCGCGCCGTACTGCGGCGGCCGACTCCCGCGTCGTCACGAGAAGCCGCCCGCAGTGCGAACAGCCCGGTGATGATGATCGTCGCGTGCAGGGCAATGAACCCGAGCATGGCGCCCAGCGGGTATCCCGCGGCGATCATGTAGATGTCGTCGAGGATGCCTCGGATCGCCGACAGCGCGATCGCCAGCCACGCGAGCGTGCGGCTCGGGCGCGGACGGAACGACGTGGCCACGAGGAACGCGCCCAGCACCAGCAGGTCGAGACTGAACAGCAGCGTGTAGTCGAGGAAGCCTCGGTAGGCCGTGCCGCCGATGGGCGCGTCCCACCCGGGAACGCTCAGCTCCAATCGAGCGGCGTTCAGCGCGGGGAGCCACAGGATGCCCAGGACGATGTTGACGAGGCCGACGGAGCGGAACCACCATCTCAATGAAGTCATAGAGTCATCATCTATTCGTTAGAGGCATGTGTCAATGAATATCTCATTCACAGGGCTGGCACGTTTTCCTCCGGTCGCATAGCATCGCCGGATGCCCCAGGCGCTGCGCCGATCCTTCACCGGCAGTGCCGTCGCGGTTGCCGCGGTCCTCTTCGCCGGGTGCGCGCCGGGCGCGCCGGAGCCTGACGCTCTCACCGCCACGCCGACGCCCTCGGCCACAGCTTCGGCGAGTCCGTCCCCGACGCCCGACCCGTGGGCGGGTCACTTCGACGAGCAGGCCCGCGCGGAGTCGACGCAGTTCCAGGCGCAGTTCTGGGGCTCGTTCGGTGACCCGGGCGGTGTCGCCGTCGTCCGCAACGAGGATCAGAGGCTGCCGGCCGGCGCGTACGACATCGAGATCGAATGCGCCGGAGCGCCGTCGCTGGACGCGGCTATCAGCGACCTCGCCGGCGGCGCTCTGGTCGAGCCCCTCTCCCTGACGTGTCCTTCGTCCGCCACCGTCCCGGTCGCCCTCAGCGAACCCGGCGCGACGTTCGTCCTCGACAGCCGAGGAGAGGTCGGCGCGTACCTGATCCGCATCGCGTCGCCGGAGTCGTAGGGGCCCGCGGAGCGCGGATCCGACTCCCCTCCGCCGAGAAACCACAATTCGGCCCAGACACCACGGTCAAGGTGGGGTCTCGGCGCGGGACTGGTTTCTCGGCGAAGGTGTGGCGCGGCGCGGCGCGGGGCCGGGTGGGGCGGATGCGGCGACCCGCCGTGATCGCGGCGAGCCGCCCAGTCAGGGGCGGTGGTTCGTCGCGATGAGGGTGGCTCGCGGACGGCGCAGGGTCGAGCGCGCCGGCGGGGCAGGCCTCAGCGCGCCCCCATCCGCCGAGAAACCGTAATCCGGCCCAGACACCACGGTCGGGGTGCGGTTTCGGCGTGGGACTGGTTTCTCGGCGAAGGCGGCGCGGTGCGGGTGGGGCGGATGCCGCCCGCAGCACGGCGGGACGTTGGACCCGCCCGCTGGCGGCGGGGGATGTCGCAGGGGCGCGGCGCGCGGGTGTGGCCGTCTCCGGCGAGGTGGCGCTGCTCATGCAGCTGCTCGGTGTGCTCGACCGAGGGGATCTGGACTTCAGCATCGTGGTGCCGTAGGTGGTCGACGGCCTCCGCGTATACGTCTGGGGGGTATGGTGGTTCTGACATACCCCCTGGATGTATCGAGGAGCGCCATGAGCACCACCACCGAGTACACCGTCACCGGCATGACCTGCGGGCACTGCGAGATGTCGGTCCGCGAAGAGGTCGGCGAGATCGCGGGACTGACCGTCGTAGACGTGTCCGCCCAGGCCGGAAAGCTCGTCGTCTCGGCGGAGACTCCCGTCGACGACGCCGCGGTCATCGCCGCCGTGGAAGAGGCCGGCTACCAGGCGGCGCGCGCCTGACATGAACGCCCCGGTTCGTCTCGGCCTCTACGCCGGAGGGCTCGCGCTGGTGTTCGGCGCGTCCTTCGGCGTGGCGGCGCTCGTCGCGCCCGACGCGCCGTCGTCGGCGGCCGAGACGGCTGAGGGAGCCCCCGGTTCCCACGCCGAGGCACCGCATTCCGGCCCAGACACCGCTCCCCCCGGGGTGTCTGGGCTCGAAAGCGGTGTCTCGACGGAGAGCGGGGGTGCCGTCACCGGCGTCACCGCCAGCGACCGGGGTTACACCCTGTCGGCGGTGGACGCTCCCGCGGAGACCGGCGACGCCGGAACGCTGTCGTTCGAGATCACCGGGCCCGACGGCGACGCCGTCACCGAGTACGACGTCGCGCACGAGAAGGACCTCCACCTCATCGTCGTCCGCACCGACGGCGCCGAGTTCCGTCACGAGCACCCGACCCTGGGTGCGGATGGCAGCTGGACGATCCCCTGGACCTGGGATGCCGCGGGCGGCTACCGCCTGTACGCCGACTTCGTGCCGAGCGAGCTCGGTGAGGGTCTCACGCTCACCGGTTCGCTGTTCGTGGAAGGTGCCGTCGAGGCAACGGCGCCTGCGTCGGAGACGACCGCGTCCGCGGGGCCCTATCAGGTGGAGATGACCGGAGGCCTCACGGCGGGCGCATCGTCAACCGTCGGCTTCGCCGTCACCCGCGACGGGGAGCCGGTCGAGCTCGAGCCGTACCTCGGCGCCGACGGCCACCTCGTGGCGCTTCGCGAAGGCGATCTGGCCTACCTGCACGTGCATCCCGAACACGCCGACGGGCACGAGCCGGGCACCGTGTCGTTCGCCGCCGAGGTCCCGAGCGCGGGCGCGTACCTGCTGTACCTCGACGTGCAGATCGACGGCGTCGTGCACACCGCAGCGTTCCGAATGGAGGCGTCGTGACCACCGTGCAGCCCGGATCCACCGAGCGCGTCGAGCTCGAGATCGGCGGCATGACGTGCGCGTCGTGCGCCAACCGCATCGAGCGCAAGCTCAACAAGCTCGACGGCGTGACGGCGAGCGTGAACTACGCCACCGAGATGGCGCACGTCGACGTGCCCGCGGGCACCGATCCGGCTTCGCTCATCGCCGAGATCGAGAAGACCGGCTACACCGCCGCGCTCCCTGCGCCGCCCGAGCCCGACCCGGCGGCCGCGCCGACCGAGGGGCGTGACGACCCCGAACTGCGGTCGCTGCGGCACAGGTTGATCGGCAGCGTCATCCTCGGGGTTCCCGTCATCCTGCTCTCGATGATCCCCGCCCTGCAGTTCACGTATTGGCAGTGGGCGGCGCTCACGCTCGCCGCGCCCGTCGTGGTGTGGGCGGCGTGGCCGTTCCACCGTGCGGCGGGGCTCAACCTCCGCCACGGCGCCGCGACGATGGACACCCTCATCTCGGTGGGCGTCACGGCGGCGTTCCTCTGGTCGCTGTGGGCGCTGTTCTTCGGCACCGCCGGTGAGCCCGGCATGATCCACCCCTTCACGCTCGCCATCGCGCCGAGCGACGGGTCGGCGAACATCTACCTCGAGGTCGCCGCGGGCGTGACGATGTTCGTGCTCGCGGGGCGATACTTCGAAAAGCGCGCGAAGCGCCGGGCCGGTGCGGCGATGCGGGCCCTGCTCGATATGGGGGCGAAGGATGTCGCGGTGCGCCGTGGCGCGAGCGAGGTGCGCATTCCGATCGGCGACCTCCGCGTCGGCGACGAGTTCATCGTGCGCCCGGGGGAGAAGATCGCCACCGACGGCGTGATCGTCGAGGGGCGAAGCGCCGTGGACGCCTCGATGCTCACGGGCGAATCGGTGCCCGTCGAGGTGACGCTCGGCGACACCGTCGTCGGTGCGACCGTCAACGCCGGCGGGCGGCTCGTCGTGCGTGCCACCCGCATCGGCGCCGACACGCAGCTCGCGCAGATGGCGAGGCTCGTCGACGAGGCCCAGTCGGGAAAGGCGGAGGTGCAGCGCCTGGCCGACCGGATCTCGGGCGTCTTCGTGCCCGTCGTCATCGCCATCGCGGTCGGCGTGCTGGGCGCGTGGCTCGGCGCCGGCTTCGGCGCGGAGGCGGCATTCACCGCGGCCGTCGCCGTGCTGATCATCGCCTGCCCCTGCGCGCTCGGCCTCGCCACGCCCACCGCGCTGCTCGTGGGGACGGGCCGCGGCGCGCAGCTGGGCATCCTCATCAAGGGACCCGAGGTGCTCGAGCAGACGCGCCGCGTCGACACCATCGTGCTCGACAAGACCGGCACGGTGACGAGCGGACGGATGACGCTGACCGGCGTCGTCGCCACGGCGGGCGTCTCGGACGACGAGCTACTCCGCCTCGCGGGGGCTGTCGAGGATGCGTCGGAGCATCCGATCGCACGTGCTGTTGCTTCGGCGGCGCGCGAGCGGTTCGGCGACCTGCTGGCCGTCGCTTCGTTCCAGAACCTCGAGGGGCGCGGTGTGCACGGCATCGTCGACGGACACCTTGTGGTCGTCGGGCGTGCGTCGCTGCTGGCGGAGTGGGCCGTGCCCGTCGACGACGCGCTCGCCGCGGCCGTGCGTGAAGCCGAAGGCGGGGGTGCGACCGCGGTGATCGTGGGGTGGGATGGCGCAGCCCGCGGCATCCTCACCGTCTCGGATCAGGTGAAGCCGACGAGCGCCGAGGCAGTCGCGGCCTTCCGCCGACTCGGACTCACGCCGGTGCTGCTCACGGGCGACAACGACACCGTCGCGCGGCGGGTGGCCGCCGAGGTCGGCATCGACGAGGTCATCGCCGAGGTGCTGCCCGCCGGGAAGGTCGAGGTCGTGAAGCGCCTGCAGGGCGAGGGACGCGTGGTCGCGATGGTGGGCGACGGCGTGAACGACGCCGCCGCGCTGGCGCAGGCCGACCTGGGCCTGGCGATGGGGACGGGGACGGATGTCGCGATCGAGGCCTCCGACCTCACGCTCGTCTCGGGGGACCTGCGCGCGGCGGCGGACGCGATCCGCCTGTCGCGGCGGACCCTCGGGGTCATCAAGGGCAACCTCTTCTGGGCATTCGCGTACAACGTCGCGGCGATCCCACTCGCGGCGCTCGGGCTTCTCAACCCCATGCTCGCCGGAGCGGCGATGGCGTTCTCGAGCGTGTTCGTGGTGAGCAACAGCCTGCGGCTGCGCAGATTCCGATCGGATTTCCGCGGTTCGGCGGAATACGCAGCAATACCCGGCCGTTCTTCCTAGTACCCCCTAGGGGTATCCGAGAGGAGAGAAGCATGGACCACCGCACCGATCCTCGCCCCGATCGCGAGGGTGCACACGCCGCACCCGACGCTGCCGTCGCGACGCGCCACGATGCGCACGGCGGCCACGATGCGCGCGCCGGCCACGATGCGCACGGCGGCCACGATGCGCACGGCGGCCACGCGTCTCATTCCGGCCACGGCGGTCACGGATCCCATGGCGGCCACGCGGGGCACGGCGATCACGTCGGGCAGTTCCGACGCCTGTTCTGGTGGAACCTGGTCCTCGCCGTCCCCGTCATCGTCTTCTCGGGCATGTTCGCCATGCTCCTGGGCTACTCCCTGCCCGACCAGCCCTGGGTGACGTGGATCTCGCCGATCCTCGGCACGGTCATGTACGTGTGGGGCGGCCGCCCGTTCCTCACCGGTGCGGTCAGCGAGCTGCGCTCGCGCAAGCCCGGGATGATGCTCCTCATCGCTCTGGCGATCACGGTCGCGTTCGTCGCATCCTGGGGGTCGAGTCTCGGCATCCTCGATCACGAACTGGACTTCTGGTGGGAGCTCGCGCTCCTCATCGTCATCATGCTGCTCGGCCATTGGATCGAGATGCGCTCGCTCGCGCAGACGACCTCGGCACTCGACTCGCTCGCCGCGCTGCTCCCCGATGAGGCCGAGCGCGTCGAGGGCGACCAGACGGTGACCGTCGCGCCGAGCGACCTGCGGGTCGGCGACGTCGTCGTCGTGCGACCCGGCGGACGCGTACCCGCCGACGGCCGTGTCGTTGCGGGGTCGGCGAGCATCGACGAGTCGATGATCACGGGGGAGTCGAAGCCCGTGCGCCGCGAGGTCGGCGACGCGGTGGTCGCGGGCACGGTCGCGACCGACTCCGGAATCCGCGTCGAGATCACCGCTGTCGGCGACGACACCGCCCTCGCCGGCATCCAGCGGCTCGTCACCGACGCGCAGAACTCCTCCTCGCGCGCGCAGCGCATCGCCGACCGCGCAGCCGCTCTGCTGTTCTGGTTCGCACTCGGCGCCGCAGCGCTGACGATGCTGGTCTGGACACTCGTCGGCAACGTCGACCAGGGCGTCATCCTCACGATCACGGTGCTCGTGATCGCCTGCCCCCACGCTCTGGGCCTCGCGATTCCGCTCGTCGTCTCGATCGCGACCGAGCGCGCCGCGCGCGGCGGCGTGCTGGTGAAGGACCGCCTCGCCCTCGAGCAGATGCGCACCGTCGACACGGTCCTGTTCGACAAGACCGGCACCCTCACCGAGGGCCGCCCGGCGGTCACCGCGATCGAGCCGGCCGCCGGATACGACGAGAACCGCGTCCTCGCGCTCGCCGCCGCGGCCGAGGCCGACTCGGAGCACCCGCTGGCGAAGGCCATCGTGCAGAAGGCTGCTGATCCTGGGGTCGCGGTGCCCGCGGCATCCGACTTCGACTCCTCGCCCGCGGTCGGCGTCACCGCCACCGTGGAGGGCGTGCGGGTGCGGGTCGGTGGGCCGAACCTCCTCGCCGAGGAGAATGCCGCCGAGCTCGACGTCGCCGATCGCTGGCGCGCCGATGGCGCGATCATCCTGCACGTCGTCGCCGACGGGGCCGTGATCGGCGCGCTCCGCCTCGCCGACGCCGTGCGCCACGAATCGCGCGAGACCGTCGAGGCGCTGCACCGGCTCGGCGTGCAGGTCGTCATGATCACCGGCGACGCGGAGGCGGTCGCCCGTTCGGTCGCCGACGAGCTCGGCATCGACCGGGTCTTCGCCGGCGTGCGCCCCGAAGACAAGAGCGCCAAGGTTCAGGAGCTGCAGCGTGAGGGCCGCAAGGTCGCGATGGTCGGCGACGGCGTCAACGACGCCCCCGCGCTCGCGCAGGCTGATGTCGGCATCGCGATCGGTGCGGGGACGGATGTCGCGATCGCGTCGGCGGGCGTCATCCTCGCCTCCGACGACCCGCGCTCGGTGCTCTCCGTCATTCAGCTCTCGCGCGCCAGCTACCGAAAGATGCAGCAGAACCTGTGGTGGGCGGCCGGCTACAACCTCATCTCGGTGCCGCTCGCCGCGGGCGTGCTCGCGCCGATCGGGTTCGTGCTTCCGATGTCGGTGGGTGCGATCCTGATGTCGCTGTCGACGATCGTCGTCGCCCTGAACGCCCAGCTGCTGCGGCGCCTCGACCTGCGGCCCGAGGCCAGCGCGGAGGCGCTGCTTGGCGGCATCCCTGCTTCTGAAGAGAATCGTTCCGAGAGGATCACATCATGACCGACATCGCCTCGCCGGAGACCGGACACGAGCACGGGACGGATGCCACGCACGCCGGCCCCCACGGATACATCAGCGACAAGCACCGCTACCTCACCCGCCTGCGGCGGGTGGAGGGGCAGGTGCGGGGGATTCAGCGGATGGTCGAGGAGGAGCAGTACTGCATCGACATCCTCACCCAGATCTCGGCGCTGAGACTCAGCGCTCGAGAACGTGGCGCTGGGCCTCCTCGACGATCACCTGAAGCACTGCGTCGTCGACGCGGCGACGCGCGGGGGCGACGAGGCGGCGGTGAAGCTCAAGGAGGCGTCCGACGCCATCGCGCGGCTCGTGAAGGCCTGACGCGCCCGCTTCGCGGTCGCGACTCGCACCCGCGTGGCGCCGCCAGCGCCCGCGACCCGTCAGTATGTGCGGTCCGCGCGCGGCCAGCGCCCGCGACCCGTCAAGAATTGCGGACCGCGCGAGGCGCGAGCGACGTTTTGTGACGGGTCGCGCTGGCGGCCGCGGCCCGGGGCCCGTTGTGGAGCGCGGCCCGCGCTCGCGACCCGTCAGTATGTGCGGTCCGCGCGCGGCGCGAGCGACGTTTTGTGACGGGTCGTACCCGGGCTGCGACCCGAACCCGTGGCGCGGCCAGCGCCCGCGACCCGTCAGTATGTGCGGTCCGCGCGCGGCGCGAGCGACGTTTTGTGACGGGTCGTGCCCGCGAAGCCCCGCGCGACACATCTCAGTCGGCGTCCGGGCGACCCTTCGGAGCCAGCAGACGGTGCTCGTAGGCGTAGATCACGAGATGTACCCGGTCACGGGCGTCGAGCTTGGTCAGCAGCCGACCGACGTGGGTCTTGACCGTCGATTCGGCGACGAGCCTGCCGCGCGGCGATTTCCGCGTTGCTCAGTCCTTCGCCGATGGCGGTCAGCACCTCGCGTTCCCGCGGGGTCAGCGACAGTGCGTCCTCCGACGGCTCGGGCACCCGAGCCGGAACCTCCTGGCCGAACAGCTCGAGCATCCGGCGCGTGATGCGGGGGGCCAGCGCCGCGTCCCCGGCGTGGACCGCCCGGATCGCCGCGAGAAGATCGGCGGGGCGGGCGTCCTTCAGCATGAAGCCGCTCGCCCCCGCGCGGATCGCGGCGAAGGCGTGCTCGTCGAGATCGAACGTGGTGAGGATCAGCACCCGCGGGGCCTGGGGGGCGGACACGATCGACGCGGTTGCGGCGATGCCGTCCACCCGCGGCATCCGCACATCCATGAGGATGACGTCCACCCTCCGCCCTCTCGCCAGCTCGATCGCCTCGTGACCATCGGATGCCTCGCCGACCACGTCGATGTCGGGTTCGGCTTCGAGCACCATGCGCAGGCCCGCACGGACGAGCGCCTGGTCGTCGGCGATCGCGACTCGGATGGGGTCGCGGTCCGCGGTCATCAGGGTGGTGTCGATCATCTCGTTCACCGTCAGGTTCCGTCCGGTCGCTCGGGCGAGGGAAGGGCGACGCGGATGCGCCAGCCGCTGAATCCGCGGGGCCCCGCATCGAGGGTGCCGCCGTACACCGCGACCCGCTCGCGCATGCCGATCAGGCCGCGACCGCCGGTGTCGCTCGCCCCTGTCGCGCTGTCCGCCCGGCGGGATGCGTCACCGTCGTCGACCACCTCGACCCTCACCTCACCGTCGGCCTGCTCGATCGTGACATCCACGTGTCGCGCCGACGGCGCATGGCGGAGGACGTTGGTGAGGGCCTCCTGCACGATCCGGTAGACGGTCAGCTGCAGATTGGGGTCGGCGATCGCCGCGCCCGCGGTCTTGAGCGTCACCGGCAATCCTGCGGCGCGGAATCCCTCGAGCAGCTCGGGCATCGCCGATGTTCCGGGCTGCGGTGCTCGCCCGTCGACGGTTTCGGTGCCCGGCTCGGTGAGCACACCGAGCATGCGGCGCATCTCGAGGAGCGCGTCGCGTCCGGCATCAGCGACCAGTCGCATCCCCTCGGCGGCCCGCCCCGGATCTCGGCCGGCCGTTGCCGCGCTCCCCTCAGCGAGGGTCACCATCACCGTCAGGCTGTGTGAGACGACGTCGTGCATCTCGCGGGCGATCCGCGCGCGTTCGACCGCTGTCGCCAGCTGAGCCTGCCGGTCGCGCTCGCGGGCGAGGTCGCCCACCCGGGCGATGAGCGCCTCGAGATAGCGGCGACGATTGCCCACGGTGACGCCGATGAGGGTGCCGAGGAGCGCGGTGACGACCGCTTCGGCCATGGCGAAGGGGAAGAACGCCGATTCCCCCAAGAGCGGGCTCGGTTGGAGGAGGGATGCCACGAACGCGGCCGCCCCGCCGACCCCGGCCGAGATGGCGAAGCCGATCCAGGCGGAGCGGGTGGAGCGGTAGACGGCGAGTGCGTACAGGCCGATGGCGATGGCGAAGACGTTGACCGCTTCCAGCGGGTAGACCAGCAGCGTGGTCACCCACGCCGCAGCGACGAGCACCCAGGGCCTGCTCCGCCGCCAGACGATCATGATGGCCGCGGTCGCAGCGACGAGGAGGACGCGCGCGATCGTCACCCACAGGGGCACCGGTCCGACGGGCGCGGCGAGCACCAGCGACCCGAGGACGGGAATGAGGTAGACCACGGCGACGAGCGCGTCGACCAGTCGCGGATGCCGGGCCCAGAACCGTCGGATGACGCCGGGTGGTCGGGGCAGGCGCAGCTCTCCCCGGCCGCCGTGACCGGACGGTCGGGGGAGAGCTGAGCGGACGCCATGGCGTCGACGTTACGCGTCGCGGGTGCGCAGCAGGATGGCCGCCGCTGCGGTGGGGACCGCGACCCAGAGGCCGGTGACCAGCAGGTTCAGCCACATCCCGAGTGCCTCGCCTTCCGGTGCGAGGGCGGCGGAGGTGTAGATCCCCGTGCCGGCGGAGGAGAGCAGGTACGGGACGGCGTCGCGCGCCCAGTCCGCCGGCACGAGGCCGAGGATCGTGGGAAGGATCAGCAGAACCCCCACGACCACCGCGATCCCGCCGGCGCTGCTGCGGATGAGCGTGCCGACCGCGAGGGCGAACAGCGAAACCATCGCGAGGTAGAGCGCGGCGCCGAGAAGCGGCCAGAAGATGCCCGGGTCGGTGATGGGTGCGGCGATATCGTCCTGCGAGAGCAGGAGGGATGCCACGAGATACCCGGCGACGTTCGCCACCAGCCCCACGGCGAACGTGAGGGTGAACAGCACGATGCCCTTCGCCGCGAGCGCGGAGATCCGGCCGGGCACCGCCAGGAAGGTCGATCGGACCATGCCGGTGGTGTACTCGCCACTGATCACCAGGACACCGAGGATGCCTGCGATGAGCTGACCGAAGGCGACGCCCGCCACGGCGGCCCCGACGATGGTCTGCACCGGGTCCGCCCCGGGCGCTTCGGCCGCCACGCCCTCGGGGATGTTGAGCAGGGCGACGGCGACGAGGGCGGAGAGTCCGACCGAGATCGCGATGAGGAGTGCGTACGACCAGACGGTCGAGCGCAGGCTGCGCAGCTTGATCCATTCGGCGCGAAGGGTGCCGGGGAAGGTGAGGCGTGCGTCGCCGAGGTCGTCGGTTCGGGAGTCGAGTATCGTCGTGGTGGTCATCGGACCGCCTCCGTTCGGTATTCCACCGCATCCGCGGTGAGGTCCATGTATGCCTCCTCGAGCGACGCGCTGAGGGGGGTCAGTTCGTGGATGACCAGGCCATGCTGGGCGGCCAGATCGCCCACGGCCGGGGCTTCCACCCCGGTGATCTCGAGCAGACCGGCCTCGGCCCCGGTGATCGTGACGTCGGGAGCTGCCACGAGCTCCGCGAGGCGGCTCGCCTGGGGCGAACGGACTCGCACCCGCGGGCCGGTGCCGCCGGCGATGATGTCGGCGACCGGTGCGTCGGCGATGATCTTGCCCTTGCCGAGCACGATGAGGTGGTCGGCGGTCAGCGCCATCTCGCTCATCAGGTGCGAGGAGAGGAACACCGTCCGCCCCTCGGCGGCGAGGTGCTTCACGAGCCGGCGCACCCAGAGGACGCCCTCGGGGTCGAGGCCGTTCACCGGCTCGTCGAGGATGATCGTCGCGGGGTCGCCGAGGAGCGCCGCCGCGATGCCGAGGCGTTGCCCCATTCCGAGGGAGAAACCCCCGACGCGGCGGCGGGCGACGGATTCGAGTCCGGTCAGCTCGATGACCTCCCGCACGCGCTTCGCGCCGATCCGGTGGGTGGCCGCCATGGCGCGGAGGTGGTTCTCGGCGGTGCGTCCACTGTGGACGGCCTTGGCGTCGAGGAGGGCTCCGACTTCGCGGAGCGGGGCGCGGTGCCCCGCATACGGGCGACCGTTGACCGTGACCGATCCGGCGGTCGGGCGATCGAGGCCGACGATCATGCGCATCGTGGTGGACTTGCCGGCGCCGTTCGGACCGAGGAACCCCGTGACCTGGCCGGCGTGGACGGTGAAGTCCACGGTGTCGACGGCGGTTTTGGCGCCGTATCTCTTCGTGAGGCCTTCTGCACTGATCATGCGCTTCACGCTACGGACGACGTCGCGCCGCCACATCCATCCGCAGCATGAATCGAGACGGGATGGGGTCCTCCCGTGGTACCGGTCGGGTGACGCGACACCCGACCGCGGGGCGCGCGTCAGAGAAGCGCGGAGACGACCTGGTCGGTCACCAGGTCGTAGAGCTGGCCGGCGGGGACCGGGACCAATCGCTCGCCCGTGGTGGCGCCGGACTCCGCCGTCCGGCGCCACCACCGGTTCTCGCCGATCCTGACGAGGGGGATGAGGCCGCTGCGCATCCGCAGGTCGACGCCCACCCACGGCTGCTGCCACGCGAAGGCGAGATGTCGCCCAGCGCCGTCGGGCACGGGCTCGGCCGGGTCGGCGATCCGGCGTGCGATCGATCCCGCGGGGAGAACCGGCGCATGCGCGTCGACACTCAGCGTGCTCGGACCGGCGCCGAGCCACCCGAGCACCAGCGCGGCGGTGCGATCGAACGTCGAGCTGAACACGGTGACCGGGGCGGCGCCCAGGCTTGAGGCGTCACCGCCGGGCGCGGGCGTCGACGCGGCGAAGAGCACGGATTGCGCTCCGCGCCATCCGGTCAACGTGCCACCGTCCGACCGCTCGATCGAGACGATCGTCGCGTCGGGGCGCGCCCAGTGCTCCACCGTCCACGCGCCCAGATCGGTGAGCCGCCCACGCTCGGTCGCGAACCCGGCGCCCACGAGGGCGCGGCCTTCCGCAGAGGCGCGGTCGGCGCGTGACAGCCGACCGCTCGGCCGCGCGGAAGCGAGGACGTCGAGCGCGGGCCGAGGGACGACGGGCCCGTTCACCGTCAGCTTCTGCGGACGACGCTCCGTGGCCACATCCGCATCCGACGATTCCGGCAGGCGGTCACCGGATGCCGGAAACTCCACGTGGGCGCCGATGCTGTCGAACAGCGCGCGAAGCGTCGGCGTCTGCCACGGCGCGGCGCTCGTGGACAGGTGGACGTGATGTGTGCCGGTGGCCCACACGTACTTCCGCACGTCGACCTGGCCGGCGTCTCCGGCGGGGTAGGTGAAAAGCAGGCGACGCCCCTGAAGAGCCGGCGGCCAGAGGTCGAACGCTCCGACCAGTGCGCCCGGGTGCTGGTCGAGAGCCGCCGCGAGGGCCGCTTCGCCCGCACGCTCCACCGGCTCGCTCGACGGCACCGAGGTGACGACGACGTTCGCGCGGAATCCGTCGTCGCCCCCGGGCGCGACGAGCACGGCATCCGCGCCATCGACCGTCTCGGAGGTCCAGTCCGCAGGCACGCGGAGGCGGGCGTGCGGGGTGTCGATCAGCTGGTCGACCGTCATGCCTTTCGGCGCCCTCTCCGCCGTGTGCCGGCCTCGCGGAACCACCGGGGTGTGAGGGCGCGGGGGAACCAGAACAGCGACAGCAGGGTGGTGCCCAGGAAGGCGAAGACGACGACAGCGCCGACCCGCTGCGCGGCGAGGGGCAGGGCGTCGCCGAGCGCGGTGAGGATCGCGAACAGACCCATCCCGATGCCGAGGAAGAGGATGCCGAAGCCGATCGCGTAGAAGATGACCGCACCGGCGGTGTCGGTCACCTCGACCACACGGCGGCGGAGCGCCGCAAGGGAGACCAGGAACGGGTCGGCGGCGAGGTTCGTCAGTGCCTGCGCGGTGCGCGGCGCGCGGGCTGCGGCGGCGATCGCGTCGGCGTACCGGTCGGAGGTGGTCGTGGCTGCGTTGTCGAGGGTGGCGGTCTCGGCCCGGGCATCAGAGATGACGGCGCGGGCCGCGGGGGGATCGATGGACCACGTCACCCTTCGAGTCTAAGCAGGGCCGCGGGCGCTCACGATGTCGCGCAGGAATGCGTGGACAGGTCGCTGATCAGGGACATCTGCCCCTGTCGGTGAGGGTCTGCCGACTGGAAGAGTCGTTCCAGGCACACCACAGGAGTCCGATGGTCTCGTCCCGCATGCGCGTCCGCGATCCCGCGCGGACAGCGGCGAGCCTCGCCGTGATCTGGATCCTCGCCGCGGTGACGCCGGCGGTCGTGGCGCTCTTCGTCGCGTTGGCCACCGAGACCGATCCCGCACGGGCGGTGCGTCTCGTGGTGACGGCGATCGTGTACGCCGTTGTCGCGGCAGTGTCGACGAGGCTCGCGCGGCCCGACGTCGCGGCGGTCACCGGCGCCCTTGCGGTGACCAGCGGCATCCTCGCGCTGCTCGTCGTTCTTTCCAACGCCCGCGCCGATGGGTTTGCCGCGTCGCTGCTGCCGACGATCACTCTCGTGTCGCGCGTGCCCGAGGTCGCCGCGCTCGCGTTGCTTCCGTGGCTCGTCGCGAGCGCGCCGACGCGGGGGAGGCGGCCCGGCCTCATCCTCGGCCTCGCAGCCGTCGGGGTCGCGGTGGTCGTTTCGACCACTGCGCTTCTCGCACCCGTGCCGCTGTGGCTTCACCTGCTACCCCTCATCCTCGCGATCGTGAGTTTCGCCCTGGGGGCTGCAACGCTCTGGCGACGCTGGCGGGCTGCGGGGCCACGTCAACGCACCGCCAGCACCTGGTTCGCGTTCGGCGCGGTGCTGCTCATCGCCAGCTACATCCGCGTGATCGTTCCGCTGCCGGTGCCCCTCGCACCTCTGGCCGACGCCGCGTTCGCCCTCGCGCAAGGGTTCCTCCCCCTCGGAATTCTGCTCGCGATCGCCACCGGACGCGCTGACGTCCTGCCGTCGCCGCGCTTGATCGAACAGCTGGCGGCGGCGCAGTCGCTCGCGTTCGGCGTGAGCGCCTATCTCGCCGTGACCTCGGCGGGAACCCTGCTGAGCCTCGGCCCCGCCCTCACGGGCGCCCTTTCTGCGGCCGCGCTCGCGTTCGTCCTCGGTGGCACGCTCCGCGCCGCGCGAGCGCGCCTGACGCAGGTGCTCGCCGACATCGTTCCCGATGCCCGCAGCGTTCTCGCCCGGCTGGCCGACCGGCTCACCGAACGCCCGGCACACCTCGACGCCCGCATCGCGAGCGCAGCGATGGTCGCGTCCTCCCTGCGGGAGACGTGGCGGGTTGACGCCGTGGAGATCCGAATGACCGATGCGGATGCGGGCGGCGGCGCCGACCTCGATGTCGTGTCCGCCGGCGAGCCCGGCCCGTTCCGACGGGACGTGCCGCTTCAGGTGGGTGGCGTGGAGATCGGCGTCTTGTCCGTGTCGCATCGTTCGCTCGAACACCTCGACCGTACGGTCGGGCCCGTACTCGCCCAGATCGCAGGTTTCCTCGCTGTGGCTGTGCAGCTCGCGCGGGTGAACGAAGAGGCCGTTCAGACGCGTCGACGCGCGCAGGGAGTGCGGCGCGAGGAGAGACATCGCCTGGCCGTCGAACTGCACGATGAACTGGCCCCCACGCTGGCCGGACTGGTCTACGCGATGGTGGCCACGGACGCGGTTCTCGCCACACCGGGGCCCGGGGGGCGCGACGCCCTTGCGCTTCTGCGCCAGCATGCGGTGCGAGCAACGGAGGTCGTTCGTTCGGCCGCTCGCTCGCTCCTCCCCACCGCGCTGGACCAGGGCGACCTGGCGGGCGCTCTCGACGAACTCGCCGCGCGCACGGGCGCGGACACCGCACTGGCGGTGAATGTGCGCGCTCCTCGGGTCGACCTCCTCGAGCCCGATCTTCAGCTGGCGCTGTACCTGCTCGTCTCCGACGTCGTGTCACACGCTGTGCGGAACGGCGCCTCGGGGCACGCGGCGATCGAGATCGGCATCGGCGACGCGGTCGTGTCAGAGCGTCATGCGGCCACCGTACGCATCAGCCTGCCCGACGGGATAGATGCGGCATCCTCGCTCTTCGTCCGCCGTGTGCGCGAACTCGGTGGCACGGCCGTCGGTGACAGCCCGTTGGAGGCGGTGATCCCTCGATGACCACGGCGGCGCGGCGGGCCGTCGCGATCGTGGTATGGGTGACGTCGTGGGCCTTCGCAGTGGCAGCCCTCATCATCGGGGCGGTCGCGGACCTTCCTCCGGACCCACTCCCCGGGGTGTTCCTCTCCCAGGCGCCCGAGGAGATGAAAGCGCGGTTCGGCGACATCGGGGTGACGGTCGCCCTGCTGTACGGACCGGTCGCGGCGCTGATCCTCTTCCGGCGACCCCATCCCGTCGGGATCATCCTGGCCGTCCACGCCGTCGGTTCGGGGGTTACGGCCTTCGGGGTTGAATACGGGCTTCTGGGTGCCGAGACCGGGGGTCTGCCGCTGTGGGGCCTCGCCGTCTACGCGGCCGGATGGGGGTTCGTCCCCGGCACCTTTCTGACTGCCGTCGTCCCACTGCTCGTGACGCGCACGCCCCTGCCCCGGTGGCAACGAATGGTCGTCGCGCTCGGCGTCGCGGCCGCGCTCGCCGCGTTTTGGGTGAGCCTCACCCAGGCCGGGACAGGAAGTCCCGTCAATCCGCTCGCGATCGCGAACGGGGCCTACCAGGCGGCCATTCCCTCGGTCTACGAGGTCGCCGCCCTGTGCGCCGTGGGGATGTCGGTGCTTTCGGCGGGAGTTCTCGTGAGCCGTTGGTCGCGCTCGCGCGGCCGGGCGCGCATCGATCTGTCATGGCTCACTGTCGGATTCATCGTCGTCACGCTGTCCTACATCGTGCTGATCCTGCCGGCGGGCATCGGCGTGCCCGGATGGGTGATCGAGGTCGGTATCGTCGCTCCGATCCTCGGCCAGGTGCTCATGTCTGCGGGAATCGTGGTGATGATCCTCGGGCAGCGGCTCGCCGGAGTGGAGGTGGCGATCAGCCGCATCCTGCTCTGGCTGCTCTTGAGTGTGACCGGAGTGGCCCTGTACTTCGCCGTCGTGGTGACCGTTCCCCTGATCTTCCCGACGAGCGGAACGGTGCTGCTCGTCGTCCCCCTCGTCGTCGCCCTCGCCGTACTGCCGCTGCGCGCCTGGCTTCAGCGCCGGGTCGATCTGCTCGTCTACGGCGATGGGGCCGACGCCACGCAGGTACTCGCGCGGCTCGGCGCACAGATCGGTGGTCTCACCCCGGGACCCCGCGGGCTCGCCAGTCTCGCCGAGACGATCCGTCGGGTGCTGCGCCTTGCTCGCGTCGAGATCCGCGCAGGTGACATCGCCGCTATGGTCGGGGAAGGGGGCGCACGGTCGGTGGTCGTTCCGCTCCCGGGTGGCCTCGGCCAAATGGTTGCGGCGCCGCCGGTCGGGCAGCGCCTGGATCGTCGCACACTCACGGTGCTCACCGATATCGCGGGCCTCGTCGCCACCGTGGTGCGACTTTCGGAGTCGTACGTGGTGCTCGACACAGCGAGAGCCGACGTGCAGAAGCGCCGCGCTGAGGAGCGACGAGCCCTGCGCCGACAACTGCACGATGGGCTCGGACCGGCCCTGGCCGGCGTCAGCTACGGTCTCGCGGCGGTGGAGAATCTCATGGCCACCGACCGTTCGGCGGCGCGCGCACTGCTCGGCGAGCTCGCCGACGAAGTACGGGATCGACTTCGTGACGTGCGTGATCTCGCCGGCGAGGTCGGCGAGACGCCTTCCGAACCAGATGATCTCGCGCCGGCATTGCGGCGGCTGTCGCGGCGCCTCGGAGACGGATTGTCGGTGCGGATCGACGTGACCGGGGTGGAGCTGCTCGATGCCGCTCGAGCGGAGGCGCTCCACCTCATCGCGGCGGAAGCGCTCACCAACGTCGCGCGGCACGCGCGCGCACGCACTGCAGAGGTGCGGATCGCCGTTGACGGCGAGATCACCCTCTGCATCCAGGACGACGGCGGCGGATTCGCCGTCACCGCCACCGCCGGGGTCGGCCTGGCGTCCATGCGCGAGCGGGTCGCCGCGTTCGGCGGTCGGTTCGACATCACCTCGTCACCGAAGGGAACGACGGTGAGCGTGACGATGCCTTCCCATGGCCCTTCGTGGGCAGTGGACTCTGGCGGGTGGGACGGGCGGGGCGCGAGAATCGACGCTGAGGCGGCGCGATGAGCCGTGGGCGCGCCGGATCCGGAGTGCGGGGACGCCCGCGCCAGGACGAGGGAGAGCGGATGCCGCGTGAGACGGCGATCACCGTGGGAGTCGTCGATGACCACCCGCTCTTCCGACGTGGCATCGTCTCGCTTCTGAACACCCTCGACGGTGTTCGGGTGGTCGGTGACGCCGCGACCATCGGTGAGGCCCTCGACCTCATCGCCGCGCGCGAGCCGGACGTCGTACTCATGGATCTCGACCTGGGATCGGAGTCGGGCATCGACGCGACAAAGACGGTCGCCCAGCGGCATCCTTCCACCGCCGTTCTCGTGCTCACGATGCTCGGAGACGACCGGTCTCTGTTCGCGGCGATGCGCGCAGGTGCGCGTGGCTACCTTCTCAAAGTCGCCTCGGCGGAGGAAGTCGAGCGGGCGATACATGCCGTCGCCGGCGGGCAAGTGCTGTTCGGGGCGGATGTCGCTGCCCGTGCGGTCTCCTACTTGAGTGGTGCTGTGGCGGAGTCCTCGCCCCGGCGGTTCCCCGAGCTCACGCAGCGGGAAGCCGATGTCCTCGATCTCGTCGCCCGCGGACTGGACAACGGCTCGATCGCGCGCACGCTCGTGTTGACGAGCAAGACCGTCCGCAACTACGTCTACAGCATCATCACCAAACTCGGGGCGCCCGACCGCAGCGCGCTGATCGTCATGGCCCGCGAGGCCGGATTCGGGGCGAGAGCGGACGGCAGGGCCCTCTAGCCGCGATGCTCGGATGCCCGGAGGAGGAGCGAGCGCGTCCTGTTCCGCGTCCCAGGCCGATCGAGGACATCCGCACCTGACGATCGGGATGCCGGCTTCGGGAGCATCGACCTGTGCCGACGACGTCGGTGCCGGCGGATGCCGCTCCTTCGACGAAAGCAGAACCCATGTCATCCGATTCGCCCGTATCACCTCCGGCGACCCGACGCTTCCGTGCCTGGCCGCTCTGGGCCCTCGCCGCCGGCGTGGCGGGGACCGTCGGAAGCATCGTCACGGATCTCCGGCCTGATGGTGAACTCGCCGCTGTGGCGGAGGGGCGGGAGTACACCGTGACACCTGCCGACATGGCGGGCCTCGACCCGCTGCTCGGCCGGGTCGGCTACCTCGCCGGGCTCACGGCGATCATCGCCCTTCTGATCTTCGTCGCCTTCTGGCGCCGGCACATCGACGCGATGGTGCCGCGTTCGACCGGCGCGCGGCTGGTCAGCGGCGGACTCATCGCCGCAGCCGGCGCGCTCACGCTCGGATACGGGTGGCGCGGCGCGCTGGCGAACTACCTCGGGCCCGAGTCCGGCATGTATGGGGAACAGGGTCTGTTCGTCTATTACATGCTCACCGACTTCGGTGCCTACATCTCGTGGACGGCCGCCATCGCCGCCGCGCTCGGCGTCGCGTGGATGGCCTTCTTCGAGCGCAACCTGTCGCGGGTTCTCGGCGTGTTCAGCGCGGTCTTCGGTGTCGGCACGCTGGGGGCGATCCTCGTCACGGGCGTCCCCGGTCTCCCGGGGGTGTTCATGCCGTTCTGGCTCGCCGTGACCGGCGTGTGGCTCGCTGTCGGGCGCAGCCGAGCCCTCGCGGCCTCGTATCGCCCTTCCGCCGCTGCAGCGATGGCTCAGTGAGGCGGCAGCGCGACCTTTGAGCGGCCCGGATTGGGGGATCCGGGCAGCGAGCGCCGATCCGGATGATGACGTCTCCGGGTCGGCGCTCTCACCTCACCGATGAGCGGAGGGGTGACGAGGAGAAGAGCAGGCGCCGGGACCGAGGGCGGGGGGCATCGCAGTCCCGGCGCCTGCGCCTAAACGGTCGGCAGCGGGGGAAGGCTGCGACGACCGGGCCTGCCGGAGGGCATCGCGGCGCCATCGGTCCACCTGACGGTGAGCGTGGCGGTCGTCGACATGGATCCCTCTCGGATTCATCGGCGGTTGCCCGACGGGGCGGACGGGCGGCGGCGACGCGAAATCTTGGGGGCGCGTCGCACGCGAGAGGCGGGAACCTCCTGGAATGACTGTATGCCGGGCGGCCGCGCAAGAGCGGGAACCTTCGGGCTTCGGGTCGCGACGTTTCGGGCATAGGGGTTCACATGGGCGCCGCGCCCGGGTTTCCGATATACCGGCGCGCGAACATTCACGCGCTGGGCTTGCACCCTCGCGAAGTGCTTGACGACCCGCAGCAGGCGGTGCATAATCTGATAAATCGATTTATCACGCACACCAACACCACCTCGACCGAGGCCTCACACGACGGAGTGACATGAGCCGGGCCCGCATCTCCGATGTCGCCGCAGCCGCGGGCGTCTCGGTCACGACGGTGTCGCTGGTGATGAACGACGTCGAGTCCCGCATCTCCGAGACCACCCGTCAGCGCGTGCGGGAGGCAGCGGATGCCGTCGGCTATGCGCCGAGGCTCGGTGGCGCGCAGCCTCCGCACCCGCCAGACCCGCACGGTCGGCCTCATCTCCGATCAGATCGCCACCACGCCGTTCGCCGGCCGCATGCTCGCCGGCGCCCAGGACGCCGCCCGCGAGAACGACCACCTCGTGATCTTCGTCGACACCGGCGGCGACGAAGACGTCGAGCGCGACGCGATCTCGGCGCTTCGCGCCCAACAGGTCGACGCGATGATCTACGCCTGCATGTGGCACCGCGTCGTCGAGGTGCCCGAGTCGCTGCCGGCAGGCTCGGTGTTCCTCGACTGCCGCCCCGTGCACGGCGGCTTCCCGAGCGTCGTCCCGGCCGATCGGGAGGGCGGCTACGCCGCCGCCCGCGTGCTCATCGGGGCCGGTCACCGCCGCATCGCCTACCTCGACACCGTCGATCCGCCGATCGCCTCGGGCCTGCGCGAGGAGGGGTACGTCCAAGCCCTCACCGAAGCGGGCATCGCGGTCGACCCCGCTCTGCACGTGCGCGGCGAGACCACCGCCTTCGGCGGCCGCGAAGCGGCCGACCGTCTCCTCGACCTGCCCGACGGCCAGCGCCCCACCGGCATCTTCTGCTTCAACGACCGCATGGCGGTCGGGGTGTACTTGGCCGCTCACGCTCGAGGCCTCCGAATCCCCGACGACCTCTCGGTCGTGGGCTACGACGACCAGCTGCTGGTCGCCGCGGAACAAGACCCACCCCTCACCACCGTCGCCCTGCCCCATTACGAAATGGGTCGCTGGGCGATGGAGGTCGCGCTCGGCGTCCGCGCGGATGGGAACAGCGACGCCACGCACCGCATGGAATGTCCCGTCATCCGGCGAGACTCCGTGGGCCCGCCGCCGGCGCACGTCGCCAAACAGAGCCGACGGCGGACCACTTGAGATACCGAACGACCGCCGAAGCGGTCCCCGATCGGTGATCGACGTAGCGGTCGATCACCAGAACAGGAAATCACAGATGCGCAGAACAGTCCCGGCTTTTGTTGCGGCCGGCGCCATAGGAGCCCTCGCCCTCACCGGGTGCGGGCAGGCCGGCCAGGGCAGCACCACCACCGAAGACGGCCGCACGCAGGTCACGATGTGGACCCATTCCGCCGGCAACCCCGCCGAGCTCGAGGTCTACGAACGGATCATCTCCGACTTCAACGCCTCGCAAGACCAGTACGAGGTGGTCGAAGAGTCCTTCCCGCAGGGCGCCTACAACGACGCGATCGTCGCGGCCGCGGCATCCGGCGATCTTCCCTGCCTGCTCGATCTCGACGGCCCGATCATGCCCAACTGGGCGTGGGCGGAGTACATCCAGCCGCTCGGGATCTCCACCGACATCACCGACTCGCTCCTGCCGACCGCGGTGGGCGTCTGGAACGACGAGATCTACTCCGCCGGCTACTGGGACGCCGCGCTGTCGATCTTCGCGCGGGAGTCGGTACTCACCGAGAACGGCATCCGCATCCCCACCATCGACGATCCCTGGACGGCGGAGGAGTTCACCGCGGCCCTCCAGACCCTGAAGGATGCCGGGTACGAGACGCCCATCGACATTGGCGCGGAAGACACCGGTGAGTGGTGGCCCTACGCCTACTCGCCGTTCCTGCAGAGCTTCGGCGGCGACCTGATCGACCGCGACACGATGCTGAGCGCCGACGGCGCACTGAACGGGCCCGAGGCGGTCGCCTGGGGCGAATGGTTCCAGGGACTCTTCGCCGACGGCCTCGCCAGCAACAGCGGCACGATCGGCAACCAGGAGTTCGTCGACGACGAGGTCGCCCTCAGCTACACCGGCGTCTGGAACGCCCTCGCCTCGGTCGAAGCGATCGGCGATGACCTCGTGATCCTGCCTCCGCCCGACCTCGGCACCGGCCCGAAGATCGGCGGCGGCTCGTGGCAGTGGGCCATCTCGTCGACCTGTGAAGAGGTCGAGGGTGCCCGCGCGTACCTGGAGTTCAGCTTCCAGGACGAGTACATCACCGAGTTCGCCGACAAGCAGATCGTCATCCCCGCGACCGAGGGCGCCGCTGAGGCGTCGGAGTACTTCGGCACCGACGGCGTGCTCCGGCCCTTCGTCGAACTGTCGCAGGAGTACGCGGTGCTCCGCCCCGAGACTCCGGCCTACGCGGTGATCTCCACCACGTTCGAGACCGCGGCCAAGGACATCATGAACGGCGCCGACGTGCAGCAGACCCTCGACCGGGCCGTGCAGGAGATCGACGCCAACATCGAATCCAACGACGGCTACGGCTTCTGATCACTGACGTGCGGGCGGGGAGCCGCCGCTTCCCGCCCGCACGACTCGGGAAAGACTTCTCATGACTGTCACGCCTCCGACGGTCGCAGCCGAGACACCTCAGCGCGCGACCCGCCGCTTCCGCACCACGAAGGGCCGAGAGACCTGGGCGGGCCTGGCGATGATGGCACCCGCCGGCATCCTGCTGGTGCTGTTCCTCATCATCCCCGTCATCCTCGCCTTCACCCTCTCGTTCACCAACGCCCGCCTCATCTCGCCCAACCCGCCGCGCTTCGTCGGGCTGGACAACTTCGTCCGCGCGTTCACCGCGGACGGCGTGTTCGTGCAGTCGGTGTGGAACACGTTCCTCTTCGCCCTCGTCGTGGTGCCGGTGCAGGCAGGCCTCGGCCTGCTGCTCGCGGTCCTCGTCAACAGACGGATGCGAGGGGTCACCGCCTTCCGGGTGATCTTCTTCATCCCGGTCGTCACCTCGATCGTCGTGGTGTCGATCCTGTGGCGCTTCCTCTACCAGCCCAACGGCCTGATCAACTCCATGATCGACACGATCACCTTCGGGGCGTGGTCGGGCATGGACTGGCTGAACAACCCGCAGACCGCGCTCGGCGCGATCATCGTGCTGTCGATCTGGCAGGCCGTCGGGTTCCACATGATCATCTGGCTCGCGGGGCTGCAGACCATCCCCGAAGAGCTCTACGAGGCGGCGAAGATGGACGGCGCCGGACCCTGGCGCCAGTTCGTCAGCGTCACCTGGCCGGGCCTTCGCCCCACCATGGTGTTCGTCCTCGTCACCATCACCATCGCCGCGCTCGGCCTGTTCGTGCAGATCGACGTGATGACCCAGGGCGGCCCGGTGAACAGCACGTCCACGATCGTCTATTACGCCGTGCGCAAGGGCTACGAGCAGCAGGAGATCGGCTACGCCGCCGCCATCTCGCTGATCTTCTTCGTCGCGGTGCTCATCATCGCCCTCATCCAGCGGCGCCTGACGAGGGAGAAGGACTGACATGACCGACACCCGTAACCGCCCCGACACCGGGGCGCGGGGCCGCGCCGCGGCATCCGCTCGGTTCTCGACCGACGCCAGCGAGAAGCGGCGCCGGCGCACCGGGAAGTTCTTCCTGTACGCCGCCATGTCGGTGTTCGCGATGATCTTCCTCTTCCCGCTGGTGTTCATGTTCGTCTCGAGCCTGAAGCCCGACGCCCAGATCCTGCAGGACATCGACTCGCCGATGGCGTTCCTCCCCGTCGGCGACATCAGCCTCGACAACTACTTCGGGGTGTTCGACCGGGTGCCGGTCGCGCAGTTCCTGTTCAACTCGGTGCTCGTCACCGTGCTGACGGTGGGGCTCGGGCTGATCGTCAACTCCATGGCGGGCTTCGCGCTGTCGCGCCTGGCGTGGCGGGGACGGTTCGTCGTGCTCGCGATCATCATCGCCACCCTGATCGTGCCCTTCGAGACGATCGCGGTGCCCATGGTCTACTGGGTCGCGCAGCTGCCGACCCTCGTGATCGAGGGTGGGGTGCTGAAGTACGACTTCGGATGGCTCAACACCTACGAAGTGCAGATCGTGCCGTTCATCGCCAACGCCTTCTCGATCTTCCTGTTCACGCAGTACTTCTCCACGATCCCCAAGTCGCTCGACGAGGCGGCACGCATCGACGGCGCGGGCTGGTTCACCATCTACCGGCGGATCATCGTGCCCCTCTCGGGCCCGGCGTTCGCCACGGTGGCGATCCTCACCTTCCTGCCCGCGTGGAACCAGTACCTCTGGCCCCTCATGGTGGTGCAGCGCGAGGAACTGCGGCCGGTGATGGTCGGCATGCAGTACTTCTTCCAGCTCAACACCGCCTGGGGTGAGGTCATGGCGTACACCTCACTCATCACCCTGCCGGTGCTCATCGTGTTCCTGGTGTTCCAGCGCGCGTTCGTCTCGTCGATCGCCGCGAGTGGGGTCAAGGGATGACGCGGGGCGCGGTCGCCGGTCTGCTCGACGTCTCTCTCGATGTTTCTGAAAGGTCTGCTGTGTTCGATCTGCCCGGCTCCTGGGTGTGGGATTTCTGGTTCGCCGACGACGGAGAGCAGTACCACCTGTTCTTCCTCTACGCCTCTCGGGCGCTCCGCGACCCCGACGCGCGGCACTACCGTGCGGCGATCGGGCACGCGGTCTCGACCGACCTGCAGACATGGACGCAGGTCGCCGACGCGCTCGTGCACTCCGACGCGCCGGCGTTCGACGACCTCGCGACGTGGACCGGGTCGGTGGCGCGGCACCCCGACGGCACCTGGTTCCTCTTCTATACGGGGTCGTCACTGGATGCCGGGGGCAAGAACGTCCAGCGGATCGGGTACGCGACCTCGCCCGACCTTCTGACCTGGACCAAGGCGCCGGGGCCCGTGGCGTCGGCCGCGGCACCCTGGTACGAAACGCTCGACTCCGGCGACTGGCACGACGAGGCGTTCCGCGACCCGTGGGTGTTCCCCGATCCGGAGGGGAACGGGTGGCACATGTACGTCACGGCGCGCGCGACCGAGGGCCCGGCCTTCGGGCGCGGGGTCATCGGGCACGCGTGGTCGCCGGACCTTCGCACCTGGGAGCTGCGGCCGCCGCTCAGCGCGCCGAGCGAGCACGGGTTCGGCCAGCTCGAGGTGACGCAGGTCGAGGTCGTCGACGGGCGCCCGGTGCTGATCTTCTCGTGCGGCAGCGAGCACGCGATGCCGTCGCGGGCGGGGGAGCCGGGCGGCGGAGGCACATGGGCGATCAACGCCGACAGCGTGCTCGGGCCGTTCGACGTCGACGCGGCGTACCCGGTGACCGACGAGCGGCTCTACGTGGGTCGGCTGCTGCGGCGGCGCTCGGACGGGCAGTGGCTGCTGTTCGCGTTCCGCAACGCCGACGCCGACGGGCGATTCGTCGGGGGAGTGATCGACGGGTTGCCCGTGGCGTGGGTCGGCGACCGGCTGGTGGCGGGGCCGCGCGCGTAGCGGGCGTAGCACGCTCCCGGCACGCGGGGGTGCACTCCCTCCCGCCGGGGGTGCACCCCCCCCGACCGGGCCGGGCACCGATTGTCGGGCGCGACGCCGCCCGCGCTTCCTAGCATCGACACGTCGGCCATTCGGTCGACAGGATGACACGGGAAGGGCGGGCAGCATGCTCGAACGCTGGAACGACGCGATCGATCTCATCGAGGCTGACCTCGAGGGCGAGATCGACGTCCCCGCGCTCGCGCGGACGGCCGTCACGTCGGAGTACCACTTCCGCCGCGTGTTCTCGGTGCTCGCCGGCATGCCGCTGTCGGAATACATCCGGCGCCGCCGGATGAGCGTCGCCGTCGCCGACGTGCTCGAGGGCACGCCCCTCGTCGAGGTCGCGGTGCGTTACGGGTACGGCTCGGCCGATGCGTTCCGCCGCGCATTCGTCGCCGTGCACGGTCTCACGCCCGAGCAGGCCCGCCGTCCCGGCGCCGTCCTCACAGCCCAGCCTCGCCTGCGGCTCCGCCTCACCATCGAAGGGAGCGCCTCCATGCGCCACCGCATCATCGACCTCGAACCGTTCCGCATCGCCGGGCCCGGCGTCAGAATTCCCCTGGTCTACCGCGGGCCGAACCCCGACATGATCGCGTTCCACCGCTCCTTGCCGCCGACGACCGCCGCCGAGCTGGCAGCGATCAGCGACATGGATGAGCCGGCGGGCCCCTTCTCGGTGTCCACCGACTTCGCGCCTGATCGTGCCGACGGCAGCGAATTCCACTACGTCTACGGGGTCGCGACCCGGCGTCCGGCAGGCGACATCCCCGAGTCGTTCGACACGCTCGAGGTGCCCGCCCACACGTGGGTGGTGTTCGAAGTGTCGGCCGAGACCGGATTCTTCGATGCGCTCCAGCAGGTGTGGGCCGACGCGTACGGCGACTGGTTCCCCTCGCATCCGTATCGCACGGTCGCGGCGCCGGAGATCCTCGCCGTCCACGAGCGGTCGGACGACGGCGACGCCGGTCGCGCGGAGCTCTGGCTCGCGGTGGAACGCCAGTCCTGAGGGGCAGGGTCGGGGAGGCGGTTGAGGGAGGCCCCGCGCTCGCCTACAGTCAGCGAGCAACAACGCCCCCTCGCCCCCCCGAAGCAGGCACCCATGGCACCACGCGTCTCTCAGGTCTCCGCGCACTGGTGGCGGGAGATGACCACACCCGCGCGCCTCCTCATGGCAGCCAAGGCGGCGATCGGCTGCGCGCTGGCCTGGGCTCTCGCGCCGCTGCTGCCGACGCAGGATGAATACTCCTACTACGCGCCGCTGGGCGTGCTGGTGAGCATGTATCCGACGGTCGCCGCGTCTGCCCGGTCGGGCGCGCAGGCGCTGCTCGGACTTGCCATCGGCATCGGCCTCGGGCTCCTCGGCATCGGCGCGCTGTTCGCGGGGCTCCCGGCCGTGCTGACACTCGCCCTCGTCATCGCGTTCGGGGTGATCATCGGCGGCATCCGCGCACTGGGGGTCGGCCGTGAGTGGGTGGCGATCGCGGCGCTGTTCGTGCTGCTGCTCAGCGGCTCGCAGGCAGACGACTTCTCGGTGTCGTACCTCCTCACGGTCGGGTTCGGTGTGCTCATCGGGACGGTCATCAACTTCTCGATCCTGCCGCCGGTCTACCTCGACACCGCCAGCGCGAGGCTGTCGGAGCTGCGCGACGAGGTCGCCGATCTGCTGCGCGTGCTCGCCGACCGCGCGGCGGAGGGGAACATCGACGCCGCCGAGGTGTCAGAGCCCGACGCCGCCCTCGACGCCGTGATCGCCGACGTGCACGACGAGGTGCACGAGGCCGACGAGAGCATGCGCGGCAACCCACGGGGGCGCCGGCGCCGTGCCGAGCAGAAGGAGAACCTGCAGCGGATGCGCGCGCTCGAGCGCATCGCGTTCTACAGCCGCGATCTCGCCGATGTCCTGTACGCGCTCGATCGAGCAGGCGATGCGGCGGTCGGCCTGCAGGCGCGCGCCCCGCTCGCCGACGCGATCCGCCGGTGCGCCGACCTCGTCGCGACCCCCGTCGGCGACCGCTCCTCGCGGGCGCGGTACGCCGACGCCGACCGGGCCGTCGAGTCCTACGCCGATGCCCTGACCGCGGCCGTCGGGCATGCGGGCGTCGCCCGCCGCTCGACGCCCGTCGCGCTGCTCCAGCGGATCATCGACGCGGCGAGGCCATCCGCGTCCGACGGGCGGTGACGGCGCGCGGCGCGATGCTTCCCGCTCCCTCCCCGCACCCCCCACCCCGCACCCCGCATCCCGCCGGTCGTGTCGGGGTTCTGCAGGTTTTCACGTGCTTCCGACTGCGAAACCCCGACATCGGGCGTGCGCTCGGCGAGGACCTCTGGATGCGCGCCCGCCGCCGCCCCGACCGCCCGTGAGCCTGCTCGGGTGGCGACCGGCATGTCGCCCTGGATAGCCTGGAGGGATGGCTGACACCAGAAAGGCCATGACGGCCGACCCCGCCCGGCACTCGACCATCAAACGATGGGTCTTCTGGCCCGCCGCGACGATCGCCCTGGCCTTCAGCGCCTTCGCGCTGCTCGCCCCCGACCTTGCGGAGGCGTCGTTCGGCGCCATCCAGACGAGCATCGTCAACGCCTTCAACTGGTACTACGTGCTCATCGCGGCATTCTTCGTCGCCTTCGCGCTGTTCCTCGGCTTCAGCCGGTTCGGCGACATCCGCCTCGGCCGCGACGACGACAAGCCGGAGTTCTCCCTCGGCGCCTGGTTCTCGCTGCTCTTCGCGGCGGGCATGGGCATCGGGCTGGTGTTCTACGGCGTGAGCGAGCCCCTCAGCCACTTCGTCTCACCGCGGCCGGGCGTCGCGGGGACCCCCGAGCAGCTCGCGCAGGCCGCCCTCAGCCAGACCTACCTGCACTGGGGCGTGCAGGCCTGGTCGATCTACGTGATCGTCGGACTAAGCCTCGCCTACGCCATCCACCGCCGGAAGCGCCCGATCTCCATCCGGTGGGCCCTCGAGCCGCTCCTGGGAGATCGGGTCCGCGGCGGCTGGGGTAACGCGATCGACGCCATCGCCCTCGTGGGCACCCTTTTCGGCGTCGCCACCTCGCTCGGTCTCGGCGTGCTGCAGATCTCCGCCGGCCTCGACTTCGCCGGCCTCGTCGAGCCGAGTGAGCCGATCCAGCTCGCCATCATCGGCGTGATCTCGGTGCTCGTGCTCATCTCCGTGCTCTCGGGCGTCACCCGCGGCATGAAGTGGCTGTCGTCGTTCAACCTCATCCTCGCCGGCATCCTCGTCCTCTATCTGCTCGTCTTCGGGCAGACGGAGTTCCTACTGCGGGAATGGGTGCAGTCGATCGGCAACTACATCCAGAACTTCGTCGGGCTGTCGTTCAACGTCACCGCCTTCCAGGGCGAGGCGGGGGAGTCGTGGCAGGCCAGCTGGACCTCCTTCTACTGGGGCTGGTGGATCGCCTGGGCTCCGTTCGTCGGCGTCTTCATCGCCCGCATCTCACGGGGTCGCACGGTGCGGCAGTTCGTGATGGGCGTCATCATCGTGCCGACGCTCGTGACGTTGCTGTGGTTCGCCGTCCTCGGCGGGTCGGCGATCTACCTCGAGCTCACCCAGCCCGGATCGCTCACCGCCGCCGACGGCACGGTCGATGTCAACACCGCGCTGTTCCAGCTGCTGCAGTTCCTCCCCGGCACCCCGGTGCTGACCATCGGCGTGCTGCTGCTCATCACGATCTTCTTCGTGACCTCGGCCGACTCCGGAGCCCTCGTCATGGGCATGATCGCCACCGGCGGCGACATCAACCCCAAGCGCTGGGTGCGGGTGTTCTTCACCCTCACCACCGCGGTGCTCGCCGGTGCGCTGCTCGTGACGGGAGGCCTGCTGGCCCTTCAGACCGCGGCGATCATCATCGCGCTGCCCTTCAGCATCGTGATGCTCCTGATGTGCTGGTCGACGGTCGTGGCCTTCAGTCGCGAGCGGCGGGCGTACGAGCGCGCTGCGCGCGCGCAGTTCGTCGACCAGATCGGCGAGTACTACGGCCTCGAGGTCGAAGAGCCCTCCTCGGCGGGCGTCATCCACGAGCCGTCATGGCTGCGGCGCGTGTCGTCGCGTCTCACCGGACGTCCCCTCGCGACCGCCGAGAGTTCCGGCGGCCGAGTGGAGAGATCGGATGCCGCGGAGATATCGGATGTCGCGGAGCCGGCCGATGACGACGAGGTCCACCTCGCTCGCAGCGAGAACTGAGGAGTGCACCCTCGCGGGTGCGGAGTGCAGCGTCGCGGGTTTGGCCGTGGCATCCGGATGACGTAAGCTGACTCTTTGGTGCCGCAGTCTGCTGGCAGCGCACCGCGAACGTGAGCCCTCCACCGGCCTGTTCCCCCGGCATCCGTCGGGGTCAACGACCACCGGAGCGGGATTCACGAACCACTCCGTTCGATCAAGAAAGCAGCACTACTGTGACGCGTACTTTCACTCCCAAGGCTGGCGAGATCCAGCGCGAATGGCTGGTCATCGACGCCACCGACGTCGTTCTCGGCCGCCTCGCCTCGCACGCCGCCGCGCTCCTGCGCGGCAAGCACAAGGCGAGCTTCGCCAACCACCTCGACTCCGGCGACTTCGTCATCATCGTCAACGCCGACAAGGTCGCCCTCACCGGCAACAAGCGTGAGCAGAAGATCGCCTACCGCCACTCGGGTTACCCGGGCGGTCTGAAGGCTGTCAACTACACCGAGCTTCTCGAGAAGAACCCGGTTCGCGCGGTGGAGAAGGCCGTCCGCGGCATGCTCCCCAAGAACAGCCTCGGCCGTGCCCAGCTGTCCAAGCTCAAGGTGTACACCGGTGCCGAGCACCCGCACGCCGCGCAGCAGCCCAAGACGTACACCTTCGACCAGGTCGCCCAGTAAGCGCCGCACACATTAAGGACAGACTCGTGGCGAAGATCTCCGACTCCATCGATCCCATCAACACCGACTCCAACTTCTCGACCGAGACCCCGGTCGAGGCCGACGCCGCAGCCGTCGAGCGCCCCGTGCTCTCGGTTCCCGGCTCGGCCGTGGGCCGCCGCAAGCAGGCGATCGCCCGCGTGCGCCTCATCCCGGGCTCGGGCACCATCACGGTCAACGGCCGCACGTTCGAGGACTACTTCCCGAACAAGCTCCACCAGCAGCTGATCACCGACCCCTTCACGGTTCTGAACCTCACCGGCGCGTACGACGTCATCGTCCGCATCTCGGGTGGTGGCCCCTCGGGCCAGGCCGGCGCGCTGCGCCTCGGCATCGCTCGCGCGCTCAACGAGATCGACGCCGAGAACAACCGACCGACCCTGAAGAAGGCCGGCTTCCTCTCGCGCGACGCGCGCGTCATCGAGCGCAAGAAGGCGGGTCTGAAGAAGGCCCGCAAGGCTCCGCAGTACTCCAAGCGCTGATCGCGGAAAGCTCCACCCGTATGCCGCTCTTTGGCACGGATGGGGTGCGGGGGCTGGCCAACGGCCCCCTCACCGCCGATCTCGCACTCACCCTGGCCCAGGCGACCGCGGTCGTCCTGGGCCAGGGCCGCACTGCCGAGGCGCGTCGCGCCGCCGGCAAGCGACTCACCGCCGTCGTCGCCCGCGACCCGCGCGTCTCGGGAGAGTTCCTCTCCGCGGCAGTTCAGGCCGGGCTGGCGTCATCCGGGGTCGATGTCTTCGATGCCGGTGTGCTGCCCACGCCCGCCGCGGCGTTCCTCATCGCCGACATCGACGCCGACTTCGGAGTGATGGTCTCGGCGTCGCACAACCCGGCGCCCGACAACGGCATCAAGATCTTCGCCCGGGGCGGCGTCAAGCTGCCCGACGTCGTCGAGCAGCGCATCGAATCCGCGATGGAGTGGGACAAGCTCCAGCCGACCGGCGCCGGCGTCGGCCGCATCCGCCGGTTCGCCGATGCCGAGGACCGCTACGTCGTGCACCTGCTGGGCTCGCTCGAGCACCGGCTCGACGGCATCCACGTCGTGCTCGACTGCGCGCATGGCGCGGCCTCGGGGGTCTCGCCCGAGACGTTCCGCGACGCCGGAGCGCGCGTCACCGTCATCGGCGCAGACCCCGACGGACTGAACATCAACGACGGGGTGGGCTCGACGCACCTGTCGCAGCTGGCTGCGGCGGTGCGTGACGCGGGCGCCGACCTCGGCATCGCCCACGACGGCGACGCCGACCGCTGCCTGGCCGTCGACGCCGACGGCAACGTCATCGACGGGGACCAGATCATGGCCATCCTCGCGCTGGCGATGAAGCAGCGCGGCGCGCTCGCGCGCGACACGCTCGTCGCGACGGTGATGAGCAACCTCGGCCTGCATCGCGCGATGGCCGACCACGGCATCCGCGTGCTGCAGACCGCCGTCGGCGACCGCTACGTGCTGGAGGCGATGAACGAGGGCGGCTATTCGCTCGGCGGAGAGCAGTCGGGACACGTCATCATGAGCCGCTTCGCCACGACCGGCGACGGCCTCCTGACGGGCCTGCAGCTGGTGTCGGAGATGGCCCGCACCGGCAAGACGCTCGCCGAGCTCGCGTCGATCATGACGGTCTACCCGCAGATCCTCGTGAACGTGAAGGATGTCGACCGCTCGCGTGCCGCCGACGACGAGGGCGTGCAGGCGGCCGTGGCCGCGGCGGCCGCCGAGCTCGGCGACTCCGGTCGCGTGCTCCTCCGCCCGAGCGGCACCGAGCAGCTCGTGCGCGTGATGGTCGAGGCCGCCGACGAGGCGACCGCGCGACGGCACGCCGAGCAGCTCGCCGACGTCGTGCGGGAGCGCCTGGCGCTCTAGCTGTAGTGCCCAGGCAGGTTGTTTGAGATCCGGCTGATGGGCGGGAGCTTTCCGATGGCGGTGTGGGGCCTGTGGTGATTGTAGAAGTGCAGCCAGGCGGGAAGAGCGGCGCGGCGGGCTGACTCGGAGTTGTAGTGCTTCGAGTAAGCCCAGCCGTCGGCCATGGTGCGGTGGAAGCGCTCGATCTTCCCGTTGGTCTGTGGGCGGCGGGGGCGGATGAACTTCGGTGTGATCGCCAGCTCTTGGCAGGCGTGCCGCCAGGCGTGGGATCGGTAGGCCGATCCGTTGTCAGAGAGCACCCGTTCGACGATGACGCCGCGGTCGGCGAACCAGGATGTGGCGCGTTGCAGCACGCCGATCGCGGTGGTCGCGCGTTCGTCGTCGTGGATCTCGGCGTAGGCCACGCGGGAGTGGTCATCGATCACGGTGTGGACGAACGCGTGCCCGAGGAGAGGGTCGCGGTTCTTGCCCTTGCGGCGGTTCAGGTCGGACGCGGCCCTGTTGCGGTCCCCCTGAGCGCGCCCGACGAACCGCCAGCCACCGCCGATCGGGATGTTGCCGAGCTTCTTCACGTCCACGTGGATCAGGGCGCCGGGGCTGTCGTGCTCGTATCGTCGGGCCGGTTCCCCGGTCCTCACGTCGACATGCGAGAGCCGGTTGAGTCGGCAGCGCACCAACACCGCGTGGACCGTCGACGCGCTCAACCCGAGCCGGCCAGCGATCTGCACCGGCCCGAGACGCTTGCGCAAGCGCAGATGCACGATCTTCTTCACGACGGGCCGGGGAGTCTGGTTCGGGTGCACGTGCGGTCTGCTCGAGCGATCGACCATGCCCTCCGGCCCGAGCTCGACATACCGCCTGGCCCATTTCGTCGCGGTCGGATACGACACCCGGAAGAACCGGGCGGCCGCCGCCACGGACCAACCCTCATCGACGATCTGCTTTGCCAGGCGCAGCCTTTGGCGCGGCGTGAGGGCCGCATTAGCGTGAGACACGAGAACCTCCCGGGTTTCAGAGCGAAGTGGTAGCAGCTCCACTCTGCCGGGAGGTTCTCGTCACATCACGGCAACCAGGTCAAACAACGTCCCTGGGCACTACATCTAGCGCGCTGCTTCGCCGTCGCCGCCGCGCGCGGCGGACCTTCGGGCAGCGCGGCGCCACGCCTGGTGCTGTAGCGCGCCGCCGCGCACCGACCACCGCGCTATGCGCCGACCGCCGCGCCGCGCGTCCGTGCCCGCCGATCGCAGCCGGTGTCCACCCATCCCCGCCGAACCACCGCATCTGCATCGAGCCGCCGTCCCCGGCGAGGTGGCTCGACGCGATCGCGGTGGCTCGCCGGGGCGGGAGACCGCCGCGCGCGAGCGGCGGGCCTTCGCGCAGCGTGGGTGTAGATGGGTCAGTCCAGCGGGGGAGGAGCCGCGGCGCGGGCGAGCGCGGGACGGGCGAGCGCGGGACGGGAAGCGACGGGGAGTGCGCGGGGGCGGGGCGCGACGGGGCACTTGTCAAGGGGTGGGCGCGCGGCATCCGCTCTTCCGTACGGTGTGCGGATGCCCTACGACGACACCGCCTCGACGACCCCTGCCTCCGGCCCCGCCGCGGCGACGCCGCAGGAGGGCACGAAGCTGCGCCGGGCCATCACCGGCCCCATGCTGTTCCTGTTCGTGCTCGGCGACGTCCTCGGGGCGGGGATCTACGCGCTGATGGGCGTGCTCGCCGCCGAGGTGGGCGGCGCCACGTGGATCCCGCTGGCCGTCGCGCTCGGGCTCGCCCTCCTCACCGCGGGGTCGTACGCCGAGCTCGTCACCAAGTACCCGCGCGCGGGCGGGTCGGCCTACTTCGCCGAGAAGGCGTACAAGAAGCCGGTGGTGTCGTTCCTCGTCGGCTTCAGCATGCTGGCCGCCGGTGTCGTCAGCGTCGCGGGCCTGTCGCTCGCCTTCGCCGGCGACTACCTCTCGGCGTTCGTGCCGATCGCGCCGCCCGTCGCCGCGATCGGGCTCATCGCCGTGCTGGCGCTGGTGAACATGTGGGGCATCCGCGAATCGATGGCGGGCAACATCGTCATGACGATCATCGAGGTGTCGGGTCTCGTGCTCATCGTCGTCGCCGTCGGCCTCATGCTCGGCGGCGGGGGAGGCGACCTCTCGCGCATCGGAGAGTTCCCGGCCGGGGTGAACCCGGCGCTCGCGACCCTCGCCGCGGCGATCATCGCGTATTACTCCTTTGTGGGGTTCGAGACCTCCGCGAACGTGGCCGAAGAGCTGAAGAACCCGTCGCGGTCGTATCCGATCGCTCTCCTCGGCTCGCTCGCGGTCGCCGGCGTCGTCTACGTGCTCGTGGCGATGGCGAGTGCCGCCGCGCTTCCCGCCGACGAGCTCGCCGCGTCATCCGGTCCTCTGCTGGCGGTGTTCGAGGCGACGGGCGTGCCGCTGCCGACGGTGATCTTCAGCATCATCGCGCTCATCGCGATCGCCAACGGCGCGCTCCTGACCTCGATCATGTCGAGCCGTCTCGCGTACGGGATGGCCGACCGCGGCCTGCTTCCCCACGCGCTCGCGCGCGTGCTGCCCGGACGGAAGACCCCGTGGGTCGCCATCGTCGTGACGGCGGCGATCGCCGCGGTGCTCACCCTGCTCGGCGACCTCGCCACCCTCGCCGAGACGGTGGTGCTGCTCCTTCTCGTCGTCTTCATCTCGACCAACGTCGCGGTGCTGGTGCTGCGCCGAGACCGGGTCGAGCACCGGCACTTCCGCGTGTGGACGTGGGTCCCCGTCGCCGGGGTGCTCTCGTGCATCCTGCTGCTCACCCAGCAGAGTGCGCAGGTGTGGCTCTTCGGCGCCATCGCGCTGGCGGTCGGGCTCGTGCTCTACGCGGTGATGCGGGCGATCGGGGCGCGCGCTACGGTCGAGGAGTGACCCGACACACACCGCTCCGGCGCGGTGCGGCCGCCTCCGCCCTCGCCGCCCTCGCCGCCCTCACTCTCGCTCTCGGCGGCTGCGCCGCCGAAGCCACCACCACCTCGGCCGCGGTCGATGCGCCGAGCATGTCGGTGCAGGCATCGCCCGAGGCATCCGTCGTCCCCTCCGTGTCGGCGGTCGATGTCGCGGCGGGTGAGCTCGACGAACCTGTGGACGTCTCCGTCGACCCGGGCGTCGAGGGGGTGGGCGTGACATTCCGCGAGATCACGCTGCAGCCCGGCGCCGGCACGGGCGAGCACTGCCACGCCGGCCAGCTGATCGCGGTGGTGAAGGAGGGCGCGCTCACCCACTACGCCCCCACCCACCCCGACGGGGTGCGCGTCTACGAGACCGGCGAGGCGATCATCGAGGGCGCCGAGTACGTGCACCAGGGCGTCAACGAGGGCGACATCCCCGTCGTGCTGTGGGTGACGTACGTGATCCCCGAGGGGGAGCCGCTGGCCGAGACCGACCTGGCGAACTGCGGCTGAGCGTCAGACGTCGGCGTCCGCCGGGGCCGTGCTCCAGGACAGCGACTCGATGTAGCGCAGCAGCACGCCCTCCCGGAGGGCCCACGGCGAGATCTCGAGCTCGTCGATCTTCAGCATCGACATCGCGGTGTCGAGCACCACGGCGGCCGCGACGATCTGGAACGTGCGGTCGGCGGTGATGCCCGGCAGCTCCTGACGCGCGCTCGCGGGGATGCGGGCGAGCCGCGGGATCCACGACGCCAGTGCGGCGCGGGGGAGCAGCATCCGTTCGCTCCCGGTCCAGCCGGGGACGGGGTACCCGGCGAGCTTCGCCAGCGAGCGGATCGCCTTCGACGACCCCACGACGTGATCGGGCTTGTCGAGCGCGCGGAAGCGGCCGATGACCGGCTCGAGGGTGGCCTTCGCATGCGCGCGCACGCGCTCGACGGCGTCCTCGCCGGGCGGGTCGTCGGGCATGAACTGCACCGTCATGCGTCCCGCTCCCAGAGGGACGGATGCTGCCGCTTCCGGCAGTTCGTCAGACCCGGCCGCGATCTCGAGCGAACCGCCGCCGATGTCGAACAGGAGGATCTGCCCGGCCGACCAGCCGAACCACCGCCGGACGGCGAGGAAGGTGTACCGCGCCTCAGCCTCACCGCCGAGCACCTGAAGGGGCGCGCCGAGCGCGGCCTCGAGGCGTGCGATGACCTCGGGCCCGTTCGTCGCCTCGCGGACGGCGGAGGTGGCGGTCGCCAGCAGCTCCTCGACCTTCTCGTCGGCGGCGACCCGGCGCGCCTCGGCGACGGCGTCGACGAGTGCCGTCACGCCCTCCTCGGTGATCGAGCCGTCGGGGGCGAGGTAGCGCATGAGGCGCAGCACCGTCCGCCGACTGGTCGTACCCAGCGGGCGCCCGCCGGGCTTCACATCGGCGACGAGCAGGTGGACGGTGTTCGAGCCGATGTCGAGGACTCCGAGGCGCACGGCTTCAGGCTAGCGGGCGGTGGTTGGGGGTGCGGCGCGGGCGCTGTGCCGAACTCCTGCAATTCGGGGCGCGGGGCGCCGAAACGGGCCGTTTTCGGCGGTGCGGGGCCGGTTCTGCAGGAGTTACGGACGGGCGGCGCGGCGCACCTCCTCACATTCGCGGCCTTCGGGCCGGATTCGGCCGGGTTCGGCGCGTCGGCGGCCGAATCTGGGGAGTTGTGACGCCGCCGACCCCGCGGCGGCCCGGCAACGGGGCGGCCGGTGGTTACGATGAGCGCCATGTCTGTCGACGAAGCGACCACCGACCTGGCCCTCTCGCTGTACCGGGAGATCGCCCGCGAAGACTGGGCGCGGATGGCTGCGGGCATCCCGCAGCCCCTCAGCGAGACGGAGGTCGTGCAGCTGCGCGGGCTCGGCGACCGGCTCGACATCGCCGAGGTCGCCGAGGTGTACCTGCCGCTGTCGCGCCTGCTCTCGCTGTACGCCCAGGCCACCAAGCGCCTCGGCGCCGAGACGAGCGCGTTCCTCGGCGAGGCCGACACCACCACACCCTTCGTCATCGGCGTCGCCGGGTCGGTCGCGGTGGGCAAGTCGACCATCGCCCGCCTGCTGCGCGAGCTCGTCAGTCGCTGGCCCGGCACGCCGCGCGTCGAGCTCGTCACCACCGACGGCTTCCTCTACCCCAACGCCGAGCTCGAGCGACGCGGGCTCATGGCACGCAAGGGCTTCCCGGAGTCGTACGACCGGCGCGCCCTCGTGGAGTTCCTCACCGACGTCAAGAGCGGGGCGGTCGAGGCGCGCGCGCCGTTCTACTCCCACGTCAAGTACGACATCGTCCCCGACGCGCACGTGACGGTGCGCCGCCCCGACGTCGTGATCGTCGAGGGGTTGAACGTCCTGCAGCCGCCGCCGGCGCCGAATGACGTCGCCGTCAGCGACCTGTTCGACTTCTCCATCTACGTCGATGCCGACGCCTCCGACATCGAGTCGTGGTTCGTGGCGCGCTTCCTCGCCCTGCGGCACGCGGCGTTCAGCGACCCGAACTCGTTCTTCCGCGTCTTCGCCGAGCTGAGTGACGACGAAGCGGTGACCACCGCGCTCGGCTACTGGAACGACATCAACCTTCCGAACCTCGAGGCGAACGTGCTGCCCACACGGCATCGCGCGACGCTCGTGCTGCGCAAGGCCGCCTCGCACGCCGTCGAGAGTGTGCTGCTGCGGAAGCTCTGAGTCAGCGCTTCCGCCCGCTGAGGCGCGGGTTCGCGCCGAAGACGCGCGCGAGCAGCAAGCCCATGCCCACCGCGCCGACCGCGAACGCGATCCGCTCCGACCTCCAGCGCGTGCCGCGATGCAGCCACGTGCCGAGCGCGAGGTTGGACATGCCCCAGGCGACGTTGACGACCGGGGACGACAATCCCTGCCCCGGTGGGTCGGCGAACGGGGTCGGGAACGGCTGACCGCGAAGGCCGCTCACCGTGTGCGGGACGCCGTTCACCAGCGCGGCGCCGCTGAGGGCCAGTCGCATCATTCCACCCAGACTCATCGCTGCTCCCCACGTCGCACTCGGTTGCCTCGAGCCTAGGAAGGGGCGCGCGTGTCGCGGAAGGGGTTGCGCCCGGGAGGGAATCGGCGCACGGGAGGACCCGCCGCGCCGCGGCATCCGCTCCTGTGTCTATCTCCTCCCGTGTGCGGGCGGGGTTGAGACGGCGAGGCGGCGACGGACAGGGTGATTGATGGATGGCGGCGGGCACCCGCGGCTCGCGCGCCACGCCACGCCCGACGATCGGCGCGGGGCGGGCGCTCAGCCTCGCCCACTTACGATGGAGCCCATGTGTGGAATCGTCGGATACGTCGGCCCTCGCCAGAGCCAGGCCATCCTCCTCTCCGGGCTCTCGCGACTGGAATACCGCGGATACGACTCCGCCGGCATCGCCGTCATCGACGGCGGCGGAGATCTGGGCATGCGCAAGCGTGCCGGCAAGCTCGGCATCCTCCGCGACGACCTGGAGTCCCACCCGCTCGCCGACGGCACCACCGGCATCGGGCACACCCGGTGGGCGACCCACGGCGGACCCACCGACGACAACGCCCACCCGCACCTGGCCGATGACGACAGGCTCGCCGTCATCCACAACGGCATCATCGAGAACTACGCCGCCCTGAAGTCCGAGCTCCTCGCCGAGGACTACACCTTCAAGAGCGAGACCGACACCGAGGTCGCCGCCGTGCTCCTCGGTCGCGCGTACCGCGCCCGGGGCGGTGACCTCGTCGCCGCGTTCCGCGATGTCGCCGCGCGCCTGGAGGGTGCGTTCACCCTCCTCGCCATGCACCGCGACCAGCCGGGCCTCGTCGTCGGCGCCCGCCGCAACTCGCCGCTCGTCATCGGGCTCGGCGAGGGGGAGAACTTCCTCGCCTCCGACGTCGCCGCCTTCGTCGAGCACACGCGCGACGCCCTCGCGATCGGACAGGACGAGATCGTCGCCATCACGCCCGAGGGCGTGGAGGTCACCGACTTCGACGGCAACGCGGTCGAGGTCGAGCGGTTCGAAGTGACCTGGGACGCCTCGGCCGCCGACAAGGGCGGCTGGTCGTCGTTCATGGCCAAGGAGGTCTCGGAGGAGCCCGAGGCCGTGGCGAACACGCTGCGCGGTCGCATCCGTGACGGTGTCGTCACCATCCCCGAACTGGACGGGCTCGACGACCTGTTCAGCGGCATCTCGCGCATCATCATCATCGCCTGCGGCACCGCCGCCTATGCCGGGATGACCGGGAAGTACGCCCTCGAGCAGTGGGCGCGGGTGCCGGTCGACGTCGAGCTCGCGCACGAGTTCCGCTACCGCGACCCGGTCCTGACCCCCGACACGCTCGTAGTGTCGATCAGCCAGTCGGGCGAGACCATGGACACCCTCATGGCCGTGAAGTACGCCCGCGAACAGGGCGCGAAGACCGTGTCGATCTGCAACACACAGGGCGCGACGATCCCGCGCGAATCGGACGCGATCGTCTACACCCACGCCGGCCCCGAGGTCGCCGTCGCCTCGACGAAGGCGTTCGTCGCGCAGATCACCGCGCTGTACCTGCTGGCCCTGCACATCGCGGGGCTGCGCGGTACGCTCGGCGCCGCCGAGATCGCCGAGCAGGCGCGCGAGCTCGAAGCGGTGCCCGAGAAGATCGCGCACATCCTCGCCACCGAGCAGGAGCGCATCGAGCAGCTCGCGCACTGGATGGGTGACACCCGCTCGGTGCTCTTCCTCGGCCGGCACGTGGGCTATCCCATCGCCCTTGAGGGTGCGCTGAAGCTCAAGGAGATCTCGTACATCCACGCCGAGGGCTTCGCCGCCGGTGAGCTCAAGCACGGACCCATCGCGCTCATCGAGCCCGGACAGCCCGTCTTCGTCATCGTCCCCTCGCCGCGCGGATCGGCGGTGCTGCACCCGAAGGTCGTCTCGAACATCGAGGAGATCAAGGCCCGCGGCGCGCGAGTGATCGCGATCGCCGAGGAGGGCGATGTCGCGGTGCTGCCCTCCGCCGACGAGGTGCTGCGCATCCCGCTCGCGGGACCGCTCTTCGAGCCGCTTCTGGCCGTCGTGCCGTTGCACATCTTCGCGATGGGCCTCGCCACCGCCAAGGGTCTCGACGTCGACCAGCCGCGCAACCTCGCCAAGTCGGTCACGGTCGAGTAAGGCGCATCGCCTTCTGCCGTCCGCAACTCCTGCAGAATCGGCCGTGCGGGTCTGATCTCAGGGCCTGAGGCGGCCCAGGCCGGCGTTCTGCAGGAGTTCGGGACACGTGCCGGCCGGCAGTGCCCCCGCGCTCGACGCCGCGCCGCCGTTGATAGGGTGACAGCCGCGGGAGAGGAGAGCGGATGATCGCCGGCATCGGCGTCGACCTGGTCGACATCTCCCGCTTCGAAGCCACCCTCGACCGCACGCCGCGCCTTCTCGAGCGTCTCTTCTCCCCGGCCGAGCGGGCGCTGAAGCCCCGGTCGCTCGCCGCCCGCTACGCCGCCAAGGAAGCACTGATCAAGGCGCTCGGCGGCTCGGACGGCGTCTACTGGACCGACATCGAGGTGTGGAACGAGTCGTCGGGCCGCCCCCAGTTCACCCTGTCGGGAAGCACGGCCGATGTGATCGTCGACCGCGGGATCTCGTCGGTGCACCTGTCGATGTCGCACGACGCCGGCTTCGCCGTGGCGTACGTGATCGTCGAGACGAACGAAGGAGTGATCGGATGACGCGACTCCCCGCCGGCAGCATGCGCGAGGCCGTCATCGACGTCGGCGCGATCGCCGACAACGTCCGCCACTTCCGCCGCCTCACCGGCTCGGAGGTCATCGCCGTCGTCAAGGCCGACGGCTACGGTCACGGCGCGGCCCGCGCGGCGACCGCCGCGCTCGACGGTGGCGCGACCCGGCTCGGCGTCGCCGACATCACCGAGGCCCTGGCCCTTCGTCGCGCCGGCATCCGCGCCCCGATCATGGCGTGGCTGCACGCGCCCGGCGCGTCGTTCGCCGAGGCGGCGGCGCACGGCATCGAACTCGGCATCTCGACCCTCGACCAGCTGCAGGCAGCGGCGGCCGCCGCCTCCGGAGAGCGCTCGGTCGCGGTGCACCTCAAGGTCGAGACCGGGCTCTCGCGCAACGGCCTCACCCCGACCGACGCGCGCATCGCCTTCGCCGAGGCCGCGCGCCTCGAGCGGATCGGCAAGCTCCGGGTCATCGGCATCTTCAGCCACCTCTCCAACGCCTCCGCCGACGACGACCGGGCCGCGCTCGGTCGGTTCGAGCAGGCGCTCGGCGCCGCGGCCTCCCTGGGCCTTGCCCCGCCCCTTCGCCATCTCGCGGCCACGCATGCGGCCCTCGCTCTGCCGGAAACCCGTCTCGGCTGCGTGCGCATCGGCATCGGCATCTACGGACTGTCGCCCTTCGCCGACCGCGGGTCGGCCGAGCTCGGCCTCCGCCCCGCCATGACCCTGCGCGCGGCGGTCGCGAACGTGCGGCGCGTGCCCGCCGGCACGGGGGTGTCGTACGGCTACGACTACCGCACGCCCCGCGAGACCACGCTCGCGCTCGTGCCTCTCGGCTACGCCGACGGCGTGCCGCGGCAGGCGTCCGGGAGGGGGCCCGTCTCCATCGGGGGTCGCCGCTACGCCGTCGCCGGGCGCATCGCGATGGACCAGTTCGTCGTCGACGTCGGCGACGCCCCGGTCGCGATCGGCGACGAGGTCGTGCTCTTCGGCGATCCGACGCTCGGCGCTCCCGCCGCCGACGAGTGGGCCGCCGCCGCCGACACCATCAACTACGAGATCGTCACGCGCATCGGCGCGCGCGTCCCCCGCCGGCAGGTGGACGGATGACCGGACTCGACCCCCTCGTCGGAGAACGCGAGGTCTCCTCGTCAGCGGAGATGGAGGCGCTCGGCGAGGAGATGGGACGGATGCTGCGCGCCGGCGACCTGGTCGTCCTCACCGGTGCACTGGGGGCGGGGAAGACCACGCTGACCCGCGGGATCGGCCGCGGGCTCGGGGTGCGGGGGCCCGTGCAGAGTCCCACGTTCGTCCTGGCGCGGACGCACCCGTCGCTCGTGGGCGGAGCGCCGCTCGTGCACGTCGACGCCTACCGCCTCGGCTCGCCGCTCGAACTCGACGACCTCGACCTCGATGTCGAACGGTCGGTGGTGGTCGTGGAGTGGGGGCGCGGGATGGTGGAGGGTCTGCGGGACACCTGGTGGGAGGTAGAGCTCGACCGCGAGCTCGGCGGGCGCGGCGCCGACACGATGTGCGGCGGACCCTCGCGCGCCGTGGAAGAGCTCGACGCCGAGGCCCCGCGCGTCGTGACGGTCACCCGGCGGCCCTGAGGCACCCGGCGTCCCTGAGGCACCCGGCGGCCCTGAGGGCGCGCGGATCGACGGCCTCCGTCACCCGTGCCGCGGAGATACGCGCAGATTCGGTCGGATGCCGCTGAGGCGCCCGTGGGACGGAGGATCGCCGCGGGTGGGGCGAACCGGACCGGACCGGCGCGCCGCGGTGCGGCGCGGCGCGGCGCGGCGCGGTGCGGCGCCATTCAGCGCGCGCCCTGGCCCCCGCGCCGCGGACGGCTCAGCCGCCGAAGAACGCGTTCGCGCGGCGGGTGTAGAGCAGGATGAGGCCGATGATCGCCGGGAGGGCGGAGAAGAAGCCCGTCCAGAACGTCTCGGCGCCACCGATGATGAGCAGCACGGCGCTGACGATGTTCAACACGAACACGATCGTGACGACGAGGCGCGCTCCGGGACTGCCGCGCAGCAGCCCGATGCTCACCGCGATGACGATGACCCCGAGGATGATCGTCAGGATGGCGATCAGCACGAGGTTCAGCAGCGGTCCCTGTCCGAACGCCCCGCCGATGAGGATCAGCGCGCCGCCGAGGATGTTGAAGAAACCCGAGATCCACGCGAGAACGGCGACGATCGTGACGCCGACGGGACGAGACGCGGCCATGGCACTCTCCTTCTGGTTGTGTTCCACACCGGTGCTGCCCACACCGTAGCGCTCCTGCCCCCGCGGGCGCGACGGCTCGCCCGACTACCCTGGAGGGGTGATCCTCGGCATCGACACGTCCCTCGGAACCGCCGTCGCGGTGATCGAACCCGACGGCGTCGTGGTCGCCGTCGCCGACAGTTCGAACCCGCTCGGGCACGCCGAGGCGATCGGCGGTCTCCTGGAGCAGGTGCTCGCCCCGGCGGACGCGATCACGCACGTCGCTGTCGGCATGGGCCCGGGGCCCTTCACCGGGCTACGCGTGGGCATCGCCGCCGCCCGGGCCTTCGCCCTGGGACAACGTGAAGGTCGCGGCATCCCGCTCGTCCCGGTGCCGAGTCACGACGCCGCCGCCCTCAGTTTGCTGCTCGGGGACGCCGTCGCCGGCGCCGACGACACCGCACCCTTCGCCGTGGTCACCGACGCACGCCGGCGCGAGTTCGCGTACTCGGTCTTCGAGGGGACGGATGACGACGGCGTGGCCGTCCGCACCGCCGGACCCCTGCTCGCTCCCCGCGACGAGCTCGACGAGCGGCTGGCCGCGCTCGGCGCGGCGCGGCGGGATGTCACAGCGGTTCCTGCCGCGATGGTCGCGCTCGCGGCATCCCGGGCCCTGGCGGCAGGGCGCGAGCTCGCGACATCCGAACCTCTCTATCTGCGCTCGCCGGACGTGACCCTCCCCGGAGCCCCGAAGAAGGTGACCGCGTGAGCCTTCGCGCCGCGAGCGCCGACGATCTCGGCGCGATCATGGTGCTCGAGCGCGCCGCCTTCGGCGGCGACGCCTGGTCGGACGACGTCATGCGCGCAGAGCTCGCCTCCCCGCACACCTGGTACGTCGTCGCCGAGGAGGACGGGCGCCTGGTCGGGTACGCCGGGCTGCGCGCTCCGGCGGGCTCGAGGGATGCCGACGTGCAGACCATCGCACTCGACGAGACGGTGCGCGGGCGCGGGCTCGGGCGCGAGATCTTCCGGGCGCTGCTCGACGAGGCGGGTCGCCGCGGCGTCAGTGACGTGTTCCTCGACGTGCGGGACGACAACACCCCCGCGCAGAGCCTGTACACCTCCGAAGGGTTCGAGGCGATCGGGCGGCGCCCGAACTACTACCCGGGCGAGGGGGTCGACGCGATCGTGATGCGGCTGCGGCTCGCCGCGCGGGAAGGGGGCGCCGCATGAACCGGCGCGAGCCCCTCGTCCTCGGTATCGAGACGAGCTGCGACGAGACCGGGATCGGGATCGTCCGCGGCCGCACCCTGCTGTCGAACACGATCGCCAGCAGCATGGACGAGCACGCCCGCTACGGCGGGGTCGTGCCCGAGGTCGCCGCCCGTGCGCACCTCGAGGCGCTGCAGCCCGCGATCGAGGCGGCGCTCGCCGAGGCGAACGTGGGCCTCGACGACCTCGACGCCGTCGCCGTGACATCCGGCCCGGGGCTCGCCGGCGCGCTCATGGTCGGGATCGGTGCCGCGAAGGGCCTCGCCGTCTCCCTCGGTAAGCCGCTGTACGCGGTCAATCACCTCGTGGGACACATCGCCGCCGACATCCTCGATCAGGATGCCGGTCCCCTCGAATACCCCACCGTCGCCCTGCTCGTGAGCGGGGGGCACACCTCACTCCTGCTGGTGCGCGACCTCACCGGCGATGTCGAACTGCTCGGCGAGACCGTCGACGACGCTGCCGGCGAGGCGTTCGACAAGGTGGCGCGGGTGCTCGGGCTCCCGTACCCCGGGGGTCCCGAGATCGATCGCGCCGCGGCATCCGGAGACCCCACGGCCATCCCTTTCCCGCGGGGGCTGTCCCGGGCATCCGACATGGCCGCGCACCGCTACGACTTCTCCTTCTCAGGGTTGAAGACCGCGGTCGCCCGGTTCGCCGAGGCGAACCCGGAGATGCTGGCGGATGACGCCGGGCGCGCCGACATCGCCGCATCGTTCCGTGAGGCGGTGGTCGACGTGCTGGTGACGAAGGCGCTCAACGCCTGCCGCGATCACGGTGTGCCGCGCCTGCTCCTGGGCGGCGGGGTGATCGCCAACCGGCGCCTGCGCGAGGTCGCGCTCGCGCGCGCGGCGGCGGCCGGGGTGGCCGTGCGCATCCCGCCGTTCTCGCTGTGCACCGACAACGGCGCGATGATCGCCGCGCTCGCCGCCGAGCTGATCGCCTCCGGGGCCGAGCCCTCGGCCCTGGGGTTCGGGGCGGACTCGACGCTGCCGGTCACCGAGATCCAGGTGGCGGTACTTGAAGCAAGCCCCGGAGGGGCGCGGCCCGAAGCGGGCCCCGGAGGGGCGCGGCCCGAGGGAGCGCGGTCATGAGCACCCCGGAGCCCCCCGCGCCGGGCGCCCCCCGCATCGAGCCCCCGACTGAGGACGTCGCCCCCGTCGGCGAGGAGTCGGTGCTCCCCGGCCACCACCGGGGCGGCTTCCACCGAGCGCCCACGGCGCCCACGGACATCGCCGTCACGGCGACGGGCCCGAGCCCCGACCCCGAACCGCTCGTGCTGTGGGCGCCCCGGGAAGACCCTCCGCCGCGCGCGGCGCTCGCCGCCTGGGCGCTCTTCTTCTCCGTCGTCGGACTGGTGGTCTCGCTCTTCGTGGGGTGGGGGTTCCTTCTCGGCCTCGTCGGTGTGGTGACGGGGATCGTGGCGCTCTTCCGTCCCCTCGAGAGCCGCCGCATGGCCGGATGGGCGATCGCCCTCGGCATCCTCTCCCTCGTCTACAGCGCCGGCTGGCTGTGGTTCGCCGCGACGCAGGCCGAGCTCTTCGCCTGATCCGCGCGCCCCGCCCCGCCCCGCCCGCCTCCACCGCCACCCCTCCGTTTGGGGCGCGTTTCTCCGGTTGGGGCGCGACGATTCCGCCCCGAACGGAATGGGCCGCCCCAAACGCGGCCATGGGCGGGGCGGGCCGGGGTCGGCTCAGGCTGCCGGCACGCGATCGGCGAGGATCGCCACGCGGGCGCCCGCGACGCGCGTGAGGATGAGAGTCGCCTCGCCGTCGCCCCGGAGCTTGAGCTTTGTGCGCAGCGTCGCGGGGTCGACATCCACTCCGCGTTTCTTGATCTCCAGCCGCCCGATGCCGCGCTCGCGGAGGGCGGCGCCGAGCTTGCGGATGTCGGTGGGCAGCGTCTCACGCACCCGGAACGTCGACACGAATGGACTCGTCAGCTCGGTGTCGGAGGTGAGGTAGGCGACGCGGTCGCTCAGCATGCCCGCGCCGAGAGCGCGGGCGATCTCGCCGATGAGGCGGGCGCGGATGACGGCGCCGTCGGGTTCGTGGATGAACGCGCCGAGCGCCCGCACCGGCTCGTCGGGGGAGTCAGCGGGGGCGGTGAGCTCGACCGCGGAGGTGCCGCGGAGCACCAGCGCCGCCCGGCGCACCCCCTCCCGCGCAAGCGCGCCCGACCAGAGCACCAGCTCGATCGTCGACCCGTCGGCGCTCACCCACTGCGCCTCGACATCGTCGGGGATGAGGTCGCGGTCCATGCCCGGCCCGAGCTTGACGCCGGTGGGGTGGCGGGAGGCGAGTCCGAACACCCAGTCGAGCGGCGGCGACCATTCGGAGGACGCGGTGCGGGTCGTGTCGCCGTGGCCGGCGGTACGGCGGGCGGGGTCGAGCCAGAAGGCATCCGGGTTTCCGAGGGCCGTGAGATCGGATGCCGCGGCCTCGGCCGTCGCATGACGCACCGTGACGAGGTCGCCGAACGGGGCGAGGTTATAGGCGGCGATCGCGGCGGTGATCTCGTCGGCGTCGACGGCGGTGACGCGGAGGCCGAGGGCGGCGAAGCCCATCGCGTCGCCGCCGATGCCGCAGCCGAGGTCGGCGACCGAGGTCATCCCCGCAGCGCGGAATCGGTGCGCGTGGTGCGCGGCGACCGACAGGCGGGTCGCCTGCTCCAGGCCCGCGCGGGTGAAGAGCATCCCCGCGGCGAAGGCGTCGAACTTCGCCGTGGCCCGCTCGCGAAGCCGGGCCTGCCCGACGACTGCCGAGACCAGGTCGGGGGAGTGGCCGGCCTTTCGGAGGCGCGAGACCGTGGCGGCGACATCCGCTGCCGTCTTCACAGGCGGCAGATCGTCGAGGAGCCGCAGTCCTTCGGGGGTCAGGAGGGCGGCGAGTTCGGCCTTGTCCACCCGGCAAGCCTAGGTGCGGCGGAGCATCAGATCCCGAAACCCCACCCGACCCCGAACCCCGAAACCCCGCACCGCACCCCTAGGGGAACCCCGAAAGGCTCCGGGGTCATCCCGGATGTCGGGGATGGCACCTGAGGCTGACACTGATGGAGCAAGGCCAAAGGCTTCCAGCGAAAGGGATGGGCGAATGCCTGACATCGAGGACAACTTCAACGACAACTTCTCCGACAACAACGTCGGCGTGGTCGGCAACGACGACAACAACATCGGCAACGTCGCCTCCGGCAACGAGAACTCGGGCAACACCGCCGTCGGCAACGTCGTCGGCAACGAGGACAACTCGGACAACTCCGACAACTCCGACAACTCGGTCAACGACTCGGGCAACATCGCCGTCGACGACTCGGTCAACGACTCGGGCAACATCGACGTCGAGGACTCGGGCAACAGCGCCGAGGACTCCTTCAACGACACCGACGTGGACGTGGACGTGGACGTGGACGCGTCCGACAACTCGGACAACTCGGACAACTCCGACAACTCCGACAACTCGGACAACTCGGTCAACGACTCGTACAACGACGCTTACGAGAACTCGTTCAACGACTACGAGCTGAACGACGACTCGGTCACGGTGGGTGTGCGCCAGTACAACACCAACGTCAACAACGACTACCTCTTCCACGGCGCCGGCGCCGGTGGCGCTGCCGCTGCTGCGGCCGCGGGTGGCTCGTTCATGATCGACAACCGTGCGACGATCGTCGACCAGTCCGCCAACCAGGCGATCAACGCCGACGGCAACGTCACGCAGTTCTTCGGTCAGTCGGCCGTCGTCGCCTCGGGTGACATGTCCACCGCCGCCGGTGACGACGCCACCGTCGACAACTCGGTGACCGAGGTCTCCATCGGCGACATCTCCATCGGCAACGAGTGGAACGAGCTCTCGATCAGCGACTCGTTCAACGACGAGTCGACCACCGAGGTCAACCAGTGGGAGCTCGACATCGACGACTCCTTCAACGACGACTCCACCAACACCATCGTGGACGTCGACGTCGAGGACGCCTTCAACGAGTACGAGTACACCGAGGTCGACACCGACGTGGACTGGGAGAACAGCGGCAACTTCTTCAGCCCCGACGCCGGCACCATCAACGACAACGAGGTTGACCTCTGAGTCTGACTCCGGTTCAGTAACGAACACACCTTGCCCGGCCACCCCTTGGGGAGTGGCCGGGCAAGGCGCGTTTACCGCCGAGGAGGGCGGCAGTACTCGCGCGCCGGAGATTGGCGTAGCGTGTGAGTGGGGATGCACGACCAAGGGGGATGCGTGACGAGTAACACGAACGGCGGCAGCGTCGCGGCGAGCCGAGGGCAGCAGAGTCAGGATGTCGCACTGCCGCCGATGGCGCAGAGCGAGACCGGGAAGAACCTGGTCAGCCTGGTCGACAACATCGGGATCCTGGCGCAATCAGCCGGCCGCAGCGATCTCGCCGACCGGCTGCATCACACCCGTGATCGCCTCGAGGACCCGAACGTCCGCGTCATCGTCGTGGGGGAGTTCAAGAAGGGCAAGAGCAAGCTCATCAACGCCCTCGTGAATGCCCCGGTCTGCCCCGTCGACGACGATGTCGCCACCAGCGTGCCGACCGCCGTGGGGTACTCCGAGACTCCCGGCGCCTGGGTCGTCACGCAAAAGGAGGGCGAGCCCGGTGTCGTCGAGCGGCTGGCGGTTCCCCTCGAGAATCTCGCCGACTACGTGTCCGAGAAGGGCAACCCGCAGAACGAGCAGCAGATCGTCGGCGCCGAGGTGGCGCTGCCCCGTGAGCTCCTGAAGGGCGGCCTGCGCCTCGTCGACTCTCCCGGCGTCGGCGGGCTCGACTCCTCCAACGCGCTGACGACGCTTGCGGCGCTCTCGAGTGCGCACGCGGTGCTCCTGGTGTCCGACGCCTCGCAGGAGTACACCGAGCCCGAGGTGCAGTTCCTCCGCCACGCGATGCGCGTGTCGCCGAACGTGGCCGCCGTCATCGCGAAGACCGACCTCTACCCTCACTGGCGCGAGATCGAGCAGATCGATCGTGGGCATCTCGGCGACGTCGGCGACGTGCCGGTGTTCTCCGTCTCCAGCGACCTGCGTCTCATGGCGGCGCAGATGCAGGACCGGGAGCTCAACGACGAGTCAGGGTTCCCCGCGCTCGTCTCCCACCTGCGCCGCGATGTCCTCGGCCGTGCCGAGGACATCCAGGCCCGGTCAGCCGTCCACGACCTCGTCTCCGTCGTCGACCAGCTCAAGATGTCGCTCAATACGGAACTGAGCGCCATCCTGCACCCTGAAGACACCCCGCGGATGATCGCCCAGCTCGAAGACGCAAAGGCGCGGGCCGAGGAGTTCCGCGGGCGCTCCTCGAAGTGGCAGACCGCGCTGAACGACGGCGTCGCCGACCTCATCTCCGATATGGAGCACGACCTGCGCGACCGGCTCCGCCGGGTGCAGCGCGAGGCCGAGAACGCCATCGACGAGGGCGACCCCGGCCCCATCTGGGATCAGATGACCGAGTGGCTCGATCAGCGCATCTCCGCCGCCGTGTCCGAGACATTCGTCTGGACCGATGAGCGGTCGCGCTGGCTCTGCGAGGAGGTCGCCGATCTCTTCCAGGAGGGCGAGACCGAGATCCCGCTCGTGTACGTCGCCGACACGGCGGGCGTGCTCGACCCGGTCGATCAGATCTCCCATCTCGACCCGGGCACCCTCGGCGCCGCCGAGAAGATCTTCATCGGGGTGCGCGGTTCCTACGGCGGCGTGCTGATGGTCGGACTCGCCACCGGACTCATCGGGCTGTCGCTGATCAACCCGCTCTCCCTCCTCGCCGGCGTCCTCGTGGGGCGTCGCGCATACCGGGAGGACATGGGCAACCGTCTTTCGCGGCGCCGGTTCGAGGCGAAGAACATCGTCCGCAGGCACATCGACGAGGTGATCTTCCAGGTCTCCAAGCAGTTGAAGGACCGCCTTCGGATGGTCCAGCGTGGGGCGCGCGACCACTTCGGCAGCATCGCCGACGAGCTGCACCGCTCGCTGTCGGAGGCGGTCCTCGCCGCCAAGCAGGCCGCCGGCTCGTTCTCGGCGAACCAGGATCAGCGGGTCAAGCAGCTGCAGGCGCAGATCGCCCAGATCGAGACGGTGCGCTCGAAGATCCCCAGCGTGCCCCCCATCAAGCAGCTGGAGACTGTGCGACGGTGACGAGCACGGTTCGCGACGACGCAGCGAAGCTGCTCGCGTCGGCCCTGGAGATCTACGACGAGTCGTCCGCCACCCGGACGGCCCTCGAGGACCTGCACCGGCGGCTGCATGAGCCCTTGCGGCTCGCCCTGGCCGGCATGGTGAAGGCCGGCAAATCCACGCTGCTGAACGCCATCCTCGGCGAGAAGCTGGCGCCGACGGACGCCGGCGAGTGCACGCGGGTGGTGACCTGGTACCGGTACTCCACGACCCCGAGCATCACGCTGCACCCTCACGAGGGGGAGCCGCGTCGGATGCCGATCAAGCGTGAGGCCGGGCGTCTGGTTCTCGAGCTCGACGGCATCGCGGCCGAGGAAGTGGCCTGGATCGATGTCGGCTGGCCGTCGACGGGCCTCCGCTCAATGATCCTCATCGATACCCCCGGGATCGCCTCGCTGTCGACGGACGTCTCGGCACGGTCGACCGCGTTCCTCGTTCCGGAAGCGCGCCCCTCTTCGGCGGACGCGATCATCTACCTGATGAGGCACCTCCACGCGTCGGACCTGAAGTTCCTCGAGTCCTTCCGCGACACGGCGGCGGGGTCATCCGAGACGGTCAACGCGGTGGCTGTGCTCTCGCGTGCCGACGAGATCGGCTCCGGACGCATCGACTCGATGCTCTCGGCGCAGAAGGTGGCGCGGCGGTACGAGAAGGACGGCGATCTGGCCTCCCTGTCTCTGGGCGTGGTGCCCGTCGCGGGCCTCCTCGCCGAGAGTGCCAAGACGCTCCGGGAGAGCGAGTACTCCGCCTTCAAGGAACTGGCAGCCCTGCCCCGCGACGACCGCGAGCGGCTCATGGTCTCCGCCGATCGGTTCGCTCGCCCGTCGGACCTGACGTCCCTCAGTGAGAAGGTGCGCAAAGACCTGTTGGCGCGTTTCGGCATCTTCGGCGTGCGCCTCGCCGTCGCCCTGATCCGTGGTGGAGCGTCGACGTCGACGGATGTCGCTGCCGAGCTGGTCCAGCACAGCGGACTGAACGAGCTCCAGGGATTCGTGCGGGAGCAGTTCCGCACGCGCGGCGCAGACCTGAAAGTCCGTGGAGTCCTCGATGGGCTGGAGCAGACGATCCGTGAGGACCCGCGGGAGGGGACGCAGTCCATCCTCGCCGGTATCGAGCGCATCCGCGCCACTGCTCACACCCTTCGCGAGCTTTCGCTGCTGTCCCAAGCGCGGGCGTCCGGCCTCCCGCTGCGCGCGTCTGATTCGGCGAAAGCCGAGCGGATCATCGGCGGGCAGGGCGTGACCCCGACCGCGCGGCTGGGGCTCGACGACGAGGCGCCCGACGAGACCGTGCGCGAAGAGGCCGACACGCAACTCGCCTACTGGCGCTCCCTCAGCCAATCGCCGTTGACCGAGCGGGCTGCCGTCGAAGTCTGCCGTGTCGTCATCCGCAGCCTCGAGGAGATCGCGTCAGAAGTCCTCGGCCCCGCCCGCGGGGCGGACGTCGACTCGACGGGCCGTCCAGCGCAGCGCGTTGGGGAAGGTGCTGAAGAGCAGAGCGAGGACGGCGAGCCCCGCCTGGGCGATGAAGAGCTGCTCGAGCATGGCTCCGTACTCTCCGGTCCCGACAAACTCTAGGGCGATCAGGTAGACGACTCCCATGACGAGGGTCGTGCCCAACTGCCACCATCGGATGTTGGGCTTGCGTCCGGAGAAGGACACCAGCTGCGCGACCTGGAAGAGCAGGATCGTCACCATAATGCCGAAGACCGACCAGAAGAGGATGTCGGCCGCCGCTTCGTAGGTTGCGTCATCTCGTCCTTCGCTGACGCCGCGGATGACGTCCTGGATGAGCGGCAACTGATCCTCGCGGATGACGAAGTAGAACACAATGGCGACCAGGCCGACGGCGAAGCTCAGGACCCACAGGAACTGCGCCATGCGTACGGTGAAGGGCGGCGGTGCCTTCGCCATCACGGGCGCCGCGGAGGGGTTGACCAGCGCCGGGCGCTCCGGGGCATCGCGCTTCGGCTGGAAGCCGCGTCGCGGGGTGGAGACGACCGGGCCCTGCTGCTGCGGGTCGGGATCGGTGTAGAGCGGAACCGGCTGCTGTTGCTGTGAGCCCGGGGCGAACTTCGCCTGGCTCACGGGAACCTGCACCGGTTGGATGCGGCCGAGAGTCGCGCCGGAGCGCGCCGGCGGTTGCCCGGGGTAGGGCTTGGCACCCTGCGGAGGTCGCTGAGGAGGCTGTTGCCCCTGCGGGCGTTGCTGTCCGAGCGGGCGCTGCTGCCCTTGACCGGGCGCCTGCTGCCCCTGCGGGCGCTGCTGCCCCTGACCGGGCGCCTGCTGACCCTGAGCGCGCTGTTGACCCTGCGGGCGCTGCTGTCCCTGGGGCGCTGACGAAGGCACCTGACCTGCTGGTCGTGGATCGCCGCCGCTCTGCGGAGGAATCTGTCCCTGCATTTGAGCCTCCGGCGTCGGTGCCTGGTTGGGCACCGTATTCGCCGGACGCTGACGGGCCCGGCGCTTCTTCTCCGTCGCCGCGTGCTGGGCGAGGACATCGTCCACGAAAGAATCCTCAGCCGCGCGCCGGCTTGGGGCATCGGCGCGCGGCTGAGGGGGCTTCTGATCGTCGGTCACAGAAGAACCTTACGGGGAGACCGTTACGGCTGGTCGGTCTCCTCGGTGTAGACGACGGCGTCGTCGGAGGCGATGTTGCCGCTGTTGTCGTAGTCGTACGACTCCTCGACCACGACCTCGGTGGTGTCGTTGAACGAGTTGTCGGCCGAGACGTCGGCGTCGACGTTGGTGGACTCGTCGTTGAACGACTCGTCGGCCACGACAGTGACGTCGTTCTCGGTGTTCGTCGACTCGTCGTCGAACGAATCCGTGATGTCGACGTTCGTCTCCTCGTTGCCGATGGCGACATCGCCGACCTCGACGTCGGTCTCGGAGTTGTCGACCGAGGCGTCCTCGCCGGCAGCCGTGGCCTGGTCGCCACTGGCGATGACGGCTTCCTGGTCGAAGATCTGATTGACGTCGCCGTTCGCCCAGATGTTCTGGTTCACCGACTGGTCGACCACTGTCGCCCGGTTGTCGATGTGGAAGTTGTTGGCGATGTTCCAGATCTCCTTCTCGACCGGCGGCTTGGGGCCGGGGCCGGGAGGGTTCGGGTGGGGCGTCGGGTGCACGTCGGGGCGGTCGACGATGATCGGGGCGACAGCCCGAACGTCTTCCGCGGTGCACTCGGCGAGGCCGGCGCTGGCGAGAGCGGCCTCGGGGTTGGCGTCATATTCGGCTGCTGCGTCAGGATCGTTCAGCAAGCTCAAAATGAACTCGATCAGTGCATCGGCGATGGTCGCCAGCGGGGTAGTCATAAGTCGGCTCCTGTCTCTGTGAGACTCTTTACAGAGGCTATGCGGTGGTCTTCGGTCTGAAATCGGGGGTTAGCCCGAAAAGTCTTGGGGGTTCTACGGGGTTGCCCCGATATGCATTCGCTCACCCGGTCGCCCCCAGGGTGACGCGCAGTTTTGCGATGAGGTCCGACCGCGACGAGGCACCCAGGCGTCGCTTGATCTGCGCCATGTGATGCTCGGCCGTTCGCGGTGAGATGAAGATCTCCTTGCCGATCTCTGCATAGGTCTTGCCCTGGAGGACGAGCTCGGCGACCTCGCGTTCGCGTTCGCTCAGAGGGCTCGAGGTCGTCGTCCGGGCGGCTGCCGTGTGCGACTCCGCATCTGCTGAGCGCGGAGCCTCGCGCGGGTGCAGCTCACGGGCGCAGGCGAGAAGGCGCGAACTGACCTTGCGATCCTCCGACCGGCGGGAGCCGTGCCCCGCGAGCCGAGCGCCGTCCCAGGCGAGACCCACCGAGGCGAGCCCTCGCGCAGCCTCTTCGACCGCGTCGGCGTCGACCTGCCCCGCGAGGACGGAAGTCCACACCCGGCCGGCGTGCGACATCTTGGCGGCCAACGGGTTCCGCGACGAGGCGGCCACCAGGGCTCGGGCGTGCGGTGCGAGATCGTCCGGCCGGCTCAGCATGATCCCCCGCTGTATACCCGCCCAGTGCAGGGGGCCGACCACAGCGACGGCTCACCGAGGTCAGCGACGAGAGCCAGACCGCGATCGAAAGCCGCTTGCGTCCAGTGCGTGTCGCCCAGACGTGCTGCCACGATCACCAGCTCACCGAGGGGCAACAGCAGGTACAGGTCGATCTCAGGCCGGGTCGCGCGCGATTTCACCGATTCCCACGTCGCTTCGAGCGTCGGAGTGTCGTCGTAACGGCGGGCAAGGCCCACCGAGATCGCTGCGGCGATGAGGTCGTCGCGCGCTGACAGGCGGGTGCCGGCGGTCGCCGCGGCGAGCAGAGCGCGTGCGTCGGCCGGCTGTTCCCGCTGAAGCGCGACCCACGCATTCCACAGCTGAAGGTGCGGAAGCCAGCGGGCACCTCCCTGTCGCGCGCGCAACGCGTCATCGAGGACGGCGTGCGCCGCGGTGACATCCCCGAGACCGATGGCGACGATGGCGGCCACGACCGCGGGCAGCTCGGTGGTCGGCGACGTATCGTGACCGGCGTTCGCCAGCTCCGATGCCCTCCGAAGATCGTCGAGGGCACTGCGCGAGTGCGAGGCCTGCAGGGAGGCGCGCAGGCCCCGTGCCCACAGCTGCATCGCGACGCCGTTGGCCGATGGCGCCGAGCCGGCCGCGCCCGGGGCATCCGGCGCCGGATCCCCGTTCTGGACGGCCGACCCAGCGCCCGCCGCCGTGACCAGAGCTCTCGTCTTTGCCGCAGGGGAGAGCGGGGGGACGGCGAGGTAACTCTGGTGCGCGAGCGACATCAGTCCGCGGTCGGCCCAGGTGGCCGCAACCGCGTCGGCGAGAAGATCATGGTCAGTCGGTGAGAGGTCCGAACCGCCGCCGCCGTCGCCGGCGACCTCATCGAGAAGGGCCCCCGCGGCATCGACGTCCCCCGCGGCCCACAGCGCATGCGCGTGGGACGCGGCGAAGACGTGTGGGTCGGAGCCGCAGCGGATCGCGTACTCGAAGAGGGTGACGGCCAGCCGCGGATCCCGAACCACCTCGCGGCGAGCGCGGGCGGCGAGGCGGTCGCCTAGGAGCGGGTCGACGATCCCGTCGAGGCTCGTGGCGATGTCGGAACCGGGAATGAGGTCGAGGGTCCCGGCTTCGACGAGATCGACCAGCCGATCGACCGGCACGCTGGCGCGCGCAGTCATCGCAACGACCGGAGCGGGGCGCCCGTTGTGCAGGAGCAGGCCCTCGGCCTGGCCCTCGGCAGAGAGCTCGGCCTGCGCCTCGCGATCGTCGCCCTCGTTGTCACTCAGGCCCAGACTCAGCGACTCGATCCGGCGCCGCAGGCGCGGCGACACCGTGTCGAGACGGTGGCTGATCCGGCGCATCAGGGCGCGCGTCACGTCGGCGTGGGCGTCGTCGTCACCGCAGTCGCGCCCGTCGTAGGCCAGGGCGGCGTGCGCCTGCGCACACTCGAAGACCAGCCAGGCGATACCGCCGGTCATGCCGAGGATGCGCTCCTCGCACTCTCCTGTGGCATCGGGGAGGAGCTCGCGAAGCTCGGCGAGGGTCACTTCGCCGAGGAGGATCGCCGGCGCACTGCGTTCTACCGCGCGGGTCAGCTCGACCAGTTCCGATGGAGCCGGCCAGGAGCGGTACGCGATCACCACGGCCGCATCGGGGCGGTGGGCGCGATCGATCAGCTGCGACAGACGTGCCGGGTCGAGGGTGTGGGCGTCATCGACCAGGAGGGCAACGTCGTCGGGGATGGTGGAGATGCGATCGCGTGCGGACAGCAGCCTGACCGGCCGGTCATCGGCTTCGAGCTGAGAGTGGAGGAAGCGAAGGGCGTCGGTCTTTCCCGAGCCGGAGCCTCCCACGATGGCGGCGCGGACGGGCCGATCCGTCGCGACGACGGCGTGCAACGCGGTCAGTGCGTGAAGGGCGCGGGGCATCATCGAGGCGGTCCGGGTGTCCGACGAGCTGTTCAGCAGAGTCGTCATCGGAGTGCTCACCGATTACTCGGCGATCGGCGGGTCAGCCGTTGCCGATGCTGACGGCGACGACGAAGGCGTCACCGTCCCGCCGGTGTCGCCACCGGTTCCACCGGTGTCCCCTCCGGTTCCACCGGTGTCGCCTCCGGTCCCGCCGGTGTCGCCTCCGGTCCCGCCGGTGTCGCCTCCGGTCCCGCCGGTGTCGCCTCCGGTTCCGCCGGTGTCGCCTCCGGTTCCGCCGGTGTCGCCTCCGGTTCCGCCGGTGTCGCCTCCGGTTCCGCCGGTGTCGCCACCAGTTCCGCCGGTGTCGCCACCGGTCCCGCCGGTGTCCCCACCGGTCCCGCCGGTGTCCCCACCAGTCCCACCGGTGTCGCCACCAGTCCCACCGGTCCCGCCGGTGTCGCCACCAGTCCCACCGGTGTCGCCACCGGTTCCGCCGGTTCCGCCGGTGCCGCCAGTGCTGCCGCCGGTGCCGCCCGTTGGGGTGCTGCTACCACCCCCGCTCGACTGCGAGGGCTTCGGCGATGACGGCTTCCCCGAGGTGGGTGATTGGCTCGCGGCCGGCTTCGCAGCCGGCGGGCGCGTCGCGGCGTTGCGCTCAGCGGCCTGCTTGCGCTGGTTGGTCGCCTTCGGCTTCGACTGGCTCGAGCCACGGTCCTGCTTGGCCTGTGGCTGAGCAGCGGCCATCGGCTCAGACGTCGGAAGTTCGGCGACGGCGGCCGGCGACGGCGTGAGCGGCACGTCGACCCACTCGCGCAGATTCTCGGTGGAAGCGGCGGCGTCGAACGTGCCGGCGCCGAGCCCCCCGGCGCTGGCGAAGACCAGGCCCGTGGCGATGACGAGGGCGCCCGCTCCGGCCGCGGCGACGGCCGGCACGCGCTGGTACCAGCGGCGCGCTGCCTTCTGCTCCGCAGGGGTCTTGGGGTCGAATACCGCGAGGTCGGTCGTGGCGGCAGCCGCCGCATCCGTCGTCGCCAGTGCGCCCGCCGCGCCGGCCGCAGCGCCCACGGGAACGAGCGCGAGCGTCGTGGCCGACTCCTCCGCCGTGGCCGGCACGAGGGCGCGGGCCGCACCCAGGGCGATGGATGACTTGGGGTCGGCGTCGATCGCGATCGGTCGGTCGAGCCGCTCGGACAGGCGCTCGGCCACGAGCGGGATCCGAGAGGAACCGCCGATGAGCAGGATGCTCTCGAGTGCCTCGGGCTCGAGACCGGCCGAGTCCAGACCGTCCTCGAGAGTGTCGATCGTGCGCTCGATCGAGCCGTCGATCATCTCCTCGAACTCCTGGCGCGTGAGGCGCACGCTCGTCGCCCCGGAGGGGAGCAGCACCGGCACGGTGACGTCGGAGTCGAACGACAGGGCTTCCTTGGCCTCGACGCATTCGCGGCGCAGCTGCGCCAGCGCGAGCCGGATGTCGGGGTCGGCGTCATTGAGATCGGCCTCGGCGACACCCGAGGAGCGGAGCACGTGCCGGAAGACGGCGTCGTCGAAGTCGGCGCCGCCGAGGTTGTCGATGCCGACCGGGATGCCCACGGGGGCGAAAGAGCCGTCGGCGCTCTTGCGCAGGATGACGGAGTCGAAGGTGCCGCCGCCGAGGTCGTAGACGGCGAGGGCCTGCCCGGCCTCCATGACCCGGCCCGACTCGTAGTGCCGGGCCGCTGCTTCGGGCTCGGTGATCAGGTGGACGTCCTTGACGCCCAGCTTGTCGAGCGCCGACAGGATGAGGCCGATGCGGTGCGGGCCCCACGCGGTGGGGTGGGTGAGCATCACCGCGGCGGGGCGGGAGCCCTCGCGTTCGACGACGGCGTCGACCACGGCGGACACAGTGTGCGCCCACAGCTTCTCGGCCGGGATCGAGCGTCCGCCGGCAACCACCGGCACATCGTCCCCGATGCTGCGCTTGAATTCGCGCACGAGTCGCTCGGGCTGCGTGATGCCGCGACGTTCGGCGGCGTCGCCGATCAGCAGCTCGCCGTCATCGGCGACGAACACCACCGTGGCGGCGCTGTCGTTGCGGCGACCCAACGGGAACGGTGCCGCGACGATGCTGCCGTCAGGCGCCGTGCGCGCCGTTGCCGCAGCGATCCGCGTCGTTCCGACGTCGATCCCCAGAAAATACGTAGCCCCAGTAGCCAAGTTCTCATCTCCCCCAAGAGAGTCGTTTCCGGAACCTCCCCAGGTTCCAGCCCCAAATCCGACTCTGTCTGCCGCATTGCTCACCATCGAGAGGTCTCGACGTTGAGAGCGGCGTCCCACTTCGGATGATACACACCACTGTGGACCATCTCTAGGGCCGTCGGGCGACCGTTTCCCCGATGGCCACGACCTGCTACTGTGCGCCCTTCGAATCTGGCACTCACGTTGCGGGAGTGCCAACGGTTTGCCTACACTGGATTAGCACTCTCAAGGTGTGGGTGCTAACCAGTCTTCATCTCAAGAAAGAAGAGGTAGACCGTGACGGTTTCCACTCAGGTTTCCATCAAGCCGCTCGAGGACCGCATCGTCATCAAGCAGGTCGAGGCCGAGCAGACCACTTCGAGCGGTCTGGTCATTCCCGACACCGCAAAGGAGAAGCCCCAGGAGGGCGAGGTCGTCGCCGTCGGACCGGGCCGGATCGACGACAACGGCAACCGGATCCCGCTCGATGTCGCCGTCGGCGACCGCGTGATCTACTCCAAGTACGGCGGCACCGAGGTCAAGTTCGGCGCGGACGATTTCCTCGTCCTCTCCGCCCGCGACGTGCTGGCGGTCGTCGTCCGCTGAGTTCGTCCCAGCGACACACTCCACGGGGGTCGGATGCTTCGGCATCCGGCCCCCGTTTCGCGTCTCTCGCGGCGGAGCAGGCCACGGATGAGCGAGCGGCCCGACATCCGTCGCGCCGCGCGCGCGTAGGCTGAGCCGGTGACGCGCGAGACGGCCGAATCAACGGGAAGAATCACCCCAGCCGCGGATCCGACGCGCGAACGCACCCTCGGCGCCGTGTATGCGCTGGCCGCCTACCTGATCTGGGGTTTCCTGCCGCTCTACTTCCTCCTCCTGGAGCCGACGGGCGCGTTCGAGGTCGTCGCGTGGCGCATCCTGCTGTCACTGCTGTTCTGCGCGGTGCTCCTCGCGGTCACGCGCGGCTGGGGGAAGTTCCTCGTCATCCTGCGCACCCGCCGGCTGCTGCTGTGGACGGCGGTCGCCGGCATCCTGATCTACATCAACTGGCAGGTCTTCCTCATCGCCGCCCTCACGGGGCACGTGATCGAGACGAGCCTGGGGTACTTCATCAACCCCATCGTCACTGTGCTGCTGGGCGTCGTGGTGCTGCGGGAGCGCCTGCGGATCACGCAGTGGATCGCGCTCGCGATCGCCGCGATCGCCTGCATCGTCATCGCCGTCGGCTACGGCGCCTTCCCGTGGATCGCGTTGTCGCTGGCGTTCTCCTTTGGCCTCTACGGGCTGGTGAAGAAGCAGATCGGGCCGTCGGTGGACGCGGTGAGCGGTCTGACGCTCGAGACCCTGTGGCTCACCCCCGTCGCGATCGTCGTCCTCGTGAGCGTCGGACTCACCTCGGGCATCACGATGGGGACGGCGGGCATCTGGCACGCCGTGCTGCTGTCGCTGGCGGGCGTCGTGACCGCCACGCCCCTTCTCTTCTTCGCCTCCGGCGCACGGCGCGTTCCGCTCAGCCTCATCGGTCTGCTGCAGTTCGTCGCGCCCATCCTGCAGTTCCTCACCGGGGCGTTCCTCCTGGGCGAGCCGATGCCGCTCGAGCGGTGGATCGGCTTCAGCCTCGTCTGGATCGCCCTGGTCGTGCTGACCGTCGACTCGATCCGTCACGCGCGGCGCGGGGTGTCGGATGTCGGCGCGGTGACCTGAGAGTCACTCCAGCCAGTCGCCCAGCCGGGTGGGCGAGATCCAGGCGTCCTCGCCGGGGAGCAGTTCGTCCCGGTCGATGACGGCGCCGAAGTAGAGCGCACGCGGGTCGGCGACGACGGTCCGGTCGTCGCCGGTCGCGGACAGGCAGCGTGAGACGAAAACGGCGAGTGGCATCACCTCGGGCCCCGCGATCTCGGCGGCGCCGCCGGACGGAGGCTCGTCCACGAGACCGGCGAGCACCGCGGCGACGTCGTCGCCCGCGATCGGCTGCACCTCCGCGTCGGCCACGCGCGCGGCATCCGTCCCGCCGGTGCTCGCCTGCGCGCCGATCTGCGCACCGAACTCGAAGAACTGCGTCGCACGCACGATCGAGAACGGCACCCCCGAGTCGCGCAGAATCGTCTCGCCGTGCGCCTTGGCACGGTAGAAGGGGATCGGCTGAGGATCGCGCTCGGTTCCCACCGCCGACAGGGCGACATGATGGATGACGCCTGCCCGCGCCTCTGCGTCGGCGAGGGTGCGCGTGGCGAGGTCGAAGTGGCGCCACACCGCGTCGGGGTCGTAGGTGCGGGGCTTGGACACATCGATGACGACGGATGACCCGGCGAGGGCGTCGTCCAGACCCGCGCCCGTGACGAGGTCGACCCCGGTGGAGGGGGAGGCCGCACGTGCGTCGTGCCCGGCGGCCCGCAGCCGCGCCATCACCTTGCGTCCGATGAGACCGGTGCCACCGACGACCGTGATGCGTGCCATGGGTGTCATCCTGCACCCTGATGCGCGATTCGCGCCTTCATGTTGCACAGTGCCGCTGGGCCCCCGCGCAAGCGTTACAGATCGTTAACGAACGGCAACATTGACGAGACCGGTTCGCGATTAGGTTTGTCCCACTGGAAGCGGCTTTCCCGAGCCGTTTCGCACCCTTACACAGCAAGGAGCAACATGAGCGTCTTCACTCGCTCGCGCAAGCGCACCGTCCTCGGTGCCGTCGCGCTCGCAGGCGCCAGCGCCCTCGTCCTCGCCGGATGTTCCGGCGGAGGCGGCGACACCGGTGGCGACAGCGCCGAGCCGTCTGCCGCGGCACCCGGCGAAGAACTCGCCCTCACGATCGGAACGGCGCTGCCGCAGACCGGCAACCTCGCCTTCCTCGGCCCGCCGGAAGAAGCCGGTGTCGGCTACGCCGCCTCGCAGATCAACGAGGTGTCGGAGGAGACCGGTCTGACGATCGACGTCGTCTACGGCGACTCGGGTGACACCGACAACAAGGCCTATGAGACCGAGATCCCCCGCCTCCTCGGTGAGGACGTCTCGGCCATCATCGGCGCCGCCTCGTCGGGCACCTCGCTGCAGTTCATCGACCAGGTCGTGGGCGCCGGCGTCATCCAGTTCTCGCCGGCCAACACCTCCGACGCGTTCACCTCGTACGACGACAACGGGCTGTACTTCCGCACCGCCCCCTCCGACGTGCTGCAGGGCGAGGTTCTCGGCAACCTGATCGCCGAGGACGGCAACCAGACCCTCGGCATGATCGTCCTGAACGACTCGTACGGCACCGGTCTCGCCGGTTACGTCACGGAAGCCTTCGAGGCGGCCGGCGGCGAGGTCGTCGCGGCACCGACGTACAACACCGGTGACACGAACTTCGACGCGCAGATCTCCGAGGTGCTCGCCGCCGACCCCGACGCGATCGCCCTGATCACGTTCGAAGAGGTCACGACGATCCTCCCGGGTCTGCTCGGCTCGTTCCCCGCCGACAAGCTGTACTTCGTCGACGGCAACCTGTCCGACTTCAGCGAGGAGCTCGACCCGGGCGCCCTCGCCGGCGCGAAGGGCACCCTGCCCGGTCTGTCGATCGACGCGATCGGCGACTTCACCGGATCGCTCGACGAGTGGGTCGAGGCCGAGGGTCTGCCCGCCCTGACCGAGTACAGCTACGCCGCCGAGTCGTTCGACGCGGTCGTCCTGCTGGCGCTCGCGTCGCTCGCCGCGGGTTCGACCGACCCCGCCGACATCGCCGAGAACCTCATCACCGTGTCCGGTGGCGAGGGCGATGGTGAGACCTGCACCACCTACCAGGAGTGCGCGGAGATCATCCTCGGTGGCGGCACGGCCGACTATGACGGCATCTCGGGTCCGATCACCTTCGACGAGGTCGGCGACCCGACCGAGGCGTCGATCGGCATCTACCAGTACGGCGAGGACAACACCTACTCGGCGTACGAGGGCTGATTCAGCCTGATACGGCAACGGGCCCCGGAGTTCATCGACTCCGGGGCCCGTTCTCGTGCGGCGCGAAGGTGCACTCGTCACGCGCCGGGGTGCACGCGCCGCCCGCGGGGTCGAGCGTCGAGGTGGCGCACGTGGTCGCCGTCGGCGCCTCGGCACGACCAGATGCGTCACGTCGATCTGCGCGCCCGGATTGAGGTGGCGCACTTGGTCGGCTTGCGCGCCTCAACCGCACCATAAGCGCCACCTCGATTGAGGCGGCTGCGCGGCCGGGTTCAGCGCTCGCGCAAAGGTGGCGCGAATGGTCACCTTGCGCGACTCAGCCCGACCACATGCGCCACCTCGATGGGGGCGAGCTGCCTGAGGCGTCCCCCACCCCGCCCGCGTCAGGCGCCGAGCGTGCCGAGGTACAGCTCGGTGACCTTCGGGTCGTTCAGCAGCTCGCGTCCGGTGCCGGTGTAGGCGTCGCGTCCCTGGTCGAGGACGTAGCCGCGGTCGCAGATCTGCAGGCAGCGGCGGGCGTTCTGCTCCACCATGATGCAGGTGACTCCGGCCTTGTTGATCTCGGAGACCCGGATGAACGCCTCGTCCTGCCGCACGGGGGAGAGACCGGCAGACGGCTCGTCGAGCAGCAGCACTTTGGGGTTCATCATCAGCGCACGGCTCATCGCCACCATCTGGCGCTCACCGCCCGAGAGCGACCCGGCGCGCTGCTTCAGCCGCTTGCCGAGCTCGGAGAAGATGCCGGTGACGAACTCCAGGCGCTCCTTGTAGGCGCTGGGACGCTGGTAGAGCCCCATCTGGAGGTTCTCCTCGATGGTGAGGCTGGGGAAGACGTTGTTCGTCTGCGGGATGAACCCGACTCCGCGGGCGACGAGTTTGTTCGCCTTCAAACCCGTGATGTCATCGCCTTCGAGGGTCACGGTGCCCTGCCGGACGTTGACCTGTCCGAAGATGGCCTTCAGGAGCGTGGACTTTCCCGCACCGTTCGGTCCGATGATGCCGATCAGCTCGCCCTGGTGGGCGACGAGCGAGCATCCGTTCAGGATGTTCACGCCGGGAAGGTAGCCCGCGTGCACGTCGTCGACGAAGACGACCGGGGTGCCCGTCGCGGTGGCGCTGCTCATTTCGCGTCCTTCTTGTTCAGTGCTTCTTCCTCGGCCTCGGCCTCAGCTTCGATGTCCGCCGCGGTGATCGCCGGCTCGGTGCCGTCGACGACGGCGATGCGTCCGGTGACGACACCGAGATCGAGCTCCTGGTGCGCGCCGAGGTAGGCGTCGATGACCGCGGGGTTCTTCATGACGGATGCCGGGTCGCCTTCGGCGACGATGCGTCCCTCGGCCATGACGACCACCCAGTCGGCGATGTGCCGGACCATGTGCATGTCGTGCTCGACGAAGAGCACCGTCATCCCCTCGTCCTTGAGATCGAGGATGTGGTCGAGGAGCGACTGCGTCAGCGCGGGGTTCACCCCGGCCATCGGCTCGTCGAGCATCACCAGCGTCGGCTGCGTCATGAGCGCGCGCGCCATCTCGAGGAGCTTGCGCTGGCCGCCCGAGAGGCTCGCAGCGAAGTCCTTCGACTTCGCGTCGAGCTTGAACTTCTTCAGCAGCCCTTCGGCGCGCTTCTCGATCTCGGCATCCTGCTTCCGCCACAGCGGCGGGAAGAGCGAGGCCCAGAACTTCTCGCCGCGCTGCCCGGTGGCGCCGAGCTTCATGTTCTCCATGACGGTGAGGAGGCCGAGGGCCTTCGTCAGCTGGAAGGTGCGGACGAGCCCCATGCGTGAGACGCGGTAGGCGGGGATGCCGGAGAGGTTCTTCCCCTCGAAGCTCCACGTGCCGGTGTTGGGCTTGTCGAAGCCGGTCAGGAGGTTGAACAGCGTGGTCTTGCCGGCACCGTTGGGGCCGATGAGCGCGGTGATCGCGCCGCGCGGGATTTCGAGGTGGTCGACATCGACGGCGTTCACACCGCCGAACGAGCGCTGCACGCCGTCGGCGACGAGGATCGGGTCGACTTTGGCCACCCCCGGCTCGACCTCGCCGACGTGAAGGCCGGTGGACTTCGCGCGCGGCGTGGGGGTTGCCATGGGGTCGACGTCGGACGGCTCGTTGAGCGAGGGGTTATCGGACAAAGGTCAGCTCCTTCTTGTTGCCGAGGATGCCCTGCGGCATGAAGATCACGAGGAGCATGAGCGCGACGCCCACGATGATGAAGCGCAGCGTTCCCGCCTGGATCTGGGACATGAAGGGAAGGATGCCCGCCGACACCAGCGCCGGAAGGACGTTGGAGAGGAACGTCTGGAGCACCCAGAAGATCAGCGATCCGAGGAGCGGGCCGAACACGGTCGCCGCGCCGCCGAGGAGGAGCGCCGTCCACACGAAGAACGTCAGCGAGGTCACGTACACACCGGGGCTGACCGCTGAGGGGAGGGCGTACACGATGCCGCCTGCGGCGGCCAGGATCCCGCCGAGGACGAGGGACTGCATCTTGTAGGCGTAGACGTTCTTGCCGAGCGCGCGCACGGCGTCTTCGTCTTCGCGGATGCCCTTGATCGTGCGGCCCCAGGGGCTGCGGGTGAGCATCCACACCACGAGCACGGCGAACGCGAGCGTGAGAAGCCCCATGATGCGCACCCACCACTGGGTCTCGTTGTAGGTGAAGGGTCCGAAGCCGTACGTGCCGTCGGGGATCGGGTTCGCCCCGCGGAAGCTGGCGTGATACCCGCTGAGCCCGTCGGCGGAGCCCGTGTACTCGTCGAACGCGGTGGTGAGGAAGAGCAGTCGCACCACCTCGGCCGCCGCGATCGTCACGATCGCGAGGTAGTCACCGCGCAGCCGCAGGGTCGGGATACCGAGGATGACGGCGAAGACCGCCGAGGCGACGAGGCCGAGGAGCGCGGCGAGCCACCACTCCAGTCCGAAGGTGAGCACGCCGATCGCGTACCCGTATGCCCCGATCGCCATGAACCCGGCGATACCCATGTTGATGAGGCCGGTGTAGCCGAAGTGCACGGCGAGGCCGAGCGCCGCGAGGGCGTAGCCGATGGTCGCCGGACTCAGGATCGAGGAGGCGGTGTTGGAGAGGATCTGCAGCCAGTCCATTTGCCGGGCCCTAACCTATTCTCTCTCGCCGGCCCAGGATTCCCTGTGGTCGGAACAGCAGGATCACGATGAGGATGAACAGCGCGCTGGCGTACTTGAGGTCCGACGGGATCCACAGGCTCGAGACCTCGACGACGAGACCCACGATGATCGCACCGACGAGGGCGCCGTAGGCGGTGCCGAGGCCGCCGAGGATCACGGCGGCGAACATCAGCAGCAGGATCTGCGCTCCCATGTCCCAGCGGATGCCCGGACGGTAATACGCGTACAGGATGCCGGCGAGACCGGCGAGGGAGCCGGCGAGGATCCAGACCACGCGGACGACGAAGTCCACATCGATCCCGGATGCCGCTGCCAGCGACGGATTGTCCGAGATCGCCCGTGTCGCCTTGCCGATCCGGGAGCGGGTCAGCCACAGCGCGAAGGCGACGATGACGACGATGCAGATCGCGAGAGAGGCGAGGTCGATGACGCTGAGCTCCACGGTGCCGAACAGCGGGATGCGCGGGGCGTTGGATCCCGGGAGCTGGATGGTGCCGCCGCCGATGAAGAACTGGAAGGTGTAGCGCATCGCCAGTGACAGACCGATCGACACGATCATCAGCTGCACGATGCCCACGCGTCTGCGTCGCAGGGGTCGCCACAGCGCCATGTCCATCACGAGGCCGAGGACGGCGCTCAGCACCACCGCGACGGGGAAGCCGAGCCACCACGGCAGCGCCAGGCTCGCCGGCCCCACGAGGACCGCGGCCATCACCGCCCCGAAGGTCACCATCTCGCCGTGGGCGAAGTTGGAGATGCCGGTGGTGCCGTAGACGAGGGAGAGACCGATGGCCGCGAGGGCCAGCATGAGACCGAAGCTCAACCCCTGGATGATGCGCTGGACGAACTGGTCGAAGAAGCCGGTGACGTTTCGCTCACCCTCGCCGATGAAGAAGTTGACCGTCGCGCGGCCACCCTGCCCCATCTCCACTTCCTTGATGTTGGGGGAGTCGTCTTCGGGGTCGACCACCGCGATGCCCTCGGGAAGGGTGGACTCGTCGAGGGTGACGGTATAGGTCTCGCCCCGTTCGGGGACTCCCACGCGCCACTGGCCGTTCTCGTCGGTCTCGACCTCCTGCTCGCCGCCGGGCCCGTCGATCGTGAGGCTCACGCCCTCGAGGGGTTCGCCGTCGAGCTGGACGTTGCCGCTGATGCGGTACGGGTTCTCGGAATCCGTGGCGAAGGCGGGAACGGATGACACGAAGATGCCCATGAGCATCAGGAACAGGGCGATGACCGCGGGGATCGCCCTGCGTCTCTTTCGCTCGACCACAGCGATGGTGGGACTCACAGATCCTCCAGTCCGGCGCCCATGCCGACATCGGGGTGCATCGGCATTGATGAACGGTATGAGCGTAATGTGTCGGGCGTGTTTCACCTACGAACCGACTTGGCATTCGTAAGGCGTGATGATCGAGCATAAGTGACCGATCGGTCGGAATAGGTCGCAGCCTCGCGCGTTTAGAATCAGCACACCCCTTCTCGCGCGCAGGAGCCCCCCAATGGAACACGATCCCTTCGGCTTCGTCGGTCTCACGTATGACGACGTGCTGCTGCTTCCCGGCCACACCGATGTCATCCCGAGCGAGGCGGACACCTCCTCGCGCGTGACCCGACGCATCACGGTGGCCACCCCGCTCCTCTCGAGCGCGATGGACACCGTCACCGAAGCCCGCATGGCGATCGCCATCGCGCGTGAGGGCGGGATCGGCATCATCCATCGCAATCTCTCCATCGAGGAGCAGGCGGCGATGGTGGATCGGGTCAAGCGCAGCGAGTCGGGGATGATCTCCGACCCCATCACCACCACCCCCGACGCCACGATCGAAGAGGTCGACGCGCTGTGCGCGAAGTACCGCATCTCGGGACTGCCGGTCGTCGACGCCGACGGGCAGCTGGTCGGCATCGTCACCAACCGCGACATGCGCTTCGTCTCGGGCTTCGAGCGTCAGACGACGCTGGTGAAGGACGTGATGACGACCGAGGGGCTCATCACCGCGCAGGTCGGGATCGGCGCGAACGACGTCATCGCCCTCTTCGCGAAACACCGCGTGGAGAAGCTGCCGCTCATCGACGACGGCGGCAAGCTCGCCGGGCTCATCACCATCAAGGACTTCGACAAGAGCGAGAAGTACCCCCTCGCGACCAAGGACGAGCAGGGGCGCCTGCGGGTCGGCGCCGCGATCGGTTTCTTCGGCGACGCGTGGCAGCGCGCCGAGGCGCTGCGCGACAAGGGCGTGGACGTGCTCGTGGTCGACACCGCCAACGGCCAGTCGGCCGGGGTCATCGACATCGTGCGGCGCCTCAAGGCCGACCCGTCGTTCGCGGGCGTCGACGTCATCGGCGGCAACGTCGCGACGCGCGAGGGCGCTCAGGCGCTCATCGACGCCGGTGTGGATGCGGTGAAGGTCGGCGTCGGACCGGGGTCGATCTGCACGACCCGTGTGGTCGCGGGCGTCGGCGTGCCGCAGGTGACGGCGATCTACGAGGCATCCCTCGCCGCCCGCGCCGCGGGCGTGCCGATCATCGCCGACGGTGGACTGCAGTACTCGGGCGACATCGCCAAGGCGCTCGTCGCCGGAGCCGACACCGTCATGCTCGGGTCGCTCCTCGCCGGTACCGACGAGTCGCCGGGCGAGATCGTCTTCCAGAGCGGGAAGCAGTTCAAGCAGTACCGCGGCATGGGGTCGCTCGGGGCGCTGCAGACGCGGGGCAAGAAGACGTCCTACTCCAAGGACCGCTACTTCCAGGCCGATGTGCCGAACGACGACAAGCTCATCCCCGAGGGGATCGAGGGGCAGGTCCCGTACCGGGGTCCGGTGTCGGCGGTCGCGTACCAGCTCGTCGGGGGCCTGCGGCAGTCGATGTTCTACGTCGGCGCACGCACGATCGACGAGCTCAAGGCCAAGGGCAAGTTCGTGCGCATCACCTCGGCGGGGCTGAAGGAGTCGCACCCCCACGACGTGCAGATCGTCGTGGAAGCGCCCAACTACAAGCGCTGAGCCCGCGCGGGGCGCGCCCCGGGCCGCCTCGCGCGGCGCGCCGCTGCGCCCGGTCCGTCCGCCACAGAATCGCGTCTTCTCCGCAAAATCTCGCCGGGATTCTGTGGAGAAGACGTCATTCTGTGAGCAACGCGAGAGGATGCCACGACGCGCTTCCTGCACAGGCGCGCGTGGCGCGCATTTACTCACAGTTCTCCGCGAACGGGGCCGGGACCGCCGCTCCACTCGCCAGGCTCGCAGGCATGAATCTTGCTCACTGGCTCGGGGCGCGAGGCGGGATAGCCCATCGCATCGACGCCTTGCGTGCGGGCTTCACCGTCGCGGCGCTGCGGAACTTCGTACGCACGGGCGGCGCCGTCCTCATCCGCCGCGCGTGGCTCGCGCTTCCCTCCAGCGATCCGCTGCTCGTCGCGGCGGCCAGAGCCGGGAGCAGGCTGACCTGCGTCACACTCGCGCGTCGCCGGACATGGTGGATGCTCGACGAGCCGGATCGCCTACACCTCCATCGGCTGCCTGGGTCGGGGGCGGCGGTCGGTGGCTTCGATGCGGTGACCCACTGGACTCGACCGATGCTCCCCGCCAGCCACGCACTCATCGCCCACGTCGAGGATGCGCTGCTCCATATCGCCCAGTGCCTCCCGTCCGAGTCGGCGCTCGCCGTCTGGGAGTCGGCCGTGCGCGTGGAGAAGCTCGCGCCGGAGTACCTGCGCTCGCTCGCGTGGACCTCGACCGCGGCGCGCGAACTGGCCGAGGCCGTCACGGGCCTGTCGGACTCCGGTCTCGAGACGCTCATTGTCACCCCGCTCCGCCGCTGGGGTGTGCACATCCGTCAGCAGGTGTGGCTCGCGGGCCGACCCGTCGACATCCTCATGGGGGAGAGGCTCGTCATCCAGATCGACGGATGGCAGTTCCACTCCTCCGCCGCGCAGCGCGCGAAGGACATCGCCCACGACGCCGAACTGCGCCTGCGCGGGTACACCGTGCTCAGGTTCGGCTACGCGCAGGTCGTCCACGACCGTGAGGCGGTGCTCCGCGTCATCCGCCGGGCCATCGCCGCCCGCCTCCACCTCGCCGCCTGAGCGCCCGAGACTCTCCTGCGACGGGAGACGCGCCGAGATCCCCTCAGCGCGGAGCGCTCGCCCGCTCCCACCCCCACCGCTACCCTGGCGGGGTGATCAGGGGGAAGGTTCATCCCGAGGCGACGGTCGGCGCGACGCGCCTTGCCGCGTTCACCGATGGCGTGTTCGCCATCGCGGCGACCCTCCTCGTGCTCGACCTCACCACCCACGCGTTCGGCACGATTCAGAGCAACGACGAGATGTGGGGCGCGCTGGCGGCGATGGGTCCCCAGTTCTTCAACTTCGCCCTCAGCTTCCTGCTCCTGTGTCTGCTCTGGATGACCCACGTCGAGCAGTTCGAGTGGATCGTCCGGGTCGACGGCGTCATGATCTGGCTGAACAACATCCGGCTGCTCTTCATCGTCGTCGTGCCCTTCGCCACCGGCCTGACGACCGAGTACTCGACCTACACGGCCGGACGCGTCCTCATGCCGATCACCTTCTTCCTGGCGATCCTCACCAGCTGGCTGCAGTGGTCCTGGGCCGTGCGTCGCCGCGCCGACCTCATGCCCGACCTCCCCGAGGGCGACGCCCGCGCCTACGGCCGGGGCGCCCTCAGCGCGGTGATCATCTCGGTCGTCGTCGTGATCGTCTCGCCTTGGATCGGCTCGGCGGCGTTCCTGCTTTTCGTCTTCGACGGACTGCTCACCCGACTGCTGCGGGGACGCTGACCTCCCCGTCGACCGCGTCCACCGAGTCCACGCTCGCCGAGCTCTCGCTCCGCCCGGCGGGAAGGAGCAGCGCGGCGAGGGTCGCGACCCCCAGCACGGCTGCGCCGAGGAAGACGGCCGGTCGCGCGGCGGCCACGTACTCGCCCGGAACCAGCGCGCCGCCCGCCCCGACGAAGATCGCCGTCATCACCGCCGTGCCGAGCGCGACGCCGAGCTCGCGCACCGTGGAGTTGACCCCCGACGCCTTGGCGTGGTCGACGAGTCCGAGGGTGGCGAGCAGGGCCGTCGCCGACGGCGCGAAGACGAGCCCCATGCCGACCCCCGCCATGATGAAGGGCGCCACGAGCGCCGCGTAGGGAACATCGGATGACATCACCGCGGCGATCCACGCCAGCGCACCGCCCTGCAGGGCGAGCCCGACCACCAGCAGCGCCCGCGTGCCGACGCGCGGCGCGATGACGCCGGCGAGGGGAGCGATGAACATCGGGGCGAGGGTCCAGGGTGTCGTCTGCAGCGCCGCTTCGAGCGGCGTCGACCCCTGCTCGACCTGCAGGAACTGGATGAGGAGGAATACCGCGCCGAACGTGCCGAAGCTGAAGGCGAACCCGACGAGGTTGGTGATCGAGAACGAGCGGTCGCGGAAGAGTCGGAGCGGGACGAGCGGCGCCGCGGTGCGCGCCTGCCATAGGACGAAGGCCAGGAGCAGGATGCCGCCGAGGGCGAGTTCGCCGATGACGCCGACCGTGTCCCACCCGTCGTCGTTGGCGCGGACGATCGCGTGCACCAGGGCCAGCACGCCGCCGGCGGCCAGCAGCGCGCCGGGGATGTCGATGCGCGCGCGCACGCCGAAGTCGTTCGGGAGCACGAGGAGGGCGAGGGGGACGGCGATGAGGGCGACCGGGACGTTGATCCAGAAGATCGCCTGCCACGTCCAGCCCTCCATGGTCGCTCCGCCGACGAGCGGTCCGACCGCGACGCCGAGCCCCGACACCCCGCCCCAGATGCCGATCGCCAGCGGCCGGCGTGCGGGTGTGACCGCGCCGCTGAGGAGGGCGAGCGAGAGGGGCAGCACGCCCGCCCCGCCGAGGCCCTGCAGTGCGCGCGCGGCGATCAGCTGACCGGGGTCGGTGCTGAGGGCGGCGAGCACAGAGCCGAGACCGAAGACGCCGATGCCGATCGCGAACACGGTCCGGCGACCGAACCGATCCCCGAGGGCGGCCGCGACGAGGATCGCGCCGGCGAAGACCAGTGTGTACGCGTTGACGAACCACTGCAGCTCCTCGACGCTCGCCCCCATCTCGCGGCTCAGCACGGGGAGGGCATTGGTCATCACGAGGTTGTCGAGCGTCGCCATGAACATCGGCAGGGATGCCGCGGCGAGGACGAGGGCGAAGGGGCGGCGTGGCGGCGAGATGGGCATCGGGACTCCTTGGTTGTAATCGGATGATTACTTACTGGAGCACAATGTAGTAATCGACTGATAACATGTCAACATGGCCCCCTCACCGTCGACGTCGACCGCCTCTCCCGCCGACGCGGCGAGTGCCGCCCCCGCTCGGCGGATGAGCTCCGACGAGCGTCGCGAGCAGATCATCGCCGCGGCGATCGCGATGTTCGGCGCCCGCGGCTACGAGGGAACGACCACTGACGACGTCGCCCGGGCCGCCGGCGTCAGCCAGCCGTACGTGGTGCGCCTGTTCGGCTCGAAGGAGAGCCTGTTCCTCGCCGCTCTCTCGGCGTCATCCGATGCCCTGATGGCTGCCTTCCGTGAGGCGCTCGCCGACGACGCATCCGATCTCGAGCTCCCGCAGCGCATCGGCGACGCCTACGTGCAGCTGGTGAGCGTGCGGGGGCTGCACCAGACCCTGTCGCATGCCTGGCTGCTGGGCAGTCATCCGGTCATCGGACCCGCTGCCCGCGATATCTTCGCCGACGTGTGGCAGTTCTTCCGCGAGGAGGTCGGCTTCTCCGCCGAGGAGGCCAGCTCGTTCCTCGCGCAGGGGATGCTCATCAACGTCATGATCGGGATGCGACTGGTCGACGACTATGACACCGACCCGCGCATCACGGAGTTGATGCAGACGTGCTTCCCCTCCAAGCTCCCGCAGATCCTCGACATCGCTCCGCGCGCCGACGAACCCTGGTGACAGGCGCGGGCCGGGCGTATCGTCGCTCGCATGTGTCGGAACATCCACACCCTCCACAACTTCGAGCCCGCAGCCTCGTCGGACGAGGTGCACGCCGCAGCCCTCCAGTACGTGCGGAAGATCGCCGGGACGACCAAGCCCTCGAAGGCCAACCAGGAGGCCTTCGACCGCGCCGTCGCCGAGATCGCCCATGTCACGCAGCACCTGCTCGACGACCTCGTCACCACGGCACCGCCGAAGAACCGCGAGGAGGAGGCTGCTAAGGCCCGCGCCCGCGCCGTGGCGTCGGGGCGCTACCAGGTCGCCTGAGAACCCCCGCGGCCGCGTCAGACCCGGCGGGTAGGCTGGGACGGTGACCATGGAGATGGAGATCGGCCGCGCCAAGCGCGCTCGCCGCGCCTACACGTTCGACGACATCGCCGTCGTGCCCTCCCGGCGCACGAGGAACCCCGAGGATGTCTCCACGGCGTGGTCGATCGACGCATACCAGTTCGACATCCCGGTGCTCGGTGCCCCCATGGATTCCGTCGTCAGCCCGCGCACCGCCATCATGCTCGGCCAGCTCGGCGGACTCGGTGTGCTCGACCTCGAGGGTCTCTGGACCCGCTACGACGACCCCGAGCCGCTCCTCGCCGAGATCGCGAGCCTTCCTGATGCCGCAGCCACCCGCCGCATGCAGGAGCTCTACTCCGAGCCGATCAAGCCCGAGCTCGTCCGCGACCGGCTCGCCGAGATCCGCGCCGGCGGCGTGACCGTCGCAGGTTCTCTCACCCCACAGCGCACGGCCGAACTCTACGAGACCGTCGTCGCGGCGGGGGTCGACCTCTTCGTCATCCGCGGCACCACCGTGTCGGCCGAGCACGTCTCGAGCGTGGCCGAGCCGCTGAACCTGAAGAAGTTCATCTACGACCTCGACGTGCCTGTCATCGTCGGCGGCGCCGCGACCTACACCGCCGCACTCCACCTCATGCGCACCGGCGCCGCGGGGGTGCTCGTCGGCTTCGGCGGGGGAGCGGCTTCGACGACGCGCGCGACCCTCGGCATCCACGCGCCGATGGCGACGGCGGTCGCCGACGTCGCCGGCGCGCGACGCGACTACCTGGACGAGTCGGGCGGACGCTATGTGCACGTCATCGCCGACGGCGGTGTCGGCACCTCCGGCGACATCGTCAAGGCTCTCGCGATGGGCGCTGACGCGGTGATGCTCGGCGTCGCGCTCGCACGCGCGACCGATGCGCCCGGCGGCGGGTTCCACTGGGGCCCCGAGGCCCACCACGCCAAGCTGCCGCGCGGTCGCCGCGTGAAGGTCGACCAGGTCACCACGCTCGAGTCGATCCTCTACGGGCCGGCGCCGGTCGCCGACGGCACCGCGAATCTCATCGGGGCGCTGAAGAAGTCCATGGCGACGACCGGCTACTCCGACCTCAAGGAGTTCCAGCGCGTGGAGGTCGTCGTCGCGCCCTACCCGCAGTGATGACCCAGCCCGCCTCGCCGCCCCAGCCGGCTGCGCCGCAGGAGTTCCCGCCGACCCTCCGCGAGGTGATGATCCGCCCGCAGTGGATCGCGCTCCTGGCGCTCTCACTCGTGGTCGCGGGCCTGTTCGCGTGGCTCGGCCAGTGGCAGCTCGGGCGCGCGATCGACACGGCGCCGCTTCCGCCCGGGGCGACCGAGCAGGTGCGCCCGCTCGACGAGGTGAGCCAGCCCGGCGAGTACCTTCCCGAGCCCTTCGTCGGGCAGCGGGTGAGCGTGACCGGTTCGTGGGTGCCCGGAGACTTCATCGTCGTCTCGTCGCGGTTCAACGAGGGGGTCGAGGGGTTCTGGGTGACGGGCCAGTTGCGCGTCGCCGACACCGCCTCACCCACGTCGATCGCCGTCGCAGTGGGGTGGGCGCCGACACAGGATGCCGCGGACGCGGCCGCCGAGCGACTGAACACCGATGCCGGGGCTGCACCGATCGCGATCGAGGGGCGGCTCATCTCCGACGAGGGGGCGGTGCCGCCGCCGTCGGGCGCAGACCCGCAGACCCTGATACGGATGTCGCCGGCCGCCCTGCTCTCCCGATGGAGCGACACCGCGGGACTGGACGTGTATCGGTCGTACATCGTCGCCGAGGTGCCGCAGGGGGGTCTCGACGAGATCGTCTCGGCGCCGCCCGAGGCGGGGTCGGCGGTGAACTGGCTGAACATCTTCTACGCCGCCGAGTGGGTCATCTTCGCGGGGTTCGCGTTCTACCTCTGGTATCGCCTCGCCAAAGACGCGTGGGAGCGAGAGGTCGAAGACCTCGAAGACGCTGCCGGCGAGACATCCTGAATCGGCGCTCCGGCACGGCCGGTAGACTCGGAGGCATGCCGCGTGCCCCGAAACTCGCCTCATTTCCGGCGATCCGCGGAGCGCTGACCTTCTACCAGATCTGCTCGATCATCACCGGTGTCGGCCTGCTCCTGCTCGTCGCGGAGATGATCCTGAAGTACACCCCGCTGCACATCGAACTGTTCGCGGGAGGCTCTGGCGGGTTCCTCTGGTTCGCGCCCGTCATCGCCGGCGCCGACTGCCTGTGGTGGTCGCTGTTCCTCCCGGCGACCAACGGCTGCGAGATGATCTCCACCGGCGACGGGTTCAACATCTCGCTGTTCATCCTCGTCGCGCACGGCTGGTTCTACGTCGTCTACCTCTTCGCCTGCTTCCGCATCTGGAGCCTCATGCGGTGGCCGTTCCTGCGCTTCATCACCCTCGCCCTGGGCGGCGTCGTGCCGCTGCTGTCGTTCTTCATGGAGGCGCGGGTGGCCCGCGAGGTCCGCCGTTACCTCGCCGAGCGCGAGGCCGCTGCCGCGGCATCCGACTCTCCCACCGTCCCCGCTTCGGAAGGTACCCGGTGACCGAACAGACCGAGACGTCCCAGCGTCCCGTCCTCGTCGTCGACTTCGGCGCGCAGTACGCGCAGCTGATCGCCCGACGCGTGCGCGAGGCGGGGGTGTACAGCGAGATCGTGCCGCACACCGCCACGCCCGACGAGATCGCCGCGCGCGAGCCCGTCGGCATCATCCTCTCCGGCGGGCCCTCGTCGGTCTACGAGGACGGCGCTCCGGCCCTCGACCCGGGCGTCCTCGAGCTCGGGGTCCCGACCCTGGGCATCTGCTACGGCTTCCAGGCCATGGCGAAGGCCCTCGGCGGGGAGGTCGCGCACACCGGACTTCGCGAGTACGGTGCGACCGACGCCACGATCGTGACCGAGGGGACGCTGCTGGAGGGCCAGCCCCCCGAGCAGAACGTCTGGATGAGCCACGGCGACCAGGTCGCCAAGGCCCCCGACGGTTTCGACGTGCTCGCCCGCACCGCCGCAACCCCCGTCGCCGCGTTCGCGAACGATGCCCGTCGGCTGTACGGCGTGCAGTGGCATCCCGAGGTCAAGCACACCGACCACGGTCAGGCGGTGCTCGAGAACTTCCTGCACAAGGCTGCGGGGCTCCCCGCCGACTGGAACAGCGGAAACGTCATCGCCGAGCAGGTCGAGAAGATCCGCGCCCAGGTCGGCGGAGCCCGCGTCATCTCGGCCCTGTCAGGCGGGGTCGACTCGGCTGTGTCGACGGCGCTCGTCCACCGCGCGGTCGGCGATCAGCTCACCGCGATCTTCGTCGACCACGGGCTGCTGCGGAAGGGCGAGCGCGAGCAGGTCGAGAACGACTACGTCGCCTCTACGGGCGTGCGCCTGGTCACCGTCGACGCGCGCGAGCAGTTCCTCACCGCGCTCGAGGGGGTCTCCGACCCGGAGCAGAAGCGCAAGATCATCGGGCGCGAGTTCATCCGCGCGTTCGAGGGGGCGGAGCGAGACCTCGTCGCCGAGGCGGCGGCCGACGGCGAGCCGATCCGATTCCTCGTGCAGGGGACGCTCTACCCCGACGTCGTCGAGTCCGGCGGTGGCACGGGGGCGGCGAACATCAAGTCGCACCACAACGTCGGGGGTCTTCCCGAAGACCTGCAGTTCGAGCTCGTCGAGCCGCTGCGCACCCTCTTCAAGGACGAGGTCCGCGCGATCGGGCGCGAGCTCGGCCTCCCGGAGGCGATCGTGGCGCGCCAGCCCTTTCCGGGGCCCGGCCTCGGCATCCGGATCGTCGGTGAGGTCACCGCTGACCGTCTCGAGATTCTGCGTGATGCCGACGCCATCGCGCGGGCCGAGCTGACCAAGGCGGGCCTGGACGGCGAGATCTGGCAGTGCCCCGTGGTGCTCCTGGCCGACGTGCGCTCGGTCGGCGTGCAGGGGGATGGCCGCACCTACGGTCATCCGATCGTCCTGCGCCCCGTGTCGTCGGAAGATGCGATGACGGCCGACTGGACGCGCCTTCCCTACGACGTGCTGTCGAAGATCTCCAACCGCATCACCAACGAGGTCCGCGAGGTCAACCGGGTGGTGCTCGACGTCACGTCCAAGCCCCCCGGCACCATCGAGTGGGAGTGACCGCGAGGGGCGGTGGCGGCGTGAGGCGGGCTGGCGGCGCGCGGGAGGTCATCGACGCGCCGGAGGATGGATGTCGGCGGAGTAACCTCTGCTGAGCGGATCTCCTCCCGCGTGCCGCGACGTGAGGAGGGGAAGATAGAACCGTGACCGTCTTCCCCGACGCCGAGTACGTCATCCTCTCCAGCCGCCTGATCCCCGACCGGGACGGCGGATACACCCTCGCGACCCTGGCGCGGGCGCGCCAGATGGCCGCCGCCGGCGTGCACGGCGGCCGGGGGCCGCTCCTCCTCACGGTCGACCCCGGCACCCCCGAGGAGCATGCGCATCACCGCGCCGTCTTCGACGGACGCGATCTCATCGTCGGCGCCGACCGCATGCGGAACCTCTTCGACGAGGCGATCGGAGCGGATGGCGGCGCCGCCGCGTGGCTGCTCGATGCGGCGCATCCCGGCGATGCCGATCCGGCCCTGCAGTATCGGCCGGCGCCCGCCGAGCGCCCCGCCCTGTCGCTGCCGGTGATTCCCGATGACCCCGACTGGCACATCACGACAGCCCCGATCGCCGTGCACGGCCCCGATGGGCGGGTGCGCGGCATCGTCCCGGGGTTCGGCGCGCTCTACCGCGCGTGGCTCGACCACGTGGTGGCCGGGCTTCGGGCGGATGACCCGGCGCGGCCGGTCATCGTCGTGTGCGAGTCGCGACAGCTCGGCGAGTTGCTCGCGGGGTGGGACGACCCTGACGTGCGGCTGCTGCATCCGATCCACACCGTGCACATGGAGCCGCCTTACACGCCCGACGCCGAGACGAACGCCCTGTGGGAGCGGTGGTTCAGCGTCGCCGAGAGGTTCGACGCGGTGCTCTGGCCGACCGCCGCGCAGCGCGACGCGATCCAGAAGCGGTTCGGCGCCTCGAACGTGCACATCGTCGTGCCGAACGCGGTGCCCGCCGCGTCGGCGGTCGCGCCGCTCGCCGGCCGCGACCCGCACCAGGTCGTGATGCTCAACCGGCTGGCGTTCCAGAAGCGGGTCGATCACGCCGTGAGGGCATTCGCGGGTGTCATCCGGGTGCTTCCGGAGGCGCGGCTCGACATCTACGGTGACGGGCCGCTGCGCGGCGAGGTGCAGGCTCTCATCGACGAGCTCGGTGTCGGTTCGCACGTCGTGCTGCGAGGACCCACGGATGACCCGGGGCGGGTGCTCGACCACGCCGCCGTCTTCCTCTCCACCTCCCGGCATGAGGGGCAGGGGCTCTCGCTCGCGGAGGCGCTCGTGCGGGGGTGCCCGGTCGTCGCGTACGACGCGCCCTTCGGGCCGGCCGAGGCGCTCGCCGGGGGCGGCGGACTGCTCGTGCCGAACGGCGACGTCGAGGCGATGACGCAGGCGCTGGTGCGCGTGCTCACCGACCTCGACCTGCGGCACCGGCTGTCGGTGGAGGCGGTGGAGGCGGCGCGGCGAATCGAGCCCGAGCACGTGATGGCGGCGTTGGCCGGCGCGGTCCGCGACGTGCTGGCTCGTCCGTCCCGGCGCTCTGCCCTGAGCTGATCCGCCGAGGGCCGCGCAGGCGGCCGCGGCCGTGGCATCCGTCGCACGATGAGTCCATGTCAGATCAACCACGCCCTCCGGCGTTCGGGCCCGAGGCCCGACGCGAACTGTTCCATCACCGGGTGCTCGTGCTCGACGGCGCGCTCGACGACGACAACGGCACGCTGCTCACCACCCAGCTGCTGACCCTCGCGGCGGAGGACGAGACCGCCGACATCGCCCTGTGGATCCACTCGCCCGGCGGCTCGGTGCCGGCGATGCTCGCCATCCGCGACGTGATGAGGTTGATCCCCAACGACGTCGCGACCCTCGCCTTCGGCATGGCCGCCAGCGCCGGACAGTTCCTGCTGTCGGCCGGGACGAAGGGGAAGCGCCGCGCGCTCCCGCACGCGCGGGTGCTGATGCACCAGGGTTCGGCCGGCATCGGCGGGTCGGCTGTCGAGGTGGAGATGCAGGCCGACGACCTCCGCCACACCCGCGACACCGTCCTCGCACTCATCGCCGCCGACACCGGGCAGCCGGTGGACCGGATCTTCGACGACTCCCTCCACGACCGCTGGTACACCGCCACTGAGGCGCAGGTGTACGGCTTCATCGACGGCATCGTCGACGGGTTCGACCAGGTCGTGCCGCGCCCGCGGCGGCCGGCCGGTCTCAGCGTCGGCGCAACGGAGGCGGCGGCGTGAGCGGGTACACGATCCCGAACGTGGTCGCGCAGCATCCGCGGGGAGACCGCATCATGGATGTCTACTCCCATCTGCTTGCTGAGCGCGTGGTCTACCTCGGCACCGGGATCGACGCGGGCGTGGCGAATGCGCTCATCGCCCAGCTCCTGCACCTGGACGCTGACAGTCCCGAGCGCGACATCCAGCTCTACATCAACTGCGAGGGCGGCGATCCGGCGGCGATGCTGGCGATCTACGACACGATGCAGCACGTGCGGCCGGATGTCGCGACGACCGTGGTCGGGCAGGCGATCGGCGTCGGGGCGGTGCTGCTGGCGACCGGCGCCGCGGGCAAACGCGCCGTGCTCCCTCACGCGCGTGTGGTGCTGCACCAGCCGGCCGGGCAGGGGCGCGGCGCCATCCCCGACCTCATCCTCCAGGCCGACGAACTCGTGCGGGTGCGGGGAGAGGTGGAGGAGATCCTGGCGAGGCACTCCGGCGTCGACGCGGCGAAGCTCCGCATCGACACCGACCGCGACCGGGTGTTCACCGCCGCTGCGGCCGTGGAGTACGGCCTCGCCGACACGGTTCTCACGCGGGCGTAGCCGCCGCGTGTCCCTAACTCCTGCATTTCAGGCCGCCAGGCGCCGCATTCCGGTCGCTGAGCTGCCCTCGGCGCCGAAGTGCAGGAGTTAGGGACACGTCTGCGCCCGCACCCACCCCCGCGAATCTGAGGAGTTACGCCGTAGCCGCCGCGTGCACCGCCGCGACGGCTACGGCAGGCCGGCCGCGCCAGGGCGCGCCGTGGCCGGGGAGGATCCACTCCGCGTCGAGCCCCACGAGTCGGTCGAGCGAGGCGAGCGCCTCGACCGGCTCGTCGGTGAAGGGCGCCGGCTGAGGCCCGACCTCGCCGGTGAGCACCGAGCGGGTGGTGAGGGCGTCGCCGACGAACGCCGCCCGCACCGACGGGACGTAGACCGCGACGCTGCCGGGCGAGTGCCCGGGAAGGGCGATGATCTGCGGATCACCGGGGAGGGGCAGGACCTGTCCGTCGGAGACCTCGGCGACCTCGGTGAGGTGCCGAGTACGCGCCCCGCCCTTGCGAGCGGCGTAGAGGAAGAACCCCGCCACAGCACCGATGCGCTTCCGGCCCATCGCCGTCGGCGGCTTCGGGCCGCCCTTCGCCCGCTCCGCATCGGCGGCGTGGATGTACACGGGCACGCCGTGCTCGCGCCGAAGGCGCTCGGCGAAGCCGAGGTGGTCGCTGTCGCCGTGGGTGAGGATGACCCCGCGGACGTCGCTGAGCTGGCGTCCCATCGCACGCAGCTCGCGGATGAGGTCGCGCCAGTGCCCGGGCAGTCCGGCGTCGATGAGGGTGATGCCGTCGGCGGTCTCGACGAGATACGCCGCGACGATGTCGTTGCCGATGCGGTGGAGCTGGGGAGCGAGTCGCATTGCCGTCTTCTCTCTGCGTGAGTATGATGGCTACGATACATAGCCTTGATGGCTAACGTCAATAGCTGTCCGTTATTCCCCGGAGGACGACGATGCCCACCCCCGAGCGCACCACCCTCCCCGAGATCGTCGCCACCGCTCGCGATCTGCTCGAGAACAACGGCGTCGCGGGTGTCACGATGCAGGCGGTGGCCGAGCGCGTGGGGGTGCGCGCTCCCTCCCTCTACAAGCGGGTGGAGGGCCGCGACGAACTCCTCCGCCTGGTGGCCGAAGATGCGGCATCCGATCTCTCCCGCCGCTTCGCCGCGACCGACGGAACCGTCACCGAGCTCGCCCACGCCTACCGGTCCTTCGCGCGCGCGAATCCGATGAGCTTCCGCCTGCTGCTCGACTCCGACGCTGCGGCGGGGGCGTTCCGCGATGTCGCCGACCCCATCATCGCGGCGACGAGGAGTCTCGATGCTGCGCGCGTGGTCACGGCGTGGGCAACCGGTTTCCTCACCATGGAGCTGGCCGGGGCCTTCCGCCTCGGCGGTGACCTCGATGAGGCCTATGCGTTCGGGCTCGACACCATCGTGGCCGGGCTCGATCGGGCGGCCTGATCTACCGCTCGGCGGTCGGCCACACCTTCCCCGCCCACGGGTCGTAGTCGGCGACGAGGTCCTCCTGCGGGGGGCGCTCGCCCTCGGCGACGTGCTGCAGGTTCACCCGCACCCGGTACCAGAGGGAGGATGACCCGCGCATGCCGTCGATCATGACGTCAGCCGGATGCAGCTGAGCGGCGACCTCGGAGTGGTGCGCCTTCCACGTCTCCAGCGCCTCGAGCGCTTCGGGCTTGGTCTTCGTGCGGGCGACCTCGATGAGCGGCATCGTCGATTGCCGACGCCCCGAGCCGTCGCCTCCGCGGGGCGGCTTCTCGGCCGGGCCGAGGCTCTTCGGCCAGCCGCAGCAGTCCGTCGAGCGACCCGACGGCGTCGTCGATGCCCGCGTGCGGATCGCCGATCTCGGCGTAGCGCGTGATCATCGTGGGCACGGTGAAGGCCTCGGGGAGGGAGGTGCGCACCTCCTCCCACGACAGCGGGGCCGACACGCGGGCGTCGGGGCGGGGTCTCACCGAGTACGCCGAGGCGACCGTGCGGTCCTTGGCGTTCTGGTTGAAGTCGACGAAGACGCTCTCGCCCCGCTCCTCCTTCCACCACCGTGCCGTGGCGAGCCCGGGTGCGCGGTTCTCGACCTCGCGGGCGAGGGTCTCGGCGGCGAGGCGCACCTGCTTGTAGTCCCACTCCGGGGCGATGCGGACGAGGATGTGCAGGCCCCGCGACCCGCTCGTCTTCGGCCAGCCCACGAGCTCCACGTCGTCGAGCACCTCGCGGGCGACGGAGGCGACGTCGACGATCTGCGACCACTCGACGCCGGGCATCGGGTCGAGGTCGATCCGCAGCTCGTCGGGGTGGTCGAGATCTTCGGCGCGCACCGGGTGAGGGTTCAGGTCGAGGCATCCGAGGTTCACGATCCACGCGAGCCCGGCCGCGTCGCGGATGACGGCCTCCTCGGCGGACGTGCCCGACGCGTAGTGCAGGGTGGCGGTGTCGATGAAGGCGGGGTGGTTCTCGGGCACGCGCTTCTGGAAGAACGGCTCGGCGTCGATGCCGCGGGGGAAACGTTTGAGGACCATCGGGCGGCCGCCCGCCCCGCGGAGCGCTCCGTCGGCGACGGCGAGGTAGTACTCGACGAGGTCGAGCTTGGTGATGCCGGGCTCGGGGAAGACGACCTTGTCGGGGCTGGAGATCCGCACCTCCTCGCCGTCGACGTCGAGGATCGCGGGCGGTGTCTTCGCGGCCATGCGGCCCACCGTACCTGCGGGAAGCTCAGGCGGCGAGGGCGAACGCGCCGCGCGTGCTCCTGGTAGGGACGCTCGCGACGCTCCGCAGATCGTCGGCGACCCCGAGTGTCAGGTCGATGAGCGTGGTGTCGAGCGCGCCGGCGATGGCGGCGATCATCTCGCTCGAGGGCTCTTTGCGACCGCGCTCGACCTCGGAGAGGTACTGCGGGGACACCCCCGCGCGGTCGGCGGTGTCGGTGAGGCGCTCGCCGCGCTCGTGACGCAGGCGCCGCAGGCGCTCGCCGAGGGCGTCGCGCCAGAGCGGCTCGGGCGGGAGATGGTCGGTCATGAAGCGAGGCTAAAGAGCGGATGCCGCGCTGCGCCACGCGTTCTGCTCACAGCAGAACGGCCGGCCCGGAGAACCGGGCCGGCCGTTCGAGACGCGTGAGGTTACTCGCTGCCGCGCAGGATCGCGAGGATGCGGAGGATCTCGATGTAGAGCCAGACGACGGTGACCATGATGCCGAAGGCGCTCAGCCAGCCGTACTGACGCGGGGCGCCGTTGCGCACGCCCTGCTGCACCTGGTCGAAGTCGAGCACCAGCGAGTAGGCGGCCATCAGGACGACGACGATGCCGATGATCACTCCGAGCGGGATGCCGAAGATCTGCACGTCGCTGCGAAGGCCGAACGCGCTGTCGGTCGCGCCGAACAGCATCATGCCGACGTTGACGAGCGAAAAGACCAGGTAGCCGACCATGGCGATCAGGAAGATCTTGGTCGCCCGGGCCGACGCTCGGATCTTGCCGCTGGCGAAGAGGGCGAGGGTCACGCCGACGACCACGAGGGTCGCGAGGGTCGCCTGCAGGACAATTCCCGGCCACTGCACCTCGAAGAAGGCCGAGATGCCGCCGATGAACAGTCCCTCGGCCGCCGCGTACGCGAAGATCAGAGCGGGGCGGACCTTCTTGCGCGAGGTGAAGATGATCACCAGCGCCAGGACGAAGCCGGCGAGACCCCCGACGATCATCGGCAGCGCCGAGACGCTGTCGGTCGGGGTCAGGCCGCCGAGCGTCCAGACCCAGCCGACGGCGGCGGTGACGAGAAGGATCGCGAAGAGCGACACCGTCTTGACGACGGTGTCCTCGATCGTCATCCGTCCGGTCTCGACCGAACCGGCGGGCGGACCGGCGAAGGCGCCCTCGAGCTGCGCCTGGGCAGCGAGATCGGCGCTGCCGCGCGAGGCCGAGCCTGCGGCGGCGGCGGGCGGCGGAGTCAGGCTTGCTGCACGCGCACCGCCCGGGTATGACTGCACGGCGCGAGGGTCCTGAAACGCCGGGTTGTTGAATGCGGGGTTGTTGAGGGCCACTGCTCTCACACTCCAAAGTATTCGGGCCACAGCGGTGTGCTGTGAATCAACGATATCGGACCGATTCCGATTCCCGGCAGATGGGCCCCTGTGAAGCGACTATGAGCAGAGAGGAGCGTCTAGCCTGAAGGCGTGCGCCGCCCCCTCGTCATCGGCCATCGGGGTGCCCCCGGCTATCGCCCCGAGCACTCGCGCTCCTCGTACACCCTCGCCCTCGAGATGGGCGTCGACGCGGTGGAGCCCGACGTCGTGCTCTCCAAGGACGGCGTGCTCGTCGTGCGTCACGAGAACGAGATCTCGGGAACGACGGATGTCGCGACGCGACCCGAATTCGCCGATCGCCGCACCACGAAAGAGATCGACGGGGTCGCCCTCACGGGATGGTTCACCGAGGACTTCACCTGGCAGGAGCTCGCCACGCTCACCTGCCGCGAGCGCCTGCCGGAGGTCCGCCCCGCAAGCGCGACCTTCGACGGTCGGCAGCCGGTGCTGCGCCTCGTCGACGTACTCGACCTCGTGCGGGATGCGTCGCTCGCCCAGGGGCGCGAGATCGGCGTCGTGCTCGAGATCAAACACGCCACTTACATGGCCTCGCTCGGCTTCGACCTCGCCGCCATCGTGCATGACGAGCTCCGCGCTACCGGGTGGGCGGCCGGGGAATGGCCGCTCATCGTAGAGTCGTTCGAGTCGAGCATCCTCTTCGCCCTGCAGGATAGAGGGCTTCCCGCCCGCTATGTCTACCTCCTCGAGGCAGCGGGGAAGCCCTTCGACCTCGTCGCGGCCCACGGCGTCGACGCGCCGACCTACGCGTCGATCGCCGCACCGGCAGGCTTGGACGCCCTGGTGGGACGCGTCGACGGCATCAGCGTGGACAAGCGGATGCTCCTCGCCCCCGACCGCCTGGGCCGGGCCACGGACCGTTCGCGGATCATCGCCGACGCGCACGCGCGCGGCCTCCAGGTCTTCACCTGGACCTGCCGCCCCGAGAACCCGTTCCTCCTCAAGGAGTTCCGGCGACCCGGCGGCAAGGCGGCGTTCGGCGACTACGAGGCGGAGTGGACGCTGATCCGAGACGGGGTGACCGGGGGGGACGGCGTCGACGGCGTCTTCGTCGACCACGCCGACCTCGGCGTCCGGCTCTTCCAGGCCCCTACTTCTTCGGGTCGTGGCCCCAGTTCATGAGCGAGTAACGCCACGGTGTGTCGGTGACGTCGCCGCTCGGACGCTGCGAGGAATGCCGCGAGACATACCCGGTGACCTTCTTCATGTGCGCATAGTCGCTGTCGGTGAGGTCGGCCTTCTTCTTTTGGAGGATCTTCACGATGCGCCGGCCCGAGGCGTGTCCGGTCGACTCCCCTCCGTCGTCCTTCTGCCCGACATCCTTCGACTCGTCGGTGTCGAGCCAGGTCTCCAACTCACTCGCCGTCATGTTCACGGCGTCATCGAAGTCATCCGCGATGCTCTTCTGCTCGTCCTTGTCCATGCCGAGATTGTGAGCCGGGGGCGACCGGGAATGAACCCCTTGCATCCCGCGCTGGCACATGCAAGCCCGAACCGGTTCCTGAAAGCCTCATGCCAAGGTGCGTATACGCCCGGCGTAGACTTTTGGTTTCACCGACGGGCCTTCTCGAGCCCGTCGAACGGAGGTCAAGTGGCCGGAAATGCGACCACCCGGTTCGGCAACGTGTCGTTGCTGTCGGTGGCGAGCGTGCTGCCGAGCAGGGTGACCACCTCCGACGACATCGAGGACCGCCTTTCCGCCGCGCTGGCCCGACTCCGCCTGCGTCCCGGACTGCTCCGCCGTGTGGCCGGTGTCAACGAGCGGCGCAATTGGGCGGAGGGCGAGTCATCGGATGACGCCACCATCGCCGCCGGTGCGAAAGCCCTCGCCGATGCGGGTGTCGCGCCGGGGGAGGTGGGCCTTCTCATCAACACCTCGGTGACCCGCAAGCACCTCGAGCCCTCGGTGGCGGTGCGCCTGCACCACGGCCTCGGCCTTCCCACCTCGGCGATCAACTTCGACATCGCCAACGCCTGCCTCGGGTTCGTCAACGGCATGAGCCTCGCCGCCGGCATGATCGAGTCGGGCCAGATCCGCTACGCCATCGTCGTCAACGGCGAGGACGCCGACGAGATCCAGGTCAACACCATCAATCGCCTGGTGAATTCCAACGCCGACCGGGACGGATTCATGAGCGAGTTCGCCTCGCTCACCCTCGGATCGGGCTCGGCGGCGGCCGTCCTCGGCCGCGCCGACGAGCATCCCGAGGGCCACCGGCTGCTCGGCGGAGTGACCCGCGCGGCCACCCAGTTCCATGAGCTCTGCGTCGGCAGTGTCGACGGCATGTTCACCGACGCGAAGGCACTCCTCAAGGGCGGCCTGAACCTCGTCGTGTCGGCGTGGAAAGAAGCGGCACCCGAATGGAAGTGGTCGGGCATGGACCGCTACATCACCCACCAGGTCTCCTCGGTGCACACCGGCGCGATCGTGAAGGCGGCGAAGCTCGACCCCGAGCGTGTACCGGTCACCTACGACCGCTACGGCAACGTCGGGCCCGCGTCGATTCCGATCACCCTCGCCGAGCAGCAGTCGTCGCTGGGGCGCGGCGACCGGGTGCTCCTCATGGGCGTCGGCTCAGGGCTGAACACCGCGATGATGGAACTGGCCTGGTGACGGACCGGTGACCTCGCCGGCAGCGCTGCCCCCCGAAGGCCTTCCCGGACTCGATCCCCGGTTCTCACGCCTCCTCGCCGTTCCCGGCCGGGGCGTGGACGAGCGGATGACGCGCACCTGGCACGTCCTGGACACCGGCCCCGAACTCGAAGCGCTCGGCGTGACGCCGCGAGGGACGATCCTCGCCGTGCACGGCAACCCGACCTGGTCGTACCTCTGGCGAAGTGTCGTCGCAGGCTCGTTCGCGGCCGCGGAGGCGGGTGAGCCCGCGTGGCGGGTCGTCGCCGTCGACCAGCTCGACATGGGCTTCTCCGAGCGCACCGACGTGCCGCGCCCGCTCGCGCAGCGCGTGCGCGACCTCGCCGCGCTCACCGACACCCTCGAGCTCACCGGCCCGGTCGTCACCCTCGGGCATGACTGGGGCGGAGTCATCTCGCTCGGGTGGGCGATCGACCACCCGGAGCTGCTTGCCGGGGTCTTGCTCCTCAACACCGCCGTGCACCATCCCGAGGGGGTGCCGATCCCCGCGCCACTGCGCGTCGCGGGAGCGCGCGGCATGCTCGCCGCGTCGACGGTGCAGACGACGGCGTTCCTCGACACCACCCTCGCGCTGGCCTCCCCGGCGCTGAGCCCCGAGGTGAAGGCGGCGTTCCGCGCGCCGTACGGCACCGCCGAGCGCCGCCGCGCCATCGGCGGATTCGTCGCCGACATCCCCGTCGACTCCCGCCATGAGAGCTTCGCCGAGCTGCAGCGGATCGCCGACGGCGTCAGCGGCCTGACGGTGCCCGCCCTGATGCTCTGGGGGCCTCGCGATCCGATCTTCGGCGACCGGTACCTCGACGACCTCGTCGACCGGATGCCGGGGGCCCACGTCCACCGTTTCGAAGGCGCCGGGCACCTCATCGCCGAGGATCGCGACTACGCCGGCGCGGTGCTCGCCTGGCTCGCCGAACCCCACAGATTCGCGCCAGACTCACACTTCTCCGGCGGAGAGGTGGGGAGTTCGCGCGATTCTGTGAACTTGGCGGAGGGCTCGGGTGCGGGCGCGACGAGTGTGGAAGCGCAGAGTGCCGCGGGCGGCGGGGTGGAGGCGCAGGGCGCCGGTGGCGCCGCCGGCGAGGCGGACGCCGCGGACTGGACGCCCCTCTGGGAGCGCCTCGACGCGCGTCGCGACGACGACGCGACCGCCGTCATCGAGATGGGCGCGACCGGCGCCACCCGCCGGGTGAGCTGGCGGGTGCTGGATGACCGCGTCCGCGCCCTCGCCGCGGGACTCGCCGCCCTCGGCGTGCGGCCGGGCGACCGCGTCTCCCTCCTCGTGCCTCCGGGCCCGAGCCTGACGGCGATCACCTACGCGTGCCTCCGCATCGGGGCGGTCGTCGTCGTCGCCGACGCCGGACTCGGTTTGAAGGGACTCACCCGCGCGGTGCGCGGCGCCTGGCCCGACGTCGTCATCGGGGAACTCCCCGGCCTCGCCGCTGCGCGTGTGCTCGGCTGGCCCGGCGTCCGCATCTCCGTGCCGACCCTGCCATCTGTGACCGCCCGCGCCCTCGGCATCCGGCACAGCCTCGCCGACGTCACGCGCGCCGGCGCCGCCGCCGACCTCCCGCCGAGCCCCGGCCCGGACGACGCCGCCGCAATCCTCTTCACCTCCGGCTCGACCGGCCCGGCGAAGGGCGTCGCCTATACGCACCGGCAGCTCTCGGCTCTCCGCGACATCCTCGCCACTCACTTCGACGTGTCGCCGGACACCGGCCTCGTCACCGGCTTCGCCCCCTTCGCCCTCCTGGGGCCGGCGCTCGGGACGCTGTCGGTGACCCCCGACATGGACGTCTCGGCGCCCCGCACCCTCACCGCGACCGCGGTCGCCGCGGCGGTGCGCGCATCGCAGGCGCGCATCGTGTTCCTCTCACCGGCGGCGATCCTCAACGTCGTCGCCACTGCCGACGCCCTCACCGCCGAAGACCGCGCGGCGCTCGGCGGCGTCGAGACGTTCCTCTCCACGGGCGCACCGATCAGCGAGGCCCTCCTCGCTGCCGCCGCGCGCATCATGCCGAACGCGACAGCGCACACCCCGTACGGCATGACCGAGTGCCTCCTCGTCACCGACATCACCCTCGACGGGATCCGCGCGGCAGCTGACGCCCCCGATGCCGGGGTCTGCGTCGGGACGCCGATCGGCGCCAACCGCGTCCGCATCAGCGCCCTCGACGCCGAAGGTCGCGCCGCCGGCACGCCGACCGAGAGCCCCGGCGTGCTCGGCGAGATCCTCGTCTCGGCCCCGCACCTGAAGGACCACTACGACCGCCTCTGGCTCACCGACCGCGAGGCCGCCCGCGAGACGCCTGACGATGGTGCGCGCTGGCACCGCACCGGCGACGTCGGACACCTCGACGCCGATGGGCGCCTCTGGGTCGAGGGGCGCGTGCCGCACGTCTTGGTCACCGCAGACGGACCGCTCGCCCCGGTCGGGCCGGAGCAGCAGGTCGAGCGTGTCGACGGCGTGCGCCGGGCGGCTGTGGTCGGGGTGGGCCCGCACGGACTTCGCCAGGCCGTCGCGGTGATCGAGACCGATCCGGGCGCGAAGAACCCGGGCCTGGCGACCCCCGAGCTCGCCGCCCGCATCCGTGCCGCGACCGACACGCCGCTGGTGGCTGTGCTCGCCGTGCCGGCGCTTCCCACCGACATCCGTCACAACTCCAAGATCGACCGCAGCCGCCTGTCGGGCTGGGCCGAGCGCCTCCTCGCCGGCGAGAGGCCGACGGCGCCGTGAGGGTCCTGGTCACCGGGGCCTCCGGCTTCCTCGGCGGTGCCGTGGCGGCCGACCTCGTCGCCGCAGGACACGAGGTGCGCACCCTCCAGCGCCGCCCGTCCGGTGTCGCTGGAGCCGACGACATCCTGGGCTCGGTGACGAACGCGGATGCCGCGGCACGCGCGCTCGACGGCGTAGAGGGCGTCATCCACCTCGCCGCCAAGGTGTCGCTCGCGGGCGACCCGCGCGAGTTCGAGGCGGTGAACGTCGGCGGCACCCGCACGATCCTCGACGAGGCCGAACGTGCCGGGGTGTCACGGTTCGTCTTCGTCTCGTCGCCGTCGGTCGCCCACGCCGGAACGGCGCTCGCCGGGGTCGGGGCCGAGCCCGCGTCGCCCGAGCACGCGCGGGGCGACTACGCCCGCACCAAGGCCATGGCCGAGCTCCTCGCCCTCTCGCGAGACACGGCTCGGATGCCGGTGGTGGCGATCCGGCCGCACCTGGTGTGGGGGCCGGGCGACCCGCAGCTGGTGGAACGCATCGTCGCGCGAGCGCGCGCCGGGCGGCTGCCGCTGCTGAACGGCGGCACCGCACTGATCGACTCCACCTACGTCGACAACGCCGCGACGGGTATCACCGCCGCCCTCGCCCGCGCCGAGCACGCGCACGGGCGCGCGTTCGTGCTGACCAACGGCGAGCCGCGCGCGGTCGGGGATCTGCTCGCCGGCATCTGCCTCGCCGCGGGCGTCGCGCCGCCGCGCTGGAGCATTCCGGCCGGCGTCGCGCGCGCCGCCGGTTCGCTCGTCGAACGGATCTGGGCGGTGCGGCCCGGTGAGGACGAGCCCCCGATGACCCGGTTCCTCGCCGAGCAGCTGTCCACCGCGCACTGGTTCGACCAGCGCGAGACCCGCGAGGCCCTCGCCTGGGCGCCCGCGGTCTCGATCGACGAGGGCCTCGCTCGCCTCGCCGATCACTACGGCGTCGCGCGCCGAAGCTAGGCCGCGAGCGGCACCCGCAGCGCGAGCGACTCGATCGCGAGGCGGTACTCGTCGATCATCCGCTCGCGCGACAGACGCGGCCGTGCCGCGAGCGCCAGGCGCCGGAAGGCCGGCCGCGCGGCGAGCACCCGGTCCCAGGCCCCGGCGATCTCGGTCGGGTCATGCGCGGTCACGACCCCGAACCCTTCGACGACACGGGCGGCGTCACCGACTGCGGTCGTGACGGGGGTCGCGCCCGAGGACGCGCCCTCGATGAGGCACAGCGGCGACGCCTCGCCGAAGGCGCTGGTGAGCGCGACGATGTCGGCGATGCGGTGGAGGGCCGGCATGTCGTCGCGAATCCCCAGCAGCTGGATTCGAGCGGATGCCGCGACCCCGGCCTCCGCGAACGCGGCACGCAGCGCAGGGTTCGCCGCCGACATCCCGGCCCCGCACATCAGGTAGTGCGTATCGGGTCGCCGCCGGGAGTGCGCGGCGACCGCGCGGAGGAAGAGTCCGGGGTTCTTCATCGCGTCGAACCGTGCGGCGAAGAGCACCACGGGTGCGTCGGCGGGGATTCCGAGTGATCGCCGGATCGCCGCGCGCTCGCGGGCCGTCCCCGGCCGGAACCGCTCCGTGTCGATGCCGTTCGTCACCACCTGTGACGCGACGGCTTCGCCGACGACCTCGCGGTAGGCGTCGCGGGTCGACTCCGCGCAGGAGATCGCCGCAGAGACGAGTCCCGTCCGTGCCGCTTCGCCGAGCCAGTCGCGCGCGGCTCCTGCGTGCGACGGGTCGGAGCGGTGGAGGCAGACGGCGACCGGCACGTCGGGCATCATCCCGCGCTCGCGGAGCGCGAGCAGCAGGCCCAGCGGCTGCTCCTTCAGCGACACGACGATGTCGGCCCGGGCGATCATCGCCGCCGCGCGGCGGAGGTGACGCGGGCCGAAGGTCTCGGGCCCGAGCGGCGCGTCGACCGCGGTGCGGCCGAGGCTTCGCACCTGCACGCCCGCCTCGACGAGGCGACGGCAGCGCGGGTCATCCCACATCACCTGCACGGTCGATTCGCGCCGCGCACGCACCGCGACCGAGAGCACGTGATGACTCTGCCCGCCGGCGTGCAGCCCCGCGACGACGTCGGTATGGAGCACCCGCGCCCCTCCGGCGAAGAACCCTTCGTACAGCGACAGAACCCGGAGGGGTGCGGTCATCGTGGCGCCTCTCATCGATCCGAGCCGTCAGACAACGGTTGGTCAATGCTCGGGTTTGGGCACCTCGAAGTCGATGAACGCAGAGCGTGGGGTGGGTGAACGACGGGTGACGGCTTCCAGCACCTGCTCTGCGGTGCGGGCGGTGTCGAGCCACGACGGGAGGGCCGCGCCCGCGGCGCGCGCGGCGCGCGTCATCCGCTCCCGATCCTCACGGTCGGCGAGCACGGAGCGGAGCGCGGCGGCGAAGGCCTCGGGGTCGGCGGGCGGCACGAGCACGCCGGCCCCGGTCGGCACCGTCTCGGGCACCGCGCCGGTGCGGCACGACACGATCGGCACCCCCCACGCGAGGGCCTCGTCGAACACCAGGCCGTACCCCTCGTAGCGCGTGGCGAGGGCGAACAGCGACGCCTGCGACCAGAGGGCGTCGAGCTCGTCATTCCCGATACCGCCGGCGATCCGCACGCGGTCCGCGAGTTCGAGATCGTCGCGCAACGCCGGCAGCGAGGCGGAGAACTGCTGATCCCACGGTGTCCCGACGATCTCGGCACGCCAGTCGAGGTCGGTCACCCGCGCGAGCGCGCGCAGCAGCACGTCGTGGCCCTTCCGGGGATGCTGGATGCCGACCGACAGGATCAGGGGCGGCTCGCTCACCCGCCTGACCCCGCGCGCGGGATCGGTGCCGGGTCTGGCCACCGTGATCGCGCCGGGGTCGGCGCCGTACTCGTCGATGAGGATGCGCGCGGTGTGCGGGCTCGGAACGAGCACTGCGGCGGCGAGGCGCAGATTGTCGCGCTCGTTCGTGAAGAGGTACTCCCGCCGCTCCGGTGTCAGACCCTCCTCGTGGGCGAGCGGGTGATGGACCACCCCGACGATCGGCGCGCGCACCCGCGCGAGGGCTGCGGTCGGCATCGCGCCGAATACGAATCCGTCGAGGATGAGCGGGTGCCGCGGGTCGACCTGCAGCAGGGCCGCGACCGCGGCATCCGCCTCGGCTTCGGAAGGATCGGGGAAGGACCCCGTCAGCGGCACGTACGCGGTGTCGACACCGATCTCGCGCAGCCCGAGAAGCAGACGCTTCTCGTAGAGGTAGCCGCCGGTGACGGTGTCGAGGTCGCCGGGGATCGCGAACGCCGCCTGCACGCTCACGCCTGCTGCTCCGGGGCGTACACGCGCAGCACCCGTGACTCGATGGCACCGACCAGGGCGTATCCGAGGGCGGAGAGCGCGGTGACGGCGACCACCGCGACGGCGAGCAGGTCGTAGCCCGACTGCGAGGCGGCGAGGGCCATCGCCGCGCCCACGCCGGTGCCGATCGCGAGCCATTCCACGACGGTGACGGCGAGCACCGCGGCCGGCACGCTCATGCGGGCGGCGGCGAAGAATGCGGGGAGCATGGCCGGGATCCGCACCCGCACCAGCTGCACGCGCGCCGGCGCGCCGTAGCTGCGCAGCACGTCGAGCGCCTGGCCGGGCGCCTGGCGGAGGCCCTCGAGGCACGCGATGAGGGTGGGGAAGAAGACCATGAGCGCGACGAGCGAGATCGCCCCCACCGGTCCGCGACCCAGGAGCAGGATGACGAGGGGCGCCGTGGTGACGATGGGAACGGCGCGCAGCGCGATGGCGATCGGCATCGACACGGTCGCCGCCCGCGGCGCGAGCGTCAAGGCGATGGCACCGACGGCCCCGACCGCGAGCCCGGCGAGATACCCGGCGATCGCGAGCACGGCGGTCTCGCCGAGGGCGGCGAAGAGGATGGCGCGCACCCCGCCGCCGTCGTCGACGCCGGCGAAGATCCGGATGACGTCGACCGGCGTCCGGGCGAAGAACGGGCTGATGCCGGTGAGACTCGATCCCGCCCCACCAGAGCGCGACGATGACGACGATGAACGCGACGGCGGTGATCGCGGCGCTGCGCACCCGTTCCCGCCGCGGCAGGCGCGGCCGGGCCGGCGCGAGGATGAGCGGCGGCCGCTCGATGACGAAGCGCCGCCCGATCGCGCCGATCACGACGTACGCGACGACCGAGACGACCGTGGCAACGGTGGCCAGCGCCCAGGTGAGCTGGATGTCGAGGTCGCGCGATGCGCGGATCGTCAGCACTCCGAGCCCGCTCTGCGCGCCGGTGAACTCCCCCACCATCGCGCCGAGGAACGCGGCCGGGGCGGCGATCTGCAGCCCCGCGATCAGGTACGGCAGGCTGGCCCGGGCGCGCACGTACACCAGGGCCGCGCCGGCCCCGCGGCCGTAGCTGCGGACGAGGTCGAACCAGGTGGCGGGCGCCGCGCGCAGCCCCACGAGGAGCGGGATCATCGTGGTGTAGTACACCGCGAGGGCCGCGAGGACGACCTGCGGGCCGTCGCCCGGACCCAGGATGACGCGCAGCACCGGCCCGGTCGCGACGAGGGGCAGGCAGAAGACCACGAGCGCGACGGCGGTGACGACCCGCTCGGTCGCCGGGAGCAGGACGGCCAGGGCGGCCAGGGCGATCGCGGCGAGATTCCCGAGGACGAACCCCGCGAGGGCTGCCTGCCCGGTGACGAGGAGCGCCCGCCACAGCAGCCCCGCCTGGGTGACGAGGGCGAGAGCGACCTCGCTCGGCGCGGCGAGCACGAAGGCCGACGTGAGAAGGCGAGCCGCGATCTCCCACGCGACCAGCAGCAGGATGACCGCGATGGTGGTGTCGCGCCAGGCCCGGGCGCGTGTCGTGATGGCCGTCGTCATGCCGCCCGCGACCGCGAAAGCGCTTCGGTCACCGCGGCGACGACCCGGTCGAACCCCGCGGCGTCTTCCCGCGGCACGGCGATGTCGGCCACCACTCGCGCCGGGCGCGGACTCAGCACGACGATGCGATCGGCGATGCGCGCGGCCTCCGAGATGGAGTGGGTGACCAGCAGCGTCGTGGTGCCGCGCTCGCGCCAGAGCGGGGGGAGCTCGGCGATGAGGTCCTGCCGGGTGAGTTCGTCGACGGCGCCGAAAGGTTCGTCCAGGAGCAGGAGGCGCGGCTCGGTGATGAGTGCGCGGGCGATGGCCGCCCGCTGGCGCATCCCGCCCGACAGCGCCGCGGGCCGTGCGTCACCGAAGCCGTCGAGACCGACGCGCGCGATCATGCGGTCGATCGCTGCTGCGTCGACCTCTCGGCGGGTGAGGGTGAGCGCGAGGGCGGCGTTCTGGCGCACGCTCCGCCAGGGGAGGAGCGAGGGGTCCTGGAACGCGACGGCCAGGTCGCCGCGCTCGGCGACGGCGTGCGGCGAGTCGCCGTCGATCGTGATCGAACCGGAGGTCGGGTCTTCGAGTCCGGCGATCATCCGCAGGAGCGTGGACTTGCCGCATCCCGATGGCCCCACGAGGGCGGTGGTCGAGCCGCCGGCGAAGGCCAGATCGAGCGGGGCGACCGCCTCGAGCCCTTCGGCGTAGACCTTCCCTGCGCCCTCGACGAGGACCCGGGGCTCAGCTGCCATGGACTTCTTCCAGCACCGACCGATCCCAGAGGTCTGCCGGAACGTCCTGTCCGAGCAGGGCGAGTGTCTCGCGGTTCTGCGCGACGGACTCATCCGTCCACCACCCGAACCCGTTCCCGTCGGTGACCTCGGAGAACATCAGCGGCACCTGCCGCTCGGCCTGCAGCTCCTGCGTCTCGAGGTCGAGACCTGCGTCGGGGAACATCTCCAGCGTGAGGGCGGCCGCGGCAGCGGTGTCGGCGCGGTACTCATCCCATCCGCGCACCTCGCCGCGCATGAGGGCGACCAGGTCGGCGCGCCGGCTCGCGAGGCTCTCCTCGGTGGCGATGTAGGTCTGCGAGTGCAGGGCGTAGCCGTAGTCGGCCATCAGCATGGTGACGCTCTCCACCCCCTGCACGGTCATCGCGACGGGCAGGTCGGTCTCCCAGCAGAGCAGGCAGTCCACTTCGTCGGCGAGGAGGGGCTGGGCCGAGTACTGCGTCGGCACCACCTCGATGCCGTCGACATCGACGTCGTTCAGGGTGCACAGCGTCTCGAGCACGGGGGTGTTCGCCAGGGCCATGCCGATCCGCTTGCCGACGAGGTCGGCGGGTTCGTCGACCGGGTTCGCGGGGAGGGAGGCGATGACGAACGGGTTCTTCTGCATGGCGACGCCGATGATCTTGAACGGCGCCCCCTCGGCGACCGCGGCGGCGGTGTAGTCGGCAGCTGAGATGCCGATGAGCGCCGACCCCGACACCACGGGGGGCTCGACGGGGGCGTTGGGGCCTCCCTGCAGGAGGGCGACGTCGAGGCCTTCGTACCAGCCGCGATCCTGCGCGATGTAGCTGCCGCCGAACTGCACCGAGTGCAGCCACGACAGTTGGAGGGATGCCGCGCGGGCCGCGTCTGCGCTGCCGAACAGCCCTCCGGGGCGTGTGCTCAAGCCGATACCGGCCGCTGCGATGCCGGCGACACCGACGATGCCGGCGCCGAGCAGGGTCCGCCGGGTGATGGTCTTGCGGTCTGTCATGTCGTGGTCTCCAGGGTGCGACGGCGGGTCCAGACGAGGGCGAGGCCGGGAAGCGAGGCGACCAGGGCCATCAGCCCGAAGGCGGCGCTGGTGGCGAAGGCTTGGGCTGTGGTGAGGCCGGCGATCGGAAGCAGCGCGACGGCGGCGCCCTCGCGCATGCCCCAGCCGCCGACCGAGATCGGCAGCAGCATCGCGAAGAGTACGAGCGGGATCACCGCGAAGACCGCTCCGAGGGGGAGCGGGGCGCCGACGGCGGCGGCGCAGCATGCGAACGCCGCGAGGATGCACACTGTCGCCCCGGCACTGAGGAGCACCTGGGCCGGGAGCACACCCGGGGCAGCGAGGCTCCGGCGGGTGCCGTCGACGAGCCGACCCAGCCAGGAGCCGGAGGCGGGCGGAGCGAACCGCACGCGCAGGATGAGGATGAGCCCGGCGGCCGCGAGGGCCAGGAGCGCCGCCGAGATGCCCGCGGCGAGTGCGGGAGGCCACGTGATGCCGCCGGAGGCGAAGAGGGTGGCGAGGAAGGCGGCGGCGAAGACCGCGAGAAGGGCGACCTGGCCGACGCCCCGCTCGACGACGACGGCCCCCACCGATCGACCGAGCGTGGCCTGGTGGCGGGTGCGGGCGGCGCGGGCGGCGTCTCCGACGACCCCGCCGGGCAGGGTGGTGTTGACCAGCTGGGCGAGGAAGTACTCGCGGATCGCATGGCCGCCCGAGAGGTCGATGCCGAGCGGGGCGGCGGTCACCCGCCAGCGGAGCGCGGAGAGAACGGTGTGGGTGGCGAGGAGGACGCAGGCGGCGAGCAGCCACCAGGGGTTCGCGGTGAACAGGATGTCGAGCACGTCGACCCCGCCGGCGACCTGCCACACGACCACGAGGATCGCCACGGTGATGATGGCCTGGCCGAGGCGGATGAGCGCGGGCCGGCCCGAGTCATCCGCATTCCGACGCAGTTCATGGATGTCGACGCCGAACGACCACGCCAACAGGGCCGCGGTGACGATCACGATCGCGATCGCGACGGGAGCCGGGAGGAACGGGATCTGCAGTGCGATGAGGGCGATGAGCTGGAGGACGCAGATGACCTTGCGGCTGTACCGGGGGCGGACGGGGCCGTTCAGCCACGGGTAGGCGAGGGCGGCGGCGCCGAAGAGGTAGCGGGGGAGGCCGAGGAGGATCGCGAGGGGGCCGGCGGGTCCGAGCCCGGCGAGCAGGGCGAGGACCAGGGCGAAGGCCGAGTCGACCTCCATGTCGAAGCTCGCCCCGAATCGTGACGACAGCCCCTGGCGGCGGGCGAGGTATCCGTCGACGCCGTCGAGGCTGAGCGCGACGATGCTGACCGCGATGACCGCGACGGGGTGACCGCCGCCGGCGAAGAGGACGGCGAGGAGGAAGGCCACGACGGTGAGCCGGATGAGGGTGACCACGTTCGCGCCGCCGAGACGTGCGAACGGGTGGTGACGGGAGAGGGCGACGGTGGACCCGACGAGCGCGAGGGTGAGCGCCGCCGCGGCGGCCAGGATCGCCTCGATCGGAAGACCGATGGCAAGGGTCCCCGCCATCGCCGCGCCGAGGCAGATGAGGGTCAGGGGCGTGAACCGGGACACAGCGGGCCGGTTTTCGGCCGTGTCGGAGTGACCGGCCGCGGCGTGCGGTGCTCCCGTGGCCGTGCTCTCACGGGCGACGGTCATGACTCGACGCTACCGCCCGCGCGAGCGGGTGGCGCTGATTGCGAGGTCTCCGAGGGCTGAACCGTCGCCAAGGGAGCTCTTCGGGATGACGCTGATCCGACCGTTGCTCTCGAGGATGACGGCGGCGATCGCGGCGAGATCGCCCTGCCCGGTCTGCCGCACCGCCTGCGTCACATCAGCCGGCGACACCCGGTTGCGCTTGAGGCTGGAATGGTCCATCCGGCCGTCGCGGAGGAGCACGCTCGGCTCGGCGGTCACGGCCTTGCGGGCGCCGCCGGACCGGGAGGTGACGAAGGCGACGACGATCTGCAGGATCACGAGGAGGAGGAGCGCGGCCGCCCCCTCCCAGAACGACACGTCGGAGCTCAGCAGGATCGTCGCGAGCGTCGAGCCGAGTGCGACCGTCACGATGAAATCGAAGGCGTTGAGCTGCGCGAGCGTGCGCTTCCCCGATACGCGAAGGGAGACGATGAGGGCCGCGTAGGCGGCGACCCCGACGGCGATGACGCGGAGGATGTCGGACCAGCTGTCGAACCACATCCGGCCACGGTAGGCGCGCGTGGGGTCTGCGGCGAACCGGGTTGCGCGACGGAATGTCTCTCGCTATCCGCGACGCGGGAAGGCCCAGGACATCACGCCGCGGTGACCTCGGCCTCATCGGCCTCCTCGCGGGGGTCTATCCCGAAATTGTCGCGGAACACGAAATCGGGGTCGTAGCGTCGCTTGATCTCGCGCAGGCGGGCCAGGGTCGCGGGTGGGAAGGCCTCGCGGATGCGCTCGGGGCGCAGGGACGAATCGAAGCTGAGATAGGCACCTGTGCTGTGGGCCGCGATGTCGCGCCACGCGGCATCCACTCGCGCCTCACTGCCGCCGAGGGCCAGGGCGGAGAAGGCGGCGGAACGGTGTGCGTAGGCAGTGGCGTCGGGCGAGACGTCGGAGACGGCACCGCCCACCGCCCGGAGCTGGAAGAAGGCGATCGCGCCGGTGCCCAGCATCCGCTCGGTGGCCTCCGCGACCTCGGGGGTGATCCGTTCCAGCATGCCCGAGCGGGAGTACGGTTCGCCGGCGCCGTGCTGCGGCCCGAGGTCGGCGTTGGCCATCACCTGGGCGTAGGTCGTCAGCTGGACCGATTGCTGCACGAGCGGCGCGAGATCCGCGAACGGCTGGAGCCGGTCGACGATCGTGGTCGGGTCGTCCGCATCCACCATGCCGTACAGCTGGACGATGTGCGGCTCTCCCTGCTGCGTCCGTGCGGTGAGGAGGAAGAGCGTGGTGTCGCGCGGGGCCCCGGTCATCATCCGGCCGAAGTCGACGAGGAAGCCGGCGAGGTCGTCGACCGCGAAGGCGAGCTGCACCCAGGCCACACGATCGACCTCGACGGCTTCGAACTCGAAGCCGGTGACGATGCCGAGGTTCGCACCCGCGCCGCGGACGGCCCAGAACAGATCGGGGTGATGATCTTCGTCGGCACGCACGAGGCTGCCGTCGGCGAGCATGATCTCGGCGGCGCGCAGCCGATCGATGGTGAGCCCGTGCGATCGGGAGAGGAAGCCGATGCCGCCGGCGGTGGCGAGCCCCCCGACGCCGACCCCGCCGTAGTCGCCCGAGCTGAGCGCCCACCCGTACTCCGACAGGGCGGCGGCGACCTCCATCCATCGCGCTCCGGGCCCGACGCGGACGAGTCGTCGATCGGCGTCGATCACCTCGATGGCGTTCAGGCGCCGCAGGTCGATGACGATCCCGCCGTCGTTGGTGCTGCGACCGCTGATGCCGTGCCCGCCGCTGCGGACGGCCAGCGGAAGAGCCGGATGCCGGCGGGCGAACGCGAGAGCCGCGGCCACCTCGGGGGTGTCGCCCGGTTGCAGCACGATCCCGGGGGACCCTCCCCGCATGTACGTCGAGCGGACGTCGGGGTAGTCGAAATCGCCGGGCTCGACGACGCGCATCCCCTCGGGGACGTCGTCGTAGGCGATGCCCTCTCGCCGCGCGGCGAGCGCGACCGAGGAGCGTGCGGACGCGGCGGCGGTGGCACGGGATCGACGCTCTTGCGCGACGAGGTCTCGCACGGCAGGCGCGATGTCTTCGCCGAAGGTGCGGAGGAGCCCCGGGTCGTCGGTGGCGAGGATGAAGGTCGAGATGCCGTCTTCGAGGGCGAAAGTCGCCACCTGTTCGATCCACTCGCGCGGATCGGCGGACAGTCGTCCGATGTTCAGCAGGCGTCGGATGTCGGTGGGCGCTCGGCCCGCTCCCGCCGCTGCCTCATCGATCGCGGCGTTGCCGCGTGCGAGGTCGCCCGGCTGCAAGTAGGCGAGGGACGGCAGCCAGCCGTCGGCCTTGCGTCCGGTGAGCGCGAGCATCCGGGGCTTGAGTGCGCCGATGATGATCGGCATGTCATGGGCGGGCCGTGGGCCGCGCTTGGCGCCGTGCATCCGGTAGTAGGTGCCCTCGGTGAAGACGCCGCGCCTCTCGTCGGTGTTCCACAGTTCGCGGATGACCTCGATCCCCTCCGCCAGGGCTGTGACGGCCTGACCGGGGGTGAGCCGTCGTCCGCCCATCGCCTCGATGGCGTCCCAGAATGCACCCGCACCCAGGGCAAGGTCGAAACGCCCACCCGAGAGCCTGTCGAGACTCGCTGCGGAGCGGGCGACGACCGCCGGGGGGCGAAGCGGGATGTTCAGGACGTTCGGGGCGATGCGCACGCGATCGGTCCGTGCCGCGACCCAGGTCATGAGAGTCCAGGTGTCCAGGAACGCGGGCTGGTACGGGTGGTCCTGGAAGGTGACGATGTCGAGCCCGGCCACCTCGGAGAGCTGCGCCAGGGCGACCGGGATCTCGGGGTCTGCGGCGGTGGGAGTGATGAAGGCGCCGAATTCGAGCGCGTGTCCGTAGTCCATGGGAATCCTCAGGGCGTGGGTGGTGTGGAGATGCCGGCGAGCAGGATGTCGAGCAGCAGCGCCTCATCGGCCGGGGCTCCGAGACGGACGGCATGTTCGATGCCGCACACGAGGCGATGCAGCCGGCCTGCGGTGAGATCGCGGCGGACGATGCCGGCGCGCTGTGCCCGGACGAGCACGGCTTCGTATCCGCGGAAGATCTGCCCGCGCGCCGCGGCGCAGGCGTCGTGCACGGCCGGCTCCGCGCGGGCCATGTCGGTGAGGAGGGGCTCCAGTCCAGCGTCTTCGAGTTGCAGTCGGAGCGCCGTGGCAAGGAAACCGCGCAGGGCCGCGCCGGGATCCGGCTCCTCGGCGGCGACACGGCCCGCTTCGGCGAGACGTTCGAGCGCGTCGAGACTGAGCGCTTCGACAAGCGCGCGCGGAGTGGGGAAGTGGCGATAGACGGTCCCGATCCCGACCCCGGCGTCACGTGCGACGTCGTTGAGACGGAGTGCGCGGAGGTCGTGAGTACGTGCCGCCTCGAGGATGCGGCTGCGACTGCGGACGGCGTCCGCACGTGGTGTCATGCGTCCAGGCTACACCTGAAACGGATGAACTATCCGTTTAATCTCCGAGCGAGCAGTGAACCAGCGTTCCGCAGCCAGCGCGCCGGCTCGGCGAGCGCCCGGGCCGACGAGCCGGCGAGGTCGGTCAGCGACACCCAGTCGAGGAGACCCGACCGGGGTACGTCGGCGGCGACGTGGCCCGCGACGAGCGCGACCGGTACGCCGTGCGTCGTCGCGAGATCCTGCACGTACGCCACGGTCTTGCCCGCTGCAGAAGAAGCATCGAACGACCCCTCGCCGGTGATGACGAGGGATGCCGCGGCGAGTCGTGCCGGCAGGTCGATCAGCTGCGCCACCGCCGGGGCGCCCGGGACGAGGTGCGCGCCCCACGCGAGCAGTCCGAAGCCGGTGCCGCCGGCGGCTCCCGCGCCCGGGGAGTCGGGGTCGACCTCGAGAAGGTCCGCGTAGCGGGCGAGCGCGGTGTCGAGGAGAGGGATGTCGCCGGGCGTCGCGCCCTTCTGCGGGCCGAACACCGCGGCCGCCCCGCGCTCGCCGAGGAGGGGGCTGGTCACGTCGGTGAGGACGGTCACGCCACCCGGCGGCAGGGGAGCGAGGTTCTGCAGATGGACGTGCGCGACGGTTGCGAGCCCGCGCGCGCCCGGCGCAATCGGCCGCCCCGCGGCATCCGTGAAGTGCGCCCCCAGCGCGGTCAGCATGCCCGCGCCGCCGTCGGTCGAGGCGCTGCTGCCGATGCCGAGGATCAGTCGCGACACCCCGTGCGTGAGCGCTGCGGCGATCGCCTCGCCGAAACCTCGCGTATCGGCATCCCACGGTCTGAGCTTCGGCGGTGTGCCGAGCAGCTCGATGCCGGAGGTCGAGGCGAGTTCCACCACGCCGGTCCCGTTCGGCGCGTCGTGGGTCGCGGGGAGCAGGAGCCAGGAGGACATCTGCTGCGCCCCGGGGATCGCCGCGGCGAAGGCCTCCAGGGTCCCCTCTCCGCCGTCGGCCATCGGGCACAGGATGATCTCGCGCCCGGGTTCGACGCTCCGCCACCCCTCGGCGATCGCGTGTGCAGCGTCAGCTGCGCGGATCGACCCTTTGAAGGAATCGATCGCGATGACGACCGGCGGGGCGGCAGAGTGAGTCATGGTTCCGCCAGGCTAGGGCTGAACACGGCCGAACAGGCCCGACCCCCCTCCACGCCGCCTACCCTGGAAACCGTGAATGATGGCCGTCGAACGCTGGTGGCCACCGACATCGACGGCACCCTCGTCCCCGACGGCACGCTCGAACTCCCCGCCTACACCGCGGACGTGCTCCGACGTCTCGACACCGCCGGCGTCCCCGTCGTCTTCGTCACCGGCCGACCGCTGCGGTGGATGACCGGCTTCTGGCCCCACGTCGGCCACCACGGCATGGCGATCGTCTCCAACGGCGCCATCACGTACGACGCCCACGCCCGCGAGATCGTGTCGTTCACGGGCATCGCGGCAGAGGAGGGTCTCGCGCTGTCCGCGGCCATCTCCGCCGCGCTCCCCGGCGCCCGATTCGCGATCGAGTGCGCTGACGGCATCCGTCTCGATCCGCGATTCGCCGCGCGCACCGCCGTCGCGGAGGCCCCGCGCGGTCCCCTCCCGGAGATCTGGACCGACCCGGCAATGAAGCTGCTGGTGCGCGATCCTGACGTCGACGCCGACCTCCTGCAGGGCGAGATCGCCACGATCGTCGGTGATGCCGCGACGGTCACCTGGACCATGCCGGGCCTGGTCGAGATCAGCGCGGCCGGCGTCACGAAGGCCAGTGCGCTGCACGTCCTCTGCGAGCGTCTGGGTGTCGACCCCGACAAGGTCATCGCGTTCGGCGACATGCCCAACGACATCCCGATGCTGTCGTGGGCGGGCACGAGCTACGCGATGGCCGGCGCGCATCCGACGGTCCGTGAGATCGCCGATCGCACCGCGCCGCCGACGGCCGACGAGGGCGTCGCCCAGGTGCTCGAACACCTCTTCGCGCCCGCCTGATCGCGCCCGGCGTATCACCACCGCCCGGAGGTCCTCTTCCACGGGGAGGAGGGCACCGATGTCCGTTCTTTCCGTTCCCGCCGTCGCACCGCCGGCTGTCAGCGCTGCGCCCCGCCGCGGCATCCGGTTCTGGGTTCGCCGCTATCTGCTCGCCGAGATCGTCGGCACCGCCACGCTCCTGCTCCTCGGCCTTCTGATCCTCGAGTGGATCACGCACCCTGTCGCCGTCGCCGTCGCCGCCATCATCGGCGAGAGCCTGGGGTTCTATGCCGTGCTCGCGGTGATCGTGCTCCTCGAGCAGCGCCGGCTCGGGCGCCGCGGCTTCCGAGCCCTCAGCCTCACCGTCGTCCTTCTCGTCGCCGAGTTCGGCGCCGCCGAGCTGGTCGATTCGTTCGTCGTCCGCCCCGCGGCGATCTCGCTCTGCGTGTGGCTCATCCCGGAGCCGTTCTGGGGGCTGCTGGCGGGGAAGATCCTCGCCGATCTCGTCTTCTACGCGATGGCCGCGACCAGTTTCGTCCTCACGACCAAGACCCGGCTCCGCCCCGCACACCCGGAGAAGGCCTCATGAATGAGACCCCCACCGACCTGATCGAGCGCCGTCGACGTGAGTGCGCGACGGTGATGAAGACGGATGCCGCGCGTGCGGCCGTCGCACTCCATGGCACGCCGGTGCTGCTGCTCGACCCCTCGATCGTCGTGCGCCAGTACACCAGGCTGCGGGACGCGCTGCCCTTCGTCCGCTTCCACTACGCGGTGAAAGCCTGCGCGCACCCGGCGGTGATCGCCGCGCTCGCCGAGGAGGGATGCGACTTCGATGTCGCCTCGGGCGAGGAGATCGGGCTCCTCGACGACCACGGTGTTCTCGACGGCGGAGATGGGGCAGAGCGCGTCATCCACACGCACCCCATCAAGAAGGCCGTCGAGATCCGAGAGGCGCTCGCCGCGGGCATCCGCACCTTCGTCGTCGACAACGAGACCGAGCTCGAGAAGTTCCGCGAACACCGCCGGGCCGGCGTGCGACTGCTCGTCCGCCTGGCGTATCGGAGTCCCCACGCCGGCAGCGACCTGTCGAGCAAATTCGGAGTGGATGCCGACCGTGCGGCGGCCATCGTCACCCGCGCCGACGCCGTCGGTCTCACCGTGGCGGGGTTCAGCTTCCACGTCGGGAGCCAGCTCGACGACCCCGCGCGATTCGCCGCGGCCATCCACGACACCGCCGCTCTGATGACCCGGCTCGAGGTGGAGCGGGGTCGCCGGTTCACGGTGCTCGACATCGGCGGCGGGTTCCCCGTCGCCTACGACCGACCGGTCGCGGAGCTCGAGGAGGTCGCTCGGGCGATCCGTCCGGCGCTCACCTCGCTCGCCGAGCACTACGAGATCCTGGCTGAACCCGGCCGCATCCTCGTCGCCGAATCGGCGCTCCTCGTCACGAGCATCGACGGCCTCGCCGACCGGCCCGACGGCCGCTGGTTCTACCTCGACGACGGGCTGTACGGCTCGTACTCGAACGTGCTCACCGAGGGCGTGAATCCGCTGGTCTTCGCCGAACGCGACCTCGCCGGCGCGACCGGTCCTCGCATCAGCGCGACGCTCGCCGGCCCGACGTGCGACTCCGCCGACGTCATCACCCGGGGCGCGGACATGCCCGAGCTGCGCATCGGCGACCTCGTCGTCAGCCCGGCGATGGGCGCCTACACCTCGGTGACCGCGACCCGCTTCAACGGGCGCCCGTTCACCCCGGTCGCCGTTCTCACCCCGGTCCGCCGGCCCGCCGGGGCGATGTCCAGACTGACGTGACACGATAGACGACGCTCCGCCTTGAAGAAGGCGCATCACAGTCAAGGAGGGGCGCTCATGCCGACATGGTGGGAACACCTGATCCACGTCGCGACGGGGAGGTCTCGTCGTCACGTCGATCTTCCCGATCTTCGTCATTTGCCCTCGCGGCGGGTGGCGCTCGAACGCACGCACTACGTCGTGAACGATCCCGAGCGGCATCACCGCCGCCAGCGCCTGTACGTCCTTCGTCACGAGACCGATCGCCGCTCGCGCCGTCCCGCACGGGTCGCGGTGTTCTCGAACGGGCGGGACGTGGGGTATCTGCCGTCGCGCGTGGCGGCGAGGGTCGCGCCGCACCTCGATACGCTCGGGGGCGCAGCGCTCGTGAACGGCGCGGGCCCGGCGACCGACAGCATCCGACTCCGCGTGGATCTGCCGACGGATGTCGCCCTCGCGGACTTCACCGAAACCCGCGCACAGCACGAGGAGACGTCGATGACGCGCATCACCTGGCAGGGTCTCGAGGCCGCGAGCACCGAGACGTGCACCGTCGAGTTCGACGCCGCCGGCATGACCGCCGTCGGCGTCGTGGACATCGACGGCGACCGCCTCGACTACCGGGTGGTCACCGACGCGACGGGCCAGTTCCGCACCGCCGATCTCGCCGTGGGCGAACGCACCCTCAGCCTGTCGTTCTCCGACGGGCGGTGGCTGGTGAACGGTGAGCACCGCGGCGACCTGGACGGGGCGACTGAGATCGACATCCAAACGACGCCGCTGACCAACACCCTGCCGATCCGTCGACTGGGTCTCACGGTCGGCGAGAGTGCCGACATCGACACCGCGTGGATCGCGGTGCCCGCCCTCACCGTCGTGCGCGACCCGCAGCGCTACACCCGGCTCGACGAGCGGCAGTGGCTGTACGAGTCGCGCGACTCCGACTTCCGCGCCCTCCTCACGGTCGATGGCGACGGTCTGGTGCTCGACTACCCCGGCCTCTTCCGCGCGATCGGCTGAGCTGACGGGTCAGAGCGCGGGACCTTGGTCCCGTCTCGGGCGCGAGAGCCGCGACATCCTCTTCTCAACGGATCGGTGACGGGGGCATGGGGGTGCCGCGTCGACGATCTCGGCGCGAGGAGGAGGGATGACCGGTCCCAGCCACGCTGCGACGGCGCCAGTGGCGCCACACCCACGTCGTGCGGGCTGGTGGTCGCTCCTCCTCCCCGTGGCGTGACAGCATGGGCGCCATGAACGCGACCGGTCACGTCATCAAGCCGCTGACGCCCGAGACGTTTCCGGCATGGCTCGCCCTCGCCGAGAAGCACAACGGGGTGTGGGGCGGCTGTTACTGCTCCTATTTCCACGGGAACACGGGAGCCACCGTCAAGGCCGACCACGACGGACCGACGTTCAAGAAGCGGCTGGTCGACGAGGGGGTCGCCCGCGCCGCGCTCGTCTTCGACGGGGACGCGGCGATCGCATGGTGTCAGTTCGGAAGCCCCGACGATCTGCCGAACATCTATCACCGCAAGCAGTACGACGCCGGCGAGACACGTCCCGCGCCCTGGCGCATCACGTGCTTCTTCGTCGACCGTGACCATCGACGCTCGGGGGTGGCCCGCGAAGCGCTCGACGGCGCGCTCGCGCTCATCGCCGAGGCGGGCGGGGGCGAGGTCGTGTCCTTCCCGAACGAGCTCGTGCCCGGCAAGCGGACCTCTTCGTCCTTCCTGCACAACGGCACGCGCGCGATGTTCGAGAAGGCGGGCTTCGCCTTCGAGCGGCACATCGGCAAGAGCAAGACCGTGATGCGCATCACGGTTCCACCCGGGTCCGACGATCAGCCCAGCCAGTCCGCCTCATCCGCGCCCCACTCGCCACCGACGACGGCGTAGTGCTCGGGCGCGCCCGGAAACGCCAGCGGCGGGGGCGCGGTGACGAGCGCTGCCGCCTCGGTCGCCGGGTCGGCCGATGTCAGCAGCGCGTGGGCGGTGCGGGCGAGAGACATGCGGATGTCGATCGACCCGCCCTCCCGCCGTTGAGCGTCGAGTGCCCGCACGATGCCCGCCGCGAGGAAGTGCCCGGTGGCGTGATCGAGGGCCTGGACGGGGAGCGCGCCAGGCGTCTCGCCGTCGGAGCTCTCCACCATCGCGATACCGCTCACCGCCTGCACGATGCTGTCGAATCCGCGTCTCGCGGCCCACGGTCCGTCGGCTCCCCACGCCGAGACCGAGGCGGTCACGAGTCCCGGATGCCGCGCGGCGAGGTCTTCGGGTTCGAGACCGAACCGCGCCAGCGCCCCCGGGCGGTATCCGGTGACCACGACGTGCGCGCGGGACAGCAGCCGCTCGAACGTCGCGTGGTCGTCGGCCCGTCGAAGGTCGAGCAGTGTCGAGCGCTTCCCCTGCCCGGTGTCGAGGTGAATCCACCCCGTCTCGGGGAGGGCCGGGGAGTCGATCCGGAGCACATCCGCGCCGGCGAGCGCAAGGTCGCGCGTCGCGATCGGTCCCGCGATCACCCGCGTCAGGTCGAGCACCCGGAAACCCTCGGGTCGTGGTGCGGCATCACCGATCCGCCGCCGCTCCACGATCGGCGCCGCCGCGACGACCCGCCCCTGCTCGTGCTGTCGCCATGCCTCCGGGCTGCGCACGCGTCCGACGATCGCTCCGATCTCGGCGGCGTCGTCCTCGAGTTCGGTCGCGGTGCGTGCCGCGATGGCCGCCGTCGCGGCATCCGTCCCCCCATCGTCCGCGAGCCCGAGCAGTCGGCGGAGCGCCCGCTCGTGGTGCGGGTAGTTCGCGTGGGTTCGGACCCACCCGTCGCTCGTTCGCCAGAAGCCCGACAGCGGCGCCCACGCCGACGGCGCCGCACCGTGGATGCGCAGCGCCTTCTCGCTGCCGAAGGATGCCGCCACCCGCGTGCGGTCGACGCGCACCGGGGACGCGTCGCCGTGGAGGAGTGCGATCGCGAGTGATGCCAATGCGACGCTGTCGGTCGCAAGGGATCCGACCGGCAGATGCGCACCCCACGGGAACGAGCCGGACGGTTCGCCGACGAGTTCCCTCGCCTCCGCGCTGAAGCCGAGCGCGTCGGCCACCTGCCCGCCCACGGCTAAGAGTGTCATGCCGGTAGTGAAGCATCGCATCGCCTGACCGGGCAGGACCGCTTTGCATCGACTGGCCTGTAAATCACTTGACGCTGATATCAGCGTGGCGTGATACTTGCAGTGTGGATCCGTTCGTCGTTCTCAGTGACCCGCTCCGTCGGCGGGTCGTGGAAGACCTCGCGCGTGGTCCCCGGACCGCAGGAGAACTGACCGCGCGGGCGCGTGAGGTCTTCGCGGTGTCACAGCCTGCGGTCTCGAATCAGCTGCGGGTGCTGCGCGATGCCGGGTTCGTTCGCGTCACTCGTCAGGGCTCGCGGCGCATCTACGAACTCGACCGTGCGCCCCTGGCGGAGATCGACCGTTGGATGGCGCGGCAGCGCCGATTCTGGAACGACCGGCTCGATGCCCTCGACGACTCTTTGGACTCCCATGACTGACACTCGCGAGCTCCGGCTCAATCGCCTCATCCACGCGCCTCTCGACCAGGTCTGGACCGCGTGGACGACCCCCGCAGGCCTTCGCACGTGGTGGTGGAATCACTGGCCGGAGACGCAGATCTCGGCCGACGCCGTCGTCGGCGGCAGGTACCGCTTCGCCGCGCCCCAGGTCGGGATCGTCGTGTCGGGGGAGTACCTCACGGTCGACGAGCCGCATCGTCTGTCGTTCACCTGGCGATGGGAGGACGCGGACGGGGTGCAGGACGGTGAGATCGTCGATGTCACCTTCGTGACGGTCGCTCAGGGGACGAGAGTGACGATCGTTCACCGCGGCCCGTGGCAGGGGGCGTCCGCGGCGGAGGACTATCGCCAGGGGTGGACGTTCGTGCTCGATGCCCTCGCGGCGCACACCGCCGACGCCTCACGGCCCGGCAACCAGTCGGTCGCCGGGCCGTGAGGCGCGGACGTGATCAGCGGGCGGCGACCAGGCGCGCGCCGGCGATCATGAGCGGGGCGTAGCAGGCGAATCCGAGGAGCGCACCAACCGGTCCGAGGCCGAAGGCCGGGACGACCCAGGGGAGGAAGCCGAGCGGGGCGATCCACCACGAGACGGCCTTGGCGCGGGCGAGGGCGAGCGAGAGCAGCGCGATGCCGACCAGGCCCCCGATCATGCCGGAGAACTGCCAGATCGCGACCGACCACTCCTTGGCGACGGTGTCCATCAGCACGGCATCCTCGATCGACAGCACGTTGCCGGCGCTGACGAGGAACCAGTCCGACAGCAGCAGGCCCGACATCTGCACGGCGCCGAACGCGGTCATCACCGCGGCGATCGGCAGGAAGATCCGGCCCCGGCGGCTGCGCAGCAGGCCGAGGGTGGCGAGGGTGCCGAAGACGAGGGCGACCCAGCCGTAGTGCAGGGCGTTCGCCGACACGAGGCTGAGCGCCGGGTCGGCGGCGAGCGATTCGATGTACCCGGCGGTGCCGGGCGAGGTCTGCTGCGGCGAGGTGAGCATGCCGACGGTGAAGAGCAGCGGCGCGGCGATGAGGCCGGCGCCGCCGATCCGCTGCAGGCGGTTCGGCCGGACGGGGCCGAGGTCGATCCGCTTCTGCTTCTTCGCCGCGGGTGCGGCGGGGACTGCGGGAGCGGGCGTGGAGGTGAAGAGGTCCATGGTGGTGTGTGCCTTTCGGGCGGTTCTGGTTGGTGATCCCAGATTCCCGGCCCGGCGACCCAGGCCCCCAGGGAGCGGTGTCCCGCGGTTGTCCCGTTCGCAGCCCGGGATCAGGGACGCCCGAGTCCCGCGTCGCGGGCGCGCACGATCGCTTCGGCGCGGTCGGCGACCTGCAGCTTGGCGAAGATGTTCGAGACGTTGTTGCGGACCGTCTTCGGTGACAGGAACAGCGCCTGGGCGATCTGCGGGTTCGAGCGCCCCGCGGCGAGCAGATCGAGGATCTCGCGCTCCCGCGCCGTCAGCTGCGGGAACACCTCCGCAGCGGGGGAGGACGCCGGCCCCATGGCGAAGAAGTCCGCGACGCGCCTCGCGATGGCGGCGCCGAACACCAGCTCGCCGCCGGCGACGGCGGTGATCGCCGCCCGGATCTGGTGCTGGCTCGCGCCCTTGACGAGATACCCGCGGGCACCCGCGCGCATCGCGGCGAAGACGGTCTCGTCGTCCTCCGACATCGTGAGGATGACGACGGCGAGATGGGGGTGTCGCGCCACGATCTCCTTTGTGGCGGCCAAGCCGTCGAGCCGCGGCATCTGCACGTCCATCACGACGACATCGGCGTCGGCGGCGTCCGTCGTCTCGATCGCTTCCGCGCCGTCGGTGGCGGTCGCGGCGATCTCGATGCCGTCCATCGACTCCAGCAGCATCGACAGGCCCTCGCGGTAGACGGGGTGGTCGTCGACGAGGATGACGCGGATCGGTTCAGCGGACATTCACGACCTCCTGTGGCAGGGGGAGAAGGACCCGGATGACGGTGCCCTCACCCTCGCGGGACGAGACTTCGAGCGTGCCGCCGAGCTCAGCGGCCCGCTCGCGCTGCGAGTGCAGCCCGACTCCGTCCGAGCCCGCCCCCGCACGACCTCGCCCGTCGTCGCGGACCTCGACGCGCAGCATCCCATCTTCCGGCGAGAGTTCCACCTCGACCCGGCTGGCCCCCGAATGCTTGTGCGCATTCATGAGCGCTTCCGAGGCGATGCGGAACGCGGCGACCTCAACGGCGGGCGGCAGGTCTCGTGGCACCTCTCCCGAGACGGTGACGGCCATGCCGCCGCCGCTCAGCCGCGCGGATTGCTGCTCGAGCGCCCCGAAGAGGCCGAGGTCGTCGAGGGCGGGTGGGCGGAGGTCGTGGACGATGCGGCGGATCTCGCCGATGACCTCCGACTGGTCGTCGATCGCGGCGTCGACGAGCGCGAGCGAGCGTGCGGGGTCTCGATCGGCGAGGTTGCGCGCCGTCTCCAGGCGCAGCTTGACCCCTGCGAGCAGGGGACCGAGTCCGTCGTGCAGCTCGCGACGCAGGCGTGAGCGCTCCTCCTCACGTGCGAGCACGAGCTTCTCGCGGCCGGCCTGCAGCTCGCGCCCCAGCTCGGCACTGCGGACGGATGCGGCGGCGAGCCGCACCAGGTCGCCGAGGAGGCGCTGATCGCGAGTGGAGACCACCGGGCGGCGCCCCGCTTCGATGAGGATGCGGCCGATGATCTCGCCGCGGTGGTCGATGGGCACCTCGGCGGCATCGGCGAGGGGTGTGCCGAAGGTCGCGACCATCGCCTCGCCGCCGGGGCGATCGAGCTCGACCCGCACCGATCGCGAGCCGAACGCCTCGGCGATCGCGGCGGCGAGCTCCCGCAGCTGCGCGGGCGCGTCGGGGGCGCGGTCGAGGCGTTCGCCGAACGACGACACGACGGCGTAGGGGTCTCCGCGGCGTCCGCTGACGAGGCGGCTGGCGACGGCGTACAGCCTGCCGCGGAGGGGCGCGTAGGCCACGGTGACGGCGACGACGGCGAGGAGCATGGCGACCCGGTCGTCGATGGCGGTGCCGACGGCGAGCACGATGAGCACGTCGACCAGCACGATCCCGCCGATGAGCAATCCGTACACGAGCGTCCACGACAGCAGCCGGTCGATGGCGTAGAGGCGGTAGCGGGTGACAGCGACCACCACCGAAGCGCTGACCAGCCCGATCGTGATCCCGAGCAGCAGGTCGACGAGCCCGGTAGGCACGTTCGGAAAGACGAAGACGAGCGTCACGATGAAGATGAGCGCCGACCACACCAGCCAGCGCAGCTGCGCACGCTCGACCGGGGTCGCACCGAAGCGTCGACTCACACAGACGACGAGCCCCGACAGCAGTCCGAGCCCGAGGCACGGGACCGCAGCCGCGAGCAGGCCGAGCCACACTCCCGTCGGGAGTGGAAGCGTCGGCAGCACCGGCTCGAATGCCGCGAGCAGGGCGGTGCGATCGTCGTTGTCGAGGCTCAGCGCCTCGGCGGGGGCGAACAGGAACGCGAAGGGCAGGACGAGCCCGAGCACGATGGCGGCGATCGAGACGACGCGCCAGACGCCGGGGCGCAGGCGCCCGTCGGGAAACAGGAGCAGCAGCAGGATGATCGGGAAGATGAGCACCGCGCCGAACCGACTGAAGAACCAGAACGACGGCGGCGCCCACCACGCGCCCTGATCGAAGTACCAGGCGTAGTTGACCGCCGCGGCGGCGAGTCCATCGACGATCCAGAACGTCCCGAACAGTGTCAGAACCACCGCGATCGGATGCCACGGCAACCGCCACAGCAGCAGGGCTCCGGGGATGAGCATCGCGACGCCGGGGAGCACGCCCGACCAGCCGGACGACAGCGGCGGTTGCGGATGGGTCGGCAGCACGGCCAGGTCGAGCGCCAGCGCCCCGATACCCGAGACGATCGAGATCGCCACCGCGACGAGGGTGGCGGCGCGGCTGGCGGCGGCGCGGGTCATCCGCTCATCGTTCCAGGTGGGGTGTCCCGCTGTCACGGGACACGTGTCCCTGTCTTCCGCCGATCACGATGGGTACGGTTTCCCCATGCCGACTCTCCGCCACAACGGTGCCCGCCTCTCGTGGGAGGTCGCCGGCCCCGACGCTGCTCCGGCGCTCCTCTTCCTTCACGCCGGGATCGCGACGTCGGCGATGTGGGATCCGCTGTGGGGGGACCTGCAGCGCGACTTCCGTGTCATCCGCTATGACCTTCGCTGGTTCGGCGACAGCCCCTCCGACGACGTGGAGTACTCCAACCGCGACGACGCGGTCGCCGTCCTCGATGCCGCCGGTGTGGAGCAGGCGATCTTCATCGGGGCCTCCTACGGCGGGGCGGTGGCGATCGACACGGCGCTGGAGTTTCCCGGCCGCGTCGCCGGTCTCGTGACGATCGGGTCGGGTCCGGGAGGCTATCCCGAGGTGGAGCCGACGCGCCGCGAGAAGGAGCTGCTGGCTCCGATCGAGGAGGCGGAGGAGGCGCGCGACTGGGATCGCCTCGTCGAGTTCGAAGCGCTCTACTGGGGTGTCGGGCCCACGCGCGAGACCGCCGACGTCGACCCGATCTTCCTGCAGCGGCTGCGTGAGCTCGGCGCCGCGAACAAGCCACTCCTGGACGGCGATCCCCGGCCGGTGCCGATGGAGCCGCGCGCCTACGGGCGCCTGGGCGAGATCACGGTGCCCGCACTGTTCATCGTCGGTGAGCACGACACGTCCGCCGCGCGGGCGCAGGCCGAGGCCCTCGCGGAGGCCGTCGACGGGTCATCCCTCCATGTCTTCCCGGGCACGGCGCACATGCCGAGCGTGGAGTATCCGCAGCCATTCCTCGGCCTGCTGCGGGAATGGCTCACGGGGCAGGTCGCCGGCTGATAGCAGGGCGGTGACCGCGCGACAACCCCGGACCCCGGAAACCGGCGCCCGCGACAGACTGGTGGCGGAGGATCTCACCAGATGACGTCATCACAGCCGCCGCGCCTGTCGCTCTTCGTCGAGCCGGCCGAATGGGTCGAGCAGGCGCTCGCCGCGGCGGCGGTGATCGACGGGCTCGGCGTCGACGTGCCCGTGACGCTGGCGTGGGCTGCCGAGGTCGGGCGGATGCTGCCCCGCGATGCCTCGCTCACCGACCGCTGGCAGCTGCTCGTCGGCACCGCGTTCCTCGATGTCGGCGCCGCGCGAACCCTCGAACCGCACCTCGACGCGCTGGCCATCCTCGGCGAGGCGGGCATCGGGCCCGACGGCTCCGATCCGGACGGCCCCGATCCGGACGGCGCCGCGACGTGGGGGGTCTTCGCCGCCGAAGGCGCCGGCACGCGGCTGACGGCCGAGCCGGATGCCACGGGCTGGACGATTCACGGGACGAAGCCGTGGTGCTCGCTGGCCGGTTCGCTCTCGCACGCGCTCGTCACGGCGTGGGTCGACGATGAGCATCGACGGCTCTTCGCGGTTCCGCTTCGCCATGAGACCGTGACTGCGCGCTCCGGTCCCTGGCACGCCCGTGGCCTCTCGCAGGTGGTCAGCGCCCCCGTGGACTTCGCCGGCACACCCGCCGAGCCGGTCGGCGACGCCGGCTGGTATCTGCGCCGCCTCGGCTTCGCGCACGGCGGGGTGGGGGTCGCGGCAGCGTGGTGGGGTGGGGCAATGGGTCTCCTTCCCGCGCTGCGCGCCGCGGCCAGCGCCGAACGCGCCGACCAGATCGCCCACCAGCATCTGGGCGATGCCGATGCGGCGCTGTGGGCGGCACGCGCGGTGCTGGCCGAGACCGCCGACGTGTTCTCCGCCGGTCCGCGGGCCGATGCGGGGCTGCTCGCGAACCGCGCCCGCACCGTGACTGTTCGTGCGGCGACGCTCGCGCTCGAGACGGCCGACCTCGCGCTCGGGCCCCTGCCGCTCGTCGCCGACGAGGCCCACGCGCGACGCGTGGCCGACCTGCACCTCTATCTCCGCCAGCACCACGGTGCGCGCGACGCGGCGCGGATCGGGCGCGACCTCGCAGCGTCGGAGCAGCCGTGGTGACCTTCAGCCACCTCGATACCGGCACCGACGAGGAGCGCTGGCAGGCCGCGTTCGATGCGCGTCGGCTGCCGAACGCCGACGTCGACGTCGATACGCTCGTCGTGGTCTCGGCCCACCCCGACGACGAGACGCTCGGCGTCGCCGGACTCATGCACACGGTCGCAGCGCGCGGCGGCCGGGTCATGGTCGTCGTCGCGACCGACGGCGAGAACTCCCACCCCGCCTCGCCCACCCATACGCCCGACGACCTGCGTTCGGTGCGTCGCGGCGAGGTGCGCGAAGCGCTGGACAAGGTCTGCCCCGCGGCATCCGTCGCCTTCCTCGGTCACACCGATGGCGGCCTCGATGCCGTGCAGGTGCCGCTGACCGGCGAGATCGAAGCGCTCGTGCGGACGGTCGGCACGCCACGCTCGCGCACGCTCGTCGTCTCGCCGTGGACCGGCGACGCGCACCGCGACCACCGGATCGCCGGCGAAGCCGCACACGCCGTCGCCCGGCACCTGGGCGTTCGCTATCGGGCGTACCCGATCTGGCTCTGGCACTGGGGGAGCGCGGATGACCCGCCGTGGGGTCACATCGAACTGGTGCCGCTCGGCGCCGAGACCCGCCGGGCGAAGGGCGAAGCGCTCGCCGCCCACCGCAGCCAGACGGCGGCGCTGTCTGCCGCGCCCGGCGACGAGGCGATCGTGAGCGGACGGATGCTGCAGCACTTCACCCGCGGCTTCGAGACCTTGATCCGTATCGACGACGATCCCGCGACCGACGAGGCGTGGCACAGGTCGACGCCGAAGGAGCACTTCGCCGACCTCTACGCCCGCCGCCCTGACCCGTGGGGCTTCGAGACCCGCTGGTACGAAGAGCGGAAGCGCGCGGTGCTGCTCGCGTCGCTGCCCCGACCGCGCTACGAGCGGGCGGTCGAACTCGGCAGCTCGACCGGGGTGCTGACCGCGCAGCTCGCCGAACGGTGCGACGAGCTCGTCGGCGTCGACTTCGCCGACGCGGCGCTCGAGACCGCGCGCGATCGACTGGGTGAGCGTGAGAACGTCACGCTCGTGCGCGCGACGCTTCCGGCGGAGTGGCCCGAGGGCACGTTCGACCTCATCGTGATGTCGGAGGTCGGCTACTTCTGGGACGCCCCCGACCTCGAACGCGCCATCGGGTCAGCCATCGCGTCGCTGCGCCCCGAGGGGCATCTCGTCGCGTGCCACTGGCGGCATCCGGTCGACACCAATCCCGTGAGCGGTGACGGGGTGCACATCGCGCTGCGCACTCAGCACGAACTCGCGGTGGTCGTGCGGCACGAAGAGGATGACTTCCTGCTCGAGGTCTTCGCTCGTCCTCCGGCGCCGTCCGTCGCGCGCGAAACAGGCATGCTGTGATCGCGATGGCCGTCGTCGTGCCCGTGCACGACGAGCAAGAGCTGCTGGCGCGCTGTCTGACCTCGCTCACCGCCGCAGTGGGCGCCGCCGAGCGGGCGGGGGTGCGCGTGGAGGTCGTCACGGTGCTGGATGCCTGCACCGACCGGTCGGCCGCCATCGCCGACGGGTTCGACGTGACGGTGGTCGAGGTCTCGGCGGCGCGGGTGGGCGCCGCACGCCGTGCGGGAGTGGCCGAGGCGCTGCGCCTGCTCGACCCGGTCGACCTGGGCGACGTGTGGATCGCGAACACCGACGCCGATTCGGCGGTGCCCGCGAACTGGCTCACCCATCAGCTCACGCTGATGCGGGCGGGCTCCGATGTCGTGCTCGGCACAGTGCGTCCCGACTTCGCCGACCTCGCGCCCGCGCACGCGGCGTACTGGCGCGCCACCCACCATCGGGGCCGCCCGCCCGGCAACACGCACGGCGCCAATCTGGGGGTCCGGGGGAGTGTGTACCGCGCCGCCGGGGGGTTCACCGAGGTGCCTGAGCACGAAGACGTCCGGCTCGTCGAGGCGGCCCGTGCGCTCGGCGCGGTCGTCACCGCGAGCGATGTCGCCGAGGTGCTCACGTCGGGACGTGTCGAGGGGCGGACCCCGGGAGGGTATGCCGCCTTCGTCCGCGCCACGGCGGCGCAGTTCGCCTGAGCCGTACACTCAGCCTCATGCGCCACGGCATCGTCATCCTTCCGCAGGAGCCCTGGGCCGAGGCCCGCCGGAAGTGGGAGGCGGCCGAGCAGCTCGGCTTCGACCACGCCTGGACGTACGACCACCTCTCCTGGCGGTCCCTCGCCGACCAGCCGTGGCACGCGACGATCCCGACGCTGACCGCCGCGGCCCTCGCGACCGCCACCATCGGACTCGGCACCTTCGTCGCGTCGCCGAACTTCCGGCATCCGGTGCCCTTCGCCAAAGAGGTGGCGACCGTCGATGAGATCTCGGGCGGGCGGATGCTGCTGGGCGTCGGATCGGGCGGCACCGGCTTCGACGCCTTCGTCCTCGGCCAGCCGGAGTACACGCCCCGCCAGCGCCACGAGCGGTACGTCGAATTCGTCGCCGCGCTCGACGAGCTCCTGCGGTTCGAGCACCCCGGATCGGGCGGGATCAGCTTCGCCGGCGACTGGTACACCGCCCACAACGCGCGGATGGTGGGGGAGCCGGCGCAGCAGCCGCGCGTGCCGCTGATCCTGGCGGCCAATGGTCCGAAGGGGTTGGCGCTGGTGGCCGAGCGCGGTGATGCGTGGGTGACGACGGGGCCCGAGGGCAAGCCCGTGGAGGAGTGGTGGCAGGCCGTCGCCGCCCTCTCGTCACGCCTCGATGACGCCCTCGACGCACGCGGTCGCAACCCGCGGACGCTCGACCGGTACCTCTCGCTCGATTCCGAGAGCACGTACTTCCTCGAGAGCGTGCAGAAGTTCGAGGATGCCGCGGGGCGCGCCGCCGAACTCGGGTTCACCGACGTCATCACCCACTGGCCGCGCCCCGACGGCATCTACGCCGGCAGCGAGGACGTGCTCGTCGAGGTCGCATCGCGGTTCTCCTGACCTCATCGCGTCCAGGCCCTCACCGACTTCTTCGTCGCCACCTTCCACGCCCCATCGAAGCGTCCGAGGGCGAGCTCACCTCTCCGCTCCTCGCGGGCATGCAGGCACCCGTACAGGAACGCGGCGCGCGGCGACGTCTCGGCGGCCGCCAACTTGCGGATCCGCGCACGCATCACCACACTGTCCTGGAACTCACCGAGCTCCTCCTGCACGTCCTCCATCCGCGACGCGAAGAGCGCGGCGGGTTCTCCGAAAGCATCCGTCAGCGCTTCGCCGGCGTACCGCGCGCGCTTCGCCGCCTTCCGGGCTTCGTGGAGCGCGAGGTCGCGTTCGCCCGGCGTCTCGGCCTCGCGGGCGTGGGTGACTGCGGTCCGTACCCGGGAGAGGGCCTTGCCCGCTCGTCGAGGCAGCACGCGTCGAGCGCGCTCGCCCGCCCTCGCGCTCAGCGGTGGATCGTCGACGAAGCGATGCAGATCGTGGACGAGCCGGTGGTACCGGGCGGAGTCCAGGGTGGCACGCAGCCCCTCGTGCGCCGTTCGATGGGCGTCATCCATTCGCTCTTCGATAGACGCAGCTGCGTCCGCTGCTGCCTCCTCCTCACGGATCGCCGCGGCGATCTCCTCACGCATCACCTCGGCGTCGCGTGCCACACCGAGTTCGCCGGCGAGCCACTTCAACTCGGTGCGCAGATGCGCGACCTCTTCCGCGCGGAACATCGGCGCAAAGGTCTGCAGCAGGCTTCGCAGCCGGCGCGTCGCGACGCGCATCTGATGCACTCCTCCAGGTTCGTCGAGCCGCGCACGCGGCTCGTTGTGGAGGATGGCCGCGACGTGCGCGCGCGCACTGAGGGTGAGCACTTCTCCGGCTGACGGCATGCGCATCTCCTTCGATCGACACCGCGCCGGCCCCGCATGACCATGAGTGCATGCCAGGGTGGGGCCGTGAAACTCTATTCTGACTTCGCGCCGCAGCGAACGCGCCAGATCATCGCAGATACTCTCGCGCTCGCCGCGATCGTTCTTTGGATCTGGTTCGGCATCGCCGTGTACTCCGCCGTCGCGGCCCTGGCCTCTTTCGGCGTCGACATGCAGCGAGCAGGCAGCGGGTTCCAGGAGTCCATGACCGACATCGGCGACCGGCTGGCCGACATCCCGCTCATCGGCGGGACCGTGCGTGCGCCCTTCGACGGCGCGAGCTCGGCCGGGACGGCGCTCGAGCAGGCGGGTGAGAGTCAACAGGCGCTGGTGCAGCAGCTGGCGCTGACGCTGGGCCTGGGGATCGCGCTGATCCCGACGATGCTCGTGCTGGCGATCTGGCTGATCCCTCGCATCCGCTTCATCCGGCGGGCGCGGCGCGCCCGGGTGGTGCTTCGCAGCGGCGCGGGCATGGACCTGCTGGCCCTGCGCGCGCTCGCGAATCAGAAGCTCACGGCTCTCGCCGCAGTGCATGCCGACGCCTCGGGAGCGTGGCGCCGCGGCGACCCCGCCGTCCTCGCACAGCTCGCAGCCCTCGAGCTGAAGTCGTCGGGTATCAGGATTCGGCCGACGACGTAGTCGCCGGTGACGGTGCCAGGAGTTTCTGCACGGCCGCACGAGCCGCGCGCTGCCGCCGGGCCAACTCGGAAGCGTCGCCCGGCGAGCGTGCGATCGTGGTGAGTCCTGCCGGTGAGAGTTGCCACGACTGCGCGATCGCGTAGATGAGGACGAGCAGGTCCGGGCCGGTGAACGGCGCAATGGCGGCAGGAGTGACCGCGGAGGCCTTCTCGACGAATTCGCCGAGCGCTTCTTCAGCGGGTTCGGGGCGCTCGAGTTGCGCCCACATGCTGATGCGCAGCGGTTGCGGATTGGTGTGGTGGTAGGAGACGAGATCCGAAGCCCAGTCGGCAAGGTCATCGGGGCGAGGCGGAATCTCGGCGTTCATCGTGGTGATGGCATGCCGGAAGCAGCTGTCGAACAGTCCGCTCTTATGACCGAAGTAGGCGTAGATCATGCGCACGCTGCAGCCGGCTGCTCGCGCGATCCGGTCGACCCGCCCGCCGGCGAAGCCCACCGCGGAGAACTCGTCGCAGGCAGCCTCCAGGATTCGCGCACGGGTGGCGTCGGCGTCTCGCGCATGTGCTTGTTCGTTCCGCTCCGACATTTCATCACCAGCCCTCTGTCCCGACTTTCACCTGCATGATCTTGCGCTCACCCTATTTGTAAATGTTTACTTACTTGCGGAGGTCATTATGCAGGAAGCAGTGAAGCGAGCGATCGAGATCGACCCGACGTCTTCCGCGCGACAACGCACGATCGACATCACCACCATCGGTGCGAAGTCGGGGAGGCCGCGTCGCATTGAGATCTGGTTCTACCGCGCCGACGGTGAGATCTACCTGTCGTCGACACCGGCACGGCGGGCCTGGTACGCGAACATCGTCGCTCATCCGGAGTTCCTGTTCCACGTCAAGAACGGGGTTCGCGCCGATCTCCGCGCCATCGGAACACCGGTCCGCGATGCGGAGACCCGGCGGCGGGTCTTCACCTCGATCGTCGACGACCTCAATCAACCGAGAAACCCGGCGGGTCTGCCCCAGCCTGTCGCGCCGGTAGCGGAGTGGATGAATGGCAGCCCCCTCATCCACGTCACTTTCCCCGAGGAGGCGTGAGCGGCATCCCCGTTCGCTAGAGCTTCTTCCTCCCGACCCGCTGCTCCGCCATCTTCCGCACGACGTCGAGCGCTCCGGGAACGTATTCGCCCCAGGCATCACCGACTTTGGCGAGGTCCAGCTTGCCGGTGTGCACCTGTTCGCACAGGCGCATCCATCCCTCGCCCATCGCGACCGTCAGTGCGGCCGCGACGCTCGCGTTCACCGCGTTGCCTGCCCCCGGGATGAGCTTGAGGAAGCTGCGGGCGAGGGCCTGCCCCGAGATCTGCACGCCGAGCTGCGCGAGTGCACCGGCTGACATCATCGTCTTCAGTTCGAGGTCGTAGATTGCGGCGATGCGCCCCATCATCCCGAGCTGGATCGGCGCCAGGGCCAGCGCGTCGCCGACGGGAATCGGCGTCGCCGCGACGCCGGCGGCGAGCCCTGCGGCGCCGGTGATGATGGGTCGGGCCATCTCGCGCTTCCAGGGGAGGTTGAGTCGCTGGGCGATGCGAAACGCATCCTTCGCGTCTGCGGGCGACAGCGCGAGGGTCTCCGCGACGAGATCACCGAGCCCGTGGCCCGTGCCCTTTCCGTCTTTCTCGCGCGTGGAGGTGGGCATGACCCGGGCGAACGGGATCGTGATCGGCCGTCCGCTCTCGTCGACCGGGTTCTCGAGCCATTCGATGAACTCGCGGGTGCCCTTCGTCGGTCGCCGGCTTCCCTTGAGCGCGTTGCGTTCCCAGTCGACCTTCGTCAGTACCAGGATGACCGGCAGCCCCCGGGCATCCAGCTCCTGGATCATGTCGATGTCCGCACGCGTGAGCCTGTCGTCATCAGCCTTCACGCAGTACCAGACCACGGCGATCTGCTCGTTGCGCGGGTGCTGCTCGATGGTCTTCAGGTGGTCGCGGAGCTGTTCGCGCGGCGGCACCGCCGAGCCGATCTCGAAGCCCTCGATGTCCCAGATGCCGAGGGAATCGTCGTGGTAGTACCGCACGCCCTTCGTGACAGGCAGACCTTTGCCGACCGCGGCCCAGTCGCGCTGGAACACCGCGTTCACGAGAGAAGACTTTCCTACGCCGGTGTTGCCGATGACCGCGAGATTGAACCGGCCGTACCGTGACTTCGCCTCGGAGGTCGCCTCGAGGAACGGCCGCTGGTCGATCTGCGGCTTCTTCGTGGGCGGGTCGGCGGCCATGATCGAAACCCTACGCGCGAACGGTCATCAGCGAGTGTGCGGCTCGGCTGATTCCAAGCGATGAAGAACGAGTGCCGCGACCGCAGCGACCGACTCTGACGCATCGATCCGCACATGCGGCCCCCGCCATGGCTCGAATGCCTCGGCTCGAGAGCGGATGTCGCGCCACGACGGCTCGCCGACGTGTGCGAGTCCGCGCTCGCGGCCTTCGAGTCGGCGCTGGTGCTCGGCGGTATCGGCGAGGTTGAGCACGAAGAAGTGCAGCGGCGTGCCGGTCGCCGCGCTCGCCCGTCGCCAGGTGTCGCGGGCCGCTTCGCTGTCGTTGACGGCGTCGACGACGACGGCGCGGCCGAGCCTGAGGTTCTGTTCCGCGGCGGCGCGAACCGCTTCGTAGGCGGCGACTCCGGTGGTCCATCCCTTTTCGAGCCCCGATGCGAGGAGGGCGTCTTCGACGCTGTCGATCGAGAGGTGGACGGCACCGAGTGTGAGGGCGACCTTTTCGGCGACGGCAGACTTGCCGGTGCCGGGGAGTCCGGAGATGACGACGAGCACCCTTCATTCTCGTCATGGGGCGGACTACGGTCGGTCGCATGATCACCGGCATCCACACCATCGTCTACAGCGATGACCCGCCTGCGACGCGTGCGTTCTTTCGCGATGCGATCGGGTGGGACTTCATCGAGACCTCGCCCGGCTGGCTCATCTTCGCCTCGGGTCCCAGCGAGGGGGGTGTTCATCCGCTCACCTGGCCGGGGCAGGAGAAGCCCTACGGCCAGCGTCATGAGATCTCGCTCATCTGCGATGACCTCGACGCCACACTCACGGAACTGCAGGCGCGGGGAGTCTCGTTCGATGCTTCGACGGTCTGGGAGCGCGAGTACGGTCGCGGCCTCGACATCCCGGTGCCCGGCATCGGGGCGCTGATGCTCTATCAGCCGAGCTACGCGCCGGCGTGGGAGGGCGGTCGCCGCTCAGACGGCTCGGACTGAAGCGATCGCGCGAACCCGCCTGGCCAGCGCCAGAGCCCGGTCGTCGACGCGAGATGGGGTCGGCACCTGATCGGTGACGAAGCCGAACGCGACCCCGGTTCGGGGATCGGCGAAGCCAAGACATCCCCCCGCGCCATCGTGTCCGAACGCGTCTGCGGTTCCGAAGTCGAGGTCAGGGTCGGGCTTCTGGAAGAGAACCCCGTACCGGGTGTGCTTTCCGAGCACGAGGTCATCGCCGGCCACGTGAATACGGGCAACGTCGTCCAGTGCCCGTGTCGAGAGGAGCGGCTCGCCACCGTCGGCGCCGATGGCGGCGGCGTACGCGGCGGCGATGCCGCGCGCGTTGCCGACGCCTGACACCGACGGAACCCCCGCCCGCACGAGCGTCGGCGAGTTCAGCCAGTAGGGCGCATCGTCGAAGGGCCGGAAGGGCGAAAACGCATCGTCGGCGAGCGTGTCCGATGACTCGACCGGCTCGACGAACTCGTCGGGTGGTCGCACGGTGCGGACCCGCTCCCGCAGCCCTTCCGGCGCCAGGAGCCAGAACTCGATCGAGCGACCCTCTGCGTAAACCGTCGCGAGGTATTCCGCGGCCGTCATGCCGACGACGCGGCGCACGAGCTCGTCCGTGAGTGTCCCGATCGTGAAGGCATGGTAGCCGTGCGCGGCACCAGGTTCCCAGGACGGCCTCGCCGCCGCCAGCGCCGCGGCGCCCGCCTCACCCGCCATCTGGTCAAGGCTCAGACCGGCCGGGAATCGCAGCAGCCCAGCCTGATGCGACAGCGCTTGCGCCACCGTGACGCGTTCCTTGCCGCGCGCAGCGAACTCCGGCCAGTACCGCCCGACGGGCTCGCGAACGTCGACGAGTCCGCGCTCGGCGAGGTGGCCGATGACGAGACCTGAGATTCCCTTCGACACCGACGCCACCGGCTGGATTCCGGAGGCGACATGCTCCGTGCTGGCCACATCGACGACCTTGGTACCGCCCGCGAAGACGACGAGGTGGAAGCCCCATCCAGGTGTTTCATCCGCGAACCGCGCCCCCAACGCGCCCACCTCGGCGAAGGCGCCGTCGAGCTCTGCGACGAGAAGGTCGGCCATGGGTCGGTCAGACTCCGACGTGCTGTTTGCGCAGTTGTGCTGGCTGGGTCCCGGTTGCGCGGCGGAAGCTCGTGCTGAAGTACTGGCTCGACTGGAAGCCACAGAGTTGCGCGATATCGGAGATCAGCAGGTCTGTCGTCGTGAGCAGGTGCTTCGCCTGCTCGACCCGGAGCAGGTTCAGATACTCGAGAGGTGTGAGATTCACCATCTGCTTGCAGTAGTGGACAAAGCGCGTCCGTCCGAGGCCGCACTCCTCTGCCATCCGGTCGACCGACCAGGGCTCCTGTGTACGCTCCTGGAGACGCTCGAGGAAGAGGCGCACCGTGCGTTCCGTGGAGGAGAGGTACGGGTCGAGCACCGGCTCGTGCTGCTCCAGCAGGTCGCTCAGCTCGATGAAGATCTCCGCCACGCTCGTCGCGAGGCGCGCCATCGGCTGGCTGCGCTCGCCGTGGAGCGTCCGCTCGAGGTTGTCGACCGCGGCGAGGAGGTTTTTACTCGCCCGCCACACCGGGCGTTCGTTGAGGCTCAACAGCTCGGTCAGTCGCGCGAGATCGGGCGCGGGGATGGGAAGCCACGAGGGCCACGTCCACTCCTGGTTCGGTCGGCGGACGTCCACGTCGAGGATGAACCAGGTCAGCCGCGACGATGACACGTTCGGCCGCCCGACACGGTGCAGCTGCCACGGCCGGGTGATGGTGATGTACCCGGCCTTGAGGTCGAAGTCCTCCCGCTCGCACGAGAACGGCACCGACCCGGCCGAGACGCAGGTGAACTCGATGCCCTCGTTGCGATGCCAATCGAGACCCCACGGCTGGTCGCTCGTGACCTCCCACGTGCCGACGTTCTTCAGCTGGGGAAGGATGTCCGCAGGCATGGGCTCGCCAGGGTAGGTGCCGCGGCCGTATGCCCACAGGCCCACCTCGCCGCTGGCGCCGGCATCGCGCAGCGGCGCGCAGGTGTCGGCGACGAAGGTGCCATAGGGAGAGACGAACTCCGCCGGACCGGAGGCGCGGACGCCCTCAAGGGTGAGCGTCGCGGGCTTCGCTGCCGACATCCGTCCTCCATCGTTGTTCACTGACCGACTTCGAAACTATGCGGGCGGTCGCTGCGGCCGCAACGAAACCGAGGTTCAAGATTCGTCACTGGCGAAATGGGAACGACAGAGGCCTCCTCCGTCCCATAGCGTCGAGCCCATGCCCGCGGCCACGACGGCCGAACTCAACGAAGAGGAGACTCCCGCGTGTCTATCAAAATCGGTTGCTTCGCACTGGTTGACCCGTTCTCAACCCTGGATCACCAGCTCGACCGCATCCGCGACTGGGGGTTCACATACGCCGACGTGACCGATACCGGTGACGGCGCCGTCCTCGGGAACCACTTCGGTTTCACCGCCGTGGCGAGCCTCGATGCCAACCCGTTCGAAATGAAGCGGCTGTTCGAATCGCGCGGCCTGCAGATCACCTCGTACTGCGCGCACGCCGACCTGCTCGACGCTTCCGCCCCCTGGCGCTACGGGACGGCAGAGATCATCAAGGCGGTCCGCGCGGCCGGTGCGATCGGCGTGCCGCACGTCATCACCACCGAGGGGGAGCCCGTCACACGCTTCGGCCAGGGACTCAGCCAGGAGGAGGCGATCTTCACGATCGCCGAAAAGCTCTACGAGCCGCTCCAGGTGGCCGCGGATTACGGCGTGACGATCCTCCTCGAGCCCCATGGCCCTATTACCGGCACGATCGACGGCACCTCGGCGCTCCTCGAGCGCATCGACTCGCCCGCGCTCGGTCTCAACTTCGACACCGGCAATAGCTGGCTCGCCGGTACCGACCCGGTGGAGTACGTGCGCACCTTCGGCGAGAAGATCCAGCACGTGCACTGGAAGGACCTCGGCGCAGAGTGGGAGGCCCGCCGAGGCGAGATCTACGGATGTGGCATGTCGACCATCGCCCTCGGCGCCGGCGTCATCGACATCGAGGGTTCCTTCCGCGCGCTCGAGCAGGCCGGCTACGACGGCCATTCGACGCTCGAAGTCGGCGGCGACGATGCCGTCCTGGGCTCGGCCGACTACCTCGTCGGGCTCGGTGCAACGAGATGACCCCCGACAACGAGTTCGGCATCGGCCAGGTCGGCCTCGGCTCGATCACCGGCGCACACCGCGAGGGCTACCGGATCTACGATCAGCCGGTCGTCGCCGGGTTCGACCCGAACCCCGAGGCACGTGCGCGGTTCGCCGCAGAGGAGCCCGGGGCCGCGGTCTACGACACCCTCGAGGCGCTCCTCGCCGACCCACGGGTCGGAGTGGTGGATGTCGCGACCCCGCATCACCGCGACACCCGCCTTCCCGTCGTCGAGCAGATCGCCGCGGCCGGCACGCCGATGCTCATCCAGAAGCCCCTCGCGTACAGCTACGCCGACGCGGTCGAGATGGCGAACGCGGTCGACCGTGCCGGCGTCACGGCGATGGTGAATCAGAACATGTGCTTCGTCCCCGGATCGCTCCGGCTCATCGACGCGCTCATGAAGGACCGCGTCGTCGGCGTCCCCTCGTTCGCCGAGGTGACTGTCCGCTACGTCTTCGACCTTCCCAACCACCCGTGGTTCGGCAAAGACGACAGGTGGTGGACCGGCGCGCTCACCGTTCACCACTTCGGGTTGCTGCAGCTCCTCTTCGGACCCCCCGAGACGGTGTACGCCGTCACCGGTCGTGACGTCTCGCAGCCCGGCGTCACGGTCGACGGCTACGGCCACCTGCTGCTTCGCTACCCGAACGGCATGAACATCGCGATCGTCTCAACCGGGACGTACTACGGAACCGACCCGATGCCGCACGGCAACGAGAAGATCTGGGTGCAGGGTCCGGAGGGGCTCGTCGACTGGCGACCCGAGGAGGGCTTGGCGATCTCACGTCGCACGGATGCCGGCATCGACGTGTCCCGCATCGAGTGGGATCGCGAGCGCAGATGGTTCCCCGACGCGTTCGGGCTTACGATGGCGCACTTCCGGCAGGCGCTCGCCGCCGGCGAGACGCCGCTGTGCTCGATCGACGACAACCTCCACGTGTCGGCGCTCATCGAAGCCGCCTACCGCTCGAGCGCCGAGAATCGGGTGGTCCCCCTTGCCGAGATCATGGGCGACCGCTGGAACCCCGACTACGGGACCGGGTGGTCGCACGGCTTCGGCCGGTGGGCCCCGCCCGTGGTCGCCGGAGTGCCGGCGTGACCGCGCTCGTCTGGAGGGAACGGGATGACGCCACCGCCGTCCTCACGACCGCAGACGGCAGACTCCTCGCCGACTACTCGTGGTCGTCGGAGAAGAACCACCCGTTCTTCTCGCACGTTCGGCCGCTGCAGCACGACGGCGTCCTCACGAACACCGCGCCATGGGATCACCGCTGGCATCACGGCCTGTGGTGGTCGTGGAAGTTCTTGAACGGGATCCTCTTCTGGGAGGACCACCCCGACTACGGCAATGGCAACGGCGCCCTCGGGCGCTCGTGGGTCACCGGTCACGACGTGACCGTCGACGACAGCGGTGTCCGGATCGACGAGACGCTCGACTGGCGCCCCGACCGCTCCGACGAGGCCCTCCTCACCGAGGTGCGGAGCATCAGGATCCACACTGCGCTCGACGGCATCGACGCGTGGGCGCTCGACTGGGACTCGACATGGACCGCGCAGGCGCCCGTCGAACTGACGGTCACCCCCTACCCCGAGCACTGGTGGGGCGGGTATGCGGGTCTCAATTACCGTGCGGCGCGGTCTATGAGTGAGGAGGAGCAGATCCTCGCGTCCGGCGGCCGGTCCGGCCGGTCGGCCGTTCACGCGGAAACGGGCGTCTGGGCGGCTCTCCTCGGCAATATCGACGGTGCGGGGACGGATGAGCCGAAGCTGCCGGCGTACGGCGGCGCCGCCCTCCTCGTTCATCCCGACAATGGACCCACGCCGCTCTACGTCTTCTCCGCCGCCGACGAATTCGGCTTCCTCGCCACCGCCCCGCTGATGCACGAGGGTCGTCAGCTTGCCGAAGGGGAGACCCTTCGCCTTCGGCACCGCGTGGTCGTGCTCGGACACGATGCCGACCACGACATCCTCGACAGACTTTCCCGCGCCTATGTCGGGGAAGAACCCGAAAACACCTGAACGACCCGACCCGAGAATCAGAAAGGTACGTCAATGTCGACACAGCCGAGAAGGGCCGCGGCACTCGCCCTGGCCGCCGTCCCCCTGCTCGTCCTCACCGCCTGCGCAGGCGGCGGAGCCGGCTCCGGCGCGACCGCCGGTGAGGACGAGGAACTCACGCTCACCGCACTCGACTACTACACCGACGAGCCGAGCCACTCGAACATGGAGAACCGGCTCCAGGCTTGCGCCGCCGAGGTCAACGCGACGGTCGAGCACCAGAGCGTGCCGTCGAACCAGTACAACGCGAAGGTGCTGCAACAGATCTCCAGCCGCAGCCTGCCCGACATCCTCATGGTCAACAACCCCGACCTGCCGCAGTTCGCCGAGACGGGCGCGCTGCGTCCGCTCACCGAGCTCGACATCGACACCAGCGCTTACTACGAGTCGGTGCTGAATGTCGGAAAGTTCGACGACGAGCTTTACGGTCTCGCGCCGAACGTCAACAGCCTCGTGTTGTTCTACAACACGGCGATCCTCGAAGAGGCGGGAATCGAGCCGCCGACGACGTGGGACGAGCTCCGTGCCGCGGCCGAGGCGCTCACCACCCCCGATCGATACGGTTTCGTGTACTCCGGTCAGGCCGGCACCGAGGGGACATGGACTTTCATCCCGTTCCTGTGGTCGAACGGCGGTTCGCAGCTCGAGCTCGACGCCCCCGAGGCAGTCGAGGCGCTCGACTTCTATACCAAGCTCGCACTCGACGGTTTCGTGTCGACTTCGGTCGTCAACTGGACGCAGGCTGACGCGAAGGACCAGTTCGCCGCGGGTAACGCCGCCATGATGATCAACGGCCCGTGGCAGATCCCGAGCCTGAATGACACCGAGGGGCTGGAATGGTCGAGCGTGCCTATTCCGGTTCCCGAAGCGGGGATGGACGTTGTCGCCCCACTCGGCGGCGAGCTGTGGACCGTGCCCGTCACCGACCCCGAGCGCGAGCGCCGCGCGGCGCATGTCGTCGAGTGCCTCAACAGCCCCGCGACCCAGCTCGAGACGGCGCTGACGAATAACACCGTGCCCAGCAACAAGGAGGTCGCGCAGGAGCTGATCGCCGAGATGCCCGACATGGAGTCCATTGTCGAGACCGTCTCGACCGCGTACCCGCTCACCGGCGACTCGGGGACCAAATGGCCGATCGTGAATGAGGCGATCTCCGTCGCCATTCAGTCCGTCATCACCGGACAAGCCGACCCCCAGACGGCCATGGAGACCGCTCAGACGGCGGTCAGCGAGTGACGCATCCGCTATGAGTCACGACATGCTGACGACTGACAGCACGAGCGCTCCCCGTCGCGTCACTGACGGGGCGGGGGGCGCTCGCCCGCCCGGTGGAGGCGCAGCCTCCCGCCGCACCCTCTCTCACCGCTCGCGCATGCGCCTGGTCACGTGGGCGTTCGTGCTCCCCGCCGCCATATACGTTCTGGTGTTCTTCGGGTATCCCATCGTGAGCAACATCACGATGAGCTTCCAGGACTTCACCACCGCGACCTTCTACACCGGCGAGGCGCCGTGGGTCGGATTCGCGAACTACGTGGATGTCACGACGTCAGGGCTGTTCGGCCGACTGACGTGGAACACCGCCGTCTTCACCATCACATCGCTGACCGCGACCTTCCTCATCGGTCTCGGGCTCGCCCTGTTCTTCAACCGCTATTTTCCTCTGAGCGGTGTGCTTCGCGCACTCATCCTCCTTCCGTGGCTTCTGCCGCTCATCATCTCGTCGGCGATCTGGCGGCGGATGATGGATGAGGAAAGCGGGATCCTCAACCAGGTACTCCGAGGACTCGGGCTGGACGGTGTTCCCTGGCTCACGAGCCCTGACATCGCTCTCTTCTCGATCATCATCGTGAACATCTGGGTTGGCATCCCGTTCGTGATGGTGATCCTGTACGGCGGTCTGCAGGAGATTCCGAAGGACTTTTACGAAGCCGCGTCGCTCGACGGCGCAACGGGATGGCGTTCGTTCCGGTACATCACCTGGCCGCTTCTTCGCCCCGTGGTCGTTGTCGTGCTGATGCTCGGCTTCATCTACACGATCCGGGTACTCGACATCATCCTGGCCCTCACCGGCGGAGGTCCCGCGAACGCCACCGAGACGTACGCCTCCGAGGCGTATCAGCTCTCGTTCGTGAACTTCCAGTTCGGCCAGGGCGCCGCGCTCTCGAACATCCTCATCGTCGTCTCGCTCATCGTTGCGGTGCTTCAGCTCCGCGCGAACAAGCGGGCGAGCGACCTGGCGGGATAGGACTCATGCCACGCACACTCACGTCGTACTCCCGCACCGTTTTCGGGGTCTTCATCGTCGGCCTGCTGCTGTTCCCCGTCTATTGGATGATCAACACGTCTCTCCAGGGCAACGAGAATCTGTTGCAGACCGAGTGGTTCCCGTTCCACCTCAGCCTCGAGGGCTACCAACGTGCGATCGACTCGCAACTCGGAAACCTCGGCACGAGCCTGATCGTCTCGATCGGAGCCGTCATCGTCTGCCTCGCAGTGTCGGCGCCGGCGGCGTACGGCCTCTCGCGGAACAACGTCACCACGAAGGTCGTCGCGATCGGTGTCGTGATCCTGCTCATCACGCAGATGATCCCGGGGATCGTTATCGCGAACGGACTGTTCCCGCTCTACAACAACCTCGGTCTGGTCAATACGATCCCGGGCTTGATTCTCGCTGACGCGTCGCACGGTATCCCGTTCTGCATTCTGCTCATCCGTGCGTTCATGCAGAACATCCCGCAGTCGCTCCTGGAGGCGGCCCGGATCGATGGTGCAAACGAATTTCGGTTGTTCGCGTCGATCGTGTTGCCGCTCAGCCGGAACGCTCTCGTAACGGCCGCCGTGTTTGCCTTCTTGTTCGCGTGGAGCGACTTCCTGTTCGCGCTCACCTTGACCAACGGCACGAACGTCACGCCGATCACCCTGAGTATGTACATCTTCGTCGGTGCGCACACGCAGAGCTGGGCCGCACTGATGGCAACGGCGGTCTTGGCCAGTATCCCGGCTGCTGCTCTCCTGGTTGTGGCGCAGAAGTACATTGCTGCGGGCGTCACTGGAGGGGCCGTGAAGTGATACGCGATCGGGGCGCTACACGTTTTCGGCTCAGAAGGGTGCGGGTTCGTAGGGGTTGTCGGCGGGTTCGTCGGTGATCCGGAACTCCAGACCCGGGTTCGTCCACTTCGCCCACAGATCATCCGGGAGATCCTCTTCCGGGGTGAAGTGCACCCCGTGGCCGGGTGGGTTGTCGATGTGGATTCGCCCGGTGGGTGAGGTCCACTCCATCACCCCGCCGGGGAGTTGTCGGACTTTCCAGGCGGTGAACTGTTTCATGCTGTGGTGTCTTTGGCAGAGGCAGCAGAGGTTGCAGATCTCTGTTTTCCCGCCGAGGGCGGCGTCGTGGTTGTGGTCGATCTCGCATTTGCGGGCGGGCATGCGGCATCCGGGCCACCGGCAGTGTTTGTCCCTGCCTTTGAGGAATCGGTCCATCGGTTTGGTGCGCTGGTAGGTGTCCACCGCCATCGTCAACCCGGTGATGGGGTGGGTGAGGAGCCGCTCCCACGTTCCGTCGCTGTTCCCTGCGAGCAGCCGGGCGGTCTTCGCGTCGATGGGTCCGACCCCGGCGAGGTCGCAGGGGACGTCGCTTCGTCCCATGAGGGCCATGACCGGGATCACGACCTGCACCTTCGCCGTGATCGCCCCGAGCCCGCCCGGCTGATCGCCAGACCCGGTGGGGTCCACGTGCGGTGTGGAGGTGAGGAGCATGTCGGCGAACAGGTCCGCACGGACCTCGTCCAGGGACCGAGTGTCATCCGATCCCGGTTCCCGGGCGGCAATGATCGCATTCGCCTGGTCGGTGACCCGCTGGAAGATCCCCTCGATCAGCACCGTGGAATGCACAGACCGCAACTCCGACATCCCCTCCCCGATCGAGTACCGGACGATCTTCCGCTCACGAAACGCCCCCTCATGCCGCTCCGTCAGGGTCCGCGGGTTCATCCGCTCCGCGATGATCTCCAAATCCGCACGGGCACGACCCGGGGTCTCGTCCAGACAGATCTCGGCAGCGAGCTGATCGAACTCACCCTTCGCCTCCGGCGGCAGCCGCCGGCCGATGTCCTCGATCACCGCGACATGCGCGCGGGTGATCAGCCCCTTCTCGAGGCAGTGCAACGTCGCCGGGTAGTCGTTCACCAACGCGAACGCACTATCGATCTGACGCTGCACCGACCGGTCCGACAGCCGCACCGCTGCGGCGATCTCGGCCGCGACACCCCGCAACGCCATGTCCCGGTCCCGCACCACCGCCGACGACCCCTCCGCCAGCCGTGCCGCGAACGCCCCCGCCTTCGCAAGCGCCCGGGCCTGCGCCGCCTCCGCTGCCGCGAGCACACCTTGAGCCGCCTCGACTTCGGCGAGGACGCCGCTCAGCTCACTCCGGTCCTCCTCGCTGAGGAGGGTAAGCCGCGGGTTCGAACGCATGTATGAAGCATGGCACCGACCTCCGACATTCGGACTCGAAACCCTCAACCTAAGGGTGAACCCATATCCTGACTCATTCCGACCCGCCCGCCGCCACCTCGAAAGCCTGATGTCCGACCCCCGGAGTAGACAGGAAGGATGCCGAAGACCGCCGCGCCCCTGTTGCTGATCAGCCGCATCTACGCCGAGGATGCCGCGCTCAAACTGCCGCGCGGTCGGGAAGTCGTTGCACGCTGGCCCGACGCCGAGGTCGTCCCGATCGCCTCGCACTGGCAGATCCCCGAGGTGCATGGCGATGAGACCAACGTGGCCCGCTGGGTGCGCATCAAGACCGAGGCGCTCGTCCTCGGCGTGAAGAAGAGCGTCGCGACGCGCCCGAACGGCCGGTCGGCCGACTTCATCGCGCCGTCTACGGCGAACGGATGCGCGATGGCCTGCGCCTACTGCTACGTGCCGCGGCGCAAGGGATACAGCAACCCCGTCACCGTCTTCGCGAACATCGACCAGATCACCCGCCACCTCGCACGCCATGTCGCCAAGCAGGGCGAGAAGACCACGCCCAACCAGTGCGACCCCGACTCGTGGGTGTACGACATCGGCGAGAACAGCGATTGCTCGGTCGACGCGATGCTCAGCGAGAACGTGCGTGATCTCTGTGAGCTCTTCCGGATGACACCGACGGCGAAGGCCTCCTTCGCCACGAAGTTCGTCAATCGCGACCTGCTCGACTGGGATCCCGCAGGGCGCGTCCGCGTGCGCTTCTCACTGATGCCGAATGCGGTGGCGAAGGTCACCGATATCCGCACCTCACCGGTGAGCGAGCGGATCGCCGCCATCAATGACTTCGTCGACGCCGGCTACGAGGTGCACGTGAACTTCTCGCCGGTCATCCTCACGCCCGGATGGGTGGAGGAGTGGACCGCACTCTTCGAGGAACTCGACGCCACCCTGCACGCTCGCGCCAAGGCGCAGCTCGCGTGCGAAGTGATCTTCCTCACCCACAACGAGCAGCTTCATGAGGTGAACCTCGGATGGCACCCGAAGGCCGAAGAGCTGCTCTGGACCCCTCAGAACCAGGAGCCCAAGCTCTCGCAGAATGGCGCCGTCAATGTGCGGTACCGCTACGGCCTGAAGAGCGCGGCCGTTGCGCAGCTGGAGGCCCTGATCGCCGAAAAGCTACCGTACTGCCGCGTGCGCTACGCGTTCTAGCTCGACACCGTCGACCCGCACCCTTCTCACGCGCTGCACCGCTGAGCCTGCGCGCGGGTCGTGACCCGGCCGAGCGAGCCCCGCCCCACGCGCCCCGCGCTCCCTGCCGAGCACTCGGCCGGGAAGGTCATCGTTCGTTCGTCGCAAATGCACGCCGCGGTGCCCCGGTCGCGTACATGTCCTAGGAACGAATGCCGGGGGCGGGTGAGGTCAGCGACTGCCCGCGCGGCACGGCGCCGCCTTCGCCATCTCTCACGATCGAGAGACTCGGCCAGTTCCCCGTTTGAACCGTTCGCGACCCTAGGTTAGGCTCACCTAACGTGAGGACCGAAACGGAGACCACGAACCCGGCGAGCGAGCTGCGCGGCGACGCGCTGGCACTCAGCTACGGTCGCACCCGCGTGGTGCACGACGTGTCCCTCCACCTCCGCCCCGGCGTCGTCACCGCGCTCATCGGCCCGAACGGCAGCGGCAAGTCCACCGCCCTTCGCGCGCTCGCGCGTCTCCACCGCGTCGACGGCGGCGCTGTCCACCTCGATGGACCCGGCGTCTCGCGCGACGCCGCGTCGCTCTCGGCCAAGGAGTTCGCCAAGGCCGTCGCCATGCTCTCGCAGTCGCGCCCGCACCCCTCGGGCCTCGAGGTGCGCGACATCGTCGCCCACGGGCGCCACCCGCACCGCAGCCGGTTTGCCGGACTCAGCGACGCCGACCGCGCCGCCATCGACCATGCCCTCCGCCTCACCGGACTCCTCACGATGGAGCACCGCGCCGTCGACGAGCTCTCCGGCGGCGAGCTGCAGCGCGTATGGCTGGCCACCGCACTCGCGCAGGGCACCGGCATCCTCCTCCTGGATGAGCCCACCAACCACCTCGACCTTCGCTACCAGGTCGAGACCCTCGACCTCATCTGCGACCTCGCCGATCACGGCACCGCCGTGGGCGTCGTGCTCCACGACCTCGACCATGCCGCGCTCATCGCCGACGAAGTCGTGCTCATGAGCCGCGGGCGCGTGCACGCGACGGGCGCGCCCGCCGAGGTGCTGACGGCTGCGAACCTCACCGAGGTCTACGAGTTCCCCATCGATACAGAACTGGATGCCGCAACGGGGCGCGTCCGAGTGATGCCGCGTGGTCGCCACCACGCACGGGCCAAGGCCCGCAGTCGCGCCCATCTGCACGCCGTCTCCGCCTGACGTCCGCGGCGGCGAAAGCGTCGCGCCCCGGCATCCGTTCCTCTCTCTCACCGCACCCCCACATCGATGGAGTTCGTCATGACCAAGAAGCCCCTTACGCTGTTCGCCGGCGCTGCCGCCCTCGCCCTCGCGCTCACCGGCTGCGGCACCACGCAGACCACTCCGACGACAGAGGGCAGCGCCGCTCCCGCGACCTCCGCGAGCGAGGGGTGCGCCGACGACACCACGACGACCTCCACCGACCCGGTCGAGCTGACCGACGCCTTCGGTCGCACCGTCACCCTCGACCAGCCGGCCGAGCGGGTCGCGGTGCTGGAATGGCAGCAGATCGAAGACGTGCTGAGCCTCTGCCTCACCCCGGTCGCGGTGGCCGACGCCGACGGGTACCGCACCTGGAACTCCGCCGAAGAGCTGCCCGAGAGCGTCGAGAGTGTCGGCACCCGCCAGGAGCCGAACCTCGACGCCCTCTTCGCCACCGAGCCCGACCTCGTGATCGTCGAGGCGTACACCCGCGATGACGCGATCATCGCGCAGCTCGAGGAGTACGGCGTTCCGGTGCTCGCCACCGTCGGCGCGAACGCCGAAGACCCGATCGCGCAGATGCTCGACACCTTCGGTCTCATCGCCGAGGCGATCGGCCGGGAGGAGCGCGCCGAGGTCGTCACCGACGAGTTCGAGCAGTACCTCGCCGACGCCAAGGCCGAGGTCGAGGGCGCGAGCCCCGAGGTCACCGACTTCGTCTACTTCGACGGCTGGGTCGACGGCGGCAACGTCTCGATCCGCCCGTTCGGCCAGGGCTCGCTCGTCGGCGAGCTCGGCGAAGAGCTGGGTCTCACCAACGCCTGGACCGGCGAGGTCGACCCCGCCTACGGCCTCGGCCAGACCGACATCGAGGGAATGACCACCGTCGGGGACGCGCACCTCTTCTACACCGGCACCGAGGACCCCGACTCGGAGAGCTTCATCGATGCGGCCGAGTCGAACCCGGCGTGGGCGTCGATCCCGGCCGTCGCCGAGGGCCGCATCGCCGCGTTCCCCGCCGGCATCTGGACCTTCGGCGGCCCCCGCTCGGCCGAGCAGATCATCGACGCGTACGTCGCCGCCATCACCCAGTGAGCACGCGCATCGCCGAGCGCTCCTCGACAGGGGTAGCGCTCGGTGTGCTCGCGGCCCTCTTCGTCGTCCTCGTCCTCTCGGCGGGCTGGCACCTCACGCAGGGAACGAGCGGCGCGATCTTCGCCGACCCCGACGTGCTGTGGGGATCGCGCATCCCGCGCCTGGCCGCCGGGGTCGCCGTCGGCGTCGCGCTGGGCGTCGCGGGTCTGCTCATGCAGTCGCTCTCGCGCAACGCCCTCGCCTCGCCCGACACCCTCGGCGTCACCGCCGGGTCGTACCTCGCCGTCACCGCCGTCGCGGCGTTCGGCATCGTGGTGCCGATCTGGGCGTCAGGGGTCGTCGCGTTCCTCGGCGGGCTCGCCGCCGCCGTGATCGTCCTCGGACTCGCCGGGGGAGCGGGCACTTCGACCACCCGTCTCGTGCTCGCCGGATCCGCGCTCGCGCTGGCGTTCCAGGCAGGCACGTCGGCGCTCCTCGTCCTGTTCTCCGAAGAGACGAAGGGACTGCTCGCGTGGGGGAGCGGCAGCCTCTCGCAGCTCGGGATCGAGGCGTTCCTGCGCGCCGCGCCCGTCGTCGTCGTCGCGGTCATCCTCGCCCTCGTGCTCTCGCGCCGCCTCGACGTGCTCGCGCTCGGCGATGACACCGCTTCGTCGCTCGGCGTGCCGATCCGTTCGACGCGGGTCGCCGGCATCCTCATCTCGGTCCTCCTCACCGCGACCGCCGTCACGCTCGCCGGCCCGATCGGATTCGTCGGCCTCTGCGCCCCCGTGCTCGCGCGCCTGCTCGTGCGGGTCGTGCCCGCCCTCGGGCGGCACCTCTTCTTGATCCCGCTGTCGGGGGTGATCGGCGCGATCGTCGTGATCCTCGCCGACGCGCTGCTTCGCGCCCTCATCGGCGCCGAGGGTGCCATCGCCGTGCCGACCGGGGTTGCGACCACGGTGTTCGGGGCGATCGTGCTCGTGCTGATGGCGCGGCGCCTGCGCGACGCGGGCCCCACGCGTCGCCCTCCGACAATGCGGATCGGCGTGCGCACGCAGCGTCGCTTCGTTGTGGTCGTCGCCGTCTCCGCACTGGTTCTGGGCGCCACGGTGCTCGCCGGCTTGCTGCTCGGCAGCACACGCCTCCTCACCGGCGACATCGTGCTGTGGCTCACCGACTCTGCTCCGCCGCTCGTGGCGTTCGCGTTGGATGAGCGCGCTCCGCGCGTGGTCGCCGCCGTCGTCGCGGGCGCCGCGCTCGGATTGTCGGGCAGCATCACACAGGCGGTCAGCCGCAACCCGCTCGCAGAGCCCGGCCTCCTCGGCATCACGGGCGGTGCGGGCCTGGGTGCCGTGCTGGTCGTCACGAGCGCGACGGCGAGCAATCTCGGGATGCTGGTGGCCGCCGTCGTCGGAGGACTCCTGGCGTTCGCGCTGGTCTACGCGCTGGCCTGGCGCGGAGGATTGAGCGCCGACCGGTTCATCCTCATCGGCATCGGCGTCTCGTACGGCGCCGTCGCCCTCACCACGTTCGTGCTGCTGCGCGCGAACCCGTGGGACACCCCGCGCATCTACACGTGGCTGTCGGGCACCACCTACGGGCGCATCTGGGAGCAGGTCATCCCGCTCGCTATCGTGCTCGCTATCGCGCTGCCCTTCGCGATCGTGCGCCGCCGCGACCTCGACATCCTCGCGATGGATGAGGACACCCCGAAGCTCGTCGGCATCCGCCTGGAGCGCACGCGCCTCGCGCTGCTGGTGACGGCGGCGGTGCTCGCCGCGCTCGGCGTCGTCGCGGTCGGGGTCATCGGGTTCGTCGGGCTGGTCGCCCCGCACGCCGCGCGGGCGCTCGTCGGTGCGAAGCACGGGCGGTCGATTCCTGTCGCGGTGCTGCTCGGTGCCGTTCTCGTAGCCGTCGCCGACACCCTGGGTCGCACCGTCATCGCCCCGGCGCAGCTGCCCGCGGGCCTTGTGGTCGCGCTCATCGGGGCGCCGTACTTCGTGTGGCTCCTCTGGCGGTCGCGCGACGCGTGAGATCTATGACGGCGCACCCTTGCCCCGGCGCACCCTGAATCGCAGGTGGGTCTCGCTCGCGAACGCCGACGTCTCGAGCCGTTCGAGATCCACCCGCATCCCGAGTCCACCGAACAGCGAGATGCCCTCGCCGAGCAGCACCGGCGTGATGTCAAGATGGATCTCGTCGACCAGTCCGAGCCGCAGGCACTGCCGAGCGATGCTGCCGCCGAGGAGGCTCACCCACCTCTCGCCGGCGGCGAGCTTCGCGCTCTCGACCGCCGTCGCGATGTCGTCGACGACGAAGGTGTAGATGATGCCGTCCCGTTCGACGGGTTCGGCGGGCGTGTGCGTCATGAGGAAGACCGGCGCCTTCACCATTCCGCCGTACGGGATCTCATCGTCTTCGATCGTGCGGGTCTTGTTCGCGCCACCCACGACGGCGCCGATGTTCGCGCAGACGCGGTCGACGACTTCCTGATCCTCGGGCGCGGACGGGACGTCGAACATCCAGTCCACCTCACCGCCCGGTCCCGCCAGGAACCCGTCGAGAGTCAGCGTCGCGTGGATGAAGACGAGGCTCATGCTCACTCCTTTGCGGTTAGTGAAAGAGGATAGGCCCATGTCGGAACGTGAGAAGGCGCTCGACGGCCCCCCGTCGTCCGTCGATCTGACGTTGCAGAACCTGAACCTGAACCTCCTGGTCAGCCTCGATGCGCTCCTGCGCGAACGGAACGTCTCGGCGGCCGCGCGTGCTCTCGGTGTCAGCCAACCCACGGCCAGCGCGGCCCTGGCGAGGCTGCGTGCGCACTTCGATGACCGGCTCCTTGTACGGCAGGGGCGTGAGATGGTGCTCACTCCGCTCGCCTCCGGCCTCGTCGAGGCGGCACAGCACGCGATCGTGGCGGTGACCCAGGTATTCGGTCACAAGCCCGGAACGGTGCGCGACGAAGACATCACGCGGAACTTCCGTTTCGCGAGCTCCGATTACGGCACAGCCATCGCTCTCCCGCCGCTCGCGGCTCGCATCCACGCGGATGCCCCCGGTGCCACCCTCACAATCGAGACGTCGAAGCCCCTCGATCTCTCCACGCTGGACGAACGGCTGCGCACCATCGACGGCGTGATCGTGCCCCGCGGAATCGTCGACGGCCTCCCGCACATCGAGCTCTTCTCCGACGAATGGGTCGGCGTCGTGTCGGCCCACCGCGCCGATGCACCCGAGGCCCTCACGATGGACGATCTTGCCGCGCGACCCTGGGTCACGACTTTCAGCGAACGCAGCATGTATGTCCCCGTCATGCGACAGCTCAGTCTCCTCGGCGTCACACCCCGTCCGGTCGTCACGGTGCAGAACTTCGCCGAGGCGGCGCCGTTCATCGACGCCGGGCCCTTCTTGGCCGTGATGCAACGCCGCCTCGCCGAGCGGATGGCCGAAGCGTGGCGCCTCCGCATCCTCGATCTCCCCTTCGAACCGGTCCCCATCGTTCAGGCGCTCTGGTGGCATCCGATCCACGAGAGGGATCCCGAGCATCGGTGGCTGCGCGCCACGCTCGCGGACCTCGTGAGGCGCGGCATATATAGCCAGGCGTAATACTTGAGATAGAGATTCGGTTCTATCTATGTTCCGTACGGCGTACCTAGCATGAGCACAACGCAAAGACGCGGTAAGGGGACGACGTGCTTGAGCAACAACCTGCGGTCATCAGTTTCTCGGATGTCACGCAACGGTTCGGCGACAACGTCGCCCTGTCCTCCATCACGGTGGACTTCCTTCAGGGCGAATTCGCTACGATCGTCGGCCCCAGCGGGTGCGGGAAGTCGACCCTCCTGCGCCTCATCGCCGGACTGATCATCGCGTCCGACGGGCAGGTCCGTGTCGACGGGCGGGAGGTCATCGAGCCACGGTCCGACGTCGGATTCATGTTCCAGCGGCCCACCCTTCTGCCGTGGCTGAGCGCCGTCGAGAACGTCCTTCTCCCCATCACGCTCCACCGGCGCCCGACAGCGTCCGACCGCCGCGAGGCCGAATCACTCCTGGCAACGGTGGGATTGGCGGGAAGCGAGGCTCGCTACCCCGATCACCTGTCGGGTGGGATGCAACAGCGCGTCGCGCTTGCGCGGCTGCTGATGACGGGCGCGCGCATCCTCCTTCTCGACGAGCCGTTCGGAGCGGTCGACGAGTTCACGCGGGAGAAGCTCAACTTCGAGCTCCTCCGCATCCAGAGAGACACCGGCGCGACGATCCTCCTTGTCACGCACAGCATCACTGAAGCCGTACTCATGGGTGATCGCGTTATCACGATGACTCCCCATCCCGGGAGGATCGGCCGCGTGGTCGACGTCGACCTCGGACCCAACCGAGACCGCAGCGTGCTGCGGAGTGCGGCATATCTCGATGCGGTCAACGACGTGCGTGACACCTTCGACACCGATCGGAGCGCAGCGTGAGCGGTTCTGCGCGAAAGGGCGCGGTAGTGTCGGCCCGCGCGATCTGGCCCGCCGCCGGCCTCTTCGTCGTCCTCGTCGTCGCCCTGGAGTTTGTGGCGAGTATCGGACTGGTCAGTGCCTTCGTCCTACCGCGCCCCTCCGAAGTCTTCTTCTCCCTCTCCGATCTCCTGCTTTCGGGCCGGGTGTGGGAGCACGTAGCCGCCACGACCTTCGAGACGGTGGCGGGATTCCTCATCGGGTCGGTCGCGGCATTCGTTCTCGCCGTTCTCGCCTCGATGTCCGACCTCGCGCGTCGCGCGGTATACCCGTACGTGATCGCCCTTCAGGTCACGCCCCTCATCGCCGTGGCCCCGCTGATCATCGCGTGGCTGGGGTTCGGCTACTCGTCGAAGATCGCCATCGCCGCGCTCATCTGCTTCTTCCCGGTCTTCGTGAACACCGCCGCCGGCATGATGTCGACGGATCGGACCGAGGAGGAGCTCTTCCAGTCGCTGCGCGCCGGGAAGGTGCAGACACTCGTACGGCTGCGCCTCCCTCGGGCACTGCCGACCATCTTCGCGGGGCTGAAGACCGCGATGACTCTGGCCCTGATCGGCGCGGTCGTCGGCGAGTTCGTTTCTGCGGAACGCGGGCTCGGAGTCCTCGTCACCCGCTACAGCTATCAGCTCGCCGTGGCGGCGGCGTTCGCCGTCGTCATCCTTCTCACAGCGCTCGGCCTGCTCCTCTACGGCGCCATGGTGCTTGTAGAGCGCTACGTCGTCTACTGGCGATCCGACAGTCGGCTCCTGGCGCGAGAGCGTCGGCAGAGCACCCGTTCCGAACCCACCCCGTCACCGTCGACCCGCACCGCCGCGGGCGTCGAGACGTGAACGCAAAGGAAGAGAACATGTCCACAGCACTGAAGAGGTCCTTCGCCACACTCGCGGCCGGTTCCCTGGCCCTGGCCGTGGTCGGATGCAGCTCCGGCGGGGGAGGCGAGAGCGGGACGGCTACGGTGCGCTGGGCGCAGCCGACCCCGGAATCCATGGCGTACTTCCCGTACATCGTTGCGGACGAGCTCGGCTACTTCGCCGACGAGGGCGTCGAGGTGGAACTCGCGCCCACGAGCGAGGACCTGTCGACCGCCGCGCTCGTCTCGAGCGGATCCGTCGATATCGGCGCCGCGTCGGCGGGTGAGATCTTCTTCGCCCTGCAGACCGACCCGGAGTTGACGGTCGTGTACGACGCCGCCAGCTTGTCGCCAGAGGGGATCGTCGTTCCTGCCGACAGCTCGGCGACCAGCGTCGCCGACCTCGAGGGCGCCACCATCGGCATCGCCTCCGACGAGGAACGATCCCTTGTGGCGGCCGCGCTCGAGGCCGAAGGAATGTCTCTCGACGATGTGAGCGTCGTCGCGGTGGGTGGCGGCGGCCAGGTGATTGCGAACGAGCTCGACGGTGGACAGTTCGATGCCTTCGCCGGATCGGTCCTCGACTTCGCCGCGGTCCAGGCTGTCGGCTACGAGCTGCGGCAGATCACGCCGGAGGCCATCGCCACCACGCCGTCCGGCGCGTATGTCATCTCGGCCGATGCCGAGGAAGACGTCATCGAGCGGTTCCTTCGGGCGATGACCCGCGCCACCGCGTACGGTCTGGAGAACCCGGACGAGCTGGAGTCCATCCTCCGCGAGCGCGTGCCGGAGGAGTGGGAGAACGAGGATGTCGCTCGTGCGCTCTTCGACTTCGGGCTCGAGGTCTGGACGCCCCGTGAGGGCGGGCAGTACGGCACCCTCGACCCCGAGGTGTGGCAGACGGCACAAGATCGGCTGATCGCCGCCGGGGAGCTCGAGGAGGAGATCGACCTCGACCGACTGCTCGACGATCAGTTCATCGAGTCGGCGAACGACGCGATCGACTGATCACGCGGCAGCGACCTTCGCCAGCATGGTCGTCTCGGCCAGTTCGGCCAGGCGCCGTGTGGCGGGGGAGAGGTAGGTTCCCTCCCGCCACACCAGCGCGATCGTGTCGTACATCGGCTCGGCGAACGGCGTGACGTGCACGCCCTCGGGAAAGGTGGCGCCCTCGGCGATCGTCCGGCAGACCATGGTGTCGGCGGCTCCCGTCGCCACGAGGTTCAGCGCCGTTTCGACATGCTCCACCTCGATGGCGGGCTCGATCGTGAGCCCGCGGAGGCGCGCGCGCTCGAGGAGCTGGCGCCGGGTGGGGTCGTTCCACCCCGCGTAGGCGTCGTAGAGCACGAGCTTCGCGCGAGCCACTTCCTCGATCGAGACCGGGCCCTGATCGGGATGCCGCTGCGCGGAGACATAGACCACCTCATCGCGGAAGAGCGGCTTCACCTCGAGTCCCTCGTCGGTGACGGGGAGCACGACCAGGCCCGCCTCGATCTCACCGCCCGCCACCGACTCGGCGACGAGGGAGGAGTTGAGGCCGACCAGTCGAACCTTGACGTGAGGATGCCGCATGTGGAACCGCTGCACGAGATCGGACAGGTCGTAATAAGCGGCGTTGCGCAGAACGCCGAACGTGCAGGTTCCGCCTTCGAGCGACACCAGAGCCTGGATCGCATCGACTCCGTTCGTGATGGCGGTCACCGCCTGCACCGCGTGCTCCCGGAGCTCCAACGCAGCGGAGGTCGGTACGAGGCGGCGGGGTCCCCGGGTGAAGAGCTTCAGGCCGAGTTCCCGCTCCAGCCGCGCGACCAGCTCCGAGACCGACGCCTGCGTCGACTCCAGTTCGATCGCGGCTGCCGTGAAGCTGCCGCGCTCGAGGGCGGCGAGGAACGCCTTCAACTGCGTCAGTGTCATCCGATGGCTCCGTCCCAGCCCTCAACCATAGGGAAACCCTGTGAAGTCCACAATATGCACTGGGCTTGTGGGGGTACAGCCCGCTCCCTAGGGTGGCTCGCATGCGCTTTTCCCCTCGACTGCTCGACCGGCTGAACGGTTCGTTCGTCCATCTCAAGACCCCCGAGATCGACGCACCGGCCGCACAACGCGACCCCGCCGTCATCCGCACGGTGACCGAGATGCTGCAGAACATCGAGCGAGGTGGACTCGACGCCGTACGCGACTACGCCCGTCAGCTCGACGGCTACGAGGGTGGCGACATCGAACTGACGAGCGCTGAGATCGCACGGAGCGGTGACCGGCTCGACCCCGAACTACGCGAGGCCATCGAACTCGGGGCATCCCGCACCCGCGCTTTCGCGGAGACGCAGCGTGCGAAGCTCGTCGACTTCTCCACCGAGCTCGAGCCCGGGCTCGTCACCGGCGTCCGCTATGTGCCCGTGTCGCGTGTCGGCGCCTACCTGCCGGCGGGGCGCTTCCCCCTCACCGCCTCGGCCTTCATGACGGTCGGCGTCGCCAAGGCGGCCGGCGTCCCCTCGGTCATCGCGTGCACGCCGCCGCAGCCCGACGGTCGAGCGAACGATGCGGTGGTCTACGCCGCCCACGTCTCGGGAGTCGACCGTGTCTTCCTCCTCGGAGGCGTGCAGGCGCTCGCGGCCATGGCGTTCGGCCTGCTCGCGGACTTCCCGGTCGACATGCTCGTCGGGGCCGGCAATGCCTACGTCGCCGAAGCCAAGCGTCAGCTGTTCGGCACGGCGGCGATCGACCTGCTCGCCGGTCCCTCCGAGGTCGCGGTCATCTCCGACGAGACGGCTGATCCCGAGATCGTCGCCGCCGACCTGCTCGGGCAGGCCGAGCACGGGCCGAACTCGCCGGCTGCCCTCGTCACGACGTCCGATTCCCACGGTCTCGCCGTTCGCGATGCCGTCGAGCGACAGCTCGAAACCCTGGCGACCGCGTCGATCGCGGGCCCGGCGTGGCGCGACTACGGTTCGATCACCGTCGCAGCCGACCGCGAGATCGCCGTCGCGCTGATGGACGACCTCGCGCCCGAGCACCTCGAAGTGATCACCGCCGACGACGAGTGGTACCACGACAATCTGCGCAACTACGGCTCGATCTTCCTCGGCGAATGGAGCACGGTCGCATACTCCGACAAGGGGATGGCGGGCACCAATCACGTCCTGCCCACCGCGGGCGGCGCAAAGCACAGCGCCGGTCTGTCGGTGTCGCGGTTCCTCAAGCCCCTGACGTTCCAGCGCATCTCCCGCGAGGCGACGCCCAGCCTGGCGCACGCCGTTCAGGTCATCTCCGACTCCGAGGGAATGGCGGCGCACAGCGCCACCGCCACCATGCGCCTCGCGACCTACCGAGAGCCCGCCCACACGGCGTGAGCCGCTGAGGATCGCGAAGGGAGGAGCGACGACGATGGAGCACACCGATCAGGGCGACCCCGTGTCGAGGCGGGTGCGCGCCGTCGCGCTCAGCCCCCGCATCCAGTTCGGTGATGTGGACGGAAACCTCGCGCGCCTCGCCGACGCTCTCGCCGAGGCATCCGGCGACACCGATCAGCTCATCGTCGCCCCGGAACTCGCGACCAGCGGCTATGTCTTCCTAGACCAGGCCGAGGCGCGAGATCTGGGGATGTCGCGGACCGACGCGCGACTAGCGGGCCTGTCCCGCGTGATCGGCCCCCGCGCCGTTGCGGTCGTGGGCTTCTGCGAGCGGGACGGTGGCGACCTCTACAACAGCGCCGCGGTCATCACCCGCGAGGGGATTCAGGCGGTCTATGCGAAGTCGCACCTCTGGAGCGCCGAGTCGGCGATCTTCCGCCCGGGTCCGTCGGCCGGGATCGTCGTCGACACCGAGATCGGGCGCGTAGGCGTGGCCGTCTGCTACGACAACGAGTTCCCCGAAGTTCCCCGCGGGCTCGCGCTCGCCGGCGCCGACATCCTCGCCCTGCCGGTCTGCTGGCCCCTCGTGCCCCGACCGGATGGCGAGCGCGCGCCGGAGATCGTGCAGGCGATGGCGGCGGCGCGATCATCACGGCTGCCCACGGTCATCGCCGACCGGCACGGCTCGGAGCGCGATGTCGTGTGGACCGGCGGAACCGCCGTGATCGACGGTGACGGCTGGGTCGTCGCCGAAGCCGCCGGCGCCAGCACCGAGGCTGTGCTCGACATCACTCCCGGTCACAAGGCTCTCGGCCGGTGGAACGACCTCTTCGGCGATCGCCGTCCCGACATCTACGCGTCACCCGACCCCCACACCCGAGAGGGATCATCATGAACAACCCGCAGCCCGAGATCAGAGAGACGCAGGTCGCTCTGCCCGCGACCGGTGGCATCGAGGTCAAGTCGATCGACTGGGTGCCGCTGTCGGAGCGGACCGGCAAGCCCACGAGCCTGTTCTCCCTCTGGTTCATGTCGAACGCGAACCTCACGACCCTGGCGACCGGCATGGTGGGTGTGGCGATGGGCGCCAACCTCGTGGTCTCTCTGGTCGCGATCGTGCTGGGTGTGTGCGTCGGAACGGTGTTCACCGCGTTCCACTCGGCGCAGGGACCGCAGCTCGGTCTGCCGCAGATGATCCAGTCGCGGGCGCAGTTCGGCTACCGAGGCGTCGCGCTCGTATGTCTGGTGGTCATCGCGAGCATCGTCGGCTTCAACATCTTCAACCAGCTGCTCGCCGGCGACGTGCTCACGACGACGACCGGGGTCGACGCCGGCGCGGGCTGGTACATCCTCATCACCGCTCTCGCGCTGACGCTGGCGATCGTCGGCTACCACTGGATCCACCGCGTGCAGAAATGGCTGACCTGGCTCTTCCTTGCGACCTTCGGCATCTTCACCGTCGTCGCAGTCGTCGCGCTGCCGCTGCCCGCCGAGGCGCTGTCACTGGGCGACATCAACTGGCCCGCGTTCCTCGTGCAGTTCGCCGCCGCGGCGGCCTATGCGCTGGGTTGGGCGCCCTACGTGTCGGACTACTCCCGCTACCTCCCGCCGCAGACGAGCCCCCGTCGCGCGCTGTTCTACACGTCGGCCGGCGTCATCGTCGGCGCCGGATGGCTCATGGCCCTGGGTGCATTCGTCGCGTCCCTCTTCAGTGACGCCGACCCGGTGGGGGCGATTGCTGCGACCGCCGACGCCCTCTTGCCGGGCCTGGGTGTCTTCCTCCTCTGGAGCGCACTCCCTGCCCTCGTCACGGTCATCACGATCAACATCTACGCCGCGAGCATCGAGCTGATCACGGTGGCCGACTCGTTCGTGAAGGTGCGCCCGACCCGGATGACGCGAATCGTCGCCTGCACGATCGTCGGCCTCGCGGGGCTTCTGGGCGCCGTGTTCTCGACGGGCGAGTTCCTCGACTCGTTCGGGAGCTTCCTCGTCGTCCTGCTCTACGTGCTCGTGCCGTGGACCTCGGTCAACCTCGTGGATTACTACTTCGTCCGTCGCGGACGCTACGCGATCGCGGAGATGTTCCGCCCGCACGGCATCTACGGCGCATGGGGATGGCGGGGCATGACCGCCTATCTCATCGGCATCGCCGCGATGGTTCCGTTCGTCGTCACGACGTGGTTCGTCGGTCCGATCGCCCAGGCCATCGGAGGCATCGACATCGCGCTGTTCGTGGGGCTCGGGGCGTCGGCTCTCGCCTACATCCTGCTGGCGCGCGGCCTCGACCTCTCGGCCGAGCGTGCGCTCGCCGCGGAGGAGGGCGACGCTTTCGGCGTGCGATCCGTCTCGTTCGATCAGGCTCGCGGGTGACCGCGGTCAGGTCGCCGTCCCGTCCTGCGCCACCATTCCGCGCCACGCGATGTCGAACGCCTCGGCGCAGCGTTGCATGACCGCCGGATCGGTCAGGCGATCGCCTCGCACCACGAGCTGGTAGTAGAACACTCCAGCGAGCAGGTCGAAACAGATCGCAGGATCCAGGTCCGCCCGCAACTCGCCGCGATGGATCGCTCGCTGCAGTGCCCGCTCGACACCGGCACGGCGGCGCGACACGTGCGAGTCCCAGTAGGCCTTCTGCAAGGTGCGGTCGGTCATCGCCAGACGGATGCGCTGGCGAAACCGCTCCTCGGGGTAACCGGCGAGAGTGACGCTGTGCCCGCCGGTGAGTGACGCGAGGATCGCAGCGCGCAGATCGCCGTCGTCGGGTAACTCGGGCGGGATGGTCCTGCCGATGTCGAGGGCGGCAGCCACCAGCGTGGTGAGCGACGGCCAACGGCGGTAGAGGGCCGCCCGGCTGACGCCGCTCCGCTCCACCACGCGGCCGAGCGTCACCGGCTCGCCGTCGTCGATGAGCTGCAGAGTCGCGTCGAGGATCTGCGCATCGAGGTCCTCATCGCGTGGCCTGCCCGGCCTGCGTCGCACCGTTTCCGCGATCGTCATCTCGTCACCCCGCCACCACAGCGCGGTCGCGCAAACGCGCGACGGTCTCATCGCCGAGCCCCGCGGTGCGCAGCGGCGCGAGCGCGTCGCCGTGACGCCCGCGCAGCCGGGCGAGCATGGTGCGCATCGAGACGTCCATCGGCTCGCTCGAGCTGAGGATCGACAGATCGTCGAGGTCGAAGCCGAGCCGCGCCATCAGCGCACCCATCACCGGCTTCATCCGCTGCTGGATCGCCGGCATGTTCGGGTCAGTGCGCGAGTAGTCGGCGACGATGTCGTCGTCGCTCGCGCCGAGCGCCAGCAGCAACAGCGCGGCGAGGACGCCGGTGCGGTCGCGGCCGGCCGCGCAGTGGAAAGCCGTCGCACCGGGGGCGAGGGCGATCACCGTCACCGCCGTCGCGAGCTGCGACGCCGCTGACTCGACCATGCGCGCATACATCTCGCCCATCTGCACGTGATCGATCGCGAAGGGGCCGTCCTGCGGCATCCCTTCTCCGATGCTCGTCATGAGCGGCAGGTGATGATAAGCGACCGGGTAGTCGGCGAGCGGGCCGCGCCCGGTGATCTCCACCTCGCCGGCGGTGCGGAGGTCGATGATGGTGGACAGCCCCGCGTCCACCAGTTCGGCGGCATCGGCGACGCCGACCGTGCTGAGGTCATCGGCGCGGATCGCAACTCCCGACCGCAGCACACCGCCGTCGACGGGGGTACCGCCCAGGTCGCGCAGGTTCACGGGTGCGCTCAGCGAGAAGTCGTCGCCGATGCGGTCGTCGATGGTGGTCACGTAATTCTCCTTCGGATGAATGCGCTGATCTGGTCGATGACCGTGACCAGCACGATGATGCAGATGACGATGGCGCTGAGATGGCCGTAGTCGTACATGCGCATGGCGGTGGTGAGCTCGAGACCGATGCCGCCGGCACCGACGAGCCCAAGGATGGTGGCGCCTCGGACGTTCCCCTCGAACAGCAGCAGCGTGTACGAGACGAGAAGCGGCGCAGCCTGGGGGAGCACGCCGTATTGGATGACCTGCCGCTGTGACGCACCCACCGCCCGCATCGCCGTCATGGGGCCCTCATCGACGGACTCCATCGCCTCGGCGAAGACCTTGCCGATCGATCCGATGGACCCGAGCGTCATCGCCAGGATGCCCGCGAAGGGGCCGAGCCCGACGGCGGAGACGAACATGAGGGCGAACACGAGATCGGGAACCGAGCGGATGATGTTCATCCCCCAGCGGGCCGGATAGTAGATCCAGCGAGGGGCGAGAGTGGATGCCGCGGCGAAGGCGACGAGCAGCGACAGCACCGCCCCCAGCACGGTGCCGACGATCGCCATCTGCAGCGTCTCGATGAGGAGCGCGACGATCGTGCCGAGGTCGGAGAAGTCGGGCGGAAAGAGCCGCCCGAGGAACTCCGACATGTTGACCGCTCCGTCGGCAAGCTTTGTGAAGTTGAACTCCGCACCGGCGAACGACCACAGCAAGATGACCGCCGCGACCGGCAACCCGATGAGGAAACGGGTGCGCGGGAGGGTGAACGCGCGCTCGAGCCGGTGTCGCTCGGGTGCCGAGAGCCGGTTCCCAGATGTCTCGCGCACCGCCGTGCGGGGCTGCTCAGATGAGGTGGTGGTCATGGTCGTCTCCGTCGTCGTAAAGCGATTGGAGGGCCGTCGCGGCGAGGGTCACGGTCGGAGCAGACACCGTCATCCGCCCGCGGCGGAGCCCGACGATGCGGTCGCTGTGTTCCAGTGCGAGTGGCAAGACGTGGAGGCTCACCAGCACGGGGATGCCGTCGTCGTGGGCGATGTCGCGGAGAAGACCGAGCACGGAGTGGGCCAGGCGAGGGTCGAGGGACGCGACCGGTTCGTCGGCGAGGATGAGCCGCGGCTGCTGCATGAGCGCCCGCGCGATGGCCACGCGCTGCTGTTGGCCGCCGCTCAGCGATCGCGCGGGCATGGTCGCCTTATCGGCGATGCCGACCCGGTCCAGCAGTTCGAGTGCACGCACCCGGTGTGCGCTGGTGAAGCCGCCGACGAGGTTCAGCGGTCCGGACGCGTGCAGGGCGCCGGTCAGCACATTCGTCAAGACGCTGAGCCGCGGGATGAGGTTGAACTGCTGGAACACCTGGCCCACTTCCGATCGGAGCCGGCGCAGCTCGCGCCCGCGCGCCTGACCGACGTCGTGCCCGGCGACGAGCGCTGTTCCGCCGGTGATCGGCGCGAATCCGGTGAGGCTCTTCATCAGCGTGGACTTGCCCGACCCCGAGGCGCCGAGGAGGGCGACGGTCTCGCCGGGGCGGACCTCGAGGTCCACGCCGCTCAGCACCCGGTTGGTGCCGTAGGAGACCTCGAGGCCGCGGACCGCGACCAGCGGAGCGGACGAGAGGTCCGCCTCGCCGGTGCGCGGCTTCTCCGCAGGGAGCGACGAGGTCATCAGCGCAGGTCCTCGAGCTTCACGCCGGCGACGGCGGCGATGTCGACGAAGCCCTGGAACTCCTCGGGATCGGGGGCGATCATCGTTTCACGACCGACGAAGCCTTCGCCGAGCGCTCCGAGTGATTCGGCATTCTCCTCGGAGAAGACCTGCGGAAGCGCCTTCTCGAGGAGCGTGCGCGTCTCATCGTCGAGCGACTGGCGTGCGAGCACGGCGCCCGCGATCGGCATGGAGGGGCTTTCGCCGATGCCGCGCCACTCGCCGTCGGCGAAGGGGAAGTAGGGCTCTCCGAGCTGGGTGAGCATGATGGCCGTGCACGCGGCATCCACCTGTCCCTGTTCCAGAGCGGCGAAGCTGCCCTCGTGACCGCCGGCGAAGATCGCCTCGTAGTCGGTGCCCTGTTCGAGGCCCTCCTCGTGCAGCATGTAGACCGGCATGAAGTAGCCCGAGCTCGAGGCCTGGTCGGCGAACGCGACCGTCGCACCCTCGAGGTCGGCGACCTCGGTGACGGGCGAGTCGTCGAGCACGACACAGGTGGAGACCGGTGTGTCGTCGCCCTGCCAGGCGAGCAGCGCGTCGACCTCGCCGGTGTTGACCGCGAGGGCGGAGGGGAAGCCGCTCATGATGCCGATGTCGACGTGGTCGGCGCGGATAGCCTCGACGACGCTGAGATAGTCGGGCACGTCGGTGATCTCCACGTCGCGACCGGTCTGCTCCTCGAGCAGGGTGGCGAGGGCGTCGATCGGGTTCTCAGCCGACGGGTCGTCGCCGAGCGGAATGGTGGCGATGGTGATGGGGGCGGATGACCCCTCCCCGTCTCCGGGGGAAGCGGAAGCGGCTGCCTGGCAACCGGCGAGGGCGACGACCGTGAGGCCGCTGAGGGCGAGAAGGGGGAGTGTGGTGCGACGCATGAGGGCGGCCTTCCGGGTGAATTTCGAGGTCATCGGTATTCGAACTCGAGAAGGTGAAGGCGAATTACGAGACCGCCGGACTGCGAATCGAACGGAAGGTGAACAGGCGGTGGGTCATGCGCTGATCCCACGAAGCGAACGGTGCCGGGCTCAGCCGACGGTGTCCCCCGAGGCATCGCTGAAGGACTCGGGCTCGGGCCACTCCCATTCGGGAAGAAGGACGCTCAGGGGAGCGGTCCGACCGCCACTGAGAAGGACCGTGGTCGCGATGTTGTACGGGTCGATCTGCCTGATGAACTCGCGGCACCTACCGCAGGGCGGCAGGATGGTCAGCCGGTCTTGGCCGTCTCGCCAAACGGCGACGATGCGAGCGATCTGATACTCGCCGCTCGTCACCATCGAGGCGATGGCCGCGTGTTCCGCGCAGAACCCGGTGCCGCTTCCCGTATCGATGTAGACACCGGTGTGGATGGCGCCACTCGTCGTTTCCAGTGCCGAAGCGACGTTTCCGAACAGGCGATCGTTCGACCAGTGAGGGTTGAGGGTGGCCTCTGCGATGTCGATCAGGTTCACGCGGGTCGCCATCATCCGAGACTAGACACTGCCCTCGACTGCAGCAGCGCGTGGAGATGCCCCGACGCCTCCAGCAGCGCGACACTTCGACGCGTGAGATCGGAGAGTCGCTCCTCGAGAAGCCGCCGCGCATCCTCCGTCATCCCGTCGGCGCGGAGCTGGCCGAGTAGGCGCGCGATGGGCGGGATCGGGTACCCGCCGGCCCTCAGGGCGGCGACGATCCGCGCTTCGCTGATGGCCCGCGCCCCGTATCGACGTGCATGGCCCGCAGCGCTGCGATCCGGGGCGATCAAGGCCTCCTTCTCCCAATGACGCAGGGCCGAGGTGCGGACGCCGAGCGCGTCGGCCAGTTCGCCGATCGTCATCACGTCGTGTTCGTCGAAGTCGTCGGCGCGATCAGCGAGAACCGCGTCGAGGCCTCGGAGGGCTTCTCGCACGTTTCCACGTGATCGTGAGATCTCGGCGTGAAGGTCGTCGATGCGTTCGGCCGCGGCATCCATCGGTTCTTCGAGCAGTGCGGGCATGATCCGGCGTGCAGGAACGGGTCCGATCGCCGCGGTCAGCGCGCGGTAGGCGCGGAGGGCGACGACGTGGTGAGGTCGGTAGCGCCGATACCCGTTCTCGCCGCGGTCAGCAGCAGGGATGATGCCGAGCCGTTCCAGGTCACGCACCTGCTGTGTGGAGTAGCCGACCTGTCGGCCCGCGGCCGAGGTTGTCAGCGACACCTCTTGAGGGTTTGGCACGTTGGTTCCGTCCCTCCCGGCCTCCAAGTCCACATAAGCACATGAAGCTCAGGATGGAGGAATGGATATTCAGGAGATCGTCGCGACCGCCCGGGCCTTCGACGGTGTACTCGTGGTCACCCTCGAGGCGGGGAGCGGGCTGCCCGAGCTCGCCTGGGGTGACGTGTTCGTCTACTACGCACCCGACGGCGTCATGCCCGAGCGCACCCAGCCCTACGCCACGGTTGTCACGAAGAACTACCCCGGCGACGAGGCGTCGAAGCTTGACGAGCCCGGTCGCTTTCGTGTCAACATACACGTCGGGCGCGAGCGGGTCGCAGAGCTGACGGATGCCGCTGCCCGCCCCGCCGCGACAGACACGTTCGTGCGACATCCGCTGTACGGCGACGTCGGGTGGGTGTCGATCGTGAACCCTGGACCGGTCACATCCGGGATGGTGCTCACGCTCCTTCGCGACGCGCACGAGGCTGCGCGCACCCGCGTCATCCGACGCTCGAAGGGGAGCTGAGACCTGGCTTCGCCGCAGGCGCTGAGCGAGACTGACCGTCGCCTGGTCGCGGGGTGGGCGGCGGATTGCGCCGAGCGCGTGCTGCCGCTGTTCGAGCGTGTTGCGCCGGGCGACCCACGAGCACGCGACGCGATCGCCCGTGCCCGCGCCTTCTTCCGCGGAGAGCTCGACGCTGCGGGTGAGATCCGGCGCCGCTTCGTCGCTGGTCGCGCGGCCGCTGGCCTCAGCGACGCGGCAGCAGTGGCCGCAGCCCGGTCGGCGGCACAGGCGGCTGGTGTCGCCCACATGGGTGCGCACGCACTCGGGGCGGCAGCGTATGCCGCGCGGGCGGCCGGATCGGCGGCACCCGATGATCCGGATGCCGCCGCCGACGAGATCCGGTGGCAGATCACCGCGTTGACTGCCGAAACTCGGGCGGCGTTACGCCGGCTTCCTCCTCTCGGGGAGAACACGGCAGGTCCGCTCGGTGGCGGTCTTCTCGCGCGGGGCGACCTGGCGGCGCACATCCGGCTGATCCAGGCGGCGCTGGTCAAGGTCTGATCACGGGCGTCCACTGTCGATGTCCGCCTCCGCGCTCGCGAACCTCGGCTCCGAGACGCGTGAGCCGATCGTTCAGAAGGGTGCGGGTTCGTGGCGGTTGTCGGCGGGTCCGTCGGTGATCCGGAACTCCAGGCCCGGGTTGGTCCATCTCGCCCACAGGTCGTCAGGAAGGTCTTCCTCGGGGGTGAAGTGCACCCCGTGGCCGGGTGGGTTGTCGGTGTAGATCCGTCCGGTGGGGGAGGTCCACTCCATCACTCCACCGTCCCGTTGCCGGACTTTCCAGGCGGTGAACTGTTTCATGCTGTGGTGCCTCTGACACAGGCAGCACAGGTTGCAGATCTCTGTCTTCCCACCGAGGGCGGCGTCGTGGTTGTGGTCGACCTCGCATTTGCGGGCGGGCATGCGGCATCCCGGCCACCGGCAGTGCTTGTCCCTGCCTTTGAGGAACCGGTCCATCGGTTTGGTGCGCTGGTAGGTGTCCACCGCCATCGTCAACCCCGTGATCGGGTGGGTGAGCAGCCGCTCCCACGTCCCGTAACTGTTCCCCGCCAGCAACCGGGCGGTCTTCGCGTCGATCGGCCCCACCCCGGCGAGATCGCACGGGACGTCGCTTCGTCCCATGAGGGCCATCACCGGGATCACGACCTGCACCTTCGCCGTGATCGCCCCAAGACCTCCCGGCTCATCGCCAGACCCGGTCGGGTCCACGTTCGGTGTGGAGGTGAGGAGCATGTCGGCGAACAGGTCCGCACGGACCTCGTCCAGGGACCGAGTGTCATCCGATCCCGGTTCCCGGGCGGCGATGACCTCATTCGCCTGATCGGTGACCCGCTGGAAGATCCCCTCGATCAGCACCGTGGAATGCACAGACCGCAACTCCGACATCCCCTCCCCGACCGGGTACCGGACGATCTTCCGCTCCCGAAACGCCCCCGCATGCCGCTCCGTCAGGGTCCGCGGGTTCATCCGCTCCGCAATGACCTCCAAATCCGCACGAGCACGACCCGGGGTCTCGTCCAGACAGATCTCGGCAGCGAGCTGGTCGAACTCACCCTTCAGCTCGATCGGCAGCCGCCGGCCGATGTCCTCGACCACCGCGACATGCGCCCGAGTGATGAGCCCTTTCTCGAGGCAGTGCACCGTCGCGGGGTAGTCGTTCACCAACGCAAACGCACTATCGATCTGGCGCTGCACCGACCGGTCCGACAACCGCACCGCTGCGGCAATCTCCGCCGCCACACCCCGCAACGCCATATCCCGGTCACGCACCACCGCCGACGACCCCTCCGCCAACCGTGCCGCGAACGCGCCCGCCTCAGCAAGCGCACGCGTCTGCTCCGCCTCCGCCGCGGCAAGCGCCTCTTGAGCGGCTTCCACCCGCGTGAGCACGCCAGTCAGCTCAACCCGGTCCTCGTCACTGAGGAGTGAAAGCCGCGGGTTCGAACGCATGTATGAAGCATCCCACCCACCTCCGACATCGGATTTCGAATCATCTCGCCCTGCATCACAAGGCAGCAGCCAGCCGTACACCACGCGCCCGGCTCCGCCCGACATGCCGGTACCACTGCGCGCAGAGGACGAGGACGATAACCCCATCGACGAGCCCTCCCGCGTAGTACATCAGCATCGCGCCCGCCTCGGCCGCACCAGCGCCGACACCGAGCGGAGGGTGCGCGTAGATCCATTTCGCGAGGATGCTGTGCGCTGCCATCGCCGCGAGCAGCACACCAGCACGAAGTCCGAACCCGGTGCGATGCGGCGCAGGGTCGATCGGGATGATCGCAGCGGTGAAGAGCAATCCCGCGAGCAGGAAGTGAATAGACACCACCAGATGCAGAAGAGGGTTGCCCTCCAAGAGCGCGTATGCGCCGCTCGTGTACAACAACCACAGACCGCCCACGTTGAGGACGGCGGCGACGACCGGAGTGCTGATCACCTGAGCCGGCAGGCTCCGCAGCAGTCGCGAGAGACGACGCGCGCGGCTGACGTGCAACGATCGCAGCGCCAGAGTGACAGGCGCGCTGAGGACGAGCAGCAACGGGCCGGCCATGCCGACGAGCAGATGTGCGCCCATGTGCGCGACGAAGTCCTCGTGGGCGGCCGCGGCGAAAGGCCCGAGAAACGTTGCAGCGATGAGCAGGACGCCCGAAGTCCACGCCGCGGTTCGGAACCACGGCCACGATCGACCCCGGTGGTGCTGAAGAGCGACGCCCGTCGCATAGGCGGCGATCGCCAACCCGAAAGGGATCGCGAAGATCACATCGCCGGGGAGGGACGACGTCGAGTGCGCGTGCATCATCCTCCGGCAGGCAGGATGTTACGGCGAGTCCGGATGAGCAGCACCACCCCGGCCACGATCATCAGCAGTGCAATGGCGTTCCACGTCAGGTCGTACGGGAGCAGATCGTCGACGTATCGGATCTGGTGGATTCCGAGGAGCTTGTGCTGGATGAGCCCGTCATAGAGCTGGAACCCGCCGCCACCCAGAAGCACCCCGCCCCACCACCGCGTCGCCCAGAAGGCTCGGCGCCGGCGCAGATCAGCGACCAGGAACAGTCCGCCGATCGTCGCGAACCAACTCAGTGCATGGAAGAAGCCGTCGGACACCAGGCCGATATCGGTCCCCGACAGGTCGTAGAAGTGATGCCAGTGCAGGATCTGGTGGAACACCGCCTCGTCGATGAACGCCACCGTTCCGATGCCGAAGAGCACTCCCGCCCACACGTTGCGTTGCGAAGCCTGCCGCCTCGCCGCGACGTCGATCTCGGCCTTCTCGGCTGCTGAAGTGCTCACGTTCGTCCGCCCTCTCTCGTGGAGAGCTCGACGAAACCAGACCGACTACGCCTCGCCGAGCCCCTTGACAGCCAGAGCCGTCGGGCGCGCCTCGCCGTCACAGCGCCGACGCCGGCTGCCGCACTCCCGCCGCCGCCCCGGAACCTGCCGACCCCGCGCCCACCTGCTCCCACGCAGCCGCGAGCATCCCGACCCCTGCATCCAGGTCCTCCACGCGTGTCGTGAAAGGGATCCGCAGGAACCGCTCGAGCGACCCGTCGATGGAGAACTTCGGCCCGGCGATCAGCGACATCCCGCGTGCCTGGCAGATCGAGGTCAGTGCCGAACTGCCCGGATGATCCAGCTGGACCCACAGCGACAGGCCGCCGTCCGGCCACGGCGTCGTCCACTGCGGCAGCCGTCGCTGGAGCGCTTCATGCAGCGCGAAGCGGTGCTCCCGCAGCATTCGCTGGCGATCCAGAACCAGCTCGTCCAACCTGCGCACCACGCGCTCCGCGATCAGCTGCTCGATCGGCGGGGTGCCGAGGTCGCCGGCGGGCCGCGCCTGCACCAGGCGGCGGATCACCGACTCGTCCGCCCGGATCCACCCGACCCGCAGCCCGCTCCAGATCGACTTCGACAGCGAGCCCAAGGTGATGATGCCCGATCCCTCTGCTCCGAAGTGTCGCGCGGCGTGGCGGGCGAAGGGCCCGTCATTCCACGCGCGGTCGATCGACAGGTCGACCGTCGCCTCGTCGATCATCAGGGTCGTGCCCGCAGCCCGCGCCGCAGCGACGACTCGCGCTCGATCCGAAGGCGCCATCGACGCTCCCGTCGGGTTGTGGAAGTCGGGGATGAGATAGGCCGCGACGGGGCGCGTGCGCTGGATGGTCGCGACGAGGTGAGGGATGTCCCATCCCGCGGTCGTCACGGGAGTCGCAAGCATCCGCGCCCCCGCCCGCTGGAACGCCTCGTAGGCGTGCGGGTAGGTCGGCGACTCGACGAGGGCGAGATCCGACCGGGTGACCAGCGTCTGCGCCACGAGCGCGATGGCGTGCTGGCCGCCCGTGGTCACGATGATCTGGTCGCGCACCGTGGGCAGTCCGCGCGCGGTGTACCGGTCGGCGATCGCCTGGCGCAGCCCGTCGTTGCCGAGGAGGTCGAAGCCCGGGAAGGTCGTGATGTCGGGCAGCTCCGCCATCGTCTCGGCGATGAGCTCCCGCAACCCCGCGACCGGCGGGGGGATCGACCCGGCGAAGTTCACGGCCTGGTTCGGCCGGCGCGAGACATCCCGGAGGTGGGGGAGGGTCGCGCGACTGCCCGACCCCTGCCGGCTGACCAGGTGCCCGCTGTCGCGGAGCGCCTGGTAGGTCGCAGCGATCGTGGTGCGGCTGCGGCCCGACAGCACGGCGAGCTCACGTTCCGACGGCAGCTGGGTGTCGACGGGGATGCGCCCGTCGGCGATGAGCAGCCGGATGCGCCCCGCAAGCTCGGTGTAGGCAACGCGCTCGGCTCCGAGGCTTCCCGTCATCGACAGCAGCTGGCGTGCAGACAGGCGGGTGGCGGGGACGGACATGAATCCAGCATCCCCAACTGGACCGCGCGCGCCAGCCCACCGACGCAGTTGGCTCAGACATTGGCAGGAAGTGGATGCGGGAAGGCGGTCCTGAATGCTCTGGGTGGCTCTGTTCATCGTCGCGGCGTCGATCGCCGTCCTCATCGCCTGGACGATGCTGGTCGTGCAGGGGGACGATCCGGGACCACGGCCCACCCGTGACGATTACGACACACGGAGACCCGAATGACCGACCTTCTCGGATTCATCGGCCTCGGCCTCATGGGGTCGGCGATCGCGTCGCGGCTGCAGTCGCGGCATCCGCTCCTCGTCTGGAACCGCACCCGCTCAGCCACCGCGCCCCTCGTTCAGGCGGGTGCCGAGGTCGCCGACTCCGCCGCCGACGTGTTCGACCGGTGCGCGACGGTGTTCGTCTTGGTCACCGATGAGCGGGCCGTCGATGAGATCGTCGCGCCGGCCGACCTGCGGCAGACGACGCTCGTGCAGATGAGTACCGTGCGGCCCGCCTACTCCGCGGAGCTCGCCGCGCGCATCACCACCGCCGGTGGTCGCTACGTCGAGGCACCGGTGTCGGGCTCGCGGCAGCCGGCGCTGAACGGTGCGTTGATCGGGATGCTGGCGGGCAGCCCCCACGCCGTCGACGAGGTCGCACCGCTGCTCGACCCGGTCTGCGCGATGATCGTGCGGTGCGGCGAGCCGCCGCGGGCGATGCAGATGAAGCTCGCCGTCAACACCTTTCTCATCACGCTGGTCAGCGGGCTCGCCGAGTCGTTCCACTTCGCCGAGACGCACGAGCTCGACGTACGACTGCTCGAGCAGATCCTCGGCGCCGGCCCGATGGCGTCGTTCGTGTCGCGCGCGAAGGCGGCCGCGATCGTGGCGGGAGACTTCGCGCCGCAGGCGGCGATTCCGGATGTCGCCAAGAACGCCCGCCTCGTCGTCGCCGCGGCCCGCGAGAACGGCACGACCGCGACCCTGATGGACGCGTGCCTCGAGCTGTACGCCGAGACGCAGGCACTCGGTCATGGCGGCGATGACATGGCCGCCGTCATCACGGCCTATCGCGCGCGCACCGCGGGGCGGCGATCATGACGTCCCTCCCCGTCCTCACCTACCTGCAGCGTCGTGTCGCCGGTGAGCTCCTGACCGGTGACGCGACGCTGCTGCACTACCCGACGCCCATCTCCCAGCTGCTCGGGATCGAGATCGTGGCCGTCGATGAACGCGCGGCGACGGTCCGCATGGCAGTCACCACCGGGGTGCACGGCAACCAACAGGGGACGGTGCACGGTGGCACGATCGCCGAGCTCGCCGACGCCGCAATCGGAACGGCGCATTCCACCGTCATCCGCGAGGGGGAGTCGTTCGCGACGATCGAGCTGAGCGTCCGTTTCCTGCGCCCGGTGTGGCACACGACGCTCGCGGCGGGGGCATGGTGCGAGCACGCCGGACGCACCGTCTCGCACTACCGCTGCGAGATCCGTGACGACGAGAATCGCCTCGTCGCCATCGCCGAGAGTGCGGTCATGACCGTTCGGGGCGAGGCGGCAGATCGCTCCGGCCCGACACGACACAGAACCGACACGACACAGAGAGGAGACGACTGGTGCACGAGATCAGACTCGGGGATGACGCTGCTGAGGCCATCCGCTACGACGAGGTGCTGCGGGTCCCCGCCCTGAGCGTCGGTCGCTACGTCCTCCCGGCGAGTGCGGAGGATCCGCAACAGCCGCACACCGAAGACGAGATCTACCTCGTGCGGTCGGGACGCGGCATCCTCCGCACCCCCACCGGTGAAGTCGCCGCCGTGCCCGGCGCCATGCTGTTCGTGCCGGCCGGCGAGGAGCACCGCTTCGTCGAGATCGAAGAGCCGCTCGACGTGATCGTCGTGTTCGGCCCGGCCGAGCACACGAACAGGCCGGTCGAGCACAAGGACATAAAGGAGAGAGGATGACCCGGACCGTCGCCCTCGTCACCGGAGGCAGCCGCGGCATCGGACGCGCGATCGTCGCGAGGCTCGTGCGGCGCGGCTACAGCGTGGTGTTCACCTACACATCTGATGAGGCGGGGGCGACCGAGACCGTGGCGGAAGCCGCGGCGTCGGGTGGGTCGGTGCGGGCGCTGCGATGCGACGTCACCGATCCGGATGGGCCGGAGCGGATGATCGCCGCCTCCGAGGATCTCGGCGACCTGGTCATCGTCGTCAACAACGCCGGCGTCACCGGCCCGATCGGACCCGTCGCCACGGTGGCGGATGACACGGTCGCGCGTGTGCTCGACGTCAACCTCGTCGGGGCGCTGCGGGTGTGCCGCGAGGTCGTCCGTCGCTGGGAGGGAAGAGCGGTGCAGGCTGACCGCAGCATCGTCAACGTCTCCTCGATCGCCGCCCGCACCGGGGCGCCGGGGGAGTACGTCTGGTATGCCGCCTCCAAGGCGGGCGTCGAGGCGCTGACCGTCGGGCTTGCGAAGGAGGTCGCCGCTGCCGGCATCCGCGTCAATGCCGTCAGCCCCGGGACGACCGACACCACGATTCACGCGCGCGCCGGACGCTCCACCCGGGCCGCCGAGGTCGGCGCCCGCTCGCCACTCGGTCGACCGGCGAATCCCGACGAGATCGCGGCGGCCGTGGAGTGGTTGACGACGAGCGACGCCGGCTACGTCACCGGCACGGTGCTCGATGTGGCGGGAGGGGTGCGATGAAGACCGACAGCGCCGTGGACTGGACCGCGCCCGACGCGAAGGGCGATGCGCTCCTCGGTGCCGGCGCGACGCGGGCGGAGAAGACGCTGACGTACGGGGTCGGCGTGGCGGGGGCGGCTCTCATCGTCATCGCCGCGTGGATCGAGAACGTCGACTGGAACGTCGTGCTCTACATCGTGGCGGCGATCATCGCGCTGGATGTCGTCGGCGGCGTCGTGGCGAACGGGCTCAACGCCGCGAAGCGCGATCACTTCGGTCCGCCGTCGGCGACCGGGAGGTCGGTCGGTGGGCGGCTCGTACGGCGGCCGGTGCTCTTCACGGCGCTGCACGTGCATCCGATCATCGTCGGGCTGGTCTACCCGCCGCACCTCTGGTGATGGGGCCTGCTGTGGTACCTCGCGATCCTCGCGGGGACAGCCCTCGTGCGCGCCGTGCCTCTCTATCTGGAGCGCCCGGTCGCGCTCGGGTTCTGTGCGCTCGCCCTCATGGCCGCCGTCTACACGCCGTCGCCCGAGATGTGGGGCTGGCTCCCGGTCATGCTCGCGCTCAAGCTCGTGCTCGCGCACGCGGTGCAGGAGGAGCCGTATCGGCCTGTGCGGTGACGCGATCTCCTGCAGGAACGAGTTGACGTGCGAGGTGCTGGTCGGTGGCGGGGTAGCGTCGGCGATATGAGCCACGACGACATCGTTCCTGCTGAGACGCCGCTCGAGGAATGGTTGGGCCGTCTCGCCGAGGCGCGGGGGGCGCCGGGCGGCGGCGCCGCGTGTGCTGTCATGACGGCGATCTCCGCGGCGTTGCTCGGCATGGTCGCGGCCTACACGCCCGATGATGTCGAGGCGGAACGGGCTGTCGGGCGATTGCGCGGCAGGCGGCGGGCGGCGACGCGGGCGGCCGAGGAGGATGGTGTTCGCTCCGCCGCTTTCGGCGCCTCCCTCGCGATGAGCGATGGGCCGGAACGCGAGCGGGCGGTTCGACAGGCGACGGTGGAGGCGATCGAGTCGTCGCTCTCGATCGGTCGCATCGGCGTATCCCTTCTCGACGACGTCCGCCTGTTGGCCGACATCGGTAACCGTCACGTCGAGGCGGATCTGCGTGTCGCTGCGGAGGCGCTGCGCGCTGCGCTCGAGGGCGCGCACCTCACTGCGGAGGCCAACCTCGACCTCTTGGAACGGCATAGGACGCAGGATGATCAGCTCGACCCGCGCGTCGAGGAGTTTCACCAAGACCTCGCCGAGCTCGCCGAGAAACGATCGGAGTGCGACAGCATCGCGACCCACCTGCGTTCCCGCTGAACCTGCGAGTGGGTTCCGATCGCGTCGTTGTGGTCGTCAGTTCGTGAGGAAGAGGACGCTGATCAGCATCGCGATGATGAAGGTGCTGAAGGCGAATGCGATGTAGGTCTGCCCTGTGACGATGGCGCGCGCGCGTGTCGTGAGGATGTTCACGTCGGAGGAGGAGAACGTCGTCGCGAGCTGGGCGGCGAGGTAGTAGTAGTCGGCGAAGACCGGCGGGATCCCACTTCTGCCGGGGAACTCCAGCGACTCCTCCTGTGTGTTCAATCGGGCATAGTGAACCGCGTAAGCGGTGACGGTGACGAGCCATGCGGTGATGACGACGGCGAAGCTGAGTGCGTTCGCGAGGACACTGTCGAGCAGTCCTGGCAGCACGAGCACGAGAACGACGGCGATGACCGCCAACACAGCCCACTGGGCAGCGGAAGAGGGGATGGCGAGGCTTCGGCTCGGCGAGTTCGTGGCCGCCAGCCAGACCTTGAGAGTGCCCGCGTCAGCCTTCCTGAAGGTCATGTGCGTGAGGATCAGGAACCCCGACGAGTACGCGGTCCAGAACACGAACGCTGTGAGGTGTGGATGCTCCATCCAGCGGCATGGCCGAAGCGTAGCGGCCGTCGCGCGTCCCGGCGAGAATGCGCGGATGTCGATTCAGTCCCGCGTGAACCGGTCAGCCAGCTGCCGCCGCGAACTGATCTCCAACTTCCGGAAGACCTTGCGCAGGTGGTAGTCGACCGTGTTCGGGCTGATGAACATGGTCGCGGCGATCTCGGCGTTCGTCGCGCCTCGAGCGGCGAGCAGGGCGACCTGACGCTCCTGGCTGCTCAGTGGATCCACCGGCGTAGAACCCGACGGCACCGTGCCGCCCGCGGCGAGGATCTCCCGGCGCGCGCGCTCGGCGAAGGTCGTCGCGCCGACGGCCTCGAAGTCGCGAAGAGCATGCGCGAGCTGCCCCCGGGCGTCGGTGCGCCGGCGCACGCGACGGAGCCATTCGCCATACACAAGGCGGGTTCGCCCCGTGTCGCCCCGATGCGACATCGGGAAGAGCGCGATCGCCTGGACGAAGTGCCGCTCGGCATCGGCGTCATCCGACAGCAGCGCCAGCGACCTCATGAACAGTGCCCGCGCCACCGTCGAACCGCTGGCATCGGCGCAGACCTGGATCCGGTCGAGCGCCCACTGCGCCGCCGCACGGTTGCCACTGCGAACAGCGGCCTCGACATACTCCGGCAGGTGATGGAAGCTCGCCTGCAGAAAGGGATGCCGCACCAGCGGCGTCAGCCGCTCGAACGCCGACTCATACGACCCGGCCGCGATCTCGTTGATCGCGATCGCTCCCACGGCCATCCGTGAGATTCCGCCCCACCCCGCCTCGTGGATGGCATGGGTGATCTGTTCCACCACCGTCGACGGCGTGCCCTGCCACGCGAGGAGGGCGGCATTGACCGCCTGTTCGTCGCCGAAGCCCAGGGCTCGACGCAGCTCTGCCGACTGCTCCACATAGTCGAGGGCCGCCTTCGGATTCACACGGCTGAGCTCCACCGCGCTCAGGATCCACATGCAGGCATCCACGTCGCGGAGCGCACCCGTGGTACGCCCGATGTCGGCCGAACGCCGCAGGAGTTCGGCCGCGGCATCCCAATCCCACAGTGCGACGCACGGGACGGTGACGAAAAAGGCCAGCGACGTCAGACCCGCTCCTGACTCCGCCCGCAACGCCTCGGTCGCGCGCCGCAGCACGGGCGCGGCGGTGGCGTAGTCGTCGAGGATGAACGCGCTCGCCGCCTGCAGGACCACCGCTGCGATGTCGTCGCCCTGCGATGCCTCGCGCATCCGAGCACCCAGTTCCTGCACTGTGGCGCCGAGGGCCTGTTCTTCGGTCACCGTGGCCGAATTGAGGGCGAGGAGCAGCGCTTGCCGGCGAAGGCCGGGTGCCACGTCACCGACGAGGTCGGCAGCCGACATGAGCTTCGCCATTCCCGTACGCAGGCCCTCCGGGTCGGACAGGAACAGCCCGGCCATCGCCTCGACGATGAGCTTGCGAGCTCGCCCCACGCTGGTGAGGTCGACGTCGCTCCCTGGGAGCAGCTGCATCGCAAGGCGCGCTGCCCCCGCACTGAGAGCCGCTTCGGCGGCAGCGACCGAGCGATCGCTCGCCTCCGAAGCGTCCGGTGTCAGTTCCGCCGCCCGCGCAAGTAGATGGGCACGGGACAGCATGCCACCGCGGGCGCCGGCGGTGTCGGCGGCGGCGGCCAGTTCGGCGGCGACCTCGGCGTCGGTCCCGTGCACGGCGGCGGCCGCGTGGTGCGCCGCAACGTCGAGCTGCTCACGCCGACGAGCGCCATCAGCGAGTGCGCGGTGCACCCGGCGCCTGGCCGCGTCGGTGGCGGCGCCGTAGACGGCCGACCGGATGAGCGGATGCCGGAACCGCACCGTGTTGCGCACCGAGACGAGATCGATGGCCTCGGCCGGTGCCGACGCATCGGGCGGAATTCCGAGCGCATCGGCAGCTGCCTGGACCGCAGCCGGATCACCGGACGACTCGGCGGCCGCCACGAGCAGCCAGTCTCTACTGGGTGCGGGGAGCTCCGCCATCCGCTGGGTGTAGATCGTCTCGAGCCGGCCGCCGATGGGAATGGGGGAGTGCGCGATCGCCGTCGCCGTCAGCTGCGCGGCCGACAGCTCGGTGGCGAGTTCGCGGAGCGCGAGCGGGTTGCCGGCGGTGTAGCGCACGTACTCGGCGGCCACGGTGGGGTCGAGCTCACCATCCACTCCGCGGCGGAGGAGCGCCGAGCCCGCCTCGGTGCCGAGTCCGCCGAGCTCGATGCGTGGCACCCCCGCGAGTGCGCCCTCGGCGCCCTCGTCGGCGCGGGCCGCGACGACGACGCCGACGCGCTCGGCCGAGAGCCGACGAGCGACGAAGCCGAGTACGAGCAACGACTCGGCGTCGACGTGATGAGCGTCATCGACGACGCAGAGCGTCGGGCGGTCGGCGCCCGCGCGGGCGAGGAGCGAGAGGAACCCGAGGCCGACGAGGGGTGGTTGCGGGGGCGGACCCTCGTCGAGCCCCGCCGCGATGCGCAGCGCCGCACGCTGGGTATCAGGGATGTCATCGACGAACGCGATCAGCGGACCGCCGAGCCGCTGCAGCGCGCCGTACGCGATGCCTGACTCGACCTCGACGCCCTGGATCGCGAGCACGCGTAGGGTCTGCGTCTGATCGTGCACCGCCGACTCGACGAGCGAGGTCTTCCCGATGCCGGGCTCCCCGATGACGAGGAGTGCGCCGCCGGCCTCGTTGCGGACACCAGCCAGCAGCGCGCGGAGTCGCTCCGACTCCTCCGCACGCCCGAGCAGAGTCCGTCCCACGTCGATGCGGTCAGGGTAGCGGTACCGCTCCCACGAGGGGAAGCCTCTGTTTCCGTGCAAACCGCGGGCAGCCCCTGAAGGACTACGTGATCCACGTGGTGCACCCACGCCACCACCGGGCCACGCTGGCGTCGAGCAGATGGAGGATCCCATGCCCTACGTGACCACCGATGACGGAACGCAGATCTTCTACAAGGACTGGGGAGGTGACGGCGCACCCGTGCTGCTCAGTCACGGGTGGCCCCTGAACTCCGATGCGTGGGAGGCGACGGCGCTCTTCCTCGCCCAGCAGGGCCACCGCGCGATCGCCCACGACCGCCGCGGACACGGCAAATCGACGCAGACGTGGAACGGCAACGAGATGGACACCTACGCCGATGACCTCGCCTGCCTCATCGACCACCTCGACCTGCAGAGCCTCACCCTCGTCGGGCACTCGACCGGCGGGGGAGAGGTGCTGCACTACGTCGCTCGCCACGGCTCCGCGCGGGTCGCGAAGCTCGTGCTGGTCTCGGCCGTGCCGCCGATGATGGTGCAGACCGACGACAACCCGGGTGGGCTGCCGATCGCCGTATTCGACAATATCCGTGCGGGCGAAGCAGCCAACCGGTCCCAGCTGTATCGCGACCTCGCCGACGGACCTTTCTTCGGCAACAACCGCACCGGCGACGTGCCGCAGGGCACCCGCGACGCCTTCTGGCTGCAGGGCCTGGCCTCGGGCACCCGCAACGCCTACGAGTGCATCGCCGCGTTCTCGGCCACCGACTTCCGGCCCGACCTCGCCAAGGTCGACGTGCCGACGCTCGTCATCCACGGCGACGACGACCAGATCGTGCCGTTCGAGATCAGCGGACGCCTGTCGGCCGCGGGCATCCGCGACGCCGAACTCCTCGTCTACGAGGGCGGGGCGCACGGCCTGCCCGACACCGAACGCGAGCGCCTGCACGGCGACCTGCTCCGCTTCATCCGTTCTTGACCGCCCGCTCCGACACCCGCGCTCCACCGATCCGAAAAGGACCTCTCATGAGCACCGACACCCCCGACACGATCGTCCTCGTCCACGGCCTCTGGGTCACCCCGCGCAGCTGGGAGGAGTGGAAGGCGCATTACGAAGCCAAGGGCTACACCGTGATCACCCCGGCCTACCCCGGGTTCGAGATCGAGGTCGAAGCGCTGCGTGAGAACACCGACGTCATCGCGAACCTCACGGTGCCCGAGACCGTCGAGCACCTCGCCGGCGTCATCGAGGCGCTCCCGGCTCCGCCGATCATCATGGGGCACTCCTTCGGCGGATTGCTCACGCAGATGCTGCTCGCCCGCGGGCTCGGCGCTGCGGGAGTCGCGATCGACTCCGCACCCACCGAGGGCGTGCGCGTCACGCCGCTGTCGCAGGCGCGGTCGCTCTTCCCCGCGCTGAAGAACCCGGCCAACTTCCACCGCGCCGTCGGCTTCACCCAGGAGGAGTGGCACTACGCGTTCGCGAACGCTCTCAGCCGAGAAGAATCGGATGCCGCGTGGGAGCGCTATGCGATCCCGGCACCTGGCAACTGGGTGTGGGCCTACGGACTGCTTGCGAACTTCCAGCCCGGGCACCAGGAGACGTGGGTCGACTATTCGGTCGACCGCGCGCCGCTGCTCTTCATCGGGGGGAGCGTCGACCACATCATGCCCCCGGCGGTGAACAAGTCCAATGCCAAGCACTGGGGCAAGTCGCCGGCGCTGACGGACTACTACGAGTTCGAGGGCCGCGGCCACTGGACCTGCGGTGAACCCGGGTGGGAGGCCGTCGCCGACTACGCACTCGACTGGGCACTGCAGCACGCGCGGCCGCTGTCAGCGCGGACCGACGCCTGAGCGTCGCCGACCGGCGGGGGACGGGGATGCGCCTCACGCGGATCGGCGGCCCGACCATGCTCGTCGAGCTGGGTGGGTGGCGCATCCTCGTGGACCCCACCTTCGACCCGCCGGGACGACGGTACGCCTTCGCCCTCGGAACGTCGAGCACGAAGACGACCGGGCCCTTCGTGACGGCCGCGGATATAGGCCCGGTCGATGTCATCCTGCTCAGTCACGAGCATCACGCCGACAATCTGGATGACGCGGGCCGCGCGCTCCTGCCTGGCGCGACGCATGTCATCACGACGCACAGTGGGGCTCGGCGGCTGGGGATGGTATCGGCGCGCGGGCTGCAGCCCGACGAGTCGATCCTCCTCGAGGATGAGGGCAAGGAGGCTCTTCGCGTGCTGGCGACGCCGGGGCGGCATGGGCCGCCCCTCAGTCGAGCCATCGTCGGGGACGTGATCGGGTTCACCCTGCGGCGGCAGCACCGCCCGCATCCGGATCTCTGGATCACCGGCGACACGGTGCTCACCCGGAAGCTTCTTCGTGTGGCCGGAGGGATGACGGTGGATGTCGCGATCGTCAACGCCGGCGGGGTGGGATTCCCCGCGACGGGGCCACTGACCTACACGATGACGGGCCGTGACGTCGTGCGCTTCGTCGAGGCGCTGCGGGCGGGGGTCGCGGTGCCGGCGCACTACAACGGGTGGTCGCACTTCCGTGATGGGGAGGAGGGGCTGCGGCGGGCTATCGATATGGCGCCGACTGCGGTGCGCGAGAGGGTGCGGTGGCTCCCCGACGGGGTAGCGGTGGACTTATAGCCCGATCCCCCGCACGGCATTGGCGCGTCGCGACAGGCTGGGGAGGAGGAACAGATCCGCCACCCACCAGATCGCCGCCGCGAGGATCATCGGTATCCCGATCAGCAGGATCGACAGCAGCCACCCACCCCACCACAGGATGTTGAAGACGATCGCGGAGGGGATGAGGCCGAGATAGAAGCGGTGCGCGGCGACGCCTCCGAGGAGGAGCAGGAAGAGGTAGGCGATTCCCACGTCCCTGGCGGGCGCGCCGCCCTGGGAGACCGGCGGCGCGAACGGGCCCCACTGTCGGCCGTCCCACCACCGCAGCGCTCCCGTCGGGCCCGGATACCACCCGGCGGGCGGAGACTCGACGAGGGGGGTCATCGGCACGGTCGCGACGGTAGCCGTCGCGCGCGGCGGCGGAAGGAACGGATCGAGCGCCTCATACTCCGCTGTCGCATTCGGCGCACCCACGACATCGGCCGACCAGCTCCTTCCGTCCCAAAAGCGCTTCCCTCCGGCAGGAACGTCGTACCAGCCGGCCGGGGGCGTAGGGGGAGGGTTCATCGTCGTGGTCCTTCGGTTGGCGTCTCCAGTGGCGCGCCCGCCCAGAGTAACTCCGAAAGCTTCCGGTGTCTGGGGTGAAGTGCATCTTCCTCGCCACGAGCTGCCGCAGCTTCGCCCTAGTGGATCGTCTCACCTCGCTCGAGCATGGCGACGTACTGGGCGACGCGCGCAGCGCGCGACTCCGGCCGCTTGAGGTTGCCGATGCGGAACGTCATCGCGAAGCGGTTCTGCGCCGACTGGGCGGCGAACGCGGCGGCGATGACGGGGTCGGCATCCAGAGCTGCCTGGAGCTCGGCGGGAATGTGGCCGTCGCTCTGACGATACGCGGCGTCCCAGCGTCCGTCGGCTTTCGCGCGGTCGATCTCGCGCTGACCGGTGGGGCGCATCCGTCCCTCGGTGATCAGGCGCTCCGCGTGCGCGATGTTGACCTTCGACCACACCCCGCGGGGCCTGCGGGGAGTGAAGACCTGAAGGAAGTAGTCGGCGTCGAGCGCCTGCTTCTGGCCGTCGATCCAGCCGAAGCACAGCGCCGCATCGAGGGCCTCGGCGTAGGTGATGCCCGGCTTGCGCGACGCGGTCTTCCGGACGCGCAGCCGCACGCCGTCAGGACTGGGATCGGATTCCAGCCAGCGTTCCCACTCGTCGACGGTGTCGACGTGCAGCTCGGGCTTGGCGGAGGCGGCGACCATGATGGAAGGGTAGACGCCGGCGCCGACAGCGCTAGTGGACCTGACTCTCGACCTCGTCCGCCACGCGCTTGGCGATCTCGAGCGACGCCGTCGCCGCTGGGGACGGAGCGTTGAGCACGTGCACTTGCCGGCGGGCGGTGGCGAACGCGAAGTCGTCCACCAGTCGACCGTCGCGGCGAAGCGCCTGGGCTCGTACGCCGGCGTGGGCACGAGAGATACTGTGATCCGACAGCTCTGGAACAAGCTCACGCAGCGTTTCGAGCACACGCTTCCGTGACAGGGAGCGCAGCAACTCGTCGAGCCCGGTTCGCCAGAATCGCGCGCCGAGGCGCCAAAGACCGGGCCACTGCGCGCTCTCCAGAGCGTCCCGCGCGCTGATGCTTCGCCACGAATAGCCCTCCCGAGCGAGCGAGAAGATCGCATTCGGCCCGGCATGGACCGCGCCGTCGAGCATGCGTGTGAAATGAACACCCAAGAATGGGAACTCGGGATCAGGAACGGGATAAACCAGGCCTTTGATGAGATCCGCCTCTTCGGGCCGGACATCGAAGTACTCCCCCCTGAAGGGCACGATTCTCACGTCAGGGCGTAGGCCTGCCATCTGAGCGAGGCGGTCACTGTGAAGACCAGCACAGTTCACGAAACCGACGCCGTCGAACTCGCGCGCCCTCGTGACGACCACGACACCCTTCTCCCTCGGACGGATCTCAGTGATCTGCGCATTCAAGACGATCTCCCCGCCGCCCGATTCGATGATCGAACGGAGGGCTACGCATACACCGGGGTAGTCAACCACCCCGGTCGTTTCCACTCTGAGCGCCGCGACACTGGCAACGTGGGGTTCGAACTCCCGGGCTTCCCCGGGAGTCAGGAGGCGGCAGGGAACCCCATTCGCCTCGCCACGCCTTTGGAGTTCGTGGAGTGCTGGCAGCTGGTCGGGCTTCGTCGCGACGACGAGCTTGCCGCAAATTTCGTGCGCAACCCCATACTCTCGAGCGAATGCGGTCATTGATGCGGCGCCGGCTGTGCTCATCTTGGCTTTCAGGCTGCCCGGTTGGTAGTAGAGCCCTGAGTGGATGACGCCGGAGTTGTTGCCCGTCTGGTGGGCGGCGATGCGCGCTTCCTTGTCGATCACCGTCACCCGATGACCCCTGCGCGTCAGCTCAGCAGCAGTTGCCAAGCCGACGATGCCGGCACCAGCCACGACGATGCGGTTCTCCATTGGGCGTGGCCTCCTAAAAGAATGGACGACCGGGATGCGTCGCGGTCTATTTCACTATACTATAGGCGCCAGAGCCCTCCGACTCGCTGCAACAAGAGGGTCCCAGCCCAGACTCCGCAATATCTCCTCACCAAAGGGAGTGCCATGACGCCGCCCCAGCTGTCGCCTGCCGATGGTTTCGCAACACGTGGCCCGTCCTCGCTGCGGTTCGACGCCAATCTCAAGTGGCTGTTCACAGAACTGCCTTTTGAGGAGCGTTTCGACGCCGCAGCACGAGAGGGGTTTCGTGGTGTCGAGTACTCATCTCCCTACGACCACAACCCCAACCGACTTCTCGCTCGTCTCCATGACGCTGGGTTGGTGCAGGTGCTCATCAATACGCCGAGCGGCGCACCGGGCACGGTCGGTCGGTCTGGATACGCATGCCTCCCCGATCACGTCGACGACTTTCGAGAGGGGATCCGTCGTGCATTGGAGTACGCCACGGCGTTGGGAAGTCCCTACATTCACCTCATGGGAGGTGCCCGACCCGACCACGTGCGGTGGGATCGTGCCTACGCGCAATTCGTCGCCAACGCGGCCTGGGCCGCGGAGCAGGCCGCGGGTACGGACGTGACCTTCCTGCTCGAGGCGCAGAACCGACGTGATGCACCGGGCTTCGTGCTCGACTCGATCGAGCAAGCAGCGTCGATCGTCGAAGCGGTCAATAATCCGCACCTGGGTTTGATGTTCGATGTCTACCACTGTCAGGTGACGCAGGGTGACGTCGTCACTCGAATCCGCGCCCTCTTCCCCCTCATCCGCCACGTGCAGATCGCGGATCCCCCCCTGCGATCTGAGCCAGGCAGCGGCGAGATCAATTGGCAGAACGTGTTCGACGAGCTCATCACCTTGCAATACAGCGGATGGATCGGATGCGAATACCGGCCTCTCAACGAGACGGCGACGGGATTGTCATGGATGAAGCAGTACGGCTCATGAGCACGGTAGATCAAGCCGGCGTCCGTAGCGGTGCTCCCACCATCGCCCTCATCAGCGCCACATTCGCTGCGGTGGAGCCGGCCGTGCGAGGGCTGGCGGACGTCTTTCCCGATGCCATCCCCTGGAACCTGGTTGATGACCGACTATTGGTCGATGCGAACGAACAGGGCGGACTCACTCCTCCTCTCCGTGCACGCATGGTCAGACTCATAGAGCATGCGGTCGCGGAGGGCTCCGAGGGAGTTCTGTTGACCTGTTCGCTGTACGGGGATGTCGCCCAAGAGTTCGACAGCGAAGCTGTCCCCGTACTCGCCGCTGACCAAGCCTCCTTCGCTCTCGCGATTGACGGTGCCTACCCCCGCATTCTCGTCGTCGGGTCGCTGGCAGCGGCCGTCGACGACTCGACGCAGCGCTTACGCGCGGCTGTATCCGAAGCCGCTGGCGGATTATCGGTGTCGGCCACTGTGGCCGACGGGGCACTCCAGGCGACCACCGCGCGTGATGACGTAGCCCTGCTCGACACACTGCGTGGCGCCATCGATCCTTTTCGAGAAGAAGTGGATGCCGTGTTGCTAGCGCAGTATTCACTGGCGCCCGCAGCGGAGGGGCTCCGCGACGCGCTCGACATTCCGGTGATCTCCGGACCCCATGCATCGGCAGCGCTCATGAAGTCGCTCGTCGGCTAATGGTCAGTGCTCGTATAACCGCCGAGGAAGGCGCATCGATGATGGACGAACGGCCTGTCACGCTGTTCAGCACGTTGGCCACGCGCAAGGCCCTCGACGACGAGCTGCGTGCTGCGTGCACTGCCGCCACAGGCGCCGATCTCGATCTGGTGTACGACCCCACGGTCGGACTTGCGCGGCGACTGCGGGCGGGGGAGAGGGCGGATGTCATCGTCGCCGTCACGGCCGCTTTGCAGGACTTGGCCGAGGAAGGGCTGGTCGACTCTGCATCTGTGGTGCCCCTCGCTCGAACACGCGTGGGCGTCGCCGTCGCGCCAGGCGCGTCGCCGCCGGACTTGTCGTCCGTGACGGAATTCGTGGAGGCGATGACGAGCGCGAGATCGGTGGCCTATTCGGAAACGGGTGCAAGCGGGATTTATCTGCGCGACGTCCTTGCGCGCCTAGGCGTCCTCGAGGAAGTGGCATCCCGCGCAACGGTGCTCAGGGCGGGCTTCACCGGGACGGCAATCGTAGATGGCCGAGCTGATCTCGCAGTGCAGCAATTGAGCGAGTTGGCGTTCGTCGAGGGTATCGAGATCGTCGGCCCGCTTCCGGTCGAGATCGACCACGTGACAGAGTTTTCGGGCGCCTTGGTCGCAGGAGCGACCGCTGATCAACGGGCTCGCAATACTCTGGCGTTCCTCGCCTCACAGGATGCGCGGCAGCCCTACCGGCGATCCAAGCTGGAACCCGTTTGAGGTGCGGCCGCGCCCGTCAGGCCGGTTCGTCGGCGTCGCTGAGGGTAGCACCGTCTAGCGCCCGGTCACGTGCTCGTTCGATATGCACGCGCATCAGTTGCGCCGCTCGCTCCGGCGCTCCGGTCTCGAGAGCGTTGTAGATCGCGCTGTGCTCCTCTGCTGCCGAGTGAGCGTGGGTGGCACCAGCCTTCACGAAGAGTCTGTAGCGCTGTACTTGGCCGCTGAGGGAGCGGTAGGCGCCTTCGAGGAACTCATTGTTGCTCTGATGCGCGATGAGAAGGTGAAATCGATCGTCGGAACTCCAGTACAACCGGAATGAGTTCGGGTCGGTGTCCGCCTCCCTCGACGATCGCTCGAGGTCGTCGATCGAATCACGAAGTTCGGTGAGGAATTCCCCGGTCGTGTGCTCCGCTGCCCTCGCCGCGAGCGTCGGTTCGATCACGAGACGCGCATCCATCAGCTTCTCAAGTTCTACAGCACTGAACTGCGGCGCCACGCTATACCCCTTCAGCGCTTCACGGCGAACGAGACCAGTGTGCTCGAGTCGAGCGAGCGCTTCGCGAAGCGGCGTTTGACTGACGTCGAGCTCCCGGGTGAGCGCCCCGATGTTCAGTGGTTCACCCGCTCCACGCGTTCCGTCCATGAACTGCTCGAGCAGGATGTCGTACATGCGGTCGGCCAGTGGTTTGCGTGAAGAAGGTGGCGACACAGCGGCTATCCGTTCGACTGTTCACAAGAGATGGCAGTCAATATAGTATTCGGGTTTCAGGCACACGCAGTCGCGGTCGTCAGAAGATCTATTCCGCCGAAGTTGCCCGACTTGAGCAAGAGCTGGATGCGACGCTCGTCCAGGCTGTGCACCCAGGGAACACCCGCCGCGGCTTCAGACCCGATGAGTGCCGAGCGTATGCGCAGCGCCTCGACCACCGCCCCGGACGTCTCGCCACCGGCGATGACGAGCCGACGGACCCCACGGTCTGCGAGCCCGATGGCGACACTGGAGAGCGCCCCTTCGAGAAGCATCGATGCTCGCTCGGTTCCGAGCGCGTTTTGAACTGTCCGCAATTGCTGCGATGGCAAAGAGGTGTAGATCAGCGCGGACGTTGTCCCGGACAGGCTGTCGAACCACGCGAGAGCTCGTCGGGCGAGCTCCGATGGGTCGCCGCTCGTCAAGGCATCGATCCGATACGACGGCGTGGACCGCTTCATGTGTTCGATCTGCTCGAGCGTCCGCGCCGCGCAGCTGCCGGCGATTGCGACGCCTCGCGTGGTCGCCGTCGACGCTGCCGTCGCGCTGGTGTCGGCTTCATCTAAGGAGGGCGGGGTATTTCGCCACAGGGCTCGAGCCACGCCTGCCGCGAGCCCTGCGGCGCCGATCATGAGCGGAGCGTTCCGCACTGCCTCACCAATGACGTCGAGGTCGTTGACGCTGACGGCATCCACGACGACATATCGTTCGCCCCTGGCTCGCGCCCCCGCCAGCGCCCGTACCACGGCTTCACTCCCCGACATCACGGTCGGCAGGTCGATGAGGCCGACACGGTGCCGTGTCTGTTGCTGTAGCAGGAACGGTACTCGCGGATCCGTCATGGGAGTCAGCGGGTGGTGCCGCATGGGCGAATCACTGAGGAGTTCCGCGCCGACGAAGAGATGACCGAACAGCTGCCGTCGTCCGTGACGCGGCGAGCTCGGAGCCACGACGGTGGTCAAGTTGCCGCCATGCAGTTCGACGAGAGCGTCGGCGACGGGACCGATGTTCCCGCGGGACGTCGAGTCGAATGTCGAACAGATCTTGAAGTACAGCTGTGTCGCACCGTCGGCCAGCAGCAGCCTCGCCGTCCTCAAGGACTGTTCGACGGCGACGTCCGGCGGAATTGTCCGGGTTTTCAATGCAACGACGACGACGTCGGCGGAAGGCAGGGAGACATCCGGGGAGGGATCGCCGAAGACTATCGCGGTGCGCGCTCCCTCGCTACGGAAAGCGACAGCGACATCGGTGGCCCCGGTGAAGTCATCGGCAATGACGCCGATCATGCGATTTCCTCGCGGACTCGCGCGAGACGAGCGCATCGGCTCGCGAACACTCTCGTGGGCATGTTGGGTCGTCAGTGGCGGATATCGATGACGGTCCATGAGACGGGCGGAAGAGACACCGTGACGCTCGATCCGGAGATGGCGGCCGTGTCGTTCGCCTGGGGAGTCACCCGCTCGGGAGCGCTGAGAGTATTCGCGGCGTACACGTCATCGTCGCTCAGCGTGGTTGCTGTCACGGTGGCGGCCATGAGGTCTCCTCGAAGGACGATGTCGAGGTCGACCGTTTCGGTGTTCCCGCGGTTCACCGCAAACACCGTCGTGGCGTTGCGCGCAGCGTCGTAGGTTGCCACCGCATCGATCGTGGACACCTCGCCGTAACGGTCGGTGGAGTGGGACGGGCTTGTGATCTTGACCTGCAGCGCCTCGCCTCGACCGAGGGCCGAGGCCTGCGCGAATGGGAAGAACGTTGTCTGTCGCCAGGAGGGACCGCCCGGCTCGGTCATGATGGGCGCGATGACGTTGACCAGCTGGGCGAGGCTCGCCGAGGTCACGCGGTCCGCGTTGCGAAGGAGCGTGATCATCAGTCCACCGAAGGCGACGGCGTCGGCGACGGTGTAGACATCCTCGAGCAGGCGGGGCACCACGCCCCACTCGTCGACACCGTTGGGCCGCGTTGCCTTGGGGTAGTGGCTCCGGTACCAGATGTTCCATTCGTCGAACGAGATGTTAACCGTCTTGTCGGTTCGTTTGAGGGACTTCACGTGATCGATCGCAGCGACGACCTCCTTGATGAAGTCGTCCATCTGCGTGCCCGAAGCGAGGAAGCTGAGAAGATCCCCGTCTTGCTCCTCGAAGTACGCGTGGCAAGAGATGTAGTCGACGAGGTCGTAGGTGTGCTCGAGAACAACGCGTTCCCACTCGCCATGCGTGGGCATCTCACGATTAGAACTGCCGCAGGCCACGAGTTCGATCGACCCGTCGGTCTTCCGCATCGAGCGGGCGACCTGCGCTGCCAGCTTTCCGTAGTCATCGGCGGTCTTGTGCCCGATCTGCCACGGACCATCCATTTCGTTGCCCAGGCACCACATCTTCACGCCGTACGGCTCGGGGTGACCGTTGGCTGCCCGCTGCTCCGAGACCGTGGTTCCGGTTCGGACGTTGGCGTATTCGAGGAGCTCGATCGCGTTTTCCAGACCACGCGTGCCCAGGTTGACCGCAAGCATCACCTCACTGTTGACCGCTTCGGTCCATTTCGCGAACTCGTCGAGACCGAACTGGTTGCTCTCGATCGAGTGCCACGCGAGATCGAGCCGACGGGGTCGCTGGTCCTTCGGGCCGACGCCGTCCTCCCACCGGTAGCCGGACACAAAATTCCCGCCCGGGTAACGGATCGTGGTGATGCCGAGCTCCTTGACCAGATGGATCACGTCGCTGCGGAACCCGTTCTCGTCAGCGAGTGGGTGTCCCGGCTCATACAGCCCGTCGTACACGCAACGCCCGAGGTGTTCGACGAAGGAGCCGAATAAGCGCGGATTGACGGGGCCGACGGTGAAGTCGTGGTCGATGACGATACGGGAGTTGGCCATGCCGTGCATTCCTTTGCATCAGACGAAGAGTCCTATCACCCGGCCTCAGCGTGGGGCAGGGTGCGAGTGACTGAGCGGTATTGATCCTCGGCCCAACTATACTATAGTCTGCGGTTAGTGGCAAAGCTATCCGCTCGAAGTGGATGCCACCTCGACGCACCAATTTACGAAGGAGTAAGAATGCGCGCACGACCCGAACAGCGATTCAGAACACTCGCCAGACTGTCACTGCTGGCCGCCGGCGCGTTGGTGGTGGCGGGGTGCTCGCCGGCCGCTGACGACACCGGGGACACGACGGGCAGTGAGCCAGTGACGATCACCTTCGCTGCCTCGACATTCGGTGATCCGGGCCGCGGCGAGGGGCTGCAGGCGCTTCTCGATGAGTACAACTCCAGTCAGGATGCCGTGATCGTCGAACCGGCATCGGTGCCTTTCCCGACATTCGCGCAAACGATTCTCACGCAGATGGGCGCCGGATCGGGACCTGACCTCATCCGCTTCAATATGGCGGAATTCGAATCGGCGGCTGAGGCTGGCCTCCTCGAGCCGCTGACTGACAGCATCGATGCGGACGCGCTCGGGCTTACCCCCGGACCGGACCAATACCTAGTCAAGGATGGTGAGCGGTACGGTGTCGTGTTCGAGAACTCAAATTACGGACTGTTCTACAACGCAGACCTGATCCCGGAGCCCCCGACCACGTTCGAGGAGTTCGTCGAGATCGCCCAGGAGCTCACGCAGGGTGAGACGTACGGACTGGCGTTCCGTCAGACGCAGGCGGAGGAGGCCGGCGTGTGGCAGGACATCCAGAATTACGTGCTTGGGTTCGGCGGCGGCTGGTCGGACGGAGAGTCCCTCACCATCGACTCGCCGGAGAACATCGAGGGAATGGAAGCGTTCCAGATGCTCTACGACATGCCTGTCATCCCGCAAGGTGCTGACGCCGCTACGTTCCGCCAGATGTTCGCTGAGGGACTGGTCGGAATGGAGATCAATAACGGCGGATACGCGACGGCCACCACCGCGAACAACCCCGACCTGAACTTCAGTGTCGCCGAAATCCCTTTCCCCGTGCGTTCGCAGGGCACACTGCTCACGCCGATGGTCATGAACGTCAACAGCGAGCATAAGGACGCCGTGGTCGACTTCATAACGTGGCTGCTCCAGCCGGAGCAGCAGACACAACTCCAGGAAGTGCTCGGCGCCAGCAGTGTGGCTATCGATACGGAGCGGAGTGCCGAGAGCCTCGAGCTCTACCCGTTCCTGCCGGTCCTCGACTCGATGACGGAGTCGGGCGTGCCTCAGCTCGTTCTCGGCTACGAAGCGCGGACTCCCGAGCTGCGCACCATCATCGTCACCGAGGTCCTCTCGGCGCTTCAGGGCGAGAAGGACATGGCGACGGCACTGCAGGACGCGCAGCAGCAGGCAGAGGAGCTTGTGGGCCAGTGAGCCGACTTTCTCCGGGGGTCGCGCCGCACGGCGCGGCCCCCTCCTCCGCACCGTCGTCGAAGCCAGTGAGCGCGCGCCGCCGCCGTCGCCGCGTCTCGGGCAGCGCCTGGACGCCCTATCTGTTCATCGCACCGGCGGCTGTCTACATCCTCTTTTTCCAGATGATCCCGCTAGTGCAGGAATTCTGGCTGAGCTTCACCCGGACGTCTCTCCTCAACCCCACTCGAAATGAATGGGTGGGTCTCGACAACTACATGGCGATCTTCTCGGATGCGGCGTTCCAGCGGACACTCCTCACCACGCTCATCTACATGGTGGTGAGCGTCGTCGGAGCGGTCGGAATCGGGCTCGTCGTCGCGCTGCTGCTGAATGGCAAGTTCCCTGGTCGCGGCATCGCCCGCTCGCTCGTCACGATTCCGTGGGCCGCGCCCGGCATTGCTGTCGCGCTGATCTGGATCTGGATGTACAACCCTCAGTACGGCGTGCTCACCGTCCTGATGAGGGGTGTCGGCATCGATCCCGGCCGCAGTGGCGTCCTCGACAACGCGCAACTCGCACTGCCTGCAGTGCTTCTGACCACGATCTGGCAGTTGGTCCCTTTCGTCGCGGTTGTCTTGCTATCCGCGCTTCAGTCCGTGCCGAGGGATCTCATCGAGGCTGCGGAGGTGGACGGGGCGGGAAGATGGACGGTCTTCCGCGTCGTGACCTGGCAGGTCATCAAGCCGACGGTGGGTCTCGTCGCCGTGCTGATGACCATCTGGGCGCTGCGCCGGTTCGAGATCATCTGGGTGATGACGCGTGGTGGTCCTTCGGGAAACACACGCACCCTGGTCATCGGGCTCTACTCGCAGGCATTCGAAGCGCAGCAACTCGGTTCCGCAGCTGCCATCGGCATGGTCGGGATCGTCATCTCGCTCATCATCATCATCGGCGCGCGATTCGTGGCGCGTGGAGCGGGGAAGGAATCATGAAGCGACGAATGACCTGGGGCGTCTCGGCGCGTGTCATCGCGGTTCTCGTCATTCTGGGACTGGCGACATTTCCGATCTATTGGATGTTCGTCACCGCCCTGACACCGAATGCGCAGCTCTATAGCCCAAACGTCACACTCCTGCCGGACCTCTCCCGGCTCTCGGTCTTCGCCGAGGTGATCCAGGACGGCGAGCTCGTCCGGTGGCTTGTCAACAGCTTCATCGTCGCCGCTGGTACGACCGTGCTGTCGATCGGGCTGGGCGTACCGCTTGCCTACGCGCTGTCGCGTTACCGGTTCAAGGGCATGCTCGTGCTGGTGCTGGCTCTCCTGTTCACTCAGATGCTGCCCGAAGCGCTGCTCGTCGTGCCGCTTTTCGCCCTGTTCGGTCAGTTCGACCTGCTCAACACACTCCAGGGACTGATCCTCGCGAACACCGCATTCGCCCTCCCGGTCGTCGCGCTCATTCTTAAAGGAGCCGTCGATGGCGTCCCACGCGAACTGGACGAGGCGGTTCGGGTCGACGGTGGTCGTCCACTGACCATTCTCGGGCGCATCATCGTTCCGCTCATCGCACCGGCGATCGCCGCTGCCGCCGTCATCGCCTTCTTCAGTGCATGGAACGAATTCGTCTTTGCGGTGACTTTCGTGTTCGACAAGTCGATCCAGCCGGCCACCGTCGGCTTGGCAGGCTTCATCGGTGAGCAGAATGTGTCGACGCAGAGCATCATGGCGGCGTCGTTGCTCTTCACGCTCCCTGCAATCATCTTCTACATGTTCGTTCAGCGTTTCGTCGTGAGCGGCATGACGGCTGGCGCCGTGAAGGGCTGATAGGCGGCTATGGACCGGACGCATCGCCGACGAGGGAGAGCCGACGAAAACCTCGGCACCGTTCACGTCCACTGATCGTTCGCGGCAGCGTCGTAGCGGTCGGGCTCCGGTCCGCGCTGAAAGCGTCGGCCCGTGATCGAGGTGGGGGAGAGGCGCACCCAGCGGTACTTGAGGGTCGGGATCCACGGGGTGAGCGGCAGCGCCTCGGCCGCGTCGATCTCGCTCTGCAGTTCGAGGCGGGTCGCCATTCCTTGAACACCACGCTCGCGGCACCGTTGTCGTCGTACTCGTCGACCTCGAACGCGATGCGGGGGTTCGCTGACAGCTCGGCGAGCTTCGACCCGGGCGCCGTGCGGAACAGCACGTGCGGTCCGTCGGTCACGTAGTTGATGGGGAAGATGTCGGGCTCCCCCTGGATCGACACCGCCAGGCGACCCACCTGACCACGTGCGAGCAGGTTCCAGCACTCGTCCTCACTGAGGCCCCACACGGGCGCTGCGGTGATGTCATCCATCAGTGTTCCTCCTCGCCCGGTGGCCGTACACCATCGATGCAGCGGGCTGTTCGTGGGGAGTCTCCCGACAGGCGGAGAGCGGGGCAAGGACATTGGTCCCGCGGCATCGCCCCCTGTGCGCGACGGGACCTTCGGCCTGACCCGCTCGCGACCGTCATTTGACACTGACCGTGCACCGATCGGACGACATCGAAAGAGGTCACGATGGCCATGAATCCCCTCGCCGCTTCGCGAGGCCCGGCCGTCGGAACCGATCACCCCGGAGAGGCGGAGCAAGTCAGCAGCGTCATCGCGCTCGCCGACATCGGCATGGCGGACGTGCCCCAGGTGGGTGGCAAGAACGCCTCCCTCGGCGAGATGATCTCGCGCCTGGCATCCAGCGGTGTGCGGGTGCCGGGAGGATTCGCCACCACAGCGCGGGCCTACCGGACCTTCCTCGCGGGCGACGGGCTCGCGGATCGCATCGCGCAGATCCTGGCGACGCTCGAGGTGTCCGATGTGGCGGCGCTTGCCCGGGCCGGAGCCGAGATCCGCGGGATGATCAACGCCCAGCCCCTCCCGGCCGACCTCGAACGCGACATCCGCGAGGCCTTCGCGGCGGTGGTGGACGATGATGCCGGGGCCACGGGCGCCACCTGGGCGGTGCGTTCCTCGGCGACCGCCGAGGACCTGCCGGATGCCTCCTTCGCCGGGCAGCAGGAGACGTTCCTGCACATCGGCGGCATCGAGAACATCCTCGCGGCCATCAAGGCGGTGTTCGCCTCGCTCTACAACGACCGCGCGATCGCCTATCGCGTGCACCAGGGCTTCGCGCACTCCGACGTGGCACTGTCCGCAAGCGTGCAGCGCATGGTGCGATCCGACATCGGCGCGTCGGGCGTGATCTTCACCGTCGAGACCGAGTCGGGATTCCGCGACAACGTGCTGATCACCGGTGCGTACGGGCTGGGGGAGGCGGTGGTTCAGGGCGCGGTCAACCCCGACGAGTTCCTGGTCTACAAACCCGGCCTTCGCGCGGGACGGCCCGCGATCCTGCGCCGAAGCCTCGGTGAGAAGGCCCTCGCCCTGCGCTTCGCCGCCGAGAGCACCGTCGGGCACAGCACGATTTTCGAAGACGTTCCCGACGCCGAGCGCCGGCAGTTCAGCATCACCGACGACGAGGTCGCCGAACTCGCGCGCTCCGCGCTCGTGATCGAGGACCACTACGGCCGGCCGATGGACATCGAATGGGCGCGCGACGGTCAGGACGGGCGCCTGTACATCCTGCAGGCGCGCCCGGAGACGGTCGTGTCTCGAGAGGACGGAGTGACCCTCGACCACTTCGTGCTGCGCGAGCACGGCGACCTGCTCATCTCGGGGCGCGCGATCGGTCGTCGCATCGGCGTCGGGCGCGTGCGGGTGATGTCATCCGCCGAGCACCTGGAGCGGGTGCACGACGGCGATGTCATTGTCGCCGACATGACCGACCCCGACTGGGAGCCGGTGATGAAGAAGGCCGCCGCCATCGTCACCGATCGCGGCGGTCGCACCTGCCACGCAGCGATCGTCGCACGCGAGCTCGGCATCCCCGCCGTCGTCGGCACGGTCACCGCGACGCGCGAACTGACCGACGGTGCGCTCGTGACGGTCAGCTGCAGCGACGGCGATGAGGGCCACGTCTTCGCCGGACGTGCGCATTTCTCAGAGGAGCACACCCGGATCGATCCGATGCCGCCGATCCCCGTCGGGCTGATGATGAACGTCGGTGCGCCCGATCAGGCCTTCGCGTTCGCGGCGCTGCCCAACGCCGGAGTCGGGCTCGCGCGACTGGAGTTCATCATCAACGAGCTCATCGGCATCCACCCGCAGGCACTGCTGGATTGCGCCTCGATGGATGATGCGCTGCGCGACGAGATCACCGCACGCACGAGCCCTTACGGGACGCCACGGGAGTACTTCATCCGGCGGCTCGCCGAAGGGGTCTCGACCATCGCGGCCGCGTTCGCGCCCAAATCCGTGATCGTTCGCACGAGCGACTTCAAGACCAACGAGTACGCCCATCTGCTGGGTGGCGAGCGGTACGAACCTCACGAGGAGAACCCGATGCTCGGGTGGCGCGGAGCATCGCGGTATGTCACCGACCGCTTCGCCGACTGCTTCGCGATGGAGTGCGACGCGCTTCGTGCGTGATGAGATGGGGCTGACGAACGTGAAGATCATGGTTCCGTTCGTCCGCACCGTCGACGAGGCTGCGGCCGTCGATCGGAAACTCGCGGAGAACGGCCTGCGGCGCGGTGACAACGGTCTCGAGGTCCTGATGATGTGCGAGATTCCCTCGAACGCCCTCCTGGCCGACCGGTTCCTTGATCACTTCGACGGATTCTCCATCGGGTCCAACGACATGACCCAGCTGGTGCTCGGTGTCGACAGGGACTCCGATCTCGTCGCGGAGGCTTTCGACGAGCGGAACCCCGCCGTGCTGAGCGTGCTGCAGATGGCGATCGAGGCCTGCAATCGGAGAGGGAAGTACGTCGGCATCTGCGGACAGGGCCCGTCGGATCATCCTGATCTCGCCGACTGGCTCGTCAGCCACGGCATCGGATCGATCTCTCTCAACCCCGACAGCATCATCGAGACGTGGTTGGCGCTCGCGAAACGCGAGACCTGAGCCGGGCCAGACCGGCTGATCAGAGGTGCATGCTCAGGACGATCCGGCGCGAACCGTCCGCCCGCCGGTCATCCTCGACGCGGTGCATCCCGATCTTCTCCGCCACGCGCTGCGAAGCGCGATTGTCCGGGTGGATGAGTGCGATCAATTCCCGTACGCCCGCGTGATCCCGCGCGAAGTCGCGACAGGCGGCCGCGGCCTCGGATGCCATCCCCCGACCCTGCCACCGCGGCGCGACGTGGTACCCCACCTCGAGCTTCTTCGTGCCGTTGGCGTCCTGCCACGTGAGCCCGCAGTCTCCGACGAACTCGCCCTCGTGTGTTTCGATGATCCAGAGCCCGTAGCCGTGCTCCGAATAGCTGCGCTGGTTCCATGCGATCCAGGCGGCAGCTTGCTCGCGCGTCTTCGGCGCGGGGTAGAACCGCATGACGTCGGGATCGCCCAGAAGGTCGGCCATGTCATCGAGGTCGGTCGGCAGCATCTGGCGGAGACGGAGCCTCGCCGTGTCGTGGGGAACCACCCGAGCACCATAGCGAATGTCGTCGACCGCGGTCTTCAGCGACCCGACGGCACCACGACGACGGGAATCTCGAGACGGCCGATGAGGTCTTGGCCGACCGATCCGAAGAATCCCCCGGCCAGCACTCCCCGCCCGTGGGTGCCCAGCACCAGCAGAGAGCTGTCGCTCGCGGCGATGCTGAGGGCAGACGTGGCGTTGTCGTGGATGAGCACACGGTCGACCACGAGCTCGGGCGCGTCGTCGTGCAGTCGCTCGATGGTCTGGTTCATGAGCTGCGTGTGCTGCGCCCGCACGTCGCGCTGCGAGGACACCGTCGTGCTCGGGATCGGGCCCGACCATGCGTGCACGAGACGAAGGCTCTCACCCGCGGCGGCCGCCTCGGATGCGGCAAAGGTGAGCGCCGCATCACTCGACGGGTCCGACGCGAGGCCCACGGTGACAGGTCCGCTCATCTCGACCCATCCCGAAGGGACGATGCACGTGGGCACGGTCGCTGTCGCACTCACGCGAAGCGACATCCATCCGTGCAGTGCTTCGCGGACCGGGCGACCGGTGTCCACGCCGATCACCAGGAGGTCGGCATGTGTCGCGGCCTCCGTGAGCGCACGCGGCATCATGCCGCCGATGCGCGCGGTTTCGATCGGAAGCGACGGGTTCGCCGTGCGAAGGTGCCGCTCGGCTCGAGCGAGATCTTCTTCCGCCCTCGGCTGATCCTGGAGGAAGGGGTTGGTGACGAGGACGACCTCGACGCGCGCCCGGCGGCGAAGCGCGCGGTCGGTGACCCAGTCGAGCGCAGCATCCGCTCCATCACTGGCGTCGTAGCCCAGCAGAATGCGTTCCATGGCGACCGTCCGTCCCGGTATGTGACTCATCGCACGACCACCGTCGCGGTGGCGAGCCTGAGGAGGACCTGTTGACTGGTGGATCCGAGGAGGAAACGGGCGAGACGGCTGCGGCCGTGTGAACCGATGACGGTGAGCCGGGCGCCGGAGGCGAGTCGATTGATCACCGTCTCGGGTCTCTCGCGGCTCTCCACAACACGGCGCACCTCCACATCGGGATACTGCTGCGAGATCCCGGCCATGGAAATGCCGAGTGCCTCTTCGGTCAGCGACTGCATGTTCCGCAGGTAGCCGTCGGGATACGACCGAACGGAGAGGGGAATGGCGATGGGCGACCAGCTGCTCACAGCGGTCAGCGCCTCGCCCGACCGGTCCGCTTCAGCGGCGGCGAAGGCGATGGCGGCCTCGGACACTTCTGAGCCGTCGACCCCGACGACGACGCCGGACCGGCCGGTGAGATCGAGATCGGGCACGACCGCGACCGGACAGTGCGCGCCGGCTGTGATGCGGATCCCGTGGGGACCACGTGCCGGTTGTGACTCGGTTCCGCGGTAGTCGCTGCCGATGACCAGCAGCGACGCGTCCTTCGACGCGTCGATCAATCGTTCGACAGGCTCGCCGCGTTCGAGGCGTATCTCAACGGGTACTCCGCGTGCGCGGACGCGCTCGGCTACGTCCCTGAGCACGTCTTCATTCCACTCCTGTGCCCAGTCGACCACTTCGCCTTCGCCGCCGACTCCGACGGCACCGTCGATGATCGAGATCAGCTCGAGTCGCTCTCCTCGCGCGGCTGCCCTGTCTACCGCCCAGTCCACGGCACGGCGCGACACCGCCGCATCCGTGACTCCGACCACCACCTTCTGCTGCACCTCTCCACCGTCTTCCTCGGTCGACCCCGGTTTCCGTTGAGTCGACCATCTCGTCACTCGGACGACGCGGTAGGGCCGGAAGTCCCGGTGAGGAGTCGCTGGGGGCGCCGAGTGGCGGATGCAGCGCACGGGGAGCGGAGCGAGGCGCCGCTCGCCGGTCTCATGGGTGGACGCGACGGCGGGAGTCGAACCCGCAACGCTGTCGGGTATGAGCCGAAGCCCGGGACCGCCCGGATCGCCGCGATGTCCTCGACGCTACGTGAGCCCAGCGACATCCGCCAGGAATGTGAAGGAGAGTGTCAGGGTGTGACGGAGTGTTGCGGGGCGATCGACCGATCGGGCGGCGGAGGAGCATTGAGGGCACGCAGCATCCGCTCGAGCACCTCGCGCAGCTCGGAGCGCGCCGGCTCGGCGAGATCGGTCGTGAAGTCGACGCCGGCGGGAATCCACGACAGTCCGTACATGGTCTCGCGGAAGTCGGCGCCACCCACCGGCCAGCGCGTGTGCGCGGCATCCTCTTCCGTCGCCCCCTGTCCCCAGATGCCGAAATACTCCTTCATCACGTCGAAGGGCAGGTCGATGACGGCGTCGGCCTCGACGGGCTGCCGTGTCCACGATCGGGCGACGAGGATGAAATCCTCGACCTCCTCCGGCGTGAGCGGCCGCGGCTCGAAGAGCACCCGGGTGTGCTCGACGCGCGCGAGCCGATCGACGCGGAAGGTGCGCCAGTCATCGCGCTCGAGGTCCCAGCAGAGCAGGTACCAGTGCCGGTCGGCGGGGGCGAGGGCGTGCGGCTCCACGCGCCGACGGGTCTCGGCGCCGGTCATGGAGGTGTAGTCGAACCGCACCCGCTCGTGATCGCGGATCGCCAGCGCCAGCTCCCCGAGCACCTCGCTCGACACCGCCGCACCCGCCTGGATACCCGCCGGCTGCACTGCGTCGGCCAGCGCCGTCACCCGCCGCCGAAGCGGCGCGGGCAGCACCTGCTCGAGCTTCGCCAGCGCCGTGAGGGTCGTCTCGGGTCCGCTCACCAGCCGCTGGGATGCCGCGACGCGCAGCCCGATCGCCATCGCCACGGCCTCCTCGTCGGTGAGGAGGAGCGGTGGGACGGCGCTCCCGGCCTCGAGGCGGTAGCCGCCGGTGATGCCGGGCGTCGACTCGATGCGGTAGCCGAGGTCGCGGAGCCGCTCGACGTCGCGTCGCACGGTGCGCTCGGTCACGCCCAATCGCGCCGCGAGCTCGGTGCCGGGCCAGTGCCGATGCGTCTGCAGGAGGTTCAGCAGCGAGAGGGCGCGGGTGGTGGTGTCGGACATGTGTCGATTCTGCCCGTGATTGCGGACAGGATCTGTCCGGGTGCACTTCTACGTTCGATCCATGGCGAACGAACCGATCATCGAAGCGCAGGGGCTCACCAAGCGCTTCACCGTCAAGAAGAAGACCGTGGCGGCGGTCACCGATCTCACGTTCGAGGTGCAGCGCGGCGAACTCGTCGCATTCCTCGGACCCAACGGCGCAGGCAAATCCACCAGCCTGCGCATGCTCACCACGCTCCTTCCGCCCACCTCCGGCACCGCGCGGGTCGTCGGCCACGACATCCTGCACGACCCCGCGGGCGTCCGCGCCCGCATCGGCTATGTCGGTCAGCTCACCAGCGGCAGCTTCTCGCAGCGCGCTCGCGACGAGCTGCTCAGCCAGGGTGCGTTCTACGGGATGGGCCGCACCGCGGCATCCGCTCGGGCAGACGAGCTGATCGAATCGCTGGATCTCTCGGGGTTCGCGACCCGCACCGTGCAGCAGCTCAGCGGCGGGCAGAAGCGCCGGCTCGACATCGCACTGGGGCTGATGCACGCCCCGCCGCTGATCTTCCTCGACGAACCCTCCACGGGCCTCGACCCGCAGAGCCGGGCGAACCTGTGGGAGCACATCCTCGACCTGCGCACGCGCTTCGGCACGACGATCTTCCTCACCACCCACTACCTCGAGGAGGCCGACCGCTACGCCGAACGCGTCATGGTGATGGACAAGGGCCGCGTCATCGCCGACGACACCGCCGCGCGGCTGAAGGCCGAGCTCGCCGGTGATGTGGTGACCCTCGGTTTCAGAACAGCGGATGCCGCCGAGCGGGCCTTTCCGGTGTTGTCGGCGCTCAGCGGGAGGGACGTGCGACACGTCGAGGGGAGCGATGCGGCGGATCTGGCCGTCACGGCGCCCCAGGGCGACGTGCTGCTGCCGCGCGCGGTGCGCGAGCTCGACGCCGCCGGCATCGAAGTGGTGCGCGCGACCGGGGTGCCGCCGACGCTCGACGACGTGTTCCTGAGTCTGACGGGACGCACGCTCCGCGACGCCGACCAGCCGGCCGACGAGACCGAAGAGGCGGCCGGGAGGGCCGCCGATGACCAGGCCGCCGAGGCCGCAACCGAAGGAGCGGTGCGATGAGCACGCAGACACGGCAGCCCGTGGCATCCGATCGACCTGACACCGTGGTGCGACCGAACGTCGCCCGCGACACCTGGAATGTGCTGAGTCGGGAGCTGCGGCCGACGCTCCGCGACCCGTTCACGGTGATCTTCAGCCTCGTGCAGCCGCTGGTGTTCCTGGGGCTCTTCGCCCCGCTGCTCGTGGGGCAGTCGGGGGAGCCGGTGAGCGAGACGCTCCGCTGGTTCGTCCCGGGGGTGCTCGTCATGATCGTGCTGTTCGGCACCGGGGCGACGGGGTCCAACCTGCAGTACGAAATGATGACCGGCTCTCACGAGCGCACCCTCGTCGCGCCGATCTCGCGGGCGTCGCTGCTCGTCGGGCGTGCGCTGAAGGAGGTCGTGCCGATCGTGGTGCAGGCGATCATCATCGTGCTGATCGCGCTGCCGTTCGGGTTCCCGGTGAATGTGGCCGGGATGGTCATCGGGATTCTGCTGCTGGCGGTGTTCGGCGTGGGGCTCGGGTCGCTCTCGTACACGCTCGCGATCAAGACGAAGGACCGCGAGTGGCTCTTCTGGGGGGTGCAGCAGACCTTGATCTTCCCGCTGCTGATCCTCTCGGGCGTGCTGCTGCCGCTCGACGACGGGCCGGCGTGGATGCGCGCGGTCGCGACCGTGAACCCGATCAACTGGGTCGTACAGGCCGAGCGTGCGCTGTTCGCGGGTGACCTCGCGGCGCCCGTGGTGCTCTGGGGGTGGGTCGCGGCGCTGCTTCTCGCAGCGGTGGGGCTCGCCGTCGGGGTGCGCGCGATGCGCAAGAGCGACTGAGGCGGTTCTGCCGGCGAGGTGGGGCTGGGGCGGGATGCTCCCGGCCCCACCGCGCGCCTGTCGCATTGCGCTGCTCGCCGGCGCTTTCTGTGACAACCCAAGACGCGGGAATGCCGAGGGCGGCTGTTCGCCCGTCACGTTCGGCCGCTCGGCGCAGCCGTCTGCGACAGGCGAGGGGTGCGGGAGCGGCGGGTGGCGATCAGCTCGGCAGCCGCGTTCAGCCGCTCGCCGACGACGTAGACGGCCTCGTGGCCCCTTCGTAGCATGGGGGGATGCGTCTGAATGAACTCTTGGACTGGGAGCGTCGCGGCTGGGAATCGCTCTGCGACGGAACGAGCGCGCACTTCTACGGCGAACTGATGACCGATGACGCCGTGATGGTGCTCGCGACCGGAGCCGTGATGGACCGCTCCCAGGTTCGCGATGCGCTCGCGGCGTCGCCGACCTGGGACTCGTTCGAGATCGCAGACGAACGACTCGTCGAAGTGGGGCCGGGCGCCGCGGCCCTGGTCTATCGAGGCACCGCACGACGCGGGATGACCGAGCCCTTCGTCGCGGCGATGACGAGCGTGTACACATGCATCGACGGTGAGGTGCGACTGAAGCTGTATCAGCAGACCCCGGCGAGCGCATGAGGCGTCTGCCGCGTGTGACCAGCGAGATCGTGGGCCGCAGCTGCGGGAGGCGTCACGCGAGGCGCGGCCGGTAGCGGAGCAAGACCACGCCATTGTCGAAGCGGCGCTCGCCGAGCAGATCCAGATCGATCCGGATGCCGGTGGGCAGACCCGGCTTCCCGCCGCCGACCGAGACCGGGGCGACGTAGAGCTGCACCTCGTCGACGAGTCGGGCGCGCAGCGCGTGCCCCGCGAGATCGGCGCCGCCGATCAGGAGGTCGCGGTCAGCGGCATCCTTCATCTCTCGAACGACTGTCGGATCGAAGGAGCGCTCGATGCGTGTGCGCGCCGTTGGTGTGGCGGTGAGACTCGTCGAGTAGACGACCTTGTCGGTGTCGACGAACGCGGCGGAGAAGAGGGCGAGGGCGGCCGATCGCGCCGCGAACGAGGGATCGGTCTCCCAGACCGACATCCGTTCGTAGAGACGCCGGCCGTAGACGAGCGTGCCGACCGACTGCATCAGCTCCGTGTGCGCGCCGAAGACGTCGTCGCCGGCCGGAAGGAAGTCGAAGCCGCCATCCGGATCTTCGATGAATCCGTCGAGCGAGACATTGGTCGTGTAGAGCAGCCTGCCCACCCCAACCTCCTCACGTCGGCCCTCAGGCTACTCCCCGCGTGCGCTCACGCCGGAGGGGCGAGCACGCGGTGCGGAACCCAGCCCTCCCGTGCCGCGTCGTCACGACACCAGGCCCAGCCGCTCTCGGGATCGTCGCGGATGACATGGAGAAGACCCCCCGCCCGGGCGGGAAGTTCGGTGGTGTCGTAGCCGACGAGGACGACGCCCGTTCGTCCGTCGATCTGGATATGCCGTGCGGGCACCCACCCTGAGCCGCGCGGCGTCGTGACGAACACGAAGGCCGGCCACTCGGCGTCGCGGTCGCCGACCTCTACCGTGTCGCCGGGTTCGACGATGAGAGGGGGGCGATCGGGGATCTCGTGATCCGTGGTCACGACACGCGCGGGGAGCGGCGCAGACGGTGAGTGACCCAGGAGAGGCTCGCTCGTGCCGGCTGCCGCGATCTCCGACGCGGCGTCCGCGACGAAGGCTCGCATGGCCATCTGCAGCGATGTCCAGTCGTCGTCGACCTCGCCGCGATATGCGGCTGCGGCGATGCGCAGCATCTCGTTCTGCTCCTCGGGAGCCGCGCGAGCGATGCGCTCCGCCGCGGCATCCTTCGGCACGAATCGGCCCTCGCGCACGGTCACGAGCATTCGGGCGAGGGTCAGGATGACATTCCGCTCATCCCCGGTGAGGTCACCGAGGAGGGCAGGGAGGGTCGCCGTGATCGCGGCGCGGACGGCGCCCCGTGAGGGCTCAGGCAGGCAGTCCTCCGGCGCGACGCCGCGCAGGGCGTGGCCCGAGTCTCGCGCCATCGCCATGAGCAGGATCACATCGTGGTCGACGTGTGGTCCCGCGAGGCGTCCTGCGGTTGCGTCATCCCGTAGCCACTCGCCGTACTGGAACTGCACGACCGGCTCGGCCTCGCGCATGTGGTCCGTCACGATGACCGTCAACTCGACGGGGCGCGCGGGACCGTCGAAGGCTCGACGGCCGGACGTGCGGAGCAAGCCGTCGACGAGGCGCTCGCGTTGAGACGGATCGAGCGCATGGCTGACGACGGCCAGGAGGTCTATGTCGCTGTCGGGACGGAGACCGCCGGAGACGGCGGACCCGTACAAGATCAGGCTCACCAGGGTCCGTTCGAGCGCCTCGGCGATCACCTCCGCCAGGCGTTCGACTCTCTCGCTGTCCGTCTCCACGCGGTCATCCTGGTCGAAGCGTGTGCGTGTGTCGAGGATCGGCGCCGCTGGTTTCGGAGCGAGCGCGGTCGTCAGCGGCCCGCGAGCCACCTCCTGGCCGCGTCGACATCGCTCTGCGCGAGACCGTGACCGCCGGCGCGGACGTGCCGCTCGACGGCAGCACCGTGCGATGTCGCGACCTCGACGAGGCGATCGACACTCGCCGACGGCGCCATCGGGTCAGCCGCACCGTTGAGCAGCACGAGCTCGATTGCCGACGCGTCGCGGACGGGGTCGCGGTCGGCGAACGGGTACATCCCGCTGAACCCGACCACCCGATCGAGCGACTCGGGGTGCAGCAGCGCGGCCGCCGACGCGATGTTCGCCCCGTTCGAGAAGCCCGCCGCGATGATCCGCCTGCCGCTGAGCCCGTACCGGTCCCGCGCCGCCTCGAGGAACCCGACGAGCTCACCCGCCCGCGCGATCACGTCGTCGACGTCGAACACCCCCTCGCCCCTGCGACGGAACCACCGGGTCATCCCCTGCTCGCTCACCCGGCCGCGGGGTGAGAGCACACCGGCCCCGGGCCACAGATGCGGCACGAGCGCCGTGATCTCGCGCTCGTTGCCGCCGGTGCCGTGAAGGGTCAGCAGCACGGGGGCGTCGGCGTCCCCCGGCTCGAACAGGTGCGGCCAAGCGTCGAGGTCGACGGTGTTCCCAGCCCCGCTCACGCGGCGACCTCGGGGTTGTTCTCGGTCGGCAGCGTCACCGGCTGCACCCGCGCCTCGATCGCTTCGCGCGACGGCTCGAGCCACGGCGGCAGCTTCAGCGAGCGGCCGAGTTCGAGCAGCGGCTCGTCGATGTCGAAACCGGGGGTGTCGGTCGCGATCTCGAACAGCACGCCGCCCGGCTCGCGGAAGTAGATGCTCGTGAAGTACTGCCGGTCGAGGATCTCGGTCACCTGGTGGCCGCGCGAGACAAGGTCGTTGCGCCACGCCAGCTGGGTTTCCTGGTCGGGCACCCGGAACGCGATGTGGTGCACGGTGCCGCCGGCGGTCAGGCCCTCGGGTGCGAGGCCGGATGCGTGCACGTCGACGAGGGCGCCCGGGCCACCCGGGCCGGCCGCCAGGCGCGTGCGCCCGCCCTCCTGCTCGACGATCCGCATGCCGAGGTCGTTCACCATGAGGCCCACGGTTCCCTCGGCGTCGCGCACGGTGAGAACGCTCGAGTGCTGCCCGCGGATCGCGTACTCGGCAGGAACGCTCTTGGAGTCCCAGGGGTCGCGCGGGTCGCCCTCGTTCGTCGCGACGAGCTCGATCTGCAGCCCGTCGGGGTCGCGCACGAGAAGGCGCTCGTCGGTCGAGCTCCTCGAGGTGATCTTGGCCTCCGAGCCGACCGATGCGAAGTGGTCGACCCACCAGCTGAGCGACCCGGCGGGAACCGAGAACGCCGTCGAGGTCGACTGGCCCGCGCCGATCCGCCCGGGTGCGATCCCGCGCCAGGGGAAGAAGGTCATCAGACTGCCGGGTCGGCCCGCCTCGTCTCCGTAGTAGAGGTGGTACGTGCCGGGGGCGTCGAAGTTGACGGTCTTCTTCACCAGTCGAAGCCCGAGCCCGGTGATGTAGAAGTCGATGTTCTTCTGCGGGTCGCCCGCGAGTGCGGTGACGTGGTGCAGACCCTGTGTGGCGGCGGTCATGATCTCTCCTGAAGTCCGATGCCGGATGATGTCTATGCAAACGCATGGATCATTTGTTGCATTCCAGGATGCCGCAGAGCGGCCGATCGCGACAGGTCGGGCGGGGGACGTGGCATCCGTTAGCGTTATCGGATGGCGATGGTGACACGGCGGGGCATCCTCGCCGGCGTCGCGGCCGCCGTGGCGGGGGTGCTGGCCGTCGGCTTGGTGACCGCGGTGGTGCTCACTACCCTGCAGGCGCTTCCTGCCGGGGAGAGTCCGGTGGTCGACGACACCACGATCGGCGTCCAGCTGACCGGAGCGGCGGCTGCCGACCCCGGACGCGACGCACTCATGGCGTGGCTTGCCCGCGGCATCCTTCTCCTCGCCCTCATCTGGGGCGTGATCGGCATGTTCGCCGCACGTACGCGACTGGTGCGCCGACCGGGAGCTGCGGCCGCACGCGCGAGCTGGCTCGGTTCGACGCGACCCTGGCGTGCCCGGGAGTCGACTCTCGGCCTGCTGCAGCTGGACAAGTGGCTGCTCATCCTCGTTCCGGGAGCGCTCCTCGTCGGCACCCGGGCGGTGCAGACCTCCTTCCTGTCGTGGCCGCACCTCGTGATCGTGATGAGCGGATGGTGCGTGGCCGTCCTCGTGCTCAGGGCGCTCGTGGGTGCGCGCTCGCCGTGGCCGGTGCTGGCCGCTGCGGGCGGAGCGGTGGTGCTGCGCTGCGTGTGGACGCTGATCCCGGTCGCGATCGGCGGACCGGCAGCGGCGTGGTCGGCCCTGTGGACCGAACCGGTGCTGCGCTGGATCTACGCGCTCGTCGCCGCCGTCCTGCTGGTCTGGGTGTTCGTCGCCGCAGCCTGGGCGCTCGTGATGCAGGTGGGGCCGAAGGCAGCCACCGGGTTCGTCCTGGCGGCGATCGGTGCGGGGCTGGCGCTGCCGGCGCTGGTGATCGGAATCATCGGCGGAGAGACGGTCGCCGACGCGTGGGCGACCTCGCTTGCTCCCCTGGGAGGCCTGGCGCCTGCGCCGTACGTGTGGCTGGAGTTCCCGGTCGCCGCGGCGTGGTGGGCGGCGACAGCCGGCGGCGTGCTGTGCATCGTGGGTGCGGTTCTGGCGATTCCCGGGAGGCGCGCGGGCGCGGCTTCGGCTGCGAAGTGAGATTCCCGGAAAACGTACATCCGATGTTCCCCGGGTTTGTCGACGCCGCCGCCTAGGCTGAGCCGCGTGACTTCTCCCGACGCCGCCGCGCCCGACCCTTCTTCCGCTCAGGCGGCTGGCGGTGGAATCGCCTCCGACGGAATCACGGCCACGCATGTCCGGCGGTCGTTCGGTGACGTCCGTGCCGTCCGCGACGTGAGCCTGCATGCCCTTCCCGGCAAGGTCACCGGGCTCGTCGGGCCCAATGGCTCGGGCAAGACCACGCTCCTCTTGATGCTCTCGTCGCTGCTGGCTCCCGACGCGGGCGAGATCCGCGTCGCCGGCATCGACCCGGTCGCCGAGCCGCAGCGGGCTCGAGCCGTCATCGGATGGATGCCCGACGCGCTCGGCGCGTGGGGCTCGCTCACGGTGCGCGAGACCCTCGTCACGACCGGGCGGCTGTACGACCTGCCGCGGGGCGACGCGACGGTTCGGGCGGAGTCGCTGATCGACCTCCTCGATCTGCGCGCGCTCGCCGCGGCGCCCGCGCGGGTGCTCTCACGCGGACAGAAGCAGCGCCTCGGGCTCGCCCGCGCGCTGGTGCACGACCCGCGCGTGCTGCTGCTCGACGAGCCGGCCTCGGGCCTGGACCCCGAGTCGCGCGTGCACCTGCGGGTGCTGTTGCGCCGGCTCGCCGACGACGGACGCACGATCCTGATCTCGAGCCACATCCTGTCCGAGCTCGAAGAGCTCGTCGATGACGCCGCGTTCCTCATCGCCGGCGAGTCGGTCTCGTCCGACCGGGTCGCCGCGTCGGCGCAGCGTCAGCGGTTCTGGCGCGTGAGGGTCGCGGGCGGTGACGTCCGTGCCGCGCAGGCCGCGATCGCGGCCGCGCTGGAGAGGACGGATGTCACGGGCGACCGCGCCGGTGCGCTCGTATCGTTCTCGAGCGAGTCCGACGCGGCCGCGGGGCTCGCGGCCATCGTCGGTGCCGGGATCGCGGTGGCGGAGTTCGCGCCGTCGACGGGGCGGCTCGAGCAGACCCTGCTCGACCTGCGGGACGAGGCAGGTCGACCGCCGTCGCCCGTCGCCGAGGCATCGACAGCGGGCCCGGCGCCCGCAGCGGCGGCGGACCCGCCCACCGGCGATACGGACACCACGGGGGAGGGCGACCGATGAGCGCTCAGCGCATCGCCACCATCATCCGCCTGGAGCTGACCCAGCGTGTGCGGAGCGTCGCCTGGTACGTGCTCCTCGGGATCTTCGGGGTGCTGCTGCTCGGGGTGACCGCACTGACCTTCATCTCGGTGCCGCGCGACGCGTTCCAGGAGGCGGGGAGCACGGCGTACTCGATCATCGTGTTCTTCGTGCTGCTGCTGGTGGTGCTCGTCTCGCCCACCCTCAGCGGCAACGCCATCAACGGCGACCGAGACGCGGCAACGCTGGCGCCTGTGCAGGTGACGCTTGCGACGACGACCGACATCATGGTCGGCAAGTTCCTGGCGGCGTGGATCACGGGGCTCGCGTTCCTCGTCGTGGCGGCGCCGTTCCTGATCTTCGCCGCCGTGTTCGGCGAGGTCCGGCCCGACGTGCTGCTGGTGTCACTCGTGATCCTCGTCATCGAGGTGGCGGTGGTCGCCGGGTTGGGGGTCGCGCTCAGCGGCATCCTCGCTCGTCCTCTCTTCTCGGTGGCGGTGACCTATCTGACCGTCGCCGCGCTCGTCGTGGGGACGCCGATCGCGTTCGGGCTCGTGGGCACGGCGTTCCCGACCGAGATCGAGTCGCGTCAGCGCTTCCTGGAGCCGGTGTGGCAGGAGCCGATGCAGGTGCCCGAGGAGTGCATGACGGCCGAGCCCGGGGCGACCACGCCCTCGCCGGAGTGCGTCGACCTCGGCTTCGGGCCCGGGGTGGAGGAGCCGGAGTACGTGTGCGGGGAGTGGATGACCTCGACCTACACCGTGCCGCGCTTCGACCGCGTGTGGTGGCTGCTGTCGGCGAACCCGTTCGTGATCCTCGCCGATGCGACGCCGACGGTGTGGCGCGATGGCTACCCGGTCGATGCGTTCGGAACGCTGAAGGTCGGCGTGAGGACCGCGCAGATCGCTCCCGAGACGCAGCAGGTCTACGACGAGTGCGAGAACGCGACCCTCACGCCCGGGGAGCAGTACCCGACGGTCGAGGAGCAGGTCGACGGCACCGTGCCGAGCTGGTTCGTGGGACTCGGGGTGCAGCTGGCGCTTCTCGCCCTGCTGATGTGGCGCGCCGCGGTGCGGACGCACACGCCGTCGCGGCGGCTTCCGCCGGGCACGCGGATCGCGTAGCCGCGGCGCAGGGCGCGAGTCAGCGGTCGACGTACCGGAAGTGCTGCGCGTTGTACCGGTCGCCGTGAACGCCGATGCGCTGCGCGAGCCGGTCGAGGTCGTCGCGCTCGTCCGCCGACAGGGCGACCGTGGTCGCCGCGGTGTTCTCGGCGATGCGCTCGACCCGGCGGGTGCCGGGGATCGGCACGATCCAGGGATGCTGAGCCAGCAGCCACGCCAGCGCGACCTGCCCCGGCGTCGCCCCCTTCGCCGTCGCGAGCGCCGCGACATGGTCGATGAGCGCCCGATTGGCCTCGAGGTTCTCCTTCTCGAACCGGGGGAGCGCGCGGCGCATGTCGTCGTCCGCCAGCGTCGTCGACGCGTCCATCGTGCCGGTGAGGTAGCCCCGGCCGAGCGGGCTGAACGGCACGAACCCGATGCCGAGCTCCGCGAGAACGGGCAGCACGTCGATCTCGGGGTCGCGCGTCCACAGCGAGTACTCGCTCTGCAGCGCGGTCACTGGATAGACCGCGTGCGCGCGGCGGATGGTGCCGCCGGATGCCTCGGAGAGGCCGAAGTGCCGAACCTTGCCGTCGGCGACGAGCTCGGCGACGGTACCGGCGACGTCCTCGATCGGGACATCGGGGTCGACCCGGTGCTGGTAGAAGAGGTCGATGACGTCGGTGCGCAGGCGCCGCAGCGACTCTTCGGCGACGCGTCGGATATGGTCGGGGCGGCTGTTGACCCCGACGCTTGCGCCGTCCTGGATGTCCCACCCGAACTTGGTCGCGATCACCACCTGATCGCGCACCGGCGCGAGTGCGTCACCCACAAGCTCCTCGTTGACGTACGGCCCGTACACCTCGGCGGTGTCGAAGAGGGTGACGCCGAGGTCCACCGCCGCACGAAGCACCCCGATCATGTCGTCACGGCTTCCGGGGTTCGGGCCGTAGCTCTGCGACATGCCCATGCAACCGAGTCCGATCGCCGAGACCTGCAGGCCCTGGCCGAGGGTGCGTGTGTGCATTCTGCTGCTCCTTCTGCGGGTCCGGGCGTTCGTCCGGGCGTTCTCGGATGACGCTACGCCGCGAGGCGCCGGCACGAAAACGGGGTCGACACATCGCGTCTCGCGGCCAGCGGCGCGGCGCGGCATCCGTTCGCGCACTCTCGCGGGTGTGGGTGGCTGGTGGCAGGCTCGGGGCATGACGAGATTCGCGATCGACGCGCCGACGGCGTTGCGACTCCTGGCCGACAAGAGGGATGTCGCGGACGGACACTCACTCGTCGCGCCGGCGATCATGCGGTCCGACGCGCTTCGTGCCGTCTACGCCGACGTGCGAGCCGGACGGCTCGACGACCGCACCGCGAAACGGACGCTCGAAGCGCTCGCATCGCAGAAGGTGCGGGTGCTGGCCGATCGGGTGTCGCGCGCGACGGCGTTCGCGCTCGCGCGCGAGCGGGACTGGGATGACACGGGGCCGGCCGAGTACCTCGCGGTCGCGAAGCTGCAGGCCGACGCGATCGTCACCCAGGACGCGCTGGTGATCGCGGGGGCGGAGGGGGTGGTGGACGTCGCGGGGTACGAGGCGCTGTTCCGCTGAGACCTCAGCGGGTGGGGCGAGTCAGGCGAAGCGCACCCAGTTCGCGCCGCCGCCGGTCTCGACCTGCTGGAGGAGATCGAGCGCGTCGCCGTCCACCGCGTACAGCGACACGGTCGTCGAGCGTTCTCCCGCGGCGACGAGGAAGCGTCCGTCGGCGCTCAGCGCGAACCCGCGCGGCTGCGGCTCGGTCACGAAGAACCGGCTCGGCGCCGTGACCCCTCCGTCGGGGGCTACGGCGACGGCCGCGAGCGTGCTCTCGGTGCGCTCGGTCGCCCAGAGGTATCTCTCGTCGGCCCCGAAGTGCAGGTCGGCGCCCCAGATGAGGTGTCCCGCCATCGGGTCGGCGCCGAAGGTGCTGTGTGCGAGGCCCTTCGTCCGGTCGTACGCCGTCGCCGCGCCGACGAGGCGCAGCGTCCCGTGGGCGGTGTCGCGGGCGTAGTGCAGCACTTCGCCCGAGAACTCCGTCAGCACGTACACCGCGTCCTGTGCGGCGTTCAGCACGAGGTGCCGGGGACCGCTGCCCTCCGGCGCCCCCACCGTCTCGGGGTCGAGCGGCACGAGCGCGAGGTCGTCGTCGAGCGCGTACTGCGCGACGAGGTCGTCGCCGAGGGATACGAAGTACGCGTAGCGCCCGTCGGTGCTCGGCACCACCGCGTGCAGGTTCGCGAATTCCACCCGGCTCACCGGATCGCCCACCACGCCGTCGTTGATCGGGCACGAGATGCCGTAGCCGCCGCTGTACGCGGCGCCGAGGAGGCCCGTTCCGTCGCGCGTGAGCGCGAGGTAGTTCATGCCGCCGTCGGGGAGGTCCAAGCGCGAGCGCGGCTCCAGTCGGCCGCTCTCCCTGTCGAGCGCGAGGGTGAGGACGCCGGCGGGCTCCCCCTCCTTCGATCCCTTCACTCCCGCGTAGACGAGGTCGCGTGCGGCGTCGACGGCGAAGGTCGAGCATCCGGCGAGCCCCTCCGTGACGGCGAGACGCGTCATCCGCTCGTCTTCGAAACGGAAGACGCTGATCGAGCCGTCACCGGCGTTTGCAACGAGGACGAGCGCAGAGTCGGTCATCCCTCGATCGTAGGTGCAGGGTCGCGACGACTCGAGGGCTGATGTCGTAGCCCCGACCTAGACTTGACGGGCAATGACTGACGTCTCTCCGGCCGCGCATCCCGCGGCATCCGTCCCTCTCATCGTCGACGGCGATCGCGGGCCCCGACCGGGCTCCGGCGCTCGCGTCGACGAAGACCTGCTCGCAGGGCTCAACCCCGAGCAGCGCGAGGCGGTGACCTATCGCGGTCAGGCGCTCCTCATCGTCGCGGGCGCCGGGTCGGGCAAGACCAGTGTGCTGACGCGGCGCATCGCGTCCCTTCTGCGCAACAAAGAGGCGTGGCCGAGCCAGATCCTCGCCATCACATTCACCAACAAGGCTGCGGGTGAGATGCGCGAGCGCGTGCACCAGCTCGTCGGCGACCGGTCGCAGGGCATGTGGATCTCGACGTTCCACTCGGCGTGCGTGCGGATCCTCAGGCGCGAGGCCGAGCAGTTCGGGTTCACCAAGTCGTTCACGATCTACGACTCCGGCGATTCGCGGGCGCTCGTCAAGCGGCTGGTGAAAGAGCACGAGGCGGATGCCTACGGACTGACCCCCTCGGCGGTGCAGGGGAAGATCTCCAAGCTCAAGAACGAGCTCGCCGATGCGGAGTCGTACGCCCGCTCGGCGAACATGAACGACCCGGCCGAGCGCGTCTTCTGCGACGTGTTCGCTGCGTACCAGCGCGAGCTGCAGCGGGCCAACGCGTTCGACTTCGACGACCTGATCGCACAGACGGTGTACCTGTTCCGGGCGTTCCCGCAGGTGGCGGATGTGTACCGGCGGCGGTTCCGGCACATCCTCGTCGACGAGTACCAGGACACCAACCATTCGCAGTACGCGCTGATCCATGAGCTGACCCGCGCGCCGGGGTCTGACGGCGGGCCCATCGCCGAGTCGGGCGGCATGATGATCTTCGACGCGCCGGCGACCGAAGAGGCCGCGTCGCTCACGGTCGTCGGTGACTCCGACCAGTCGATCTACGCGTTCCGCGGAGCGGACATCCGGAACATCAGCGAGTTCGAGCGCGACTTCCCGGGCGCGAAGGTCGTGCTCCTCGAGCAGAACTACCGGTCGACCCAGAACATCCTGTCGGCGGCGAATGCGGTGATCAGCCACAACTTCGACCGTAAGGACAAGCGGCTGTGGACCGACGTCGGCGCGGGCGAGAAGATCGTCGGCTTCACCGGGTACTCGCAGCACGACGAGGCGCAGTTCGTCGCCGACGAGATCGAGGTGCTGCACAAGGGCGGGGTGCCGTACGACCAGGTGGCGGTGTTCTACCGCACCAACTCGCAGTCGCGTGCGCTGGAGGAGATCTTCATTCGCGCGGCCGTGCCGTACAAGATCATGGGCGGCACGAAGTTCTACGAGCGCGCCGAGATCAAAGACGCCCTGGCCTATCTCGTCGCGGTGGCGAACCCCGCCGACGAGATGGCGATGCGCCGCATCATCAACCGGCCGCGCCGCGGCATCGGCGACGTGACGATCGAGACGATCAGTCGGTACGCCGCCGATGAGCAGATCACCTTCCGTGACGCGCTGGGCAATGCCTCGGCGCTCGGTGTCGGACCCAAGATCCAGGCGGCGATCGCGCACTTGGATGCGGTTCTCGCCGAGGCATCCGATCTCATGCTGCCGCCGTCAGGTGAGCTGCCCCCGCCGACCGCCGTCGCCGACGGATTGCAGCTGCTGCTGTCGAAGAGCGGGTATCTCGACGCGCTGCGCGCGAGCCGCGACCCGCAGGACGAGGCGCGCGTGGAGAACCTCGACGAGCTCGTCGCCGTGGCCCGCGAGTTCGCGCGCAACAACCCGGAGGGGACGATCGTCGACTTCCTCACCGAGGTGGCGCTCGTCTCGGACGCCGATGATCTCGAGGATGCCTCGGGGTCGGTGTCGCTCATGACGATGCACACCGCGAAGGGCCTCGAGTACGACGCGGTCTTCCTCACCGGTGTCGAGGAAGACCTGATCCCGCACCGGATCTCGGCCGGTGAGCCGGGAGGCCCGCAGGAGGAGCGGCGACTGTTCTACGTCGGCGTCACCCGGGCGCGTAAGCGCCTGTACCTGACGCTGGCGATGACCCGCGCGCAGTTCGGAGAGGTGTCGGTGGCGATGCCGAGCCGGTTCCTGCAGGAGATCCCGTCGGATCTGCTCGACTGGCGCCAGTCGCCGGGCGACGTCAACTCGCGCGGCGGGACGCAGTCGCGGGCGCTCAATGCGCGGCGCGGGTCCTCTGGGTCGGGGTTCGGCGGGTCGGGGTCGGGGCGGCGCTATGGCGACGATCTCGTGCCGAAGTCGACGTCGCTGGAGAAGTTCGCCAACCGCATCCCGGCGAAGGTGCGCGACAACGGCGACATGGAGCTGGCGCCGGGCGACCGCATCCGTCACGACGATTTCGGCGAGGGCCGCATCGACGCGATCACCGGTGAGGGTGCGAAGCGCGTCGCTCACGTGCGCTTCGACACCGTCGGCATGAAGAAGCTCCTGGTCAAGATCGCGCCGATCGCGAAGCTGTAATCGCGCGCGCAGTGGGTGCGCGAGGCAGTCGGGGCCCGCGTTGTCGCGCGACCCGTCACAATCTGCTGCTCGTCGCGGTCGCGGGCGACGTTTTCTGACCGGTCGCGGCAGGCGCGAGCGGACACGACGGGTGGGGCGTCGCGCTGCGCCGCGCGACCCGTCAGATTCTGCCGCTCGATGCGATCGCGGGCCGCGTTTTGTGACGGGTCGCGGGGTCCGGCTCCGCGACCCGATGCCCGACCCGTCAAAATCTGCTGGTCGTCGTCGTCGGGCGCCGCCTTTTCTGCCGGGTCGCGCGGACCGATGCGCGACCCGTCAACATCTGCTGCTCGTGGCGGTCGCGGGCGACATCTTGTGACGGGTCGCGGCGGGGGCGGGCGCGACGGGCGGGGCGTCGCGCTCTGCCGCGCGACCCGTCCGACCGACCGCGACTGAACCGCGCCTTGCCCGGGACTGGCCCGCGACTGGTCCGCGACCCGCCCGCGCCTTGCCCGGGACTGGTCCGCGACCCGCCCGCGCCTTGCCCGGGACTGGTCCGCGACCCGCCCGCGACCCGCCCGCGCCTTGCCCGCGACTGGTCCGCGACCCGCCCGCGACATGCCCGGGACTGGCCCGCGACCCGCCCGCGACATGCCCGGGACTGGTCCGCGACCCGCCCGCGACTGGCCCGCGACTTGCCCGCGACTTGCCCGCGACTTGTCCGCGACCCGTCGAGAAGTGCTGTGTGGAGCGCGGGGGAGCCGCGTTTTCTGCCGGGTCGCGGAGGCGAAGCCGGCCGCGGCCCGCAGGGCCGCCGCGTAGGCTGGCACGATGGCACTCTTCGGGCGACGTAAGAAGACCGACGACCAGCGCGACGACGCGAACCCGCAGACGGGGACGCCAGACCCCGAGGCCCCCGAGACGGACATCGACGTCGCCGACGCCCCCGGGCTCGCCCCGCGAGAGGGTGACGATCCCGCGGCGGGCGGTGACGCGGCATCCGCTGCTCCCTCGACCGAGGAGCCGGTTCCGCACGTGAACATCTCGATGTCGACCTACGGCTCGCCGCGCACGGCGCCGGCTGCGAAACCGGTCGCCGCCGACGCCTCGGCGAACGAGCCCGCCGCCGGTGCGCAGGCCGCGGCGCCGCGCACCCCCGGCCCGGCCGAGGCTCCCGCGCCGTCGCAGACGGTTCCCGGGCTTCCCGACAACACCCTGGTCATCCAGGCACTGCGGAATCTCCCCGAGAAGCCCGAGTCGCTCGACCTCATGCACGTCGCCCGTCAGCTCCTGCAGGGTCAGCTGTTCCTGCGCATCAAGGGCGACGCCCGGCAGCTGCTGTCGGAGGGCGCTCAGCTGCCGCTCGCCGTCGCGACCGTCGGCGACAAGCAGTACGTGCTGGCCTTCAGCGGCGGGGCGGCCCTGCAGGCGAGCGTGGCGTCGGACGGCGACCAGCAGACATCCGCTGTCGCCCAGCCCGCAGCCACCGTGCTCCGCCACGTCGTCACCGGAAGCTACGCCGGCATCATCATCGACCCGTCGTCGGCGCCCGCGCGCGCGGTGATCCCACGAGAACTCATCGAGCGGATGCTCGATCAGGCCGACCCCAACGCTCTGGTGAAGCACCTGCTCGCGGGGCCGCGCACCGCCGCCACGGGTGCCGAGATCGTCGCGGCCATGCCGGGTGCGCGACTGTGGGTTGCCGTCAACGAAACGCCCGACGGCAAGGTCGGCGTCGCCGAGGCCCGCGCGAACGGCGAGCGGCTGCTGCAGGTGTTCACGCACCCGCTGGAAGTGGCGGCCATCGGCCGCGGCGACAAGGCCGCCCCGATCACGGCCGATCGGCTCGGGGCCGCACTGGCCGCGGATGCGGCGCTCGCCGGCATCCTCGTCGATGCTGCCGGCCCGTGGATCCGTCTCGGCCGCGAGGACCTCGGCCCCATCCTGCCGTGAGGCGGATGCCCGGCCGACGCGTGTCCCCCTGATGGGTGTCGGAGCGACGCGATAGCGTCGCGTGCATGGCGAGCCCGTTCACGATGCTGACCGTTCCCGGGCCCGCGGGCGTCCGCGAGGTGCGCCTGTCCAACCCCGACCGGGTGCTGTGGCCGGCGCTCGGGATCACCAAGCGCGAGCTCGCCGAGTATCTCATTGCGGTGTCGGGGCCGTTCCTCGCCGCGAACGGCAACCGGCCGGTGTCGCTCGAACGCTTCCCCGAGTCGGTCGAGGGGGAGCGGTTCTACTCCAAGAACCCACCGAAGGGCACGCCCGACTACGTCGAAGCGGTGACCGTCCGGTACAACAGCGGGCGGCGGCATCCTCAGATCGTGCTCACCGAGCCCGCGGCGGTCGTGTGGGCCGCCCAGATGAACACGATCGTGTTCCACCCCTGGGCGTCGCTGACGAGCAACACCGACAACCCCGTCGAACTCCGCATCGACCTCGACCCGCAGCCGGGCACCGACTTCGCCGATGCCGCCGCGGTCGCGCCCGCCCTGCGTGACGTGCTCGCCGAGGCGGGGCTGACGGCGTTCCTGAAGACGAGCGGCAATCGCGGCATCCACGTCTTCTGCCCGATCGAGCCGGAGTGGGAGTTCCTCGACGTGCGGCATGCCGTCATCGCCGCCGGTCGTGAGCTGGAGCGCCGGATGCCCGACCGCGTGACGACGAACTGGTGGAAGGAAGAGCGCGGCGAGCGCATCTTCATCGACTTCAACCAGGCCAACCGCGATCGCACGATGGCGGGGGCCTACAGTCCGCGGGCGCTTGCGGGTGCGACAGTGTCGACGCCGATCACGTGGGACGAGCTCGCGGATGTCGATCCCGCGGCTTTCACTGTGCGTTCGGTGCCAGACCGACTGTCGTCGGTGGGAGACCCGTGGGAGGGGATGCTCGAGGCGCCGGGACGCATCGACGTGCTGCTGGAGTGGTGGCAGCGCGACCTCGATGACGGGCTCGGGGAGCTGCCGTTCCCGCCCGACTTCCCGAAGATGCCCGGCGAGCCCCCACGCGTGCAGCCGAGTCGCAAGAATCCGGAGAACTGGCCGAAGGAGTAGCGCGGTTCGTTCCCAGGGTGGGGACGGATGCCGCGGCGCGACGTCGCGCGCAGTGCCCCTCAGGAGGGGCTTTCCGCGTTCGGCTGTCGCGAAGGGTCGTGCGCGGGGGCGCTTTGTGACAGGTGGTTCAGGGCGCGGCTCCAGGCGCCGTCGGCGCGGGATGCCGCGGTGCGACGTCGCGCGGTGTGCGCCTCAGACGGGCGTCCCCGCTTCCCCCGTCACAAAACGCCGTACCTGGCCGCGTTTCGGGGCAGATGTTGCCGGGGGAGCGGACGCCGGGCTGAACATTGCACGAAGATTGCGCGGCGCAGGGCGCCCCGAAATCTGCGCAACGGTCCTCATAGCGTCGGCGCGTGCCGGATGACCCGGCACCGCGAACCGAGGGGACCACCCATGCACACCGCACCCGCACCCGCCCACACCCACGACCACACGCTCGACGCGTCGACTCCGCTGCAGCGCCGTTTCGCAGCCGCTGCCGCGGCTGCTCTGCTCGCCGCCGTCACGCTCACCGGCTGCACCTTCACGCTCGGGGCCTCCGGCGCGGAACCCGACGCGACCGAGCCTGCCACCGCCACGACCACCGCCCCCGAGACCACCGACCCCGGGACCACCGACCCGGGCGGAACCCGCCCGGCGGGCGGGGACGCGGGGTTCATCGAGACCGAGGCCGGCGCGATCGCGCTCTTCCAAGACCGCTGGTACGACAACTTCTGCTCTAGCGTCAACGTCGCGATGGGCGACGAGAACTGCGTCGGCATCGCGATCGAGGCCCTCGAGATGATCGACGGCGCCGCCGACCGGGCCACGGCCGCAGGTGTCGATGACGACCTGCTCGCCGCGGCGACAGCGGCCGAGGACGCCGCCGCCGCGTTCCGCGCCGCCGAGTGCGACGTGTACACCTCCGACACGTGCGTCGGCCCGACCGACGACTTCACCGACGCGGTCCGCGCGTACGGCGACGAGCTCACCGAACGGCTGGCCGCGCAATGAACGCAGCGTCCTCTTCCACGCCGGATTGCAGGAACATTGCACGGCCGAAACGGCTCGCTCCGGCATCCGATTCCGTCCGTAACTTCGGCGACATGAACACCACCGCACCCTCTCGTCGCACTCGCTCACGGCTTCTGCCGGCCGGTGCGGCCATGCTCACGACGTCTGCTCTCGCCCTCACGGGTTGCATGAGCTTCGTCACTCCCGAAGCCGCCACGCCCGCGGGCATCGGCTTCGACGACATCCAGACCGCGACCATCCAGATCGAAGCCGTCGGCACCTTCGTCTCGCCCGAGATGGGCGGCTACGAAGCAGCCGGCCGCGGCTCCGGCTTCCTCATCAGCGAAGACGGCCTCGCCGTGACGAACAACCACGTGGTCGTCGGCGCCGGCACGCTGAAGGTCTGGCGCGGCGGCGACACGAGCGAGACGCTCAACGCCAAGGTGCTCGGGTCGTCGGAGTGCCTCGACCTCGCGGTCATCCAGCTGCAGGACGACGAGTACCCGCACTTCACGTGGCGCGAGGGGGAGATCACCACCGCCACCGACGTGTACGCGGCCGGGTTCCCGCTGGGCGATCCGGAATTCACCATGACCCGGGGCATCGTGTCGAAAGCCGACACCGCCGTCGACACCCCCTGGGCCTCGCTCGATCACGTGATCGAGCACGACGCGCGCATCCGCGGCGGCAACTCCGGCGGCCCGCTCGTCGACGCCGAGGGGCGACTTGTCGGGGTGAACTACGCCGGAAACGACCAGTACGACCAGAACCTCGCCATCCACCGCGACGAGGTGCAAGAGGTCATCGAGCAGCTGAGCGAGGGGGAGAGCGTGCTGAGCCTCGGCATCAACGGCACAGCCCTCATGACCGAGGAGGGGGAGGGGCTCGGCATCTGGGTCAACTCCGTCGCGTCGGGCTCGGCCGCAGACAGCGCCGGGGTCGCGCCCGGCGACCTCCTCACGAAGATGGAGGGCGTCTCGGTCGGCGTCGACGGCACGATGGCCGACTACTGCGACGTGCTGCGCACGCACGGTCACGACGCCACTCTGTCGGTGGAGCTGTACCGCCCCGCCGAGGGCGTGTACTACACCGGTCAGTTCAACGGCGAGCCCGTCGAAGCGGTCTCGGTGGCCACACAGGCCGGCGCGAGCTCGGGCGGCGGGGGAACCGGCGCCTCGGGCGGGTCGGGAGCGGTCTCGGCCGAGGAATACGTCTCGATCGTGGATGACACGGGGAGCGTCACGGTCGATGTGCCTGCCGCCTGGGGCGACCTCGACACCTCGGTCTACACCGATCCGCGCGGCGGTCAGTGGGCACGGATCGATGCCAGCACGGATGTCGCGGCGTTCGCGTCGGGCTGGTCGGTGCCCGGAGTCTCGGTGGTCGCCGCTCCGGCGGCCACGGCCACGATCCAGCCCGAGGAGTGGCTGGGCATGACCGCCGATTACCTCGAGCAGTCGGGGTGCACGCAGGGTGCCATCGATGAGTACGCCGACGACCTCCACACCGGGGTCTTCCAGTACTGGACGGGATGCGGCGAATCCGCGGCCGACTATCTGATGCTCGCCGCCTACTCCAACGACGGGCAGTACGTCATCGTGCTCGCGGTCACCGCTCTGAGCGAGAGCGACCTCTACGCGATCGACCACGCCCTGGGCAGCTTCGCGGCCGCCTTCTGAGAACGCGGGCCCCGACCACCGGGTCGGGGCCCCACCTGACGACAGGATTGCACCACAATGGCATCGGAATCATCACTGACAGCCCCCGCTCCGGTCGCCGGCGCGGGGACGACGCGCTTCGCCGAGGGGGGACTGAGCGTGACGGTGGACGTGCGCCTGCTGGGTCTCATCGAAGTGCGCGTCGACGGCAGAGTCATCTCTCTGCGCGGCGACATCCCCAAGGCGCTCGTCTCGCGGCTGGCGCTGAGCGCCGGCGACATCGTTCCGGCGGAGGAGCTGATCGCGGATGTCTGGCCGCAGCCTCCCGCGAACGTCCTCTCCACCCTGCGGGCCCACCTCTCGCGACTGCGGGCCGCGGGCCTCGGTGCTCATCTCGTCGGGGCGCGCGGGGGATACTCCCTCGATGTGCCCGCCGACCGGGTCGACCTGCTGAGGCTGCGCGCCGAGCTTTCGGCGGCCACCCGCCTCCCGGCGTCGGAGGAGCGCCTTGCCGCCCTGACCGAGATCGCCGCGCGCGCGGCGCGCGATCCGCTCCCGGGCCTGGACGCCATCCCGTACGTCGCTGCGGTGCGCACCCGTCACCTCGCCGATCGGCGGGTGCTCGAGGAGGATCTCGGCGAGCAGGCCCTCGACCTCGGCGACGCCGCTCTGGCGACCTCGGTGCTGGCCGGCACCGCTCAGCGGCATCCCTTCGATGAGCGCCCCGTGCGCCTCCTCGCCACTGCGCTCGCGCGCTCCGCGCGCATCCCCGACGCCCTCACCGCCATCGACGCGCTGACCACGCGACTCCGCGACGAACGCGGGCTCGATCCGTCGACGCGATTGCAGTCGCTGAGGTCATCGATCGTGCGGATGGACCCCGAGGTCGTCACACCCGATACCGGAGCGTCGGTGCGACGGGTGGGCGTCGGCATCCCCCTCACCCGCTTCGTCGGGCGCGCCGACGACCTCGCGCGCCTGCGGGAGCGCCGCCGCGACCGCCGGCTCATCACCATCGTCGGGCCTGCCGGGGTCGGGAAGACCCGCACGGCCGTCGAGCTCGCCCGCGAGGCGACGACGGCCCTCGATGACGAGCAGTACATGGTCGACCTCGCCGACTTCCGTCAGCCTGACGAGGTGGTCGCGGCGATCGCGTCGGTCGTCAGGGCGCGCGAGCTCACGATGGATGCGATCGTGCGGCGTCTCCGCTCCGGCCGGATCCTGCTGCTCCTCGACAACGCCGACCACGTTCTCGGCGCGCTCGCCGTCGCGGTCGACCGGCTGCTGCGGGACAGCGAAGGGGTGCGCATCGTGGTCACCAGCCGCGAGCCGCTGCGTCTGTCGGGCGAGGAGGTGGTGGTGCTGCGTCCCCTCGTCGGCGACGCCCACGTCGACGCCTGGCGGCTCTTCGCCGAACGCGCCGCCGACGCGCGCGGCGGCTACGGTTTCGACGACGGCGAGCTCGAGGATGCCCGCGCCCTTTGCCAGGAGCTCGAGGGCATCCCGCTCGCGCTGGAACTCGCGGCGGCGAGGCTCGACGTGCTCGACGCCGCCCAGGTGCGCGAGGGGATCGGTGCGCACGCCGCACCGCGGGGGCGACACGACAGCGTCCGCACGGCGATCGACTGGACCTTCGGGCAGCTGAGCGGACCGCAGCGCGAACTGCTGCAGGAGACCTCGCGATTCGCCGGTTCCTTCACCGTGGGCGCGGTCTCCGGAGCATCCGGTCGTCCCTGGGCCGACACCGTCGCCCTCCTCGATGAGCTGGTGGGCAAGTCCCTCCTCGCCGTCGAGCGCGGCGGCACCGGTCGACGCCGGTTCCGCATGCTGGAGTCGACCCGGGAGTACCTCGCCGATCGCGAAGACCCGGCGCGGGCGGCGGTCTGGCGGCTGCGGTACCGCTGGTGGTTCGCCGACCTCACGACCACGCTCGGTCCGACGCTGCGCACGTTCGAGGCCCGAGACAGCATGGCGGTCCTCGATGACTTCCGCGCCGACCTCACCGAGGCCTTCGACGCGGCGGTGGATGCGGGGGATCGCGAGGCCGCGGTGCGCCTCGCCGCCGGACAGGCGCAGTACTGGTTCCTGCGCGGGCTCATGGTCGAGGGGCGCAGCCGCCTCGAGCGGGCTCTCCAGCTGCCGGGAGACCCCACGCCCCTCGACGGAATCGCATGGCTCGAACTGGCGAACCTCGCCTACCAGACCGGCGATGCGGCGGCCGGGTTCGCAGCCATCGCCCGCGCGCGTGCCGAGGGGGAGCGCCTCGCCGATCCGTCGGTGGCGGCCGTCGCACTTTCGCGCGAAGCCTACGGTCGGGCGATCTTCGGTCAGGCCGACGTGGGTGAGGATCTTCTCGCACAGGCCCGGCACCTCATCGGCGAAGCCCAGGCGTGGGCGCGCGCCGAGGTGCACATGTCGGCGGGGCAGATCCGCCGCGCGCAGGGGAGGACGGATGACGCGCTGGCGGCCCTCCGCGCCTCGTACCGGATCGCCGCGTCCATCGGCTACACGTGGATGATCACGACCTCGAAGTACGTCGCCGCGAAGACCCTCGTCGACGCGCGCCGACCGAAGGAGGCCATCGATGTCGCGGTAGGTGCGGTCGACGAGGCGCGGGCCAATGAGGACGCCGCCGGCGCACTGGCCGTGGTCTTCGTGATCGCCGGGGCGTGTGCTTTCGTCGAACGCCACGAGATCGGGGCTCGCCTCCTCGGCGCCGTCGAGGAGCTCGGGCGTCAGTACGACTACAGCACCGCCATCGTGGAGGGTGAGGACGCCGAGCGCCTCCGCGCGTCGCTGAGCGTCGGCATGACCCCGACCGAGTTCGGCCATCAGTACGAGCAGGGCCGCCGATGCGGCTGGCCGGAGGTACGGGACATGCTCGCGCGGTTGCCGCGCCGCGAGTTCGCGATGGATCAGGGCTTATCGGGCGCCGACCAGGGCGCGTTGGCGTGAACGCCGTTCAGATCCACCTCTTCGGGGGGCTCCGGGTCACCGGTGAGGGGGCACCGCCGCCGGTGCGCGGCGCGATCCCCGAGGCCATCCTCTGCAGGCTCGCACTCGACCCGGAGCGGTCGTTCTCTACGGACGAGCTCGTCGAGGCGCTCTGGCCCGCCGCATCCGACAGCGTCGTGTCGAGCCTGCGCGCCCACCTGTCCCGCCTGCGGACGCGCGGGTGGGGGGAGCTGCTGCCTGGCGGGCGCGGCGGATACCGCCTGGCGGTCGCCCCCGAGGCGGTCGATGTCATCCGCTATCGGCGACTGCTTCAGGTCGGCGGCGCCGACCGCGCCCGGGCGCTCGCCGAAGCCGAGGCGCTGTGGATCGGCGCTCCGCTGGCGCGGGTCGGAGAATTCCCGTTCGCGCCGCCCGTCATCGCCGAGCTCGGGATGCTGCGGCGAGACGCAGCTCTCGAGCTCGCCGATCGGGAGGTGGCCGCTGCGCGGCCCGCCTCGGCCGTCGCTGCCCTCGCGCCGTGGGCCGATGACCTCGAGGACGACGAGGTGGGTGTGCGGCTCGCCGGAGCGCTCGCCGACGCGGGGCGCATCGCGGACGCGCTGGCCGAGGTGGATCGCCGCGTCGCGCACCGGCGTCGTGCCGGGGCAACGGTGTCGGCGTCGGAGGGGTGGGCGAGCCTGCGCGATCGCATCGCCCGCGGCGAGGGCGGTGGTGCGGGCCTTGCAGCAGCGGGCGGCGCAGGCGCCGGTCGGGTCGGCGCGCCGGCGCCGGCGCCGGCGCCGGGTGACCTCGGGGCCGACGCGTCAGGGGGTTCGGTCGGAACGGTCGCGGGTGCGGATGAACCAGGAGGGCCCTCGGCGGCGCGTCGGGCGCTGATCGGTCGGGTGGCCGAACTCGATCGCATCTCCGACGCGCGGGCTCAGTCGCGACTGGTTACCCTGACCGGGCCGGCCGGGGTCGGAAAGACGCGCCTGGCCGCCGAGGTCGCCCGTCGCGGGGCGGCGGGCGCCGACGACGACGCGCAGTGGTTCGTCGATCTCACCGTCATCCGCTCTCCCGACCGCCTGATCGGCGCGGTCGCCGAGACGCTCGGCTGTGCGAGCGAGATCGACGCGATCGCAGCCGCGGTCGGCGGGCGGCGGACGCTCGTGGTGTTCGACAACGCCGAACACGTCCTCGGCGAGACGGCCGCGCTCGCCGCCGCGCTGCTGGAGCGCTGCGCCGGCCTGAGTGTGCTCGTCACGAGCCGGGAGGCGATGCGGATGGCGGGCGAGCGGGTCGTGCCGGTCGAGCCGCTTCTCGGCGGGGCACTGGATGACGCGGTCGACCTGTTTCTGGAGCGTGCACGTGACAGCGGCGGAATGACCGGGTGGAGCGCCGATGATCGGGCCGCCGTGCGGCGTCTGTGCGTCGCACTCGACGGGCTGCCGCTCGCGATCGAGCTCGCCGCGGCGCGGCTCGACGTGCTGAGCCTCGATGAGGTCGCCGGTTCGCTCGAGGCCCTCGGACCGGAGGGGAGCGGGGCGGGCCGGCACGATTCGCTCGACGCGGCCATCGGCTGGAGCGTCGGCATGATCTCCGATGACGAGCGAGGCACCCTCGGCCAGCTGGCGCGTTTCTCCGGTTCGTTCGGCCTCGACGCTGTGGCCGGCATATGCCGGGTCGAAGGAGCCGACCCCCGCGAGTCGACGATCGCCCTCGTTCGTCGTTCCCTGGTCGTCCCCGCCGGGGCCGTCGGAGGGGGGCGCCGTTTCCGGCTTCTCGACACCGTTCGACGGTACGCCCGGATGCACCTCCAGGCCGAGGACGACGCCGAGTGGTGGGCGCGACACGGGAGCTGGATGGCTGCGTATGCCGATCGCACAGCCCCGCTCCTGCGGTCCGCGGCGGCGCCGAAGGCACGTGCCTCGCTGCGGAGCTATGCGGCTGATCTGCAGGATGCCACGGCCCGCGCCATCCGCTCGGGAGACCGCGCCCTGGCGGTCGAGCTCGTCGGGTCGCTGGCGTGGTTCTGGTACGAGCGCGGACAGGCCGATGAGGCGCTGAACCTCATCGATCAGGCGCTCGCCGTTCCCGGCCCTCGACGTCCCGGACCCGAGGCGCGGGCGCTGTATGCCGCGACGTTCATGCAGGCGGTGGGAGGTGATCCACTGGCGACCGTGCACGCCCTGCGCCGCTTCGCAGAGGCGGCCGACGACGCCGCCGACCCGCCGCACGCGATGATCGCGCACACGCTGCTCGGCTCGCTCGCCGCCGTCGAAGGCAACATCGAGGCGCGCGAGGCCGAGCTCGCGATCGCCGAGCGGTGGCGCACCCAGGTCGGGGAGGAAGATCGCTGGGCTATCGCGGATCACCTGTACATCCGCGGTGATGCGCTGCGGATCGCCGGACACCCGGCGCAGGCGCTCGACAGCCTCGAGGAGGGGTATCGGCTGGCCGCCGAGATCGGACACACGTGGACGCTCGCCGCGTCCTGTTACATCACGGGGAAGGTCTTGACTCAGGTGGGGCGCCCGCGCGATGCGGTGGGGATCCTCCGCACCGGCGCCGGCCACTCCCTCGCCCGGGGGGACCGGATCAGTGCGCTCGCCGCGGTCAACGCGATCGCGGTCGCGCTGGTGGAGCTCGGGGCGGTGGAGGAAGCCGCGGAGCTCTTCGGGCTCGTCGACGCGCTCGGGCCGCGCTTCGGGTTCCACCCCGTCGCGTCGGACGGGTCGTACGCCGAGCCGTTCCGCGCGCGTGCCGCGGCGTCGCTCGGCGGGGCGTGGGATCTCGCGCGCGCCCGCGGCGCCGCGCGCGACGTCGCATGGGCGCTCGAGCGGTCGGCCGCAGCGGCAGGCGGGTCCTGACGGGCGTCCCGTCGGGGTTCGCCTGTCACGAACGGTTGCTGCCGGGCGCGTCTTGTGCCCAGCGAGCGGCGCGGCATCCCTTTCCACCGTTCGTGTGTCGGCAGCGTCGGGTCGCGCGACGCGTGAGGGGGAGCGCGCGGCGGGATGGCGCGACACCGACGCGCACGCGAGACTGAGGCGATGGACCTCCCTGTCATGCCCCCGGTCGCGCCGATGCTCGCGAAGTCGGTCTCGGCGATCCCCGACCTCGGGCACGTCGAGCCGAAGTGGGACGGATTCCGCACGATCGTGTTCCGCGACGGTGACGAGGTCGAACTCGGCAGCCGCAACGAACGGCCGATGACGCGGTACTTTCCCGAGCTCGTCGAGGCGCTGCGCGCCCAGCTGCCCGAGCGCTGCGTCGTCGACGGTGAAATCGTCGTCGCGACCGACGGCGGTCTCGACTTCGAGGCCCTGCAGCAGCGCATCCACCCCGCCGTGAGCCGCGTGAATCTGCTCGCCACCCAGACGCCGGCGTCGTTCATCGCCTTCGACCTGCTCGCCCTCGACGACGACGACCTCACCGGCCGCCCGTTCTCCGAGCGGCGGGAGCTTCTCGTCGAGGCGCTCTCCCGCGTCGAGCCGCCGGTCTACGTCACCCCTGCGACGGGCGACCCCGCCGTCGCCCAGGAGTGGTTCGAGACCTTCGAGGGAGCAGGCCTCGACGGGGTGATCGCCAAACCTCTCGACGGCACGTACCAGCCCAACAAGCGCACGATGTTCAAGATCAAGCACGAGCGCACCGCGGACTGCGTGGTCGCGGGATTCCGCTGGCACAAGTCGGGACCGATCGTCGGCTCGCTGCTCCTGGGTCTGTACGGCGACGACGGCACTCTGCATCACGTCGGCGTGACGGCATCCTTCCCCATGGCCCGGCGCAAGACCCTGCTCGACGACCTCGCCCCCTACCGCGACGTCGACCTCAAGGCGCACCCCTGGGGAGGCTGGGCCGAGCACACGGCCGACGGCACGCAGCTCGCGGGTGCCGGCAGCCGCTGGAACGCGGGGAAAGACCTCTCGTTCGTGCCGCTTCGGCCCGAACTCGTCGTCGAGGTCGCGTACGACCACATGGAAGGCGAGCGGTTCCGGCACATCCCGTCGTTCCGTCGCTGGCGTCCCGACCGCGACCCGCGCTCGTGCACGTTCGCGCAGCTGGAGGTGCCGGCGAGCTTCACCCTCTCCGACATCCTGCCCGGGCTCTGAGGCGCGCGGCGCGCGCCCACGCGCGCTACGCCGCCGGTTCGGCGGCCTTCTTCTGCGCCCAGCGGGCCGGCTCGTTCGGCCCGTTCCAGACCTTGATGATTCCCCAGACCACCGCGGTGATCGGCACGGCGAGCACGGCTCCGAGAATGCCGCCGAGGACGGTGCCGACGGTCAACGCGATGAGGATGACGAAGGCGTGGAGCTTGAGCGTGCGCCCCATGAGCACCGGCTGCAGGAAGTTGCCCTCGAGCTGGTTCACGAGCACGACCACTCCCACGACGAAGAGGGCGTTGACCCAGCCGTTCGCGACGAGGGCGACGAGGGCTGCGAGGATGCCGGCCACGGTCGCCCCGACGATCGGGATGAACGCCAGCAGGAACACCAGGACCGCCAGCGGCAGCGCGAGCGGCACCTGCAGGATGACGAGGCCGATGCCGATCCCGACCGCGTCGACGAAGGCGACCGCCGCCGTTCCGCGCACGTACGAGCCGAGCGTCACCACCGTCTTGTCGCCGATGCGACGCGCCCGCGCCTCGCTCTCACCGCGGAAGGGACGCAGGACGAACTGCCAGAGCCACGGACCGTCCTTCAGGAAGAAGAACAGCACCACGATCATGAGGATCAGCCCCGTGACGAAGTTCGCCAGCACGCTGACTCCGGCGAGGGCGCCGCTGCCGAACTGGGCGCTGGTGACGAAATCGATGACCTGGTCGCTCCACTCCTGGATCTGATTGTCCGTGGGGGCGAAGGGCAGGGTGTTGATCCAGGCGACGAGCTGCTGGAATCCGGCCTCCGCCTGCGAGTAGAGGTCGTCCCACTGGTTGCGCACCGCCCAGACGATGAGCCATCCGGCGAGCCCGAGCACGATGACGACGGCGAGCATCGTGATGAGGGTCGCGACGACGGACGGCACGCCGTGACGGCGCAGCCACGACATCAGCGGAGCGAAAGCGCAGGCGAAGATGAGGGCGATGATCACGGGGATCCAGACGACCGACACCTGCTGCAATCCGATGACGGCGAGTGCGGCGATCCCGATGACGATGAGGATCTGCAGCGATCGGGTCGCCACCTTCCCGAGCCCATCGGCCCAGAGTCCGAGGGCCACAGGCGCCTTGGCCGCGGACGACCCGGCATCAGCGGCCGAGCCGTGCGCTCCGGTGTCGAAGTCGTGGCGGCGCGGGGTGCGACGGAAAAGTCCCATGGCTGAACCATACGGCCGGAGATCTCGCGCGTCCGGGTGGTTGCGCGGCACGTCGCGGGGGCTTAGGGGCCGGCGACGCGAGCACACACCTCCCGCCGTTGTGCGGCTCAGGATCGTCCGGAGTGAAGACAACCGCGACCATTGAAACTCAGTGTCACCGCGTGCGAAACTGGATCTCATGACGTCCGCGCCGATCCCCACCGCGACCGACAGCACCGACCACGCCACCGCGGGTATCGCCCTCCCCGGCGACCGCGCCGGCACGTACCGGGTGACCGATCCCCTCGACACGGACTACTACGGCGTCTTCGCCGACATCGGCGGCGCGGAGCGCGACGCGTGGTCCCGCGCGCGCGTGCTGATCTCGGAGTACGGCGACCGGTCGGCAGCGCAGTGGGATGCCGGTGAGTACGACATATCGATCGTGCGGCGTATGGGCGAGCTCGACCTCTTCGTCGACGGCATCGAGCATGACGGTCTGACCGCCCTCTCGCCACTGGCCGCGGGACTGGTCAACATGGAGATCTCGCGCGGCGACGGATCGCTCGGCACCGTGCTCGCGGTTCAGGGCGGCCTGGCCCTGCGCACCCTGGCGCTGTTCGGCAGCGATGCGCAGAAGGCGCAGTACCTGCAGCCGATCGCCCGCGGGGAGGTGCTCGGCTCGTTCGCCCTGACCGAGCCCGACCACGGCTCCGATTCGGTCTCGCTCGAGACCCGCGCGACGCGCGCCGCCGACGGCGGGTGGATCATCGACGGCGCCAAGAAGTGGATCGGCAACGGCGCCTCCGGCGGGGTCACCTTCGTCTGGGCCCGCGTCGAGTCGCCCGGCGCCGATGACCACGGCAAGGTGCGGTGCTTCCTCGTGCCGCAGGAGACCGAGGGGTACCACGGCGAGCCCATCACCGGGAAGGCGTCGCTGCGCGGCATCCATCAGGCGCACATCGCCCTGCGGGGCGTCCGGCTTGCCGCCGACGCGGTGCTGCCGGGCAGCCGCAGCTTCAAGGACGCCTCGACGGTGCTCTACGCCACCCGGTCGGGGGTCGCCTGGTCGGCGCTCGGTCACGCGACCGCCTGCTACGAGGCGGCACTGCAGTACTCCCAGCAGCGCGAGCAGTTCGGCAAGCGCCTCGCGGCATTCCAGATGGTGCAGGAGCGTCTCACCCAGATGCTCTCGGAGCCACCGCCATGCAGCTGTACTGCCGTCACCTCGCCGACCTCGAGGCATCCGGGGGTCTGCGGCCGACGCAGGCGTCGCTGGCGAAGTACCACAACACCCGCACCGCCCGCCGGATCGCCGCCACCGCGCGCGATCTCCTGGGCGGCAACGGGATCCTCCTGGAGTACGGCGTGATGCAGCACATGGCCGACATCGAGGCCATCCACACCTACGAGGGCACCGAGTCGATCCAGGCGCTCCTCCTCGGTCGCGACATCACGGGTGTGAGCGCGTTCGCCTGAGCGCTACTCCGACAGCGCGTCGCGCAGGCGACGCGCCACTTCGGCGCTGGGCGTGCGGCGCGGGAACACCGCGACCACGAGGTCGTCCGGGGCCGGTGCCGACTCCTCGGGCAGCACTCCGAAACGCCGGCGTGCGTCATCCAGCGCGCGCGTGAGAACCGACACCGGCACGCGTCTCGGACCGCGGATCAGCCGCCTCAGCACGTGGTTGTGCACCGCGGTGACGAGCGCCGAGAACCCCACCGCGTCGAGGGGATCGAGTCCCGGCAGCGCCTGACGGAGGTACTCGTCGAAGAGGCGCTCGTAACGGAAGACGGTCACGATCTCGCGGTCGCGCAGCGCCGGGATCTGCCGCACCACGGCATAGCGTCGCCGGGCGAGCTCGGGGTCGGCCGCGAAATGCTGATACACCTGCACGGATGCGTCGCATACGGCCGCCCACGGATCGTCATGCGGTTGCGCGAGAAAAGCCCGGAGTTCTTCGAGCAGGCCCTCGTGGTCGGCGAAGACCACGTCTTCCTTGCCGCCGTACTGGCGGAAGAACGTCGAGCGCGACATCCCCGCCGCCCGCGCGATCTGATCGACCGAGGTCTGGTCGAACCCCTGCGTGTGGAACAGCTCGACCGCGGCCGCCACGACACCGGTGCGGCCGACGAACGCAGGATCGGCGTCGCTCACGGTCCGAGCTTAGCGGCGGGCTCTCGCGGGCCGCGTGGAGCCGGTGCGACAACGTGATCGAGGACGACTCCTCACGCATTTGTCAAGGGCATGGCCCCGTTCGGTTCATGGTCCTTCACTGTATTCATGTCCCTCTTCGCCGCGGCGGTGAACACCACCGGTCAGGCGCTTCCGCGCGGTGAGCGCTACGACGTCGTGGTGGTCGGGGCCTCGCTCACGGGGCTCGTCGCGACCCTCCTGCTCACACAGTCCGGTCGCCGGGTGGCCCTGGTCGAAGCGGGGGTGATCGGTCCGGTCCGTCCCGGTGGGAGCCGCGATGCGAACGAGGAGACCGCGCTCGCCGCGGCGCTCGTGGCCGCCGGCGCGGCGCTGCACACCGGCACCGTGGTGCATGCCGTGACCTCGGCCAGCCCGTGCCGGCTCGACACCGAGCATGGTCCGCTCTTCGCCGATCAGGTGATCCTCGCCACCGGCGCGCGCGACGCCGACTCCGTCTATCGCCCCGGACCCACCCCGTCGCGCGGGCGCGCGGCGTCGTACCTGCTGCCGCCGCCGTCGTCGTCGTCGGATCCGAGGACGGATGACGGGGCGCGGCGCCTCTCCGACACTCCCGCGTCGATCAGCCCCGTGTCCATCGGGCCCGCGCCGGCGGTGGGCAAAGCACCGCGTTCGCTCGGGCGTATCCGCTACGTCACCTCCTGCCACGGACGAGGCCGGACGCGGGCGGCCCCGGCGGCCCTCGAGGTGGTCGCAGACATCCTGCAGCTCGCCCGCATCGACCGACCCGGGTGGAAGGTGACTCTCCAAAAGGCGAAGACCGCGCAGCAGGCGCACGTCGTGAAGACCGCCCGGAAACCCGACGCCCCGCCCGCGACCTCGTCGGTCGCGTAGCGGGGCAGCAGAGCCTCTCGCGTGGCGGGGCGTCAGGGTCGGCGAGCCCCCACTCAGCCGACGAACGTGATCACACCCGTGATGATGAGCGTGATGAGGGTGGTCCACAGGGCGATCGCGACGGCCTGCCAGAACAGCACCCGGCCGGGGGCGACGCCGGTGGACACCAGCGCCGCGGCGGTGAACTGCGTCGGCACCAGCAGCGGGCCGAGGAGGCTCACGCCGGGGGTTCCGTAGCGCTCGTAGGCGCGCATGACCTTCTGGCGACGCGGCGACTGCTCCGGTGCTTCCCGCCCCCCGCGAGTCGTCACTGCGGTGCGGACCCGGGCGCCGGCGAAGACGACCACGGCGACGCAGAGGAAGTTCCCGGCGAATCCGGCGATGCCGGCGACCACCGGATGGATGCCGCCGATGATGCCGATCGCCGCGGCCCCCTCGCCCTCGATGAAGGGCACGGCGCCGGCGAGGGCGACGATGAGCGGCCGGAGAAGCTCGGGCATCTGAGCGACGAGATTCTGGAAGCCGAGAACGAGGTCGGCGATGGGGTTCACGGTGTCTCCCTGCGGATCGGACGGAGCCGTCTGTCGGACGGTGATTCCATCTCACGCGGTCCGAGCCCGCGGCGGCAGTGCCGGAGCGTCACCTGCTCCCGGGAGGATGCTGGGCGCGAGGGGTGACAAAAGTCATGGTCGTACTGTGGCGGTGTGACCGACGCATCCCGTCCGACCGTCGCATCCGCGCCGCAGCCGGCCGCGCGAGCCCTCTCGCGCGGGGTGACGGCGACCTGGTGGTACACCGCCGGGTCGGTGATGATGTTCCAGGCCGTGACGCTGTTCTTCTGGCTCGTGCCGACGCTCACCGGCGGCGTGGCCCTCGAGGTCGCGGTCTACCTGGCCGCCTCGGCGGTGTCGCTCGCCTCGAGCGTGCCCCTGCTGGCACGGTACGGCCGGCGACGACGACTGGGCGATTCCGACGACGAGGAGCGGTTCTCCGCCACCGTGCTCTGGTCGCTCGTCGCCGCATCCGGCGCCGCAGCGGTGGTCGGGGCGATCGCCGTGTCGGTGCTCGAGGCCGCGGCGCTCGTCGCACTGGCGGTGCTGCTGCTGCGCTGGCGGCCCGGTGTACGGCTTCGTCTGGTCACGGCGGTCACCGTCGTGCTCGTTGCGATCTGGATCGTCGAGCCGGTCGCGACGGGTCGGGCGCTGACCGGTCAGGTCGATTTCGTCTACAACCTGTTCTCCGTGCTGCTGCCGCCCACCGCGGTGGTGTGCCTGTGGTGGTGGGACATCGTCCTCGCCCTCGATGAGGCCCGCGCCGCCGAGGCACGGCTCGCGGCCGCCCAGGAGCGGCTGCGGCTCGCGGGTGATCTGCACGACCTGCAGGGGCACCACCTGCAGGTGATCGCCCTGCAGCTGGAGCTGGCGGAGCGGATGCTGCCGCGCAATCCCGACGCCGCCGCCGAGCAGGTGCGGCTGGCCCGGGCGTCGGTCGACGAGGCCCGCTCGGGCACGCGCGCGCTCGCCGCGCGGTTCCGCGGCGTTCCGCTGCCCGACGAGCTCGCCAACGCCGCCGATCTGCTCCGGGCGGCTGGCCTCCGCGTCGAGCTCGACGTCGACCCGCGTGCCGACGCCGCGCCCGCCGACATCCTGGGTCCGGTGGTGCGGGAGTCGACGACGAACATCCTCAAGCACGGCGGTGGCGCGTGGGTGCAGGTGCGTCTCGCCCTCGAAACGGAAGGGGTCGGCCAGGTGTGGCGGCTCGACATCAGCAACGACCTACCGGTCCTGACGGCGCCCTCGCACGCGGCACCTGCCGGATCGGGGCTGCCGGGCATCGCCGAGCGGGTGGGCTCGGTCGGAGGGGCAGCGCGGTGGGATGCGGCGCACGAGCGCTTCACCCTCGAGGTCACCGTGCCCGCCGCATCCGTCGGGGGTCTGTCATGATCCGCATCCTCATCGCCGACGACGAGGACATGATCCGCTCGGCGCTCGCGGCGCTGCTGCGGCTCGAGGACGATTTCGAGGTCGTCGCCGAGTGCCGCGACGGAGAGGAGGCCGTCGCCGAGGCGGTGCGTCTTCGCCCCACCGTGTGCCTGCTCGATCTGGAGATGCCGGGCCTCGACGGCGTCGATGCGGCCGCGCGCATCCGTCGTCAGGCGGGGTCGAAGTGCGTGGTGGTGACGCGGCACGCGCGACCGGGGGTGCTGCGCCGGGCGCTCAGCGCGGGGGTCGACGGGTTCTTGCCCAAGTCGCGGCGGGCGCAGGATGTCGCCGCGGTGATCCGCGACGTCGCCGCCGGGCGGCGCTACGTCGACCCCGAGATCGCCGCCGACGCCCTCACCGACGAGCGGAGCCCCCTCACCGACCGCGAGCTCGACGTGCTGCGTGCGGGATCACGCGGTGAGACGATCGCCGAGATCGCGGCGACACTGCACCTCTCACCCGGGACCGTGCGCAACCACGTCTCGGCCGTGCTCGGGAAGCTCGGCCTCGCGACGCGTCAGCAGGCAGCGATCCTCGCGCGCGAGCGCGGGTGGATCTGAGGGCGGTCGGCACTGCGCGCCTCTCGCGCCAGCTGGCGCGATCTGCCGGTCTGCGTAGCCCTTCGCGTCAGGCGAACGCTGTCGCGCGGGTTCGGCTGGCGCATTGTGCGGGTCGGGCACGCATTTCGCGACAGGTGAGCGCGGGCCGGCGGGCCAGGGAAAGAGGCCCGGCATCGAGACAACCGGGATGAGGCGGTCCGTCGCCGGTAGTAGGGTAGGGGACTGGCCGATATCTCGATATCGAGATTTCTTCGGCCCACACACCACCGTTCGCCCAGCGAAGGACTCTCTGTGGATCTCTACGAGTACCAGGCCCGCGATCTGTTCGAGAAGTACGAGGTGCCGGTTCTCGCCGGCATCGTCGCCGACACCCCCGAGGAGGCGAAGGCCGCCGCCGAGAAGCTCGGGGGCGTGGTCGTCGTCAAGGCGCAGGTCAAGACCGGAGGTCGCGGCAAGGCAGGCGGCGTGAAGGTCGCCAAGACCCCCGAAGAGGCCTACGAGGCCGCCGAGGCCATCCTCGGCCTCGACATCAAGGGTCACATCGTCAAGCGCGTGATGATCGCGGCCGGAGCCCGCATCGCCCAGGAGTTCTACTTCTCCGTGCTGCTCGACCGTGCCAACCGCTCGTACCTCTCCCTCTGCAGCGTCGAGGGCGGCATGGAGATCGAGCAGCTCGCCGTCGAGAAGCCCGAGGCGCTCGCCCGCATCGAGGTCGATCCGCTCACCGGCATCGACCACGCCAAGGCCGTCGAGATCGCCCGCGCCGCGAACTTCCCCGATGACCTCGTCGAGCAGGTCGCGGATGTCTTCGTCAGGCTCTACGACGTCTACAAGGGCGAGGATGCCACTCTCGTCGAGGTCAACCCGCTGGTCCTCACCGAGGAGGGCGAGGTCATCGCCCTCGACGGCAAGGTCACGCTCGACGAGAACGCCGAGTTCCGTCACCCCGGCCACGCGCGACTGGAAGACAAGGACGCCGCAGACCCGCTCGAGGCCAAGGCCAAGGAGAACGACCTCAACTACGTCAAGCTCGACGGCGAGGTCGGTGTCATCGGCAACGGCGCGGGCCTGGTCATGTCGACCCTCGACGTCGTCGCCTACGCCGGCGAGAACCACGGCGGCGTGAAGCCGGCGAACTTCCTCGACATCGGCGGCGGCGCATCGGCCGAGGTCATGGCCGCGGGCCTTGATGTCATCCTGGGCGACCCGCAGGTCAAGAGCGTGTTCGTCAACGTCTTCGGCGGAATCACCGCCTGCGACGCGGTCGCCAAGGGCATCGTCGGCGCCCTCGCCGAACTCGGCTCGACAGCCACGAAGCCCCTGGTCGTCCGCATCGACGGCAACCGCGTCGAGGAGGGCCGCCGCATCCTGCAGGAGGCGAACCACCCCCTGGTGACGCTCGCCTCGACCATGGACGAGGGCGCCGACAAGGCCGCCGAACTCGCGAACGCCTGACCCGCAGCATCCGGATAAGGAACAACACATGTCGATCTTCCTCACCAAGGACTCCAAGGTCATCGTCCAGGGCATCACCGGCGGCGAAGGCACCAAGCACACCGCTCTCATGCTGAAGGCGGGCACCAACGTCGTGGGTGGTGTCAACGCCCGCAAGGCGGGCACCACCGTGCTGCATAAGGACAAGGACGGCGCCGACGTCGAGCTTCCCGTCTTCGGGTCGGTGGCCGAGGCCATCGAGAAGACCGGTGCGGATGTCTCCATCGCATTCGTTCCGGCCGCGTTCACCAAGGCCGCGATGATCGAGGCCATCGACGCCGAGATCCCGCTTCTGGTCGTCATCACCGAGGGCGTGCCCGTGGGCGACTCGGCCGAGGCCTGGGCCTACGCCACCTCGAAGGGCAACACCACTCGCATCATCGGACCGAACTGCCCCGGCATCATCACCCCCGATGAGGCGCTCGTCGGCATCACCCCGGCCAACATCACCGGCAAGGGCCCCATCGGGCTGGTGTCGAAGTCGGGCACCTTGACCTACCAGATGATGTTCGAGCTGCGCGACATCGGCTTCTCCACCGCCATCGGCATCGGCGGCGACCCGATCATCGGCACCACCCACATCGACGCGCTCGCCGCGTTCGAGGCCGACCCCGAGACCAAGGCCATCGTCATGATCGGCGAGATCGGCGGCGACGCCGAAGAGCGCGCGGCCGACTTCATCAAGGCGAACGTCACAAAGCCCGTCGTCGGCTACGTCGCCGGCTTCACCGCTCCCGAGGGCAAGACCATGGGCCACGCCGGCGCGATCGTGTCGGGCTCGGCGGGCACCGCCCAGGCGAAGAAGGAAGCGCTCGAGGCCGCCGGGGTCAAGGTCGGGAAGACCCCGTCCGAGACCGCCGCCCTCATGCGCGACATCGTCGAGGGGCTCTGAGCCGGATGCCGCTGAAGGGCGAGTACAAGCCGAGCACGTCGCAGTGGGCGCGTGAGCAGGCCGAGCAGTACGAGGCGTCGGGCGGAACCGAAGCCAACCTCCTGCGCGGCGTGCCGATCATCGTGCTGACCACGGTCGGCGCGAAGAGCGGGGGCCTGCGCAAGACGGCGCTGATGCGCGTCGAGCACGAGGGGCGCTACGCAGTCGTCGCCTCGAAGGGCGGCGCACCCGACGAACCCGCATGGGCTGCGAACATGCGCGCGCACGCGCACGTCGAACTGCAGGATGGCGCGGTCAAGCGCGACTATCGGGCGCGCGAGCTCTCGGGCGACGAGTACACCGAATGGTGGAACCGCTCGGCCGAGGTGTGGCCCGACTACAACGAGTATCAGAAGAAGACCGACCGCACCATCGCGGTCTTCGTCCTGGAACCGTTCGACCCGTCGGAGTAGCCCGAGAAATCCCCGGAGGATGCCGCGCCGCGCCGTGGTCGCGCCCGGTCGCCGGTCTACGATCGGGCCGTGAAGTCGGAGACCGCCCTCGTGCTGGCGTGCGTGGGCGCCCTGGGCGCGGCGGCGGGGATCGGTCTCGCGGTGGCGGTCGCCCTTCCGCCGAGCCTGGCGAACCTCGGCGCCACGGTGTACGAGACGCCGACCGAGGTCACGATCGCCGACGCCTCGGTGACTCTCACGGCGCCCGCGGGCTGGATCGTCCGGCGCCCGCCCTTCGACGATGACGAATTGACCCTCACCAGTCCCGACGGGCGACTCGAGATCGCGGTCACCGAGCTGGGCGGGGGCTTCGACACCGCGTATGCGGACCTCGTCCGCGGAAGCGACGCGCAGGGCGCCGTGCCCGTGACCGAGACCCTGTCCTCGGGCTCGCGCACCCAGCACACCGAAGTCGCGGGCGACGACGGCGGCGTCGTCCTGGCGGCCGTCGGAGACGAGCGCGGTCCGGTCAGCGCGGGAATCGTCGCGCGGGTCGCCGACGGGAGCATCGACGACTACCGCTACGCGATCGCCGAGGTGCTCGACACCGTGCGGGTCCCGTCGTGAGTCGGCACCCGAAGCGGCGCCCGAGGTCGCGGGGCTCACGGGGCCGCGGCGCGCTCCCCGTCGTCCTGATCGGCGCGCTCGCGCTGGCCGCGTGCGCACCGGCGACGGATGCGGCGTGGCGGCCCGCCGCTTTCCCCGCCGCCCGAGTGGCGGTGGGTGAGTTCCCCGCGGCCATCGACCCGGCGGCAGTGCCGGCGCTTCGCCCGGTGCGGATCCGCAACGACGAGGTGGGGATTCAGGCCCGCGTCGCTCTGCTCCCCGGGCAGACGCCCCTGGGCGACCGCGTCATCGGCGCGGTGCGGGAGGCGATCGGGGGCCGCGAAGCGGCGACCGGAGTCGCGTACACACCCCAGGTGCAGGCGCGCGGCGCGGGACTCGGCGACCGAAGGTGCGTCGCCGAATCCACCCGCCTCCCCGCCGCCGACCTGCTCGCCGACCCGCGTCTCGGACCCGCGAACGGCTCAGGCACCGCGGTGGCGTGCGACATCGTCGTCGCCGCCGGACCGTACCTCGGGATGCGGGTGCGCACGGTCTCGGGCGACGGCACGGCGATCAGCGCGGACACCTCGGCCACCCTCTACACCGACCTCCGCACCGGCGAGACCGTTTCGGCCGACGCGCTCTGGACCCTCGAGGCGGGTCCCGCACTGTGGGGCGACATCGTCGAAGCCCTCCGACGCGACGCGGGCGCCCTGAGCCTCGCTCCCGTCCAGCCTCCCGACGAGGCCGGGCTCGCCGTCATCGGCGCGGCCCTCGCTCGCTCTGTCCCCGCCGCAGGCACCGTTGTCGTCGAGGTGCCGGCCGGATTCAGCCCGCCCGAGCTGCAGGCACTCGGCATCGCCGCAACGACCGAGCCGATGGCGGTCTCCGTGCCTCTCGACGTGGCGACGCCGTATCTCACGCCGTTCGGGGCGGGTCTGGCCGGCGCTGTGGCATCCGCTCTGCCCTATGAAGCCCCGGCGACCATCCCCGCCGGGGCCGAGACGATCGACTGCGAGCTCGTGCCGTGCGTCGCGCTGACCTATGACGACGGCCCGTCGCCGTACACCGCCGGAATCCTCGACGAGTTGAAGGCACGCGATGCGGCGGCGACGTTCTACGTGCTCGGACAGCTTTCCCGGCCCTACGCCGACGCACTGCGCCGCATGCGCGACGAGGGTCACGAGATCGCCAACCACACCTGGAACCACCCGAGCCTGCCGTCCCTCACCGACGAGCAGGTCGCCGCGCAGCTGCGCGACACCAGCGCGGCGATCCAGAGCGTCGTGGGAACGCGCCCGACGAGCTTCCGCCCCCCGTACGGCGAGTACGACCAGAACGTCCTGCGCATCGCGGGCCTTCCGGCGATCCTCTGGGACGTCGACACGTTCGACTATCAGCGACCCGAGATCGACACGCTCATCGCGCGGGCGGTCGACGCCCCTCGCCCAGGCTCCATCGTGCTGATGCACGACATCCACCCCGGCACCGCGGCAGCTGCGGCCGCCACGTACGACGGGCTGCTCGACCGAGGCTTCTCGCTGGTGACGGTGACGCAGATCTTCGAGGGCGACATGCCGGCGTCGGGGGCCTGGACCTCGGGGCGCTGACCGGCAGCGCCGGCCTGCTGCCCTCTCGGGGACGTCAGGCGCCCAGGACGGCCTCGATCGGTCCGCGGGCGAAGTAGACGACGAACCCCGCTGAGACGATCCACAGCAGGGGGCTGATCTCCCGCGCCTTCCCGGCGCAGACCCGCACGATCACCCAGGAGACGAAGCCCGCGCCGATGCCGTTGGCGATCGAGTAGGTCAGGGGCATCACCGTCACGGCGAGGAAGACCGGGAGGAGCACCGAGAAGTCACTGAAGTCGATCGCCCGGATCTGCGACATCATCAGTGCGCCGACGATCACCAGCGCCGCCGCGGCCACCTCGGTCGGCACGATCGACACGAGCGGGGTGAAGAACATGGCGATGAGGAAGAGCCCACCGGTGACCAGGTTCGCCAGCCCCGTGCGGGCTCCCTCGCCGATGCCGGCGCCGGACTCGATGAAGACGGTGTTGGACGACCCGGAGGTGTACCCGCCGGCGACCGCGCCGACTCCCTCGACGATCAGCGACGAGCGCAGCCGCGGGAAGTTCCCCTGCGCGTCGGACAGGCCCGCCTCCTTCGCCAGACCCGTCAGGGTGCCCATGGCGTCGAAGAAGTTCGTGAAGACCAGGGTGAAGACGAGCATGAGGGCGGCGAGGACGCCGATGCGGGCGAACGCGCCGAAGAGGTCGACCTGCCCGACGAGCGCGAGGTCGGGCAGACTGACCCACTGCGCGGGGAGCTCGGGCACCGACAGCCCCCACCCACCTGGAGCGTCGACGGCGGAGCCGAGGTTCCACACCGCCTCGACGATGACCGCGACGACGGTGCCGCTGACCAGTCCGATGAGGATGCCGCCCCGCACCCGCCGCGCCATGAGGATGCCGGTGAGCAGCAGCGTGAAGACGAACACCAGCGTCGGCACGGTGCCGATCGAGCCCTCCACTCCGAGCCCGACGGGGGGTGAGCCGACACCGGTCGCAGTGACGAACCCGGCGTTGACGAACCCGATGAAGGCGATGAAAAGGCCGATTCCGACCGTGATGGCGAGCTTCAGCTGCAGGGGCACGGCGTCGAAGATCATGCGGCGAAGGCCGGTCGCTGCCAGGAGCACGATGATGAGGCCGTTGATGACCACCAGGCCCATCGCCTCGGGCCACGTCACCTCACCGACCACCGACACGGCGAGGAACGAGTTGATGCCGAGTCCTGCGGCGAACCCGAAGGGCAGCCGGGCGACGAGGCCGAACAGGATCGTCATCACGCCCGCGGTCAGTCCCGTCACCGCGGAGAGCTGAGCGAAGTCGAGGCTGTTGCCGTCGACATCGACACCACTGGAGAGGATGATCGGGTTCAGGATGACGATGTAGGCCATCGTCACGAACGTGACCACCCCGCCACGCACCTCGGCGGCGACAGAGGAGCCCCGCTTGGTGATCTCGAAGAACCGGTCGAGCCGGCTCTCAGGGGTGCCGTCGTCGTGCCGGCTCGATGTCGGGTCGCCGATCGTCGGCGCGTCAGATGTGTTGCTCACTGAGACCTCCCCCTCGACGTTAGCGGGTTCGGGCGACACCGATCGGTAGGGTCGTTGAGGCATGCAACGCTTCGTGGTCGCTCTTCTCGCCGCCGTCGACGCCGCAATCGCGGCGGCGGTCGGCCTTGCGCTGATCCTTGCCCCAGCGACGCTCCTGTGGGTGTTCGGGTTCGGCACCGACGCCGACTGGTCGGCGCTGTGGGCCGCGACCGCGTCCGTATGGCAGCTCGGTCATCTCGTGCCGCTGGACATCACGCTCCCGCCGATCTACCTCACCGCCGCCGGAATCGATGAAGCCGCGGCATCCTTCTCCCTCTCGCTCGCACCACTGGCCCTCGCCGCCCTCGCCGCGGGCCTCGCCGCGCGCACGGGCGTGCGGGCCTCGCGGTCGGAGGCGTGGGAGAGCGGACTCATCGGCGGGATCGTCGCCTTCACGGCGCTCGCCGCCGGCGTCGCGCTCACCGGAGCCAATCCGCTCGCGGCGGCGCCGCCGGGGCTCGCGATCGTCCTTCCGGCACTCGTCTTCGCCATTCCTGCCACCCTCGCCGCCGTCGTCACGGAGTGGCGGGAGGCCGATGTCGGGTTGATCGCCCGCGGCCGCGACGCGCTGGAGAGCCGCATCGGCGAGTCGGGCCTCGCGGCGGTGTCGGAGACGACCCGCGGCGTGGGGATCGTCGTCACCGGATTCGTCGGGGCGGGCGCGGTGCTGCTCACCGTGGCGCTCATCGCCCGTGGGCCGCAGGTGGTCGCGCTGTCTCAGGCCGGCAACGCCGACGTGCTCGGCGCGAGCGTGATCGCCCTCAGCCAGCTCGCGTACCTGCCGACCCTGGTCGTCTGGGCGGCCTCGTTCATCGCCGGGCCGGGCTTCGCCGTCGGTGCGGCGACCACGGTCGCTCCGGCCGGCACGCAGGTGGGGGTTCTCCCTCCGGTACCCCTTCTCGGCGTCATCCCCGAATCGACGACGTCGTGGCTCCTCCTCCTCGCGCTCGTTCCGGTCGCGCTCGGCGCGCTCGCCGGATGGATGGTGCGCTCGCGCCTGATCGCCGACCATCCGCGTGCGATCGCCGACGGGTGGGGCCTGCGCGCCACCGTCGCCGGCGCGATCGCCGCGCTCTCGGGCGGTGCCGCGGCGCTCCTCGCTCAGCTCGCCGGAGGATCCATCGGGCCGGGGGCACTCGCGCAGGTCGGACCGTCGCCCGCAGCGGTCGGGCTCGCCGTCGGCGTCGAGGTGCTCATCGGGGCGGCGATCCTGCTGGCGCTGCCGTCCGGGCGGGGGAGCGGAAACGACGCAGATGTCGACGGGTGGCGGGTCTGGCAGCCGGAGCCGTCGGACGAGCCCAGGCCCCTGACAGGGGATGCCACGGCGGACACGTCTCGGGTGCACGACACGGCGCCCGTGGACGGCACGGCTGACCGGGACGATGCAGGGCGCGTCGAGCCCGCCGACGATCCCGATCGGACCGACACCCAGCCTCTCTTCCCGCACCCCCGGCGCGGCGAAGGGTCGCCGCTAGACTGAGCCGGTGCTCACCGTCGCGGTCCTCATCTCGGGCGCGGGGTCCAATCTCCGGGCGCTGCTGGAGGCCGCGGCCGAATCCGACTATCCGGCGCGCATCATCGCCGTCGGCGCCGACCGCCAGGCCGACGGCTTCGCCCACGCCGAGACCTTCGGTGTGCCGACCCTGCTCGTGCCGTGGCGCGGCGCCGCCGAGCGCGAGGCGTGGGGAGCCGAACTCGACGCCCAGCTGCGCGTCTGGAACCCCGATCTCATCGTGCTGAGCGGACTCATGCGGCTCCTGCCCGCCGCGTTCGTCCAGGCGTGGAGCCCCCGCATCATCAACACCCACCCCGCGTACCTTCCCGAGTTCCCGGGAGCACATGCGGTGCGAGATGCGCTCGCCGCCGGGGCGACCCAGTCCGGCGCCAGCGTCATCCTCGTCGACAGCGGTGTCGACACCGGGCCGATCCTCGCTCAGGAGCGCGTGCCGATCCTCTCGGATGACGACGAGCACCGCCTCCACGAGCGCATCAAGCCCGTCGAGCGCCGCCTGATGATCGACGTGGTCCGCCGGATCGCGACCGGTGAGCCTCGACCTCGCTCGCGCCGCGGTTCCCGCGACGCCGGCGTCACCGACATCCGCTCCCGTCTGACCCCCCTCGCAACCCATCCCCGCACGCCTCGAGAAGGAGACCCATGGCCGGCCCGAGTCACGATCCGTCCCTGTACCGCGACCGAGATGTCGTGCCGATCCGCCGCGCACTGGTGTCGGTGAGTGACAAGACCGATCTGCTGCCGCTGGCCGAGGCCCTCGCCGCGTCCGGTGTGGAGGTCGTCTCGACCGGGTCGACGGCGGCGACGATCCGCGACGCCGGCTTCCCGGTGACGGACGTCTCGGCGGTCACCGGCTTTCCCGAGTCGCTCGATGGGCGCGTGAAGACCCTGCACCCCGCCGTGCACGCGGGCCTCCTCGCCGATCTGCGGCTGGAAGACCACGAGCGTCAGCTGGGCGAACTGGGCATCGCCGCGTTCGAGCTGGTCGTGGTGAATCTCTACCCGTTCGTCCAGACCGTCGCCTCCGGCGCCGAGGGCGACGCGGTCGTCGAGCAGATCGACATCGGTGGCCCGGCGATGGTGCGCGCGTCGGCCAAGAATCACGCCAACGTCGCCATCGTCGTCTCTCCCGAGTCCTACCCCGCGATCATCGACGCGGTCCGCGGCGGCGGCACCACCCTGACCCAGCGCCGCGAGCTCGCCGCCCGCGCGTTCGCTCACACCGCGTCGTACGACACCGCCGTGGCGGCCTGGTTCGCCGAGGGGACGCTCGCCGAGGAGGACCTGCCGGCCCACCTGACGATCAAGGCCGAGCGCCTGGCCACCCTCCGCTACGGCGAGAACGCGCACCAGCGCGCGGCGATCTACACCCGCGTCGGCGGGCACGGCATCGCTCAGGCCACCCAGCTCCAGGGCAAGGAGATGTCGTACAACAACTACGTCGACGCCGACGCCGCGCTGCGCGCGGCGTTCGACATGGTCAAGCCCGCGGTGGCGATCATCAAGCACGCCAACCCCTGCGGCATCGCCGTCACGGCGCCCAACGCCCTCGACCCGATCGCCTCCGCGCACCTGCGCGCGCACGAGTGCGACCCGGTGTCGGCCTTCGGCGGCGTCATCGCGGCGAACCGCACCGTCACGCTCAAGATGGCCGAGAACCTGCGCGACATCTTCACCGAGGTGATCGTCGCCCCGGAGTTCGAGCCGGAGGCGCTGGAGGTGTTCCGGCTGAAGAAGAATCTGCGCATCCTGCAGCTGCCCGCCGACTGGCGGCAGGAGCGGATGGACGTCCGTCTCGTCTCGGGCGGCCTGCTGCTGCAGGACGCCGACCGCTTCCCCGACGACATCGAGTCGGTCGCGAAGGACTGGCAGCTGGTGTCGGGGGAGCGGCCCGCAGAAGACGAGATGACGAACCTCATCTTCGCCTGGAAGGCGTGCCGGGCGGTGAAGTCGAATGCGATCGTGCTGGCGAAGAACTCCGCCACCGTCGGCATCGGCATGGGGCAGGTCAACCGGGTCGACTCCTGCCGTCTCGCCGTCGAGCGGGCGGGGGATCGCGTGACCGGTTCGGTCGCCGCATCCGATGCCTTCTTCCCCTTCGCCGACGGCCCGCGCGTGCTCATCGACGCCGGCGTCTCGGCGATCGTGCAGCCCGGCGGGTCGGTGCGCGACGACGAGGTCATCGCGGCTGCGCGCGACGCGGGCGTGACGATGTTCTTCACCGGGGAGCGGCACTTCTTCCACTGAGCGCGCGGCACGCACGGCGTTGCGCACGCGTCGAGCCACCGCGATCGTGGCGACCCACCGCGCGAGGGCGGGTGGCTCGTCGCGATGGGGGTGCTCGGCGTGGGCGAGCGGGTGGCCCAGCCGAGCACGTGCCTTTCCGACGTCTAAGCCGTGTGGAGATCCAGGGCCCGCACCCGAGTGCGCAGAACGGTGCCGCGGAACGGGAAAGCGCGCTCACCGTGATCAGCGAACCCCGCGGAGCGGCACGCCGGACGGCGTCCTCACCCTCGGGCCCGCCGAGGAATCGCGTCATGTCCGCGGCGTCGGCGGCGAGGAGCAAGGGAAGGTGCTCGGGCGCCCAGGGCCGGAGGGTCACGGTCGACATCGGGGCAGTCAACCACACCGCACCGACCTCGATCACGGCGGGCGGCGACCTTTCGTCGAGGGCCGCGCTCAGTCCGCGGTCGGGCGGCCGTACTCCTCGAGGAAGCGGAGCCACACCTCGCTCACCGTCGGGTAGGACGGAACCGCGTGCCAGAGCCGGGACAGCGGCACTTCTCCGACGACGGCGATCGTGGCGGAATGGAGGAGCTCGGCGACATCGGGCCCCACGAAGGTCGCACCCACCAGCACCTCGCGTTCGGTGTCGATGATCGCCCGCGCGCGGCCGACATAGTCGTCGGACACCGTCGATGCTCCCGCCACCCACGACAGGTCGTAGTCGATGACCCGCAAGGGCAGGCCCGCCTTCTCCGCGGCGGCGGCGGTGAGTCCGATCGACGCGACCTCGGGGTCGGTGAAGGTCACCTGCGGCACCGCGGCGTGGTCGGCCGTCGCGACGTGAACACCCCAGGGCGCGTCGTCGACCGCGCCGCCCTTCGCGCGTGCCGCGATGACGTCGCCGGCGGCACGCGCCTGGTACTTCCCCTGGTGGGTGAGCAGGGCGCGGTGATTGACGTCGCCGACGGCGTACAGCCAGTCGGTGCCGCGCACGAGCATCGTGTCGTCGACGTCGAGCCAGGTGCCGGACTCCAGGTCGATGCTCTCCAATCCCAGGTCGGTCGTGCGCGGGGTGCGGCCGGTGGCGACCAGCACGCGCTCGGCGGCGACCTCTGATCCGTCCGACAGCTCCAGGACAGCCAGCCCGTCGTCGGCGGCACGCGCGCGGGTGACCTCGACGTTCTTGCGCACGTCCACCCCGAGCCCGCGAAGCGACTCCTCGACCATCTCGCCGGCGAACGGCTCGGTGCCGCCGAGCAGCCCCGACCGGGCCACCAGCGTCACCTTCGTTCCGAAACCGGCGAACGCGGTCGCCATCTCGGCTCCCACGACGCCGCCCCCGAGGATCGTCAGCGATGCGGGAGGATGCTGCACCGCGGTCGCATCGCGACTCGTCCACGGCTCGACGTCGCGGAGCCCCGGAATGTCGGGGAGCAGAGCCGCCGAACCGGTGCAGACGGCTACCGCGTGCCGTGCGAGGAGGATGGTGTCGATGCCCTCGTCGTCGGTGACGACGACGCGCTTCTCTCCGTCGAGGCGCGCGTGACCCCGCACGAGGTCGATCTCCGCCTTCTGGAGCCACTGCACCTGCGAGTCGTCGTTCCACTCGTGGGTGATGCGGTCTCGCCGACGGAGCGCCGCCGAGACGTCGAGGTCTCCGGTCACCGCCTGCTTCGCGCCATCCACGACCTGCGCCGCCCGCAGCGCCGACGCGCTCCGCAGCAGCGCCTTCGAGGGCATGCACGCCCAATACGAGCACTCGCCGCCGACGAGCTCGGCTTCGACGATGACCGTCCTCATCCCGCCCTGCACGGCCCGGTCGGCGACATTCTCGCCGACCGCTCCGGCACCGATGACAACGACGTCGTACTCCCGGGTGATGTCCATGGTCCCGACCCTAACGCCGCGTGCCCGCGCGCGGGCGGGATTGCGGGTGCTCGCCGCTGCGCCGCTCCTTCCCGCCGTGCCGCGACCGCGGACGTCGGTCGCGGGATCACGCCTGCGTCGCAGGATTTCCGCCGGATCGTGCGACCCAGACGGGATTCTGCGACGCGGGTGGTCGCAGGGAGGGGTTGCGCGGTCGCCTAAACCGCTTTAGGGTAGGTACTTAACCGGTTTAGACATACGTCGACACACGAAGAGGTGACGGATGACGCAGCAGACCCGCCCCACCATCGCCGACGTCGCGCGCCGCGCGGGTGTCAGCAAGGGCCTCGTCTCGTTCGCGCTCAACGGTCGCGCCGGGGTCGCCCCCGACACGCGGGAGCGCATCCTCTCCGCCGCCGCCGAGCTCGGCTGGAGCCCGAACCTGCGTGCCCGCTCCCTCAGCGTCGGCCGTGCGTTCGCGTGCGGCCTCGTGATCGGCCGAAGCCCCGACGTCATCGCCGCCGACCCGTTCTTCCCGTCGTTCATCGCCGGCGTCGAGGACGAGTTCTCGGTGTCGGGACAGGTGCTCGTCCTGGCCGCTGCGACCCCGGGCCGCCAGGAGGCCGAGACCTACCGTGGCCTCGCCGCCGACAAGAGGGTGGACGGTGTCATCCTCTCCGACCTCCGCACCGACGACGAGCGCATCGCGCTCATCGCCGAACTGGGCCTTGCCGCCGTGACCCTCGGCGTCCCCGACGTGGCGAGCCCGTTCACGTCCATCTCGGTGGACGACGGTGCAGGCATCCGCCTCGCGGTCGATCACCTCGCCGACCTCGGTCACACCGACATCGCCCACGCCGCCGGCCCCTTCTCGATGCTCCACGGGCAGCACCGCTCGGCGGCCTTCACCGCGGCAGCGCGCGCCCGCGGCATCCGCTCCCGCATCATCGAGACCGACTTCAGCGCCGCGGACGGCGCCCGCGCCACCGAAGAGCTGCTGGATGCCGCGACGCCGCCGACCGCGATCGTGTACTCCAACGACAACATGGCCATCGCCGGCCTCGGGGTCGCCCAGCGGCGCGGCCTCGACGTGCCGCGCGACCTGTCGATCACCGGCTTCGACGACACCGAGATCGGCCGTCACCTCCACCCCGCCATCACGAGCGTCTCCACCGACGCGCGCGGATGGGGCGCGGCGGCGGCGCGGGCGCTCCTGGAAGCCATCGCCGGCGCCGAGGCCGGCGCGATCGACCTCGCCGACCCCCGGCTCGTGGTGCGCGCCTCCACCGGCGCTCCACGCGCTTGACCCCACCCGCGGGCATCGCCCGCACGCACAAGGAGATGAACATGCGACGACGCATCATTCCCGTGGCGGGAGCCGCCGCGGCCATCCTCGCCCTGAGCGCCTGCAGCGGCGGCAGCGGAGGCGGTGGCGCCGGCGGCATGGACAGCCGCGGCGACATCACCATCTGGTACTCCAACAACGAGGCCGAGATCGCCTGGGCCGAGCAGATGGTCGAGTCGTGGAACGCCGAGAACCCCGATGAGCAGATCACCGCGCAGGAGATTCCCGCGGGGTCCTCCAGCGAGGAGGTCATCAGCGCGGCCATCACCGCCGGCAATGCCCCCTGCCTGATCTTCAACACCTCGCCCGCCGCGGTGCCGGAGTTCCAGCGCCAGGGGGGCCTGGTCGACCTCACCGAGTTCGAGGACGGCGAGGACTACATCACCGAGCGCTCGGGCGACCTCGCCGAGCAGTACCGCTCGGAGGACGGCGGCTTCTACCAGATGCCCTGGAAGAGCAACCCCGTGATGATCTTCTACAACAAGGCCCTCTTCGCCGAGGCGGGACTGGATCCCGAGAACCCGGCGCTGTCGACCTACGACGAGTTCCTCGAGACCTCGCGCACCCTCAGCGAGGCGGGCGTGGCGGAGTACGCCATCAACCCCGCCCCGACGAGCGAGTTCTTCCAGTCGTGGTTCGACTTCTATCCGCTCTACGCCGCTGAGACCGGTGGCACCCAGCTGGTCGAAGACGGCGCCGCGACGTTCGACAGCGCCGAGGGAGAAGCGGTCGCCGACTTCTGGCGCACCCTGTACGCGGAGGGACTGGCCGGCCAGGAGCAGTACCAGGGCGATGCGTTCGCCGACGGCTACTCCGCCATGGCGATCGTCGGACCGTGGGCCATTTCGGTCTACGGCGACACGGTGGACTGGGGCTCGGTTCCCGTCCCGACCTCCGGCGGCACCGCGGCCGACGAGACCTGGACCTTCAGCGACGCCAAGAACGTGGGCCTGTTCACCGCCTGCGAGAACAAGGGCACCGCGTGGGACGTGCTGAAGTTCGCCACCAGCGAGGAGCAGGACGGACTGTGGCTCGAGGCCACCGGCCAGATGCCGCTGCGTCAGGACCTCACCGGCACCTACCCCGACTACTTCGCGGCGAACCCCGCCTACGAGCAGTTCGGCGACCAGGCGTCGCGCACCGTCGAGGTGCCGAACGTGCCGAACTCGGTCGAGATCTGGCAGACGTTCCGCGACGGCTACTCCGAGGCGGTCATCTTCGGTGAGGGCGAGATCCCCGCGTTCCTCTCCGACACCGCGACCGAGGTCGACGACCTGGCGGCGGGAGACTGACATGACCGTCTCCACCGGCACTCCCGGTCAGGACGCCACGGCGCGCCCTGGCCGGGAGCAGCCCGGGCGAGGCGGCGCAGACGGGTCTGATCGACCGAAGGGGATGCTGCGCCGCATCCTGGGTTCGCAACCGCTGGGCCTCATCTTCGCCGCGCCCTATCTGATCTTCATCGGGGTCGTCTTCGCGTACCCGATCGTGTTCGCGGTGTGGATGTCGTTCCACGACTACTTCTTCGCCGCACCCGGGGCGGTCGTGGACCGCCCGTTCGTGGGGTTCGACAACTACGCCGCCGTGCTGAGCGACCCCGACGTCTGGCGGTCGTTCGGGAATGTCGGGATCTTCCTCCTCATCAACGTGCCCCTGACCGTGGCCCTGTCGATGCTGCTGGCCACGGCGCTCGACCGCGTCGCGCGGGCGAAGACCTTCTTCCGCGTCGCCTACTACGTCCCCTACGTCACCGCGTCGGTGGCCGTGGTCGCGGTGTGGCTGTTCCTCTTCTCGGGCAACGGCCTGGTCAACAACATCCTCGGGCCGCTCGCCCCCGACCCGTCGTGGCTGATCAACTCCGCCCTTGCGATGCCGACCATCGCCCTGTTCGTCACCTGGAAGGGGCTGGGGTTCTACATCCTGCTCTACCTCGCAGCGCTGCAGAATGTGCCCCGCGAGCTCTACGAGTCGGTGTCGATGGACGGCGGTGGCCGCATCCGGCAGTTCTTCTCCGTCACGGTGCCGAGCGTTCGTCCCGCGACCCTGCTCGTGGTGCTGCTGGCGACCATCACCGGAGCGAATCTCTTCACCGAGCCCTACCTCCTCACCGGTGGGGGCGGACCCAACGGCGCGTCCACCTCGCCGGTGCTCCTGATCTACCAGCGCGGCATCGAGCAGGGGAACCCCGACATCGCCGCGGCGATCGGGGTCATCCTCATCATCTTCGTACTGATCATCGCGGCGCTCCAGCGCCGATTCGTGGGAGGGGAGGACCGATGAAACGGGCCCTCGGCAGTTCCGCCGCGATGTACGTCGTGCTGAGCCTCGGGGCTCTGGCGTTCCTCTTCCCCTTCTACTACATGGTGATCGGGTCGCTGCAGACGACGGTCGACCCGTCGCCGAGCGGCGCGTTCCCCGACCCGGGCAACCTCACGCTGGACAACTACGGCGCCATCAACGAGCGGATCGACCTGCTGCAGGGTCTGGCGAACTCGGGCATCTTCACCGGCGGGGTGATCCTCGGAACCGTGGTGTTCGGCGTGCTCGCCGGATACGCCCTGGCGGTGCTGCACTGGCGGGGGAGGAGCGCCACCTTCTCGCTCGTGCTGCTGGTACAGGTCATCCCGTTCCAGCTGCTGATGATCCCGCTCTACGTGATGATCGCGCGTGACTACGGACTCGCCGACTCCTATGCCGGCATGATCCTGCCGTTCTTCATCAACTCCACCGCGGTCATCATCTTCCGCCAGTACTTCCTCCAGCTGCCCAAGGAGCTCTTCGACGCCGCCCGCATCGACGGCGCCGGTGAGCTGCGGCTGCTGTGGAACGTCGCCCTGCCGCTCGTGCGCCCGGCGCTTCTGACGGTGGTGCTGCTGACCTTCATCGGCCCGTGGAACGAGTTCCTCTGGCCCTTCCTCATCACCAAGGAGGCCTCCATGCAGCCCCTCGCGGTGTCGCTGGCCAACTTCCTGTCGAACATCGCCGCGTCCACCGCCAACCCGTTCGGCGCGACCCTCGCGGGCGCCGTCGTGCTCGCCGCCCCCGCTGTCGCGCTGTTCCTGATCTTCCAGCGCTACTTCACCAGCAACGACCTCGGATCCGGAGTGAAAGGATGACAATGACATCCCCCCTGACCACCGTTCCCTATCGGATGACGCGTGTCGGCGTCGTGATGACACCGACCCCCGGCGACGCGCAGGAGGCCGAGGGGGTGCTGAACCCGGCCTCGGGTCGCGGTCCCGACGGCACCCTGTACCTCCTGCCCCGGCTCGTCGCCGAGGGCAACGTCTCGCGGGTCGGCCTCGCGCGCGTCGTGATCGACGACGGCGTGCCGGTGGGAGTCGAGCGGGAGGGCGTCGTGCTCCAGCCCGATCGCGGGTGGGAGCGGGGCGCCGACAACGCCGGCGTCGAAGACCCCCGGGTCACCTGGATCGAGGCCCTCGGGCTCCACGTCATGACCTACGTCGCGTACGGCCCGCTCGGACCGCGGACCGCGCTTGCGGTCTCGCCCGATCTCCGCCAGTGGCGACGTCTGGGTCCGGCGCTGTTCCGGTACGAGGAGTCGCTCGACATGGACCTCAACCTCTTCCACAACAAAGACACCGTCTTCTTCCCTGAGCCGGTGACGGCGCCGGATGGGACGCTGAGTCTCGCGGTGCTGCACCGCCCCATGTGGGACATCGGTGAGACCAAGCCCGGTCAGGGCGTGCGGGTGCCCGCCGGTGTCACCGACGAGCGCCAGTCGATCTGGATCAGCTACGTCCCCCTCGACGTCGTGCGCGAAGACATCGCGAACCTCGTGCTGTGGGAGCAGCACCGCTTCGTCGCGGGGCCGGAGTTCCCCTTCGAGGAGGTCAAGATCGGCGGCGGGCCGCCGCCGCTGCGCGTGCCCGAGGGGTGGCTGGTGCTTCACCACGGGGTGACGGGCGTCATCGACAGCGCCTTCTCGCAGCAGCAGAAGGTCAACTACGCCGCCGGCGCGCTGCTGCTCGACGCCGACGACCCCAGCCGGGTCATCGCGCGAACGCCCGAGCCGCTGCTGCGGCCAGAGACCGACGACGAGCGCAGCGGCATCGTGCCGAACGTCGTGTTCCCCACCGCGATCGAGGAGATCGACGGACGCCACTTCGTCTTCTACGGGATGGCCGACTCCAAGATCGGCGTCGCGCTGCTCGAACGCACCGACGCCACGACCGACTGAGCTCGACCGACTGAGAAGGAGAAGCACATGAACACGCACGCACGACGAGGTGCGCGCTGGGCCGTCACCGGCGCCGCGGTGGTCGCCCTGACCGTGGGGCTCGCGAGCCCCGCGGCGGCGACTGCGCCGGCGCCGGTCGCGGCGGCGACATCCGTCCCGTCCGCACCACTGACGAACCTCTCGCACCTGGACTTCCTGCTCGACCAGGCCACACCGCCGCCGGGCGTCGAGGGGCACACCACCTACCGCCTCGCCGAGGAACCCGAACTGACCTTCCCGTGGACGTACGCCGACGCCCGCGACGGCGGCACGTTCGAGCGGGTCGGCGGCGGACCCCTCGACCCCGAGACCGGGTACTGGGGGCAGGGGGCGTACAACGCCGACGACATCTCCCGGGCGGCGGTGGTCTACCTCCGGCACTTCGAGCAGACGGGCGACGAGGCGAGCGCCGACAAGGCGTACGAGCTTCTGCGCGGGCTCACCTACATGCAGACGGTGACCGGCCCGAACGCCGGCAACGTCGTGCTGTGGATGCAGCCCGACGGCACGCTCAATCCGTCGGCCGAGCCGATCGAGCTGCCCGACCCGTCGGACTCGGGCGCCAGCTACTGGCTCGCACGCACGATCTGGGCGCTCGGCGAGGGCTACGCCGCGTTCGCCGACGTCGACCCGGGGTTCGCGGCGTTCCTCGACGAGCGGCTCGACCTCGCCCTCGAGGCCCTCGACCGTCAGGTGCTCTCGCGCTACGGCGAGTGGACCGAGTCCGACGGGCTGCGCGTTCCGGCGTGGCTGATCGTCGACGGAGCGGATGCCTCGGCTGAGGCCGTCATCGGACTCGCGGCGCGGGCGTCCGCAGGCCCTGACGCGCCTGCCGCACGGGACGCGCTGGCCAAGCTCGCGGAGGGCATCGCGGCGATGTCGGCCGGGGACGAGGAATCATGGCCCTACGGCGCGGTGCTCCCGTGGGCGCAGTCGCGGAGCATGTGGCACGCGTGGGCATCGCAGATGCCGGCGGCTCTCGCCGTGGCATCCGATGTCCTCGACGACCCGTCGCTGCTGGCACCTGCCGTGGCCGACACGGCCGTCTTCACCCCCACGCTGCTGACCGCCGGCGGGGCGGACAACGGCTGGTTCCCGAGCCCGACCGACCGGGTGCAGATCGCCTATGGCGTCGACTCGCGGGTGCAGTCGCTGCTGTCGGTCGCGGATGCCACGGGCTCGGCCGGGCTCGAGAGCCTGGCGGGCCTCCAGGCGGCGTGGTACTTCGGTGCGAACCGGGCGGGGGAGCCGATGTACGACCCCGCGACCGGTGTCACCTACGACGGCCTGCAGCCCGATGGCACGATCAACCGCAACAGCGGTGCCGAGAGCGCCATCCACGGCCTGTTGACGATGCTCGCGCTCGACGCGCACCCTGCGGTCGCGGCGCGCGCCACGGCGTTGACGACCGTCGCCGCGCAGGACGGCCTGCGTGTCGTCGAAGCCGAAGACGCCGTGGCCACCGATGGCACCGTCACCACGCCCGAGTCGTGGACGGGGGAGTCGAGCTGGTCGGGCGACGCCCTGACGCTCGCTCCCGGTCAGGAGGCGACCTGGGAGGTCGGCACCGCCGACACGCGGCGCTGGCTGGAGCCGGTGGTGTGGTCCGATCCGGGTGAGACCTCGAGGTCGACCTGGCGATCGGGCGGGCAGCTGAAGGTCACCGGGCCCGCGCAGGGCATCTCGCCGGCGCCGGGCGTGCTCCTGCCGTACGCGCTGACCGCGCTGCTGTCGGAGAACCGCGACGAGGTCAGCGTGAAAGCGCTGAGCGGCGAGCTGATGCTCGACGCGATCCTGGTTCGTCCGTGGCTCTCGCGGCTCGTGCTCGAGGGCGACGGTGCGCGCACCGAGCCTCGTGCAGTCGACCGCGGTCGGCGTGCAGCGCGCCACCCTCGGCGCCGACGGTGTCGCCTCGACGATCCGCGTCTACGACGAGGAGGGAGAGCTCGTGCGCACGACGTCGGTGACCGGCGAGGCGAGCGTGGTCGTCCCGCGCGGCGGCTTCGCGCTCGCCGAGGGCTGAGCGCGGCGAGGTCGCGACCGGGTGCGGCGGCACGCGGGAGGACATCGGCACACGGGAGGATTCGGCGGGGGGCTGTGGTCCTCCCGTGTGTCGATCCCCTCCCGTGTGCCGCGCTTCCCGCGCGGCGGTTCGCGCTCGCCGAGGGCTGAGCGACACGGGGGTGTGCGCGGGGCACCACCCCCGTGTCCGATTTCCGCCGGAACCTCACCTCCGAGCGTGACAGGCTGGGGGCATGACGACGCCCGAGACCGTGCACGCGACGCCCCGCGACATGGGCTTCGCCGAGCGGTATCGGGTCATCCAGTCGCGCGACCGGCGCTTCGACGGGCAGTTCGTCACGGCGGTGCGTTCGACCGGCATCTACTGCCGGCCCAGCTGCCCCGCCCGAACCCCCAGAGAGCAGAACGTCACGTTCTTCGCCACCTCGGCCGCCGCGCACGAGGCGGGCTATCGCGCGTGCAAGCGGTGCCTGCCCGAAGCGGCGCCCGGATCGCCCGCCTGGGATGTGCGCGGCGACCTCGCCGCCCGTGCCATGCGGCTCATCATCGACGGCGTCGTCGACCGCGAGGGCGTCCCCGGCCTCGCCCGGCGCCTCGGCTATTCCGCGCGCCACCTCACCCGACTCCTCACCGCCGAACTCGGCGCCGGCCCCCTGGCCCTCGCTCGCGCTCAGCGCGCGCACACCGCCCGCACCCTGCTCGTGGGCACCGATCTGTCGTCGGCGGACGTCGCCTTCGCCGCGGGGTTCACCAGCGTCCGTCAGTTCACCGACACGATCGGCGAGGTGTTCGGGATGCCGCCGCGCGACCTCCGAGCACGCCGACATCGCCTCCACGGCGCAGCCCCCACTCCCGGGACGATCGACCTCGCGCTGCCGCTGCGGGGACCCATCGACACCGCGGGACTTTTCGGCTGGATGCGCGCGCACGCCGTTCCGGGCGTCGAGCGCGGCGACGCCGCATCCTTCGCCCGGGTCGTGCGGCTGCCGGCCGGACCCGCGTGGTTCGAGGTGCGCGAGGATGCCGGGCGGCTGCGTCTTCGCGCACGCCCGTCGTCGCTGCACGACCTCAGCACCCTCATCGCGCGGGTGCGGCGGCTGTTCGACCTCGACGCCGACCCGCTGGCGGTGGATGAGGCGCTGTCGGCTCATCCCGAGCTGGGCGCTGCGGTCGCGGACATCCCGGGTGTGCGCGTTCCGGGGGCTATCGACTCCGGCGAGATGCTTCTGCGGGCGATGATCGGCCAGCAGATCAGTGTCGCCGCCGCGCGCACGATGCAGGGGCGGCTCGCTGCGGCACTCGGAACCACTGCCGACACCCCCGACGGGCCGATGACGCTCTTCCCCGATCCGGCGGTGATCGCCGAGCGTGGCCACGAGGTGCTGCGGGGACCGGCAGCGCGCGTGGGCGCCGTCATCGCCACCGCCGCGGCGCTCGCCGACGGCACCCTCGCCCTCGGCCCGGGCGACGACAGGGCCGAGCAGCGCCTCCGGCTGCTCGCCCTCCCGGGCGTCGGACCGTGGACGGCCGACTACGTGCGCATGCGCGTCCTGGGCGACCCCGATGTGCTGCTGCCCGGTGACGTCGCGGCCCGCACCGGGGCGGCGGCCCTCGGCCTTCCCGGCGATCCGCGGGGCTTCACGGCGTGGGCCGAGCGCACCGCGCCCTGGCGCAGCTACGCGATGGCGCACTTCTGGTACGCGGCGCCCGTCACGCGAGCGTGGCGCGCGGACGACCGCACCGCCGACACCGCGGACAGCACGAACACCCGCATGGCCGACCCCGTGACCGACCCCCACCCACCCCACCTGTCGCCCTGCGCCCCACCGATCCGCCACCCGTCACCGCACCGACCCGCCGGAGGACCGCCTCATGAGCACCGCGATCATCCAGACCCTCGACACTCCCGACGGCGCCTTCACGATCCTCGAGCACGAGGGTCTCGTCGAGGCGTCGGGGTGGACCGCCGACCACGCCGCGCTCCTCGCCCGCCTCGCCCCGGCCCACCGTCCCGACGCGATCGCCGAGGGCGACACCGAGGCGGCCGTGGCCGTCACCGCCTACTACGCCGGCGACTCCGCGGCCATCGACGCCGTCCCGGTCCGTCAGCACGGCACGGCCCTGCAGCACGCCGGGTGGGAGGCCCTCCGCGGCATCGCACCCGGGCGGCCGCTCACCTATGCCGCCTTCGCCGCCCGGCTCGGCAACCCCCGTGCGGTCCGCGTCGCGGCCTCGATCTGCGCGCGCAATGCGCCGGCGCTCTTCGTCCCCTGCCACCGCGTGCTCCGATCCGACGGCACCCTGGGAGGCTTCGCCTGGGGGCTCGACGTCAAACGCGCACTCCTCGATCGCGAGACCCGACGCGCTCTGGCGCAAACTGCCTCTTGATCACAGCCGCTTCCCAGGTTTAGTCTGGAGGGCTGTCGCGATCGCGGTGGCTTCGGACCACCCCACACCCTGGAGGATGCCATGTATCAGGTCGACCACGTCGCGAAGATCGCCGCCCTCCTCCCCACGGCGCGGTAGCTCGCACTCCTCGGGTTCTCCTCCGGCATAACCGCCGCGCTCCGAGCGTTCCGTTCGAGCAGCGCTCCTTTCTGCGTCTCACCACGAGTGAGCGCTTCTCCGCCACGTCCCACCAAGGATCATGACCTCCTCCGCTCCGCCCGCGACATCCGCGAAAGCCCACCTGTCCACACCCCGCGCGCTCGCGCGGCTGCTGCCCTTCGTCCGCCCGGTGCTTCCGCGCCTCTCGCTCGGTGCCGGCAGCGCACTCATCGCCAGCCTGCTCGCCCTCTGCATCCCGCTGGTGCTCGAGGCGATCGTCCAGGGGCCGATCAGCTCCGGCGACCTCGGTCTCATCGGGTGGGGCGCCGCCGCGATCCTCGGGCTCGGCATCGCCGAGGCGGCGATGGTGTATCTGCGCCGCTGGTTCGTGCTCGCCCCCGCCACGATGGTGGAGTACGAGCTGCGTCAGACGTTCTACTCGCGTCTGCAGCGCCTCCCGGTCGCCTTCCACGATCGCTGGCAGTCGGGACAGCTCCTGAGCCGCATGATGCAGGACATCAGCACGCTGCGCCGCTGGATGGCCTTCGGCCTGGTGCTGCTCGTGGTGAACGTGCTGACCATCGTCGTCGGCACCGCGCTGCTGTTCCGCTGGCACTGGCTCCTGGGCACCGTGTTCCTCGTGGTGTCCGCGCCGCTGTGGTACGCCGGATACCGGTTCGAGAAGGCCTACGGGACCCTCGCCCGTCAGAGTCAGGACCAGGCGGGCGACCTCGCCACGTCCGTGGAGGAGAGCGTCCACGGCATCCGGGTTCTCAAGGCCTTCGGTCGCGGCAAGCACGCCCTCCAGAAATTCGCCCGCCAGGCCGAGACCCTCCGCCAGACCGAGCTGCGCAAGGCCGGTGCGGTCGGGTGGATCTGGTTCTGGCTGGTGATCCTGCCCGACATCGCCTTCGCGCTGTGCCTGGGCACCGGCATCTACCTCGCCGCGACCGGACAGCTGGAGGTCGACGCCCTCATCGCATTCTTCGCCATGACGACCGTGCTGCGCTGGCCGATGGAGTCCATCGGGTTCCTCTTCTCCTTCACCCTCGACGCGCGGACGGCGACCGACCGCATCTTCGAGGTCTTCGACGAGGAGAACACCATCACCGACCCCGCCCGACCCGTGCAGTTGACGAACGTGCGCGGTCAGCTGGCCTTTGAGGACGCCCACTTCCGCTACCAGGATGCGGGCGCCCACGAGGCCGATCTGCTGAACGGCATCGACCTCGTTCTCGAGCCGGGGGAGACGATGGCGCTCGTGGGGCTGACCGGAAGCGGCAAGACGACGCTCACCACCCTCCCGACGCGGCTCTACGACGTCACCGGCGGACGGGTGACCCTGGACGGGACGGATGTGCGCGACCTCACCCTGAAGGACCTGCGACGTCATATCGGCATGGCCTTCGAGGACGCGACGCTGTTCTCGCAGACTGTGCGCGAGAACATCCTGCTCGGGCGCGAGGACCTCGAGCCGGGTTCCGACGAGGCCGAGCGGATCCTCCATGAGGCCCTCGGCGTCGCTCAGGCGAGATTCGTCTACGACCTCCCTGCCGGCGTCGACACCGTCATCGGTGAAGAGGGGCTGAGCCTCTCCGGCGGTCAGCGTCAGCGTCTCGCGCTCGCGCGGGCGGTGGCGGCACGGCCCAGCGTTCTGGTTCTGGATGACCCGTTGTCGGCGCTCGACGTCGACACCGAGGCTCTCGTCGAAGACGCGCTCCGCGTCGTGCTGAAGGACACCACCGCCCTCGTGGTGGCGCACCGCCCCTCGACCGTGATGCTCGCCGACCGCGTCGCGCTGCTGGAAGCAGGGCGCGTCACGGCGGTCGGCCGTCACTCGGATCTGCTGCGGGAGAGCGAGCACTACCGGCACGTCATCTCCAGCCTCGAGCTCGCGGAGCGCGAGGCGCGCGACCCGTCCGACGTGCTCGACGCCCCGGCCGACGGCCGCGACGAACCCTTCGATGCCCTCGAGAAGGAGGTGACCCGATGAGCACGACCACCGTCACCGGAACCAGCGGCGAAGACCGCTCCGACTACACCCGGGAAGAGAGCCGCGCCATCCGGCGCCGTTCGCTCCGTCTCCTCGGCTCGCTGATCGCGCCCGTGCGCTGGCAGCTCGTGCTGGCCGCCGCGGTGCTCGTCGTCTCCACGGCGCTGCGCGTCGCCGGTCCGGCGCTCATCGGATTCGGCATCAACAACGCCCTGCCCGCCGTGGTCGATCAAAACGACTGGATGCCCACCATCGTCGTGGTCGGTCTCTACCTCTTCAGCGGCATCGGCGGTGCCGCCCTCATCGGCTGGTACGTGGTCGTTGCCGCGCGCCTCACCCAGGCGGTCATGCTCGACCTCCGCAAGCGCATCTTCCTGCACACGCAGAAGCTGAGCCTGGAGTTCCACGAGTCGTACACGTCGGGCCGCATCATCTCGCGGCAGACGAGCGACCTCGACACGATCCGCGAGCTCCTGGACGGTGGGCTCAATGAGCTCGTCTCCGGCATCCTCTTCGGGTTGTTCACCCTCATCGCACTGCTGCTCGTGGACTGGCAGTCCGGCGTCATCCTCATCATCATGGGGATTCCGCTCTTCCTCCTCATGCGCTGGTTCTACAAGCGCTCCCAGATGGTCTACCGCCAGTCGCGGGTGGTCAGCGCGTCTGTGATCGTGAAGTTCGTCGAGTCGATGACGGGCATCCGCGCTGTCAAGGCCTTCCGGCGCGAGGAGCGCAACGACAAGGAATTCGGCGACCTGGCCCTCAGCTACCGCGACGTCAACATCCGCTCGATCCGCCTGTTCGGCACCTTCGAGCCGGGGCTGATGGCGGTGGCCTCGATCGCGATCGCGATGGTGGTGCTATGGGGCGGCATCCGGGTGTCGACCGGGGCGCTCGGGCTCGGATTCCTGCTGTCGGCGGTGCTGTACGTGAGGAACTTCTTCTCCCCCCTGCAGGAGGTGGCGTTCTTCCTGAACTCCTATCAGTCCGCGGTCGCCGCGCTGGAGAAGGTGTCGGGTGTGCTGGAGGAGCAGCCGACGGTTCCGGATCCGAAGCGGCCGGTCGACCTGTGGTCGGCGCGCGGGCACGTGAGGTTCGACGGCGTGACGTTCGGATACGGGGACGACCGCGTCATCCTGCCCGACTTCTCCCTCGACATCCCCGCGGGCCAGACCATCGCGCTCGTCGGGACGACCGGGGCGGGGAAGTCGACGCTGGCCAAGCTCGTCTCGCGCTTCTACGACCCGACCATCGGGTCGGTGTCGCTCGACGGCGTCGACCTGCGGAACCTGCACCCGAAAGACCTGCGACGCGCGATCGTCATGGTCACGCAGGAGGCGTACCTGTTCAGCGGGACCGTCGCGGACAACATCGCCCTCGGCAAGCCCGACGCCACCCTCGACCAGATCCGGGCCGCGGCGCGGGCGGTCGGTGCGGAGTCGTTCATCGAGAAGCTGCCCGACGGGTATGACACCGACGTGAACAAGCGCGGCGGCCGGGTCTCGGCGGGGCAGCGTCAGCTGATCTCCTTCGCCCGCGCCTTCCTCGCCGACCCGGCGGTGCTGATCCTCGACGAGGCGACGGCGTCGCTGGACATCCCGAGCGAGCGCGCGATCCAGGAGGCGCTGCAGACCCTGCTCGCCGATCGCACGGCGATCATCATCGCCCACCGCCTCTCGACAGTGGCGATCGCCGACCGGGTACTCGTGATGGAGCACGGGCGCATCATCGAGGACGACACCCCCGACACGCTGATCAGCGGAGACGGCAAGTTCGCGCAGCTGCATCGGGCGTGGCGGCAGTCCCTGGTCTGACGCCCGGTGCAGGTCGCCGCCTCGCTCACAGAACGCCGCCAACCTCACAGCATCCGGCCTTCGGGCTGTGAGGTTGGCGCGACTCTGTGAGCTGAAGAGCCCCGGGGCACGCGGGAGCGGGGCGAGGCCCGGCGTGCGGTTAGAGCGACACCTCGGCGATGACCTCGCCGTACTCCGTCTCGCCGACGGGGGAGAAGCCCACCCGGCGGAAGAAGGCCTCCGGGCCGCCCTCGCCGGCCTCGTAGATCACGTTCACCGAATCCATGCCGCGCGAGCGCGCCTCGGCGAGCAGCTGCTCCACGGCGAACCGGCCGACACCGCGGCCCTGATCGTCGGCGTCGACGTTGATGCGCCACAGCACGGAGCGGAAGTACTCCTGCGGGAAATCGGGGTCGAAGTTGGCGCTGACGAAGCCGACCACCTCGTCGCCGTCGAGCACCACCCGCTGCCACGAGGTCTGCGGGTTGACCACGGTCGCGGCGATGCCGTAGCTCACCGGTGAGAGGAACTCCTCCTGGCCGGGCTTCAGCGACATGTTGTTGACCGCGACGATCGTGGACGCGGACAGTTCTTCGAGGCGAAGTTCGGCCATACCCGACAGGCTAGCGAGAAAGGTCACCTCACGTGCGACGAGGTCGCTCGACAACGGGCCGAACCGCGGCCCGAAGTATCTCGACGTCAAGATACTTCGGCCGGTTGGGATAGGGTGGGATGCGACGTGAACGACAGTCGAACGACGGCCGGCGGCGGCCGCATGAAGGACAGAGACGTGACGGAATCCACCATCATCTACACCTACACCGACGAGGCGCCCGCGCTGGCGACGGCCTCCTTCCTCCCCATGGTGCAGGCGGTGACGCGTACCGCGGGTGTGGACATCGAAACGCGCGACATCTCGCTCGCAGGCCGCATCCTCGCGGCCTTCCCGCAGAATCTGACTCCCGAGCAGCAGGTCGGCGACGCCCTCGCCGAGCTCGGCGGCCTTGCCACGCTTCCCGAGGCCAACATCATCAAGCTCCCCAACATCTCCGCCTCGATCCCGCAGCTGAAGGCCGCGATCGCCGAGCTGCAGAGCCAGGGGTACGACATCCCCGCCTACCCCGACGAGCCGCGCACCGTGGAGGAGAAGGACATCCGCGCCCGCTACGACCGCATCAAGGGCTCCGCGGTGAACCCGGTGCTTCGCGAGGGCAACAGCGACCGCCGTGCCCCGCTGTCGGTGAAGAACTACGCGCGAAAGCACCCGCACCGCAACAAGCCGTTCGCCGACGGGTCGAAGACCCGGGTGGCGACCATGGGTCACGACGACTTCCGCTCGAACGAGAAGTCGGCGCTGATCCCCACCGACGACGTGCTGACGATCCGCCAGGTCGCCGCCGACGGCACCGAGACGGTGCTCAAGGACGGCATCAAGGTTCTCCCCGGCGAGATCGTGGATGCCACGTTCCTCTCCGCGAAGGCGCTCGACGCCTTCCTCGCCGAGACCATCGAGGCCGCACGGGAAGACGACGTGCTCTACTCGGTCCACCTCAAGGCGACGATGATGAAGGTCAGCGACCCGATCATCTTCGGCCACGTCGTGAAGTCCTTCCTCCCCGACGTCTTCGCACGCCACGGTGCGGCCCTGACCGCGGCAGGCCTCACCCCCAACGACGGACTCGGTGCGATCCTCGCCGGGCTGTCGGAGATCGACGGCGGCGACGAGATCGCGGCGGCCATCCGCGCCGACCTCGAGGGCGGTCCGCGTCTGTCGTACGTCAACTCCGACAAGGGCATCACGAACCTCCATGTCCCCTCCGACGTGATCGTCGACGCCTCGATGCCCGCGCTCATCCGCAACGGCGGCAAGCTCTGGGGCGCCGACGGCGGCGAAGACGACACGCTCGCCGTCATCCCCGACTCCTCCTACGCCGGCGTCTACCAGACGGTCATCGACGATTGTCTCGCGCAGGGTCCGCTCGACCCGGCCACGATCGGCACCGTGCCCAACGTCGGTCTCATGGCCCAGGCGGCCGAGGAGTACGGCAGCCACGACAAGACCTTCGAGATCGCTGCTGCGGGCACCGTGCAGGTCGTGAACGCGGCCGGCGACGTGCTCATCGAGCACGAGGTGCAGGAGGGCGACATCTGGCGGGCGATGCAGACCAAGGATGTCGCGATCCGCGACTGGGTGAAGCTCGCCGTCACCCGTGCCCGCGCGACCGGTGCGCCGGCCGTGTTCTGGCTGGACAGCACCCGTGCGCACGATGCCACGCTCATCGAGAAGGTGCACACCTACCTCGCCGACCACGACACCGACGACCTCACGATCGAGATCCTCGCTCCGTCGGAGGCGACGCAGTACTCCCTCGACCGCCTCCGCCGCGGCGAGGACACCATCTCGGTCACCGGGAACGTGCTGCGCGACTACCTCACCGACCTCTTCCCGATCCTCGAGGTCGGCACGAGCGCCAAGATGCTCTCGATCGTGCCGCTGCTGGCCGGCGGGGGCCTGTTCGAGACCGGCGCCGGCGGCTCCGCGCCCAAGCACGTGCAGCAGCTCGTCGCCGAGAACTATCTCCGCTGGGACTCGCTGGGCGAGTTCTTCGCCCTCGCCGCGTCGCTCGAGCACCTCGCCGAGGTCACCGGAAACGGCAAGGCGAAGGTCCTCGCCGACACGCTGGATGCCGCGACCGGGACGTTCCTCGAGAACGACAAGTCGCCCGGCCGCGCCCTCGGGACCATCGACAACCGGGGGAGCCACTTCTACCTCGCGCTGTACTGGGCGCAGGAGCTGGCTCGCCAGAGCGTCGACCCCGAGCTCGCCGCCGCCTTCGCACCCATCGCCGAGGCCCTGGCGGAGAACGAGCAGCGCATCGTCGACGAGCTCATCGCCGTGCAGGGTTCCGCCGTCGAGATCGGCGGCTACTACCGTCCCGACCCCGACCGGGTCGCGCAGGTGATGCGTCCTTCGGCGACCCTGAACGGAATCATCGACGGCATCGCCTGACGCCGCCGAGGACCGCCGCGACGCCGAGGACCGCCGCGACGAGGGCGGGCAGCCTACATTCGCTCGCGCAGGAACGCCGCCTGCACGAGCCACTGGTAGGACTGCCCGCCCTCGTGCTCGTTGAAGGGGTAGACCTCGATCGCCTTATCGGCGACCGGCACCCGGTTGTACGCCGCGAACACCGTCGACGGCGGGCAGATCATGTCGTGAAGGGCCGCAGAGAACAGTGCGGGCGCCGAGATCCGGGCGGCGAAGTTCACGCCGTCGATGTACGACAGCGTGCGGAAGACTCGCTCCTCGGCGCCCCGGTGTACCCGCAGGTAGCGCACGATCTCCTGGTAGGGATCCGCGTCGGTCATCCCGACGGCGCGTTCGAAGTGGGAGAGGAAGGGCACATCCGGCATCACCGCGCGCAGCCCCTCGACCAACCCGCCCACCGCGATGGCGATCCCGCCGCCCTGGCTGCCGCCGGTGACGGCGACGCGGGTCGGGTCGACCTGGGGAAGCCCGCGCACGGCGTCCACGCCACGCACCCCGTCGGTGAACAGGCGCCGGTAGTAGTACGTGGCGGGGTCGTCGATGCCGCGGGTCATGAAGCCGGATGCCGCGGGCCCCGACCCGTGCGGGTCGGGCGTCTCGCCGCCCGAACCCCAGCCGCTGCCCTGCCCCCGGGTATCCATGAACAGGTGGGCGTATCCCGCATTCGCCCAGGACAGGCGCTCATGGGGAAGTCCGCGGCCGCCTCCGTATCCGTTGAACTCAACGACGGCCGGAAGGGGTCCCTCCGCGCCGCGCGGCACCCACAGCCAGGCCTTCACGGGGTCGCCGGCGAAGCCCGGGAAGGTCACGTCGTAGGTGTCGACGAGGGTCAGCGGCGTCGCGACCGGGGTGACGGTGACCTCACCCCCCGCGGCGCGCGCGGCGCCGATCGTTCCGGTCCAGAAGTCGTCGAAGTCGGCCGGTTCGGCAACGGTGGGGTGATAGGTCGCCAGCTCGGCGGGGCTCAGATCGAAGCGGGGCACCGGGTCAGCGTAGCGCTCTCCCGGCGTGGATCGCCGCGACTTCAGGAGTAGACGCTGACCTCGGTGCCGGTGGCGGTCCACTCGTAGATGAACCGCGCCGCGTCATCCCACATGTTCACGCAGCCGTGGCTCTGCGGGTAGCCCAGCGACGAGCGGAAATTCGATGCGCCGTGGAACGCGATGTCGGGTGCGAACCACGTGATGTAGGGCACATCCTCGGTGCAGTAGCTGTTCACCGCATCGGGGTTGTAGCAGAGCGCGCCCATGTCCTGAACGCGGGTGTACGCGAAGACGGTGAAGTTGCCGGTCGGGGTGGGCGTTGCGGCGGTGCCCGATGAGATGGTGAACGACTCCACCATGTTGCCGTTCTCGAACAGGTAGGCGCGCTGCGCGCTGAGATCGACCTCGACCGACCGGGCGAGCGCGACCGTGGCGAAGGGCGTCTCGGTCACCCCGAGCTCGATGACACCGTCGCCGGCCGCGAGCTGCGACGCGGCGTCGGCCGCGAGTCCGTCGGTGGACTCCAGCGCGCGTCCGTTGACTCCCGCGACGTCTTCGCGCAGCACCGTGCCGGCCCTGTTGGTGATGACCGTGGCGTCGACCGCCTCGCGATCCACCAGTCCCGGAAGGGTGTCGACGACCGACTGGATGCCCGCCTGGTCGACCTCGATCGAGATCGTGCCGCGGTCGCCGTCACCGAGGGTGATCCACGACGCGACGACAGCGCGGTCGAGCGGCACGGTGCGCTCATCGCCGATGTAGAAGCCCGCGGTGTCGAGCATGGCGTTGAGCCGCGACGCGGTCGCCTCCGCGATCGTCGTCGTGGTCTCGGCCTCGACGACGGCCAGAGTCGGTGCGACCTCGACGCGCTGCTCGCCCGCGAGGAACGCGTCCTGCAGGCTCTGGCGCACGGCATCGGCATCGATGCCTTCGCCGGGCACGGCGGGCGTGACCTGGTAGCTCGCGGAGGCGGTGTCGAAGGCGACCACCGCATCGACGGGCGAGACGGAGAGGTCGGGGGCGGCGGCCAGCAGGGCGTCGGCGGCGACCACCGGATCGAGCTGCACCTCCGCGTCGACGGGGGAGGGGAACCAGCCGGTCGGATTCCACATGGGGTGCTCGGCGAAGGCGGTCTCGGCGAGGGCCTGCGCGTTGACGGTCGCCCCGAGGTCGGCGCCGGTCAATTCGGCGTCGCCGGCGGGGCCGGTGAGGACGACCGTCGTCTCGGCGAGGCGTGTCTCGATCGCAGCGGCGGCGGCGCCGGGGGTCAGGAAACCCACCGGCACACCGGCGACCGCCGTGCCCGGAGCGATGAGGAAGACCGATGCCGCGACCATGCCGATCGCGGCGGCCGCAGCCGTCACGCCGATCCAGAGACCCCAGCGACGCTTCTTGGGAGTGGGTTCCGCGGGCGCCCAGGCGTAGGTCGGAGCATCTCCGCCGGGGACATCGGACGTGGGTGCGTCGGCCGTGTCGGCAGCCTGCGGCCGCGATTCAGCGGCCCCGTCGGCATCCGGCCGGGTCACAAGGTCAGTCACGCGGTCCCCCCGACTGCGTCAGTGTCGTCGTTACATGCTAAACGACCCTGCCGGCGGCGAGGGCAACGGTCTTATCACGACCCGGGGTGCGACCGAATCAGGGCGCGCAGAGCTCCTGGAACTTCGTCACCGTCACCTGGAACGACTCGCCGATCTCCGCGGCGTCCTCGACCTGGGTGAGGTCGCCGCTGGCCACGGAGTCCATCACCTCGGCGGTCTGGGTGAACATGTCCTGAAGCTCGGGCAGAAGGGCGGCGATCTCGTCGTTGGTCACCTGCGAGGCCGCGGAGCCCAGGCTGTCGGCGGCGGCGCGGGCCGCCTCGGCGACGGCGCCGGGATCTTCGGCCGAGGCCTCCTGGAACTCCGTGGTCGCCTCGGTGATGCTGTCGGAGATGAGCAGGCACGCGTCCTGGGTGGACTGACCGCCGTCACCCGAGGTGTCGGAGGATCCGTCGTCGGGGGCGCCCTGCGAGGCCGCCGAATCCCCCGAGGGGGAGGCGGCGGGAGAACCCGTGCATCCGGCAAGGGCCAGGACGGCGAGCAGGCTGAGGGTGCCTATGGCGGCTGTGGATCGCATGGCGACCTCCTTCGTCGACCTCCACCCTAGGACAGCCCGCGGATCACGAATTCGTAAAGACTCCGAGCAAATTCGCCGAATCGCTTGCATCCTGCTTAGTTCGTAAGGTGTACTAACAAACATGACCCCGGTCGACACCTCTCGTACGATCCCCGGCGACGCCGCTTCCCCGGCGCTGGCTCTGCCGCCGCGGGGGCGTCGCCAGACCGCGAAGGTGCTGCCCGAGCAGGCGCGTCGGCACAACCGTTCCCTCGTGCTGCAGACGCTGTTCCACGGCGGAGCGATGAGCCGGGCCGACCTGGCCCGGGAGACCCGGCTCACCCGCGTGACCATCTCCGACCTCGTGGCGGAACTGATCGCCGACGGTTTCCTGGCTGAATTCGGCACCCGCGAGGCCTCCGGTCCCGGCAAGCCGGCGATCCTGGTCGATCTCGACCGCGCAGGTCACCGTATCGTCGGTCTCGATCTCTCAGGCAGCGAGAGCTTCATCGGTGCCGTGCTCACGCTCGACGGAGAGATCGTCGCCCGGCACGAGGTGCCCGCGCCGGCTGCGGCCGGCGACGTCGTCCACACGGCGGTGGCTCTGGCGAGGTCTCTCGTCGCCGATGCCCACGCGCCCGTCCTCGGCGTCGGGGTGGGAACCCCCGGTGTCGTCGACGAGCACGGTGTGATCCTCGCAGCGCCGAACTTCGGCTGGGTGGGCTTCGACCTCGAGCGCGCCCTCACCGACGCGCTGCAGCTGCCGGTGCTGGTGGCCAACGACGCCAACGCCGCCGTCCTCGCCGAGTACACCCTCGGGGGAGCCGCCGACGACGTGATGCTCATCAAGGTCGGTCGCGGTGTCGGTGCGGGGCTCCTCACCGCGGGTAGGCCCCTCCGGGGCTCGCGCTTCGCCGCGGGCGAGATCGGGCATGTCACGGTCGGCACCGACGGCGGTCCGCAGTGCGCGTGCGGGAAGATCGGATGCCTCGAGGCGTGGCTCTCGGTTCCCTCGCTCTCCGAGCGCCTCGCCGGAGCACCCGACGACGACGCCGCCCGCGAGGGCGTGCTCCGCGACGCGGGGGAGCGGCTGGGGATCGCGCTCGCGCCGGTGGTCGCCACCCTCGATCTGTCCGAGATCGTGCTCTCCGGCCCGCCCGAGCTCCTCGACGGACCCCTCGCCGCCGCCACCGTCGATACGCTCCGCGCCCGCACGCTCGCACCCTTCCACGAGGGGGTGCGCGTCCGGATGACCGCGCACGGCCAGGACATCGTGCTGCGCGGCGCCGCCGTCATGGTGCTCTCCGGCCAACTCGGGGTCTCATGACGCCATTCGCTTCCGCTCCCCGCACACCCGGTCGGTCTCTCCGACCCCACCCAGAAGAAGGAACGCTATGAAGAAGACGCTCGTGAGCGCCGCCCTGCTCGGGGTCGGCGCCGTGGTGCTGGCCGGCTGCGCCGGCGGTACGGGCTCGGCCGGCTCGGACCAGGGCGCGGAGATCCGCGTGTGGCTGGTCGGCGCCGACACGCCCCAGGAAGCCCGCGACTACCTCGTCGAGACGTTCGAGGAGGACAACCCCGGTTCCACCCTCGTCATCGAGGAGCAGAGCTGGGAGGGTCTGGTCGACAAGCTCACCACCAGCCTGTCCAGCTCCGACAGTCCTGACATCGTGGAGTTCGGCAACACCCAGGCGCCCGCTTTCACCTCGGTCGGCGCCCTCCTCGATCTCAGCGACGAATTCGAGTCCCTCGGCGGGGAGGACCTGCTGCCCGGCTTCGTCGAAGCGGGTTCCTACGACGGGGCGTTCTACGCACCGCCGCTGTACTCCGGCGCCCGCGTGGTGTTCGCCGATCCGGCGCTCGTCGCCGAGGCACCCGCGACCCTCGACGACTACATCACCTCGGCCACCGCCCTCGCGGAGGCCAATCCCGGGAAGTCCGGCATCTACTTCGCCGGCCAGGACTGGTACAACGCGCTCCCCTTCATCTGGGAGAACGGCGGCGAGATCGCCGTCGAGTCCGACGGGGAGTGGGACGCGCAGCTGAGCTCCGACGAGTCGGTCGCCGGCCTCCTGCAGGTGCAGGAGCTGATGACGACCGCGTCCGTGGCGCCGAAGGACGGCGACAACGCCGAGCCGTGGACCCCCTACTGCGAGGGGTCGGCGATCCAGTTCTCCGCGCCGAACTGGGCCCTCGGTCTCGCGAGCGCCTGCGAGACCGAGAACCCGCCCGCCGCGCCGCTCGTCTACGCCCTCCCCGGCATGGACGGAGGACCCGCCCAGGTGTTCGCCGGCGGCTCGAACATCGGCATCTCGGCGAGGTCGGCGAACCCCGACCTCGCCAAGGAAGCTCTCGCCATCATCCTCAGCGACGAGTTCCAGACGATCTACGGCGAGAACGGTCTGATCCCCGCCAAGAAATCGCTCGCCTCCACCCTCGGCGACACGCCCGAGGCCGCCGCCTTCGCCGAGGCCGCGAGCAACGCCAAGCTGACGCCCGCATCTCCCGACTGGGCCGAGGTCGAAGCATCCCGCGTTCTGGAGGACTTCTTCGTCAAGATCGCCCAGGGCGGTGACGTCGCCGCGCTCGCCGCCGAGGTGGACACTCAGATCGAGGACATCCTGAACGGCTGACCGGCCGCACCACGCTCCGGGCCGGCGGTTCTCGCACCGCCGGCCCGGCCCACGACCACACTTGGGAGACCCGCCATGTCGACGCTGCACCGCGACGTCAGCCCCGCCGTGAGCGCGGTCGACGGTGAACGCCTCGTCGCCCCCGCACCGCCGCCGAGCCCCGGCAGACGCCGAGCGCTCCGCTCCGGCACCCTCACTCCGTACGCCCTCCTCACGCCGGCGCTGATCGTCCTCGCCGCCATCACCGGGTGGCCGCTGGTGCAGCTGGTCATCATGTCGTTCCAGGAGTTCGGTCGGGCGCAGGTCTTCGGCGCCCCGCCGGAGTTCATCGGCCTGGCCAACTACGTCGGCATCCTCACCGATCCGCAGTTCTGGCAGGTGCTCGCCCGTTCGCTGCTCTTCGCGGCGGTCTGCGTCGTCGCCACGATGATGCTCGGCATCCTCATCGCCCTCCTGATGCGGCGCCTGGGCACCGTCATCCGCACCCTCGTCTCGATCGGACTGCTGCTGGCCTGGGCCATGCCGCCGCTGTCGGCGACGATCGTCTGGGGCTGGATCTTCGACACCCAGTACGGCGTGCTGAATCAGGTGCTCTCCCAGGTGTTCGGCCTGGAGCAGTTCGTCGGGCACTCCTGGCTCATCGAACCGCTCAGCTTCTTCTTCGTCGCGACGATCATCATCGTGTGGGGTGCGATCCCGTTCGTCGCCTTCACCGTCTACGCGGGCCTGACCCAGGTTCCCGACGAGGTACTCGAGGCGGCACAGCTCGACGGGGCGGGAGCGACGAAGCGGTTCTTCCTGGTCATCGTGCCCTTCATCCGCCCGATCCTCGTGGTCGTGACGATCCTGCAGGTGATCTGGGATCTGCGGGTGTTCACGCAGATCTACGCCCTGCAGTCGATCGGGGGGCTGGCCGAGCAGACCAACACCCTCGGCGTGTACATCTACCGGGTCTCGCTCGGTGCCGGCGACTTCGGGGTGGGCGGGGCCATCTCGGTCATCGTGGTGCTGCTGCTGGTGGCGCTGTCGATCTTCTACGTCCGCCGGAACCTCCGGGAGGAGTCGCTGTGACCACGCTCGCCCCCTCCCGGAACCCGATGTCTCCGCGCATCCGCCGCCGCGTCGCGTCCGTCCTCGCCGCCGTCGCGGGTCTCATCGTCTTCGCATGCTCGGTGTTCCCGGTGTACTGGATGGTCAACACCTCGCTGCAGCCGAACGGCCAGGTGCGCGGCAGCGCCCTGCGGCTGTGGCCCGAGAACGCCACCCTGGAGAACTACCTCGGGGTGATCTTCGACCACGATCGCGCGCCGTTCCTCACGGCGCTCGGCAACTCCCTCGCCGTGACCCTGCTCACGGTGGCGGTCTCGCTCGTCTTCGCCTTCCTCGCCGCGCTCGCCGTCACCCGGTTCCGGTTCCGCAGCCGCGCGGCGTTCATCGTGACGATCCTCATCATCCAGATGATCCCCGCCGAGGCCCTCATCGTCTCGGTGTTCCGCCTCATCGACGGCTGGCAGCTGCTCAACACCGTGATCGGGCTCACCGCCGTCTACCTCGCCACCGTCCTGCCCTTCACGATCTGGACCCTCCGTGGCTTCGTCAACGGGGTGCCGATCGAACTGGAGGAGGCGGCGATGATCGACGGGTTGAGCAGGTCGCAGGCGTTCTGGCGGGTGACCTTCCCGCTCCTGGCCCCCGGTCTCGTCGCCACCGGCGTCTTCGGGTTCATCCAGGCCTGGAACGAATTCGTCTTCGCGCTCGTGCTGAACCCTCGCCCCGAGGCCATGACTCTGCCGGTGTGGCTTCGCACCTTCCTCGACCCCAACGGCGGCATCAACTGGGCCGAGCTCATGGCAGGATCGACGCTCGTGTCGATCCCCGTCGTGGTGTTCTTCCTCATCGTCCAGAGCCGGATGACCTCGGGGCTGGTGTCCGGGGCGGTGAAGGGCTGATGCGGGTCGGACTCGACGTCGGCGGTACGAAGACCGAGGCGGTCGCGCTCGATGAGGCGGGGGGCGTCGTCGCACGGGTGCGCCGCGCCACCGCGTTCGGCCCCGACGGCGTGATCGCCTCGATCCACGCGGCGGTCGAGGAGGTGAGCGCACAGGCGGGTGGGCCTGCGACATCGGTGGGGATCGGGATGCCGGGGCAGATCGTCCCCGGGTCGGGGATCATCTCCCACGCGGTCAACCTCGGCGTGCGCTCCCTCGACGTCGCCGCGGTGGTCGGCGCCGCGCTCGGCCTCCCCGTCGACGTCGAGAACGACGTCAAGGCCGCCACGCTCGGCGCGGCTGTGCTCCGCGGGCCCGTGGATCCGGCCGCCTCCGGCACTGCGGAGCCGGGCCTGGCCTACCTCAACCTCGGCACGGGGGTGGCCGCGGGGCTCGTCACCGGCGGCGCACTCTGGCGGGGGTCCCGCGGCGCGGCCGGGGAGATCGGTCACCTGAGCGTCGACCCTGCCGGTCCCCGGTGCCGCTGTGGTCAGCGCGGGTGCATCGAGGCGCTCGCCGGCGGACGCGCCATCGCCGAACGGTGGGCGAGGCCGGGGGTCCTCCCCGTCGCCGACGTCTTCGACTGCGCCGACGGAACAGACGCCGACGGTCCTGTCGGTGCGCGGGCCCGCGAGCTCCGCGACGACCTGGTGCGCGGGGTCGCGGCGGCGGTGCGGGTACTCGTCCTCACCGCCGACGTGGACGTCGTCGTGCTCGGCGGCGGTCTCACCGCCCTCGGTGACCGGCTCGTCACGCCGGTGCGGGCGGCGCTGCGGCGAAGCGGCGAGACCTCGCCGTTCCTGCGGTCGCTGCACCTGGACGAGCGCATCGAGCTCCTCCCGACCGGATCACCGGCCGCGGCGCTCGGAGCCGCCCTCCTCGGCGCAGAGCGGGGCGAGGAGGTGCTGACCGTTGGCTGAGATCGTCATCGTCGACAGCGCCGACGCCGCCGGCGCCCTCGTCGCGGCGGAGATCGTCCGCCTCATCGGTGAGAATCCGCGAGCCGTGCTCGGCCTCGCCACCGGGTCGACACCGCTCCCGGTCTACCGCGCGCTCCGGCAGCAGACGACGGGGGTCGACCTCTCCGGCGTCCGCGGCTTCGCCCTCGACGAGTACGTCGGGATCGCACCCGACCATCCCGAGAGCTACGCCTCGGTCATCCGTCGCGAGGTCGTCGAACCGCTCGGTCTCGACCCGGCGCTGGTCCACGTGCCCGACGGCGATCCCCAGCGGATCGCCGTGTCGGGAGAGGAGTACGAGCAGGCGATCGACGCCGCCGGCGGCGTCGACCTCCAGATCCTCGGGATCGGCACCGACGGCCACCTCGGGTTCAACGAACCCGGGTCTTCCTTCGCATCGCGGACCCGGGTGAAGACGCTCACCGCCCAGACCCGCCGCGACAACGCCCGTTTCTTCCCGAGCCTCGACGACGTCCCCCGGCACTGCATCACCCAGGGCCTCGGAACGATTCTCCGCGCCCGGCACCTCGTGCTGCTCGCGTTCGGTGTGGGCAAGTCCGCGGCCGTCGCGGGAGCCGTGGAGGGCCCGCTCACCGCGTCGCTTCCGGCGTCGGCGATCCAGCTGCATCCGCACGCCACCGTCGTCGTCGACGAGGGGGCGGCCTCGCAGCTGCGGCTGGCGGACTACTACCGCTACGCCTGGGAGAACAAGCCCGACGGTCAGGGCCTGTAGTCCGCGCCCCACACGAGCGGCAGCAGCACGACGCAGAGGGGAGCGAGCGGTGTGGTCGCGGCATCCTCGGGAGTGATCCACCGGGCCTCGGCGATCTCGGCCCGGGGCGTCGGGCCGGCCGGATCGATCTGGAGTCCGAACGCGTCGGCGACGACGTCGTGGCCCGGTTCGTTGGCCGCGGCGGTGCGGAAGACGCCGAGCGGATGCAGCGACGCGGCCGCGACCGAGAGGCCGAGTTCCTCGTGGAGCTCGCGAACGAGCGTCTCTGCGGGGTTCTCGCCGGGTTCGGGTTTGCCGCCGGGGTTCATGAACAGCCGCGTGCCGGACTTGCGCACCAGGAGCGCGCGTCCCGCGGCATCCGTCACCAGCCCCGCGCTCACGCGGATCTCGTGCGGGTTCACACGAACACTTTGCCGGGGTTGAGGATCCCCTGCGGGTCGAAGACGCGGGCGATCTCGCGCTGGAGCCGCCACTGGTCGTCGCCGAGCTCATCGGCGAGCCAGCGGCGCTTCAGCACGCCGACGCCGTGTTCACCGGTGAGCGTGCCGCCGAGCCGGAGCGCGGCGCGGAACAGCTCGTCGGCGGCTGCCCACACCTCGGCGGGAACCTCATCGGACCCGGCATAGACGAAGTTCGGATGGAGGTTCCCGTCGCCGGCGTGGGCAACGGTGGGGATGGCCATGCCGTACTCCCTCTCGATGCGCGCGATCTCGTCGAACATCGCCGGGAGGGCGCTGCGCGGTACCGAGACATCCTCGATGAGGGTGGTGCCGAGGCTCTCCATCGCCGGATGCATCGACCGGCGGATCGCCAGCAGCCGCTCACCCTCGTCGGGGTCGTGCGAGAGCACGACGGTTCCGCCCGCCGCGCGGAGGATCGCCGCGATCTGCTCGGCCTCGGCGCGCGCGGCGACGCCGTCGGTCTGGATGGTCAGCTGCGAGGCGCCGGGGGTCGGGAGGGGGAGGTCGAGGAGGGCGTGGACGGCCGCGAGGGATGCGGCATCCATCAGCTCCATGATCGCGGGCTGGATGCCCGCCGCGGTCACTGCCGCGGAACCGCCGGCGGCCGCGCGGACGGTGGGGAACGTCGCCGCGATCGTGCAGACCTCACCGGCGGTGAGGCGCCGGAGCTTCAGGGTGGCACCCACGATCACGCCGAGGGTGCCCTCCGAGCCGATGAGGAGCGAGGTGAGGTCGAGGCCCGTGACTCCTTTGACGGTGCGGTGCCCGAGGGAGATCAGACGTCCGTCGGCGAGGACGACGTCGAGCCCGAGCACCGCGTCACGGACGACGCCGTACTTCGCGCACAGGAGGCCGCCGGCGCCGGTGGCGATGTTGCCGCCGACGGTCGAGATCGCCCGGCTCGCCGGATCGGGAGCCCACCACAGGCCGTGCGGGGCGAGGGTCGCGTTCAGATCGGCGTTGAGGATGCCGGGTTCGACGACCGCGATCAGGTCATCGGCGCGCACCTCGAGAACGCGGTCCATTCTGCGGACCGAGAGGGCGATCTCACCCTCGCCGGCGTTCGCGCCGCCGGCGAGGCCCGTGCGGGCCCCCTGGGTGACGACGGGTGTCGACGTCCGGCTCGCGATGCGAAGGGTGGTCTGCACGTCGGCGACGTCGTGCGCGTGGACGACGGCGAGGGGCAGGCCCGTGGCGGCGTGGCCGGATTTGTCGGCGCGCGATGCTTCGCGGGCGGCATCGGAGATGTCCACGCGATCGCCGAGCGCCGCGCGGAGCGCGTCGAGCGCGGCGCCGGCATCAGGGGTCACGACGACAGCTGCCCCCGGCCGGCGAACACCCCGGCGGTGACGGCGATCACGCCGAAGACGATGCCGACCCAGACGGCGCCGAGGTCCCACCAGGCGAGGACGGCCGCGGCGTAGACGAGCAGCTCGACGAGGGCCCGGACGAACGGGTGCACCGCGAACACCGCCCGGGGAGAGACGAACAGCGCCCAGATGAGGATCGCCGTCACCGGGGCGCCGATGCCCGCGACGATGTTCCAGGGGAGAGGCCAGGCGAGGAAACCCCAGAAGGCCAGGGAGACGAACGCGAACAGCTCGCAGACGAACGCGAGGATGTCGATTCCCGACAGCGGTGCACGGGTGCCGGCGGGGCGCCCCTCGGCAGGGGCATGCGGCTGCTGCGGCGCGACGTTCGGCGTCTGCGCGGCGGTCGGTTCGGGGGTGCGCCCAGCGTCCTTCCGCGGCGCCTGGGTGGGCTCTTCGGGCATTTCCCCAGTCTAGGCGCGGGGGTGCGCCCCGAACCCGGGATGCGCGGGGTGGGCTGCGGCGACGGCGCTCACTCGCCCGTCCATGCGATCTGACGGTCGGGGTGGAACACGATTTCCTGTCGCCGCCAGAGCGGGCCGAGCCCGCCCACGCGGCGGCGGAACGACTCCCACGAGCGCTCCGGAGTGGAGCCGAGAGGCGCCGACCAGGCCGCCTCGGCTGCCGCCGCCAATCGCGGGAACATCATGGCGTCGAGCCCGGCCAGGTCGTCGATGGTCTCGGTCCACACGGCCGCTTCGACGCCGACGATGTCGTCATCGGCGATGCCGTCGATGACCGATACCGGATCCCACTCGTACGCTCGGCGCACACTCGTGGGTCCGCCTGCCCAGGTGAGACCGCGGGGAGTGTCGTCGTCGTACTTCATGTCGAGATAGACCGCATCGGCGGGGGAGAGGATGACACCGCTCGCGCGGCGGACGAAGGCGAGTGCGGCGTCCGCGCCCGCAGCGTCGGGGGTCGTGAGGCCCCAGTACTGTCCGACGGTCTCGGGCGCGACGTCGGCTCGTCCCGCGTCGTGCCAGGTCACCGGCACCTTGCCGAGATCGGCGACGAGCTGGGTGACGCGTGAGAGGAACGCGTCGTACTCGTCCGCAGCGGTGCCGAACGCCTCGTCGCCACCGAGGTGGAGGTACGGGCCCGGCGTGAGGTGAGCGAGCTCGCCGAGCACGTCGGCGACGAAGTCGAAGGTCGCCTCCTCATCGAGCCGGAGCGAGGAGAATCCCACGCCGAGCCCGGTGTACGGCGCGCCCGCAGCGGGCAGGGCCTCGCCCCGGCCGGCGGCTTCAGCGACGAGTTCGGGGGTCACGACGGGGTCGGCCGCCAGGTGCGGGTAGGCCAGGCCGACGGCGTGCGTGTGTCCCGGCAGGTCGATCTCGGGCACCACGGTGATGTGCCGCGCGGCGGCGTACGCGACGATGTCCCGGTAGTCCTCCTGCGTGTAGAACCCGCCCGGGCCTCCGCCGATCGCCGAGCCCGACGCGGCGTCGGTGAGGGCCGGGTGCGCGCGCAGCTGCAGCCGCCACCCCTGGTCGTCGGTGAGGTGGAGGTGCAGGTGCGTGAGTTTGAGGCTCGCTGCCCGATCGATGATCGCGCGGACATCGGCCACCGGGAAGAAGTGTCGCGCGACGTCGAGCATGAGGCCGCGATAGGCGAAGCGGGGCGCGTCGTCGATGCGGACGGCGGGGACGCGCCATCCCTCGGACGTCGGGGTGAGCAGCTGCGCCAGCGTGTGCAGGCCGGCAGCGAGGCCTTCGGCGCCGGCGGCCGAGATCTCGACGCCGGTGTCGGCCGCGACGAGCCGGTAGGCGCCGGGCGGCGCGATGTCGGAGGTGTGGGAGAGGGTGAGCGCGGGGGAGGAGGGGGACGCCTCGGCCGGCAGAGCGAGGGTCTGAGCAGTGGCGGTGGAGAGGATGCGGCGGGCCGCCGCCGCGGCATCCGGATCCGCGATTACCGGGGTCTGCGCTGTCAGTCGGAACGGGTCGCCCTCGATGACGGCCACGGAGCGCGGAAGGGGGACGAGGGCCGGATGCGCCGTCATGTAAGGATCCTTTACAAATAGCGGTCCCACCAGCCTATCGCCCGTCGTCCACTATGCTCGGGGTGTCGCGACTGGCGTTGAGGTGGGACACCACCGGGGAGCGACCGGGAGTCATCCGTCCGACCGCAGAGCATTCGACCGCACGCCTGGGCCGATGTCCGATCCGCCGCTGTGGAAGGAGACCGTCGTGTCCGATCCGATCTTCAACGCCCCTCTCGCCGAGGTCGACCCTGAGATCGCCGACGTGCTCGAGCGCGAGCTCGACCGTCAGCGGGGCTTCCTCGAGATGATCGCGTCCGAGAACTTCGTGCCGGTCTCGGTGCTGCAGTCCCAGGGCTCGGTGCTGACCAACAAGTACGCCGAGGGATACCCCGGCCGTCGCTACTACGGCGGCTGCGAGGTCGTCGATGTCGCCGAGGAGCTCGCGATCGAGCGCGCCAAGGCGCTGTTCGGCGCCGGGTTCGCCAACGTCCAGCCGCATTCCGGCGCCACCGCGAACGCGGCGGTGCTCCACGCCATCGCCCGCCCCGGCGACACCCTCCTGGGTCTTGCGCTCGACCAGGGCGGCCACCTCACGCACGGGATGAAGATCAACTTCTCCGGTCGGCTGTTCGACATCGTCGCCTACGGCGTCGACCCCGAGACCTCGCTGATCGACATGGACGAGGTGCGACGCCTCGCCGTGGAGCACAAGCCCAAGGTCATCATCGCCGGCTGGTCGGCCTACCCCCGTCAGCTCGACTTCGCGCGATTCCGCGAGATCGCCGACGAGGTCGGCGCCTACCTGTGGGTCGACATGGCGCACTTCGCCGGGCTCGTGGCCGCCGGCGTGCACCCCTCGCCCTTCCCCCACGCCCACGTCGTGTCCTCCACCGTGCACAAGACCATCGGCGGTCCGCGGTCGGGCATCATCCTCACCGATGACGCCGACCTCGCGAAGAAGATCAACACCGCCGTCTTCCCCGGGCAGCAGGGCGGCCCGCTCATGCACGTCATCGCCGCGAAGGCGACCGCGTTCAAGCTGGCTGCGACTCCCGAGTTCCGCGAGCGACAGGAGCGGACGCTGCGCGGAGCGAAGATCCTCGCCGACCGGCTCATGCAGCCCGATGTCGCCGCCGCAGGCGTGTCGGTGCGGTCGGGCGGCACCGACGTGCACCTCGTGCTCGTCGACCTGCGCGAGGCCGAGATCGACGGCAAGCAGGCCGAGGACCTTCTCCACGACATCCGGATCACCGTCAACCGCAACGCCGTGCCGAACGACCCGCGTCCGCCGATGGTGACCTCGGGTCTGCGGATCGGCACCCCCGCGCTCGCCACCCGCGGATTCGGTGACGCCGAGTTCGCCGAGGTCGCCGACGTCATCGCCCTCGCGCTCCAGCCGGGCGCCGACGTCGAGGCGCTGCGCGGGCGGGTCGCTGCGCTGACCGACGCCTTCCCGCTGTACCCCGGCCTCGCGCAGTAACCCGCGCGTCGCCTGCTGGCGCAATCCCACTCACCGGGCACCCGCCCCCCGCCACCCCGCGCCTCCCCGCGAGAATGCATCTGGACGCCGAGGATGCGGGAACACCCCGCACCCTCGGCGCGCAGATGCACTCTCGCCGCAGGGACGCAGAAGGAGAGACGACATGACGGCTCAGAAACTCGACGGCAAGGCTGCCGCCGCCGCCATCCGCGCGGAACTGACCGAACGGGTCGCCGCGCTCAAGGCGCGCGGCGTCACCCCGGGCATCGCGACGGTGCTGGTCGGCGCCGACCCCGCCTCCCAGCTCTACGTGGGGATGAAGCACAAGCAGTCGGTGGGCATCGGGATGAACTCGATCCAGCGCGAACTGCCGGCGGATGCCACGCAGGAGCAGGTCGAAGCTCTGATCGACGAGCTCAACGCCGATCCCGAGTGCCACGGCTACATCGTGCAGCTGCCGCTGCCGAAGCACCTCGACACCGATCGCGTCCTGGAACGGATCGACCCGGCGAAGGATGCCGACGGGCTCCACCCGACGAACCTCGGCCGGCTGGTGCTGAACGTCAACGCGCCGATCACGACGCCCCTGCCCTGCACTCCGCGCGGTGTCATCGAGCTCCTGCTGCGCAACGGCTACGACCTGAAGGGCGCGCACGTCGTCGTCGTCGGCCGCGGCGTGACCATCGGCCGGTCCATCGGGCTCCTCCTGACCCGCCGGGAGATCAACGCCACGGTGACCCTCACCCACACCGGCACCCCCGACATCCCCTCCTTCCTCCGCCAGGCCGACGTCATCGTCGCCGCCGCGGGGGTGAAGCACCTGGTGCGAGCGGAGGACGTCAAGCCCGGCGCCGCCGTCCTCGACGTCGGCGTGACCCGCGAAGACGACCCCAAGACGGGCGCGCAGCGCGTGTATGGCGACGTGCACCCGGACGTCGCCGAGGTCGCCGGCTGGCTCTCACCGAACCCCGGCGGGGTCGGACCGATGACCGTGGCGCTCCTCATGACGAACGTCGTCGAGGCTGCCGAGCGCTCGCTGGAGGCCTGACCCGCGGCATCCGTCCCTTCTCTTCATCCCCACAGCGCCTCCGGTCGCAGAAACACACCGGCGTCGCAGCCGATGGCAGGGATTCTGCGACATTCGCGTGATTCTGCGACCGACGGGTGATGCGTCGGGGCGGACGGGTGATGCGTCGCGGCCACCGGGTGATGCGACGGGTCCGACGGGCGATGCGTCGAGTCGCCGCAGTGCGCCGGGGCGGGTGTGGGCGGGGACAGGCCAGGAGCACCCCGGCCCTGGCGGGCCGGATTAGCGTAGGAGCATGGACGACACCGCGCGCCGTGCGATCGACCGGGCGCTCATGCCCCTGGTCGTGTCGACGGGGGCGTGGGGTGTGGTCGACGCGCACTGGCTCCCCGGCCCGGATGGCACACCGGTGGTGTGGCTGCGCACGCGCACCGAGATCGAGCGGGTCGCCCTGGAGACCCAGCCGTGGGTGGAGGCGCAGGTTCGGGTGATCCTCACGAGGCTCAGCGTGGACTATCCGCTCGTCGCCCGTACCCGCTTCGAGATCACGTCGCTCGAGCGGCAGCGGAACCTCTTCGATGACGGGCTCCCGGCATGACTGCGGACTTCCCCCGCTGCCCGACCTGCAGCGACCCGCTGCGGTACGAGATCCTCGACGACGAGCGCTTCCTCGTGGCGTGGTCGTGTGTGAACTGCGGGGTCATCCGCACCACCGAGCCGGTCTGACCCGCGACCGCGGCACCCCGGATCAGGTTGTGAAGCGCGACAGGAATCGCCGTGTCCGCTCCTCGCGCGGCGCGACGAGGACCTCACTCGGCGGCCCCTCCTCGACAACCCGCCCCTCGTCGAGGAAAAGCACGCGGTGCGCGACATCGCGGGCGAAGGCCATCTCGTGGGTCGCCATGAGGATGGTCGCCCCCTCCTCGGCCAGCGACTTCACCAGCTCGAGCACCTCGCCCACGAGCTCGGGGTCGAGGGCCGAGGTGATCTCGTCGAGGAAGAGCACCTCGGGGTCGGTCACCACCGCGCGCACGATCGCGGCGCGCTGCTGCTGGCCCCCCGAGAGGCGGTCGGGATGCTCGCGCGCCTTGTCGGCGAGCCCGATGCGCTCGAGGAGCGCCATCGCCTTGGCTTCGGCGTCGCGCCGCGGCATCCGGTGCACTTTCCGCGCCGCGAGCGTGACGTTGTCGATGACCGACAGGTGAGGGAAGAGGTTGTAGTGCTGGAAGACCGCACCGAATCGCGCGCGCACCCGGTTGCCGTCGACGCGCGGGTCGGAGATGTCGTCTCCTCCGAGCAGGATGACACCGTCGTCGATCGTCTCCAGGAGGTTGAGGCAGCGCAGCAGGGTCGACTTGCCCGACCCGCTCGCTCCGATGACGGCGACGACCTCGTGCGCCGAGAGGTCGAGCGCCACGCCGCGCAGCACCGATCGGTCGCCGAACGACTTCCAGATGGCGTCTGCGTGCAGGAGCGCCGTCACAGGATCGATCCCATCTGCTCGCGCCGCTGCAGCCGCGCCGTCCACCAGTCCGCGAGGCGGATGGTGGGGATCGCCAGCAGGACGAACAGCACCGCCGCCACGATGTACGGGGTGAAGTTGTACGCCAGCGACGTCTCGATCTGCGCAGCCCGCACCGCGTCGACGGCGCCGATCACCGACACGAGTCCGACGTCTTTCTGCATCGCGACGAAGTCGTTCATGAGCGGAGGCGTCATCTTGCGAAGGGCCTGCGGCATCACCACGAGACGGAGCGACTGGGCGTACCCGAGCCCCATCGCCCGCGCCGCCAGCCTCTGCGAGGGATGCACCGCCTCGATGCCGGCACGGATCACCTCGCTGACGTACGCGGAGTAGGTGATCGTGATCGCTGCGGTGCCGAGGATGACCGGGGGAATGCGTTCGTTCACGAGCCCGGGGATGCCGAAGCCCACGAGGTAGAGCACGATGATCAGCGGGATGCCGCGGAAGACGTCGGTGTAGCCGGCTGCAAGCGCCCGGAGCGGGAAGAACACCGCGCCCCGCAGGGTGCGAAGGAGCGCGATGACGGTCGCCCCGATCGCGACGGTGATGACCGAGAGCCCCAGCACCTGCAGGTTCAGCAGGAAGCCCTCCCACACGCGGGGGAGGGAGGCGATGGCGGTCTCGGGGTCGAAGAACGACCGCTGAACCGACGCCCACCCGGGGGTGTTGACCACGGTGAGCCACACCACCACCGCGAAGACGACGGTGGAGATGACGGCGATCAGCACCGAACGAGTCGATTGGCGCGCGCGGTAGGCGCGCCGCTGCAGCTCGAGCGCGCTCGGCTGATGGATGTCGGCGCTCACCTCTTCGACGCTAGCCGACCGCTCCGGGCCGGGCTTCACTCCAGCAGTGTGACGCCGGCGCCCTCGCCCAGCCATTCCTGCGTGATGGCCTCGAGCGTGCCGTTCTCGCGCAGTGCGTCGACGGCGGCGGTGACGCGCTCGGTCAGCGGCGAATCCTTCGCCAGCACCAGGCCCCACTCGTCGGGGATGCCCGCGGTGGGGAGCTCGCCCACGATGAAGGAGTCGTCGATGTAGACGCCGGTGGCGTAGTACGCCGTCGGCAGGTCGAGCACGAGACCGTCGATCTGGCCGGCTTCGAGGGCGGCCTTGGCGTCCTCGTTGGTGTTGTAGAGCTGAGCGGGGGTGTCGGGCTGGACGACCTCTTCGATCGTCTGGGCGCTCGTGGACCCGACCATGGCGCCGAGCAGCAGGCCCTTCGTGTCGGCGAGCGAGGCGACGCCCTCGGCGGCGGTGTTCCCCTCGATGGCGACGATCGCCTGGCTGGCGGCGTAGTAGGGCGAGGAGAAGTCGACGTTCTCGGCCCGCTCGGGGGTGATGGAGTACTGCTGGATGTTGACGTCGAAGTCCTTCGGCCCCGGCGCGATGGCCGCTTCGAAGGTGGTGCGCACCCACTCGACATCCTCCGGGGCGAATCCGAGCTCTTCGGCGACGGCGTACGCGATCGCCGACTCGAAGCCCTCGCCCGACGCGGGGTCGTCGTCGATCACATACGGGTAGTAGGCCGGCTCGCCCGTGGCGAAAGTGAGCTTGCCGGGCGTGAGGAATCCCTCGTCGGTCGGAGCAGCGGATGCGTCGGAGCCGGCGTCGGCATCGGAGTCGCCGGAGCCGGTGGCGCAGCCGGTGAGGGCGAGCGTGGCGAGGGCGACGCCGGCCAGGGCCAGGCGCAGGCGGGAACGGGTGCGGGACATGGCTGCCTCCAGGTACGGGATGACGCGCGCCGCGTGCTGCAGCGGACGCGCGCTCCTCCATCATCCTGCGGGAACACGGATGCTGCGCCCTCCCGCGTCGCTTTGTTACACGCTCTTCACGCGCGGCGCCGGGCGGGCCTGGGATTCGCGCTCGCGTGGCGAGAGGGAGAGGGCGATGTCAGAGCTCGTCGAGCATGCGGCGCTGCTCGTCGGTCAGGCCGTCGCGCAGTTCCTTCCGGCCCTGCGCGGTGGTGCGCGAATCGCCGAAGGGAGGGCGCGGGCCCGTGGCATCCGCTCCCGCCGCCTTCGTCCGTGTGGCGCGGTCGTACAGAGCGCCGGCCTGCGCCTCGACGCGGTCGTCGATGACGTCGTAGATCGCCCACCCGATGATGAGGAGCACGGGCGGAAGGATCCATCCCCAGAACCATCCGCCGATCGACACGCCCGTGAACAGCACCGTCGCGATCCACACGAGGAAGGCGACGGCGAAGGCGACGAAGAACTCCGCCACCTTCTCGCCCACCCGGGTCCGTCGGTCGGCCGAGCGCGCCGCCATCCCGCCGAACCACCGGGACAGCAGCGGCTTGATCCAGATCACGATCGCGGTGAGCACGATGCCCGCCCACAGGGCGGCCCACCCGACGCGTGCGGGGGTGAGGAATCCGATCACCAGCAGCACTGCGATGTTGAACACCAGCAGCGAGACGAACCGCACGACCCAGGTCTTCATGCTTCCAGCGTGCCATGCCCCGTTCCCGGGGGCCACGGGGGGTCAGCGCAGCGAGACGAGCTCGGTGACGTCGTCGTCGGGCAGGACGTCGGCGACGGCGGTCACCGACATGGTGCCCAGCATGACGGCCCCCGAGATCGTGGTGAGGAAGGCGGTGTCAGCGGCGTCTCGGCCCGTCGCGATGCGGACGAGCGTGCTGCGAGGCGCAAGGGTCGTCGCATCGACGACGTACCAGGCGCCGTCGATGTGGGCTTCGGCGACGGCGTGGAAGTCCATCGGATGAAGCCCGGGGGCATACACCGAGACGAGGCGGGCCGGGATGTTCCGCGCGCGCAGCAGCGCGACGGTGAGGTGGGCGAAGTCGCGGCAGACGCCCTGTCGGGCCAGGAGCGTGCGCATCGCGCCGTCGGTCGGCAGACTCGATCCGCTGACGTAGGCCAGGCGTGTGCCCACCCACGACGACACCGATGCGAGCAGCTCGGCCGGGTCGCTGATGCCGGCGAACTCGGCGGCCGCGGTGGGGAAGAGGGCGTCCGACTCGGCGTAGCGGCTCGGGCGCCGGTAGCGCACGAGCTCCGCCGCGCTCGCGGTGGCGGGCTCGGCCTGTCCGGCGACGGTCGCTGCGTAGTCGAGCCTCAGGGTGCCGGGACGGGTGAGGACCCGGTGCAGGCGCGTGCCGTGTTCGTCCTCCAGCTCCTCGGTCTCGACGGGTTCGCCGTCGAGGGTGACGCTCAGCTGCTCTCGTTCGCGCGGCACTCCGGCAGCCACGGCGACGGAGAACACCAGCTCCGACGCCTCGGTGACCTCGAGCTCCAGGTTCGCGCCCACATCCCGCTTCATGCGCTCCACTCTCGCGCGAGCGGGCGCCGCTCACAACCGGGCGGGCGGTGTGATACGGATGAGGGGTGATCACCCTCACCCTCGACGACGGCGTCGCGGAGATCGTCCTGGACGCTCCCGAACGACGAAACGCGCTCACCCTCGACGATCTGACCGAGCTGGATGCCGCCTACCGACGCGCCGCGGAGGCGGACACCCGCGCGCTCGTCCTCCGCGGTGAAGGCCGCGTGTTCTGCGCCGGCCGCGACATCTCCGGAGTCGACCCCGAGACTGACGACGTCGCAGGCTATCTCGGAGCCGTCGAAGGCCTGATGCGCCGGATGGCGGGTCATCCCGTTCCCACCTTCGCCGCCGTGCAGGGCGCTGCGCTCGGCGTCGGGCTCGGTCTCGCGATCGCCACCGACGTCGTCTACGTCAGCGAGACGGCCAGGATCGGCTCGCCGTTCGCCCAGCTCGGGGCGCTGCTGGACTCCGGCGGTCATGCGCTGCTGTTCGATCGGCTGGGCGCGCATCGCGCCCTCGACCTCATCTACACCGGCGACCTGCTGAGCGGCGCCGACGCGGTGGCTGCGGGACTGTTCAGCCGCGCGATGCCTGATGACGAGCTGCTGGCGTTCGCGCGCGAGAAGGCGCGGGCAGCGGCATCCGGTCCGACCCGGGCGTTCCGGGCATCCAAGCGCCTCATCGCCTCGCTCCGCGACGAGCGGCTCTGGTCGGTGGTCGCCGCCGAGACGGCCGGTCAGGAGGCGCTGCGCGCCACCGACGACTACCGCGAGGGGTTTGCGGCGTTCCAGCAGAAGCGGCGCCCCTCCTTCCGCGGTGCCTGAGGTTCGCACGCCCCGCCAGGACTCCGCCGAACGCCGGCCTCAGCCGCCGAGCGCCTCGCGAATCGCCTCGGCGGAGCGAGAGAGGCGCGCCGCGATGACCGCGGGCTCTCGTGCGCCCGCGACGTGGACCACGGCGATCGTCGCGGGCGGTCGGGATCGCAGCGTCAGCGGCACGGCGACGGCGTGGACGCTCGGCAGGACCTCGTCGTGGCTCGTGGCGAAGCCTCGCGCGGCCGCCGCCCGCACTTCAGCGGCCACCGGGGCGGGAACGCTTGGCCAGGCGCGCTCGGGCAGCTGCGCGAGGATGGCCTTGCCCGGCGCGCCGACGGTGACCGGATGCAGCGTGCCCGGCCGCTGCGCGACGGCGGCGACGGAGTGGCGGGGTTCGACGCTGACGAGAGTGACGCATTGGTCGTGATCGAGGACGGCGAGGAAGCACGTCATCCCGAGGTCGTTGGCGGCCGCCGTGAGTTCGGGCAGGGCCTCGGCCTGCAGATCGTGCGCGACACCCGCGGCGAGCGCCGCCATCCGCGCCCCGAGGGTCAGTCGCCCGCTGCGCTCCCGCACGACGAGGCCGTGGTGCTCGAGCGTGCGAACGAGTCGATAGGCGACCGAGCGATGAAGCTCCAGCCGCCCCGCTACCTCGTCGATCGTGAGCGGCTCACGAGCATCGGCGAGGGTCTCGAGCACCCGGATGCCACGGCTCAGCGTCTGTGACGGGGGTGCACCCTGCCCGGCATCCGTCATCGAGGTCCCCTTTCGCTCGCGGCTCTTGCCCGCGCCCGTGCCGGTCATATACGATCTGTTCAATAGTAGAACGGTCTGTTCGAATATAGAACAAGCGATCTCCACTTTCCAGCGCACCGACGCGCCGCTTCCGACATCGGCGTCAAGGAGAATCCATGCAGTTCCACCACCACGGCTACGTCTCCGGTGACCCTCGCGTCCAGCCCGCCGCGGGCACGGGGGTGAACCGGCCCGACGACCTTCCCGGCGTGGTCGACGTGCTCATCGTCGGGTCCGGACCCGCCGGCATGCTGCTCGCCGCCCAGATGTCCCAGTTCCCCAGCCTCACGACACGGGTGATCGAGCGTCGCGACGGCCGTCTCCCGCTCGGCCAGGCGGACGGCATCCAGCCTCGGAGCGTCGAGACCTTCCAGGCGTTCGGCTTCGCCGAGCGCATCATGGCCGAGGCGTACAACATCGGGTGGATGAACTTCTGGGGCCCCGACCCCGCCGACCCGTCCCGGATCGTCCGCACGGCGCGCACCGAGGACTACGGCTACAAGATCAGCGAGTACCCGCACCTCATCGTCAACCAGGCACGCGTGCTCGACTACTTCGCCGAGGCGGCGGCACTCGGCCCCGCCCGCATCGCGCCGGACTACGGTGTGGAGTTCGTCGGCCTCACCGTGCACGACGCCGACGCCGGACACCCCGTCGAGGTTCGCGTGCGTCACGTCGCCGGTCCCCGCACCGGGCAGGAGGGCTCCATCCGCGCGCGGTACGTCGTCGGCTGCGACGGCGCGCGCAGCCGCGTGCGCGAAGCGATCGGGCGTACCCACGTCGGCAGCGCCGCGCAGCATGCGTGGGGCGTCATGGATGTCCTCGTCGACACCGACTTCCCCGACTGGCGCATCAAGTGCGCGATCTCCGCCGAGGCGGGTGCGATCCTCCACATCCCTCGCGAGGGCGGATACCTCAGCCGCATGTACATCGACCTCGGCGAGGTCGCCGCCGACGACAACCATCGCGTCCGTGAGACTCCGATCCAGGAGATCATCCGTCGCGCCAACGCGATCCTCCACCCGTACTCCATCGATGTGAAGCAGGTCGCCTGGCACAGCGTCTACGAGGTCGGGCACCGGGTCACCGACGGCTTCGACGACGTCGCACCGGGCGACGATCGCGACCCGCGCGTCTTCCTCACCGGCGACGCCTGCCACACGCACAGCGCGAAGGCCGGGCAGGGGATGAACGTCTCCATGCAGGACGGGTTCAACCTGGGCTGGAAGCTCGGTCACGTGCTCACCGGCCTCGCCCCGGCCTCTCTTCTGCGCACCTACGACGCCGAACGCAAGCCCGTCGCGCAGCAGCTGATCGACTTCGACCGCGAGTGGTCCTCACTCATGGCGCGCAAGCCCGCCGAGATCTCCGACCCGCAGGACCTCGCCACCTACTACCTGGGGACCGCCGAGTTCCCCTCCGGGTTCATGACTCAGTACGAGCCGTCCCAGGTCGTGGGCGATGCCACGCATCAGGCGCTTGCGGAGGGCTTTCCCGTGGGCAAGCGGTTCACGAGCTCCGAGGTGGTGAAGGTCGCCGACGGCAACCCCGTGCATCTGGGCCACCATGCCAGGGCCGACGGCCGCTGGCGCATCTATGCCTTCGCCGATCGGCCTGCGACCGGGGAGCAGTCTGCACTGGCCGAGTGGGCCGAATGGCTGAACGCTCCCGACGGCCCTGTCCGACGCCACACCCCGACGGGCGCCGACCTCGACGCCGTCTTCGACGTGAAGGTGATCTACCAGCAGCCCTTCGAGGAGGTCGTGCTCGCTGCCGTCCCCGAGGTCTTCCGGCCGCGCTCGGGTCCCCTCGGCCTCATCGATCCGGAGAAGGTCTTCGCCGCGGCACCGAGCGCCTGGACCCGCACCGACATCTTCGACGAGCGCGGTCTTTCCCGCGACGGCGTCGTCGTCGTGGTGCGTCCCGATCAGTACGTCGCGGCGGTCCTGCCGCTCAGTGCCACCGCAGAGCTGGACGCATTCCTCACCGGCGCCTTCCTGCCGCAGCGTGAACCCGTCGCGGCCGGAGCAGCGCCGCGCTGAGGCATCCGTTCCGCCCCCGTGCATACCGCAGGTGTGCAGACTGTACGCCGTGTATATCGGAGCCTGCGCCGACAGCCGGGCACAATGACCACGACCACCCCCGATCCCGAGGAGTCCCATGACCGCCGATCGTGAAGCCGCTCTGCTCGCCGAGGTGCCCGACGGGCTGTTCATCGGGGGAGCGTGGCGCCCCGCCTCGGAGGGTCGGACGCTGCGCGTCTTCGATCCCGCCACCGGCGAAGCGGTCAAGACCATCGCCGACGCCTCGGTCGACGACGGCAAGGCCGCACTGGATGCCGCGGTCGCGGCGTTCCCGGAGTGGTCGCGCACCCCCGCGCGCGAGCGCGCGGAGCTGCTTCGTCGCACCTTCGACCTCCTTCAGGAGCGCAAGGAGGACCTGGCGCTCCTCATGACGATCGAGATGGGCAAGCCCCTCGCCGAGGCCCGCGGCGAGGTCGTCTACGGCGGCGAGTTCATCCGCTGGTTCAGCGAAGAGGCATCACGCGTGCAGGGACGCTACGGCGCGAACCCCGAGGGCACGGGACGCATGATCGTCTCGCAGCACCCGGTGGGCCCCTGCTACCTCATCACACCGTGGAACTTCCCCCTCGCGATGGCGACCCGCAAGATCGCGCCCGCGCTCGCCGCCGGCTGCACCGTGGTCATCAAGCCCGCCGAGCTGACGCCGCTGACGACGCTGTTCTTCGTCAAGCTGCTCGAGGAGGCGGGGCTTCCGGCGGGCGTCGTGAACGTCCTCACCACGTCGAGCTCGGGGAAGGTCTCCGAGCCGATCATCCGTGACCCGCGCCTGCGCAAGCTCTCCTTCACCGGCTCGACCCCGGTCGGCCAGCGGCTGCTCGAGCAGGCCGCGGAGGGGGTGCTCCGCACCTCGATGGAGCTCGGCGGCAACGCGCCCTTCGTCGTCTTCGACGATGCCGACCTCGACAAGGCGGTCGACGGCGCGATGGCGGCGAAGTTCCGCAACATCGGCCAGGCGTGCACCGCCGCGAACCGCTTCATCGTGCATCGCTCCGTCGCCGATGAGTTCGCCCGCCGTGTCACCGCGCGGGTGCAGGGCCTCCGCATCGGCCGCGGGACCGAGGAAGGCGTCACGATCGGTCCGCTCATTGACGACCGCGCGGTCGCCAAGGCTGAAGCCCTGGTCGAGGATGCCGTCAGTCGCGGCGCGGAGCTGCGCACCGGCGGCAGGGCCGTCGACGGTCCCGGCACGTTCTACGAGCCGACGGTGGTCTCGGATGTGCGGCCGGGAAGCGACATCCTCCGCGAGGAGATCTTCGGGCCGGTGCTCGCGATCATCCCGTTCGACGACGAGGACGAGGCCGTCCGCATCGCCAACGACACCGAGTACGGCCTGGTCTCGTACGTCTACACCGAGAGCCTCGCCCGCGGGCAGCGCATGATCGAGCGGCTCGAGACCGGCATGATGGGCCTGAACATGGGGGTCGTCTCCAACGCCGCAGCCCCGTTCGGCGGGTGGAAGTTCTCCGGCCTCGGCCGCGAGGGCGGCGCCGAGGGCATCCACGAGTACCTGCAGACGAAGTACACCCTCACCCCGAACCCGTTCGCCTGAGAGCCGCGGCGCGCCTTGCGGGTGCGGAGAGCGAGCGGGTGTCAGGGGCGCGCGCCAGGATGACCGAGTGATGACGTCGCCGCTCCTCGCGCGCCGCATGCGCTCGCACCGCCTGAGCGCACCCGCGGCGACGCTTGAGGACGCCGCGCGTTCGCTGCTCGCCGTTCAGGCGCAGGATTTCGTCGGCGGCCGGTGGGCGCTCGCGACTCGCACGCGCGGTGCTCCGTCGCTCTCCGACGTCGACGCGCTCTTCGACGGCGGCCGGCTGGTGCGCTCGTGGACGATGCGGGGGACGCTCCACATCGTCTCCGCGGCGGACCTGCGGTGGATCCTGCAGGCGACCCGGGCGCGGCAGGAGCGCCGTGCGGCCCCTGTGCTCCGGCGCGAGGGGGTCGACGGCGCCGTGCTGGTGCGCGCCGAGGATGCCGCGCGCCGAGCGCTCGCCGACGCGCAGCGCATGACCCGGACCGACCTCTTCGCCGCGTGGGATGCCGCGGGCATCCCGACCGCTGCGCAGCGCGGGTATCATCTGCTGTCCGCCCTCGCCGTGGCGGGTGTGCTGTGCCTGGGGCCGGTCCAGGAGCGGCCGAGCCGTGCGGTGCGCGAGCAGACCGTCATCCTCGTCGATGACCTGAAGACGGATGCCGCGGCGCCGGCCGATCCTCTCGTCGAGCTGATCGTGGGCTACATCCGCGGCCACGGGCCGGCTTCCGCGCGCGATGCGGCGTGGTGGTCGGGGCTGCCGCTCACGGCCGTCCGCGCGGCGTTCGCCGATGCCGGCGATCGCATCACCGTCTGGCGCAGGGGCGTCGAGCCGCTCTACGTCGACCCCGCCGCTGCACCCCGTGCGAGCGCGCATGGCGACGCACTGGCGCTCCCGCCCTTCGACGAGTACTACCTCTCCTACGACGACCGCTCGGCCGCGTGCGCGCCGCACCATCTCGACCGGGTCGGACCGTCGAAGAACGGCATGGTCCGCGCCGTGCTGATCGCCGACGGCCGGGTGGCGGGAACCTGGACGCCGGCCAGAGGCGCCGCCGGCATCGACCTGTTCGACGACGACGGCCTCTCCGTCTCCGGCGCGCTCGCGGCGGTCGCCCGATTCACCGCATTCCGCGCGGGGTGACCCGCAGGCGGACTATTCCGCCGGGGAGTGCCGCTCGAGGAAGGCATACACCTCGGTGTCGTCGACTCCCGGGAACGCCCCGCGAGGGAGAGGGGAGAACATGTGCTGGTGCACCCGCGCGCTCGGCCACGCCTTGCCGCTCCAACGCGAGGCGACGTCGGCGGGCGGACGGCGGCAGCACGATTCGTCAGGGCAGGTGGATGTCGCCCGCGTGGCCGTCTCGCGACCGCGGAACCACTTCGCGTCGTCGAAGGGCACGCCGACGGTGATCGAGAACTCCCCGTCCCCGGTCACGCCCGTCTGCGTCGAACACCAGAAGGTGCCCGCCGGGGTGTCGGTGTACTGGTAGTGCTCGGTGGTGCGGTTCTGCTCCTCGAATGCCGAGCGCGCCGACCACTGCCGGCACACGATCTGCCCTTCGACCGACCCCGTGACATCCATCGGCACCGGAAGGTCGTCGTTCTCGTACACCCGGGAGACCCCGCCGTTTCCGTCCACCCGCAAGAAGTGCAGCCGGATGCCGAGGTGGTGGGTGAGGAGGTTCGTCAGACGCATCGCCGCGGCCTCGTGCGTCACCCCGAACGCATCACGGAAATCCTCGACGGCGAGGTTCCGGTCCTTCTTGGCCTGCTGAAGGAAGGTCACCGCGGCGGTCTCGGGCATGAGGCAGCACGCGGCGTAGTAATTGATCTCCAGGCGCTGCTGCAGGAAGTCGGCGTAATCGGTGGGCCGCGTGTGCCCCAGCAGGCGGTGAGCCATCGCCTGCAGAGCCATGGAGCGCAGGCCATGGCCGCCGGGGATCGACGCGGGTGGCAGGTAGATGCGTCCGTGCTCCAGGTCGGTGACCGAGCGCGCCGAGTGCGGCAGATCGTTGACGTAGATCAGCTCGAAGCCGAGCTGCTCGGCCATGATGCTCACGGTGCGGTGGGTGAGGGCACCGGAGACATGGCCGGCGGCTTTGAGCTGCTTCTCGGCGAGGCGTTCGATGTCGGGAAGATAATTGTCGGCGTCGCGCATCCGCACTCGCAGCTCGGTGTTGGCCCGGCGGGCCTCTTCCGGCGTCGCGATCGCCTCGCGCTCGCGACGTTGGGCTCGCGGTGCAGGGCCAGGATCGATTGGAGCGTCTCGTCGGTCATCGACTTCGTGACCTTGATCGGCGGGACCCCGAGCTGGCGGAACACGGGACTGGTCTGGGCCTGCGCGAGCTCGATCTCCAACGCCGCCCGCCGGTTGGGGGGCTCGGCGGAGAGCAGATCGGTGACCTCGACGCCCGTGGCCGAGGCGATCGCCTGCAGCAGCGAGAGCTTGGGCTCGCGCTTACCGTTTTCGATGAGGCTCAGCTGGCTGCCGGCGACGCCGACCTTTTCGCCGAGCCCGTCGAGCGTGAAGCCTCGGGCGAGCCGGTGGTGACGGATGCGGTGGCCGAGCGTCGTGAGATGCAACGGTGAGGACGACGTCGTCGAGGGAAGCGCCATGATTTGAGGATAGCTAAAGATTTGGCATTCTTGCACCGAAGTTGACGACAAACACCGCGCAGAGAGCCCGGATAGTGGAGGAACAACAGGTTTCGTATCGATCTGAGGGAGCTTCCATGGCCATCGCCGACATCTTCTCGCGCACCGTGTCACCGCTCACCGTCGCCGGAGACACTCGTGCGTACGGCAGTCGCCCGACGATCGCCGGCGAGGGGATGGTCGAGCTCGAGGCGTGGGTCGAAGAGATCGCCGCCCTGACGCAGCCCGACCGGATTCACTGGATCGATGGATCACGCGGTGAGAACGACATGCTCCTGCGACAGATGGTCGACGAGGGCAAGCTCATCAAGCTCAACCCCGAATGGCGCCCCGGCTCCTACCTCGCCCGCTCGCACCCCAGCGACGTCGCCCGCACCGAGGCGCGCACCTTCATCGCCTCCGAGCTCGAAGAGGACGCCGGACCCACCAACAACTGGGCACCGCCCGCGGAGATCCGCGCGACCATCACGCCGCTGTTCGAAGGATCGATGCGCGGGCGCACCATGTACGTCGTCCCCTTCTCGATGGGTCCGGTCGGCGGTCCGCTGTCGCACATCGGCGTTCAGGTGACCGACAGCGCCTACGCCGTGGCATCCATCGGGATCATGACGCGTGTCGGTGCGCAGGTGCTGCGGGAGATCGCCGCCGGCAAGCCCTGGGTGAAGACCGTTCATTCGGTGGGCGCTCCGCTGAAGCCCGGCGAGCCCGACGTGGCGTGGCCGTGCAACGACGAGAAGTACATCGTGCACTTCCCCGACACCCTCGAGGTCTGGTCGTTCGGCTCGGGCTACGGCGGCAACGCGATCCTTGCGAAGAAGTGCTTCGCGCTGCGGATCGCCTCGGTGATCGGCCGCGACGAGGGCTGGCTCGCCGAGCACATGCTGCTCATCCGCGTCATCGACCCGGCCGGCAGGGCCTACCACGTCGCCGCCGCGTTCCCCTCGGCCTGCGGCAAGACGAACCTGGCCATGCTGCGTCCCACCATTCCCGGATGGCGCGTGGAGACCCTCGGCGACGACATCGCCTGGCTTCGCCCCGGCGAGGACGGACGCCTCTGGGCGATCAACCCCGAGGCGGGCTTCTTCGGGGTCGCGCCCGGCACCGGCGAATCCACCAACGTCACCGCGGTGGAGACCCTGTGGGGCAACACCATCTTCACCAACGTCGCGCTCCGCCCCGACGGCGATGTCTGGTGGGAGGGCCTGACCGACACCCCGCCCGCCGAGCTCACCGATTGGGAGGGCAACCCCTGGACGCCCGAGAGCGGGCGGCCCGCCGCCCACCCCAACTCGCGCTTCACCGTGGGCGCCGCCCAGTGCCCCCAGATCGCCGAGGACTGGGACGCCCCGCAGGGTGTGCCGCTGGATGCCATCCTCTTCGGCGGCCGCCGAGCCACCAACGTCCCGCTCGTCGTCGAAGCCACCGACTGGACCCACGGCGTGTTCATGGGGGCGACGATCTCGTCGGAGCGCACTGCGGCCGCGGAGGGCACCGTCGGCGAGCTCCGCCGCGACCCGTTCGCCATGCTGCCCTTCTGCGGATACAACATGGCCGACTACTTCGGGCACTGGCTGAAGGTCGGGCAGAAGCTCCGCTTCGACCGCGCCCCCCGCATCTTCCAGGTCAACTGGTTCCGGAAGGGCCCCGACGGACGCTTCCTGTGGCCCGGCTTCGGCGACAACGCCCGCGTCATCGACTGGATCATCCGCCGCATCGAGGGCGAGGTCCCTGCGATCGACAGCCCGGTCGGACGTCTGCCGCGCACCGAGGACCTCGATGTCGACGGCATCGACGTCTCGGCAGACGACCTCGAGCGTCTCTTCGCCATCGACCCGACGTCGTGGCTCACCGAGGCCGAGCTCACCGAAGAGTTCTTCCGCACCTTCGAGGGACGGATCCCGGCGGCCCTGTACGCCGAGCTCGCGGCGTTGCGCTACCGCCTCCAGCGGGCCTGAGGCTGCGTCACACCAGCAGCTGGTGGCGGGCGAGGTCGCGGTAGAGCGGCGTCGTCTCCACCAGCTCTCCGTGGGTGCCCTGACCGACCACGCGGCCGTGATCGAGCACCACGATGAGGTCGCTGTCGACCACGGTAGACAGCCTGTGGGCGATGACGATGAGGGTGCGGCCGGCAGCGACCGCGTCGATCGCGTCGCGCATGCGCTGTTCGTTCAGTCCATCGAGCGAGGAGGTGGATTCGTCCAGCAGCAGGATGGGCGGCGCGGCCAGCAGGGCCCGGGCGATCGCGAGGCGCTGACGTTCGCCTCCGGAGAGCATGACGCCGCTCTCGCCGACCGGGGCTTCCAGGCCCAGGGGGCTCCGCTCGAGAACCTCCCCCAGGTTCACCGCCCGCAGCACCCGCTCGCACTCGATGTCGGAGGCATCGGGGGCTGCCAGTCGCAGGTTCTCGGCGATCGTTCCCGCCAGGGTCGGGGCGTCCTGCTCCACGTACCCGAGCTGAGCGCGCAGCGCGCCCCGGTCCAGAGCCCGGACGTCCTGTCCGTCGAGCAGGATCGCGCCACCGGTCGGGTCGTAGAAACGCTCGATGAGGGCGAGTGTCGTGCTCTTCCCGGCTCCCGATGGTCCGACCAGGGCGACCCGCGCGCCACGCGGCACGCGGAACGACACTCCGCGCAGGACTTCGCCGTCGGGAGCCCCCCGCATCGACGCCGCGGCCGCGGCATCCGTCGTCTGTTCTGCGCCGACCTCGATGGCGCTCGTGCCGACATGCGCGGACTCGAGAAGAGCCTTGGCCTCCTGCTCGGCGCTCCGCCGGGCCGCGATGACGTTCTCGGGGTACGAGAAGCGCACGTCGATGAACTCGATCGCCGCCGGCTTCGCTGTGTCGGCAGCGGACGGGGACGGGGAGGAGGCGGGGAGGGTCGCCGCGATGCGGGCGTCGTCGGCGGTCTCGGTGGGAAGGTCGAGCACTTCCTGGATGCGCCCCAGCGCGCCCAGCGCCTGGTTCACCGAGGTGATGGCGCCGAAGAACGTCGCCAAGGGGCCGACGAGAAGGAAAAGGAAGATGACGAAGGTCACCAGGCTCGCCACCGAGATCGCGCCCGAGGCCACGCGGAACCCGCCGAGCCCGAGGACGACGAGCAGCGACACCTGGAGGGCGATCCCCGCGACCGGCACCACGAGCGCCGAGACCTTCGCGATGCGGACGCCCACGTGGTACACCTCGGTCGCGACGCCGGTGATGGTCTCGGTCTCGCGTTCGGTGGCCCCGGCGGCGCGCACTGTGCGGATCGAGCCGATCGCCCGCTCGACGCCCGAGGCGAGTTCGCCCACCTTCTCCTGCTGCGCCTGGGTGGCCCGGCGGATCCGGCCGCTGAGGATGACGACGGCCGCGACCGAGACGCCGAGCACGAGGACGATGGCGCCGAGGAGGGCGGGATCGATGATGGCCATGCCGATCACCGCTCCGACGAAGATCAGCGAGTTGCCGACGGCGTCGGCGAGCCCCTGCGTGAGCACGGCGTACAACAGGGTGGTGTCGGTGCCGACCCGTGAGACGAGATCACCCGTGCGCCGCGAGTCGAACTCGCTGATCGGGAGGCGGAGGATGCGCGAGACGAGCTTCCGGCGACTGGAGTACACCACCGCTGTTCCGGTGCGCTGGAGCAGGTAGTGCTGATAACCCCCGATGAGCGAGGCGGCGACGACGAGGGCCACGATGCCCCACACGAGCAGGCCGAGGGTCTCACCGGCCTGCACCCGCTCGATCACCTGACCGACCAGCACCGGCTGCCCGAGTGTCGCCACCGCGCCGATGACGCTGAGGATCGCCACGACCACCAGTACGCCCTTGTGTTCGAGGAGGAAGGGGATCAGTTGCTTCAGGCTGGCGCGGGGACCCTCCGGGGCCGCGCCGCGGCGGCCGCGGCGAGAGGGGCGGGTGCGATCTGACATGGGGATGCTCCGAGATGAGGGTCAGCTACGACCGTACTTCGTGTCAGCGGTCTGTTCGCCCCTGCCGAACGCGACTGTGGCCGTTGCGCGGCCGTTCGTTCGTCGCAGATGTACGCCACAGGGTGCCTACGGCGTACATCTGCGACGGATGAACAGTGGGAGGGGGTGGAGGGGACAGACAGACGGATGCCGCGGAGCGGCCGGTCGCTGGGCGCACCCGTGTCGGAGGTCGCCGGTAGTGTGGTCCGGTGCCAAAGCCCGTGATCCGCGCCGAGAACCTCGTGAAGACGTATTCGTCGAAGGGGAAGCCCGACTTCGTCGCCGTCGACGGGTTGTCGTTCGAGGTCGCCCCGGGCGAGTCGTTCGGGCTCCTCGGCCCGAACGGCGCGGGCAAGTCGACGACGATGAAGATGGTCGGTGCGGTCTCGACCCGCACCCGCGGTGAGCTCAGCATCCTCGGTCTGGACCCCGACCGCTACGGGCCGGAGATCCGCTCGCGTCTGGGCGTCGTTCCGCAGCAGGACAACCTCGACGGTGAGCTGAACGCCCGCGAGAACCTCTACATCTACGGCCGCTACTTCGGGCTGCCCGGCAAGGTCTGCCACGAGAAGGCCGGTGAGCTGCTGGCCTTCGCCCAGCTCCAAGACAAGGCCAAGAGCAAGGTCGAGCAGCTCTCGGGCGGCATGAAGCGGCGCCTCACGATCGCGCGCGGGCTCATCAACGATCCCCGGATCCTGCTGCTCGACGAGCCGACGACGGGACTGGACCCCCAGGCGCGGCACGTGCTGTGGGACCGGCTGTTCCGCCTGAAGGAGCGGGGCACGACGCTGGTTCTCACCACGCACTACATGGACGAGGCGGAGCAGCTCTGCGACCGGCTCATCGTGGTGGACAAGGGACGGATCATGGCCGAGGGGACGCCTGCTTCCCTCATCCGCGAGCACTCCAGCCGCGAGGTCCTCGAAGTGCGCTTCGGCTCGGATCGCAACGAGCAGGTCGCGCCGCAGCTGCAGGGTCTCGGCGACAGCGTCGAGGTCCTCCCCGACCGCATCCTCATCTACACCGACAACGGCGAACGCGCGCTCGAACGCGTCACCCAGCTCGGATTCGAGCCGATCACGTCGCTCGTCCGCCGCTCCAGCCTCGAGGACGTCTTCCTGCGCCTGACCGGACGGTCGCTGATCGAATGAGCGCGGACCCAATGAGCGGTCCGGCGACGGCGAAGATCCCGCAGCCGAGCCTGGACGAGCTGCGCGCCGAGGCGATGGCGTGGGGACGCAAGCCCCGCGCCTACGGCTCGTGGTACGTGACCGAGCACATGGTGCGCGCGATGCGCGCCTACGGCTGGACCATCGTCGTCGGCGCGCTCGGACAGCCGGTCGTGTACCTGCTCGGCCTCGGACTCGGGCTGGCAGCGCTGATAGACCAGGACGTCGTCGACGGCGGCGTCTCCGTCCCGTACGTCGTCTTCGTCGCCCCCGCCCTGCTCATGACCGCCACGATCGCGGTGGCGAGTGAGGAATTCACGTATCCGGTGATGGCGGGTTTCAAGTGGCGGCGCTACTTCTACGGCTTCAACGCCTCGGCGCTGTCATCTCCGCAGATCGCGCACGGCGTCATCCTGGGCGCCACCGCCCGCATGATCGTGGTCGCGGTGGCCTACTACCTGTTCCTCGTCCTCTTCCAGGCGATCCCCGATCCCGAGACCGGGTGGATCTCGATCTTCATCTCGATCCTCGCGGGCTTGGCCTTCGGCGTGCCGATCATGGCCTACGCCGGGCGGGTCGAAGAGGACAAAGGGCAGTTCGCCCTCGTCCAGCGGTTCATCTTCATGCCGATGTTCCTCTTCTCGGGCACCTTCTATCCGCTGTCGACGCTCGGCTGGCTGCAGGTGATCGGCTGGATCTCCCCGCTCTGGCACGCCACAGAGCTCGGCCGCCTCGTCACCTACGGTCGGCCCGAGAGCCTGCTCATGATCGGTGTGCACATCCTGTACCTCCTCGTCCTCACCGTCGGCGCCGCCTTCCTCGCGCGCCGGATCTTCGTGCGGAGGCTCGCGAAATGACCGCCACCGTCATCGAGCCTCAGACCCGCTCCGGCGGTGTGCGGTCGCTGTGGGCCGGAAACCCGCAGGCCGTCGTGCAGCGGGGGCTCATCGCGGCCCGCTCCTCGAACTGGATCGTCGTGCTGTCGGGATTCTTCGAGCCGGTCTTCTATCTGCTGTCGATGGGCGTGGGGCTCGGCGCGCTGATCGGCAACGTGACGACGGCCTCCGGAATGGAGGTGCCGTACGCCGCCTTCATCGCGCCCGCGCTTCTGGCCGTCTCGGCGATGAACGGCGCCGTGTACGACTCCACCTGGAACGTCTTCTTCAAGCTCAACTACGGCAAGCTCTACGAGGGGATGCTCGCGACCTCGCTCGGACCCCTCGACGTCGCCCTCGGAGAGATCCTCTACGCACTGCTGCGCGGGCTCGTCTACGCGAGCGGATTCATGGTGATCATGCAGTTCGCCGGCTTGAACCTGTCATGGACCGCGATTCTCGCCCTCCCTGCCGTTCTCCTCATCGCGTTCGGCTTCGCCAGCCTGGGCATGGCGATCACGAGCTACATGAAGGCGTTCCAGCACATGGACTGGATCAACTTCGTGATGCTGCCGATGTTCCTCTTCTCCGCGACCTTCTACCCGCTGAGCGTGTACCCCGACTGGGTGGTCCCGATCATCCAGGCGCTTCCGCTCTGGCACGGCGTGGAGCTCATCCGCGGCCTCACCCTCGGCGATCTGGACGTGGGCATGCTCTGGCACGTGCTCTACTTCGTGGTGATGATCACCGCCGGGCTCATCTTCACCACGAAGCGGCTGCGCGCGCTCTTCCTCGATTGAGCGTCTGCGTCAGAGCGAACCTGTCGCCCCGACCCCCAGGTCCTCGTCGTAGTCGACGTTCTTCGTCTCGGGCGCGAGTGCGAGCGCGATGAAGGTCAGCACCCCCATCGCCGACAGGTAGACGCCGACGAGCCACGGGTTGCCGTCTCCGAGCTGCCACAGCGCCACCGCGATGATCGGTGCGACAGCGGCACCGAGGATCGACGACACGTTGTAGGCGATCGCCGAGCCCGAGTACCGCACATTCGTCGGGAACAGCTCGGGAAGCACGGCTCCCATCGGTCCGAAACTCCACCCCATGAGCACGAACCCGAAGATGAGGAACGCCTGCGTGAGCGCACCGGTGAACAGGGGATCGGCCGCGGGGAGCAGGAAGATCGAGAACGACAGCCCGAAGACGACGATGAGCGCCGTGACCCACATCAGCAGCGTGCGACGGCCGATCGCGTCGGCGATCGGTCCCGACAGCAGCGTGAAGATGCCGAAGAACACCACGCCGATGATCTGCATGATGACGAAGTCGGTGTAGCCGAAACCGAGGCCCGGATAGAACTGCGCGGCGAATGCGGCCTCGTCGAAGGCTCGGCCCGACGACTCAGCGGCGGCCCGAGCGGCGGCGCTCGCGGTCTCGAGGTCGGCGGGCTTCGTGCCGTACGACAGCGTGAACTGCGTCATGAGGTAGAACAGCACGTACGTCGCCAGCATGATGAATGTGCCGAGGATCGCCTGACGCCAATGCCGGCGCAGGACGGTGCCGACGGGGAAGCGCCGGATGACGCCCTTCTGCTCGGCTTTGACGAAGGTGCTCGATTCCACCAGCCGCAGGCGCACCCACAGGCCGATGACCACCATCACCGCCGAGAACAGGAACGGCACGCGCCATCCCCATGCCAGGAAGGCGTCGGAGCGCAGGGCCGGGTCCTCGGGGTGGGGGAGGAGGAAGTAGATCGTCAGGAACAGCGAGTTGGCGATGATGAAGCCGAGCGGTGCGCCAAGCTGCGGGAACGTGCCGTACCAGGCGCGCTTTCCCGTCGGCGCGTTCTCGGTCGCCACCAGCGCCGCGCCCGACCACTCGCCGCCGAGGGCGAAGCCCTGCGAGAGCCGCAGGATCAGCAGCAGCAGCGCCGCCCACAGGCCGATGTCGTTGAAGGTGGGCAGGCACCCGATGAGGAACGTCGCGATCCCCATGGTGAGGAGGGATGCCACGAGCGTGGCCTTGCGGCCGAAGCGGTCTCCGAAGTGCCCGAAGATGACCGCGCCGAGCGGCCGGGCGACCATCGCGGCACCGAAGACGCCGAAGGAGGCCAGGAGGGAGGTGGTGTCGTTGCCCGTGGGGAAGAAAAGCAGCGGGAAGACCAGCACCGAGGCGGTGGCGTAGACGTAGAAGTCGTAGAACTCGATCGTCGTGCCGACCAGGCTCGCCGTGATGACACGCGAGCGCGGGTTGGCGGGCGCGGGCGGCGACGCAGCGGCGGCGGAGTCGGTCGCCTGTGTCATCGATTCACCACAGCACGGCGATGGCGGCGTTGGCGAAGGTGAGTACGCCGATCGACCAGAAGAGCGCCGGCGGCGTGGCATCCGTCCTGCGCTGGCGGGCGCGCGCGATGCCGATCACAGCGCCGATCGCGAGGAGGATGACGAGCTTCACCCCGATCTTGACGTAGTTCAGCTCGATGCCCGCCGGCCACGGGGCGGCGAGGACCAGTCCGGCGGCACCGGCGATGAGCAGACCCCAGTCCATCAGCCGGGTCGCCTGCCGGCGACGCGAGACCGCCTCGACGACCCAGGCGCCGAAGAGCACCGCGAAACCGGTGAGGTGGATCAGCACGACGAGGTGACGCAGGAACTCCATAGCTCAGAGGGTAGGGGCCGCCCGGGCGGCCCCGCCAGGAAGGCGCGCCTCACGCGCTCGGGGCAGTGTGGGTGGGGTCGGTGGGTGGGTCAGCCGCGCACGGCGCGGAGGACGAGTGCGGTGCGCAGGGCTGCGTCGGCCGCCTCGGCGCCCTTGTCTTCCTTAGAGCCTTCGAGGCCGGCACGGTCGAGGCCCTGCTGCTCGTCGTCGAGCGTGAGCACCCCGAACCCGACGGGCTTGCCGGTGTCCAGCGCCACCCGCGTGAGACCGTCGGTCGCAGCTGCCGAGACGTACTCGAAGTGCGGGGTGCCGCCGCGGATGATCACCCCGAGCGCCACGACGGCGTCGGCTCCGGCTTCGAGCGCCGCCTTCGCGGCGACCGGGGCTCGAACGAGCCCGGAACGCGCACCAGGCGGTAGTCGGCGCCTGAGGCGTCGAGCACGCGCTCGGCGCCCGCGATCAGGCCATCGCTGATGGCCGCGTGCCAGGTACCGGCGACGACGACGACCTGCAGACCGGTGCCGTCGATCTCGTCGACCGCGATCGGTGCTCCCTTGCCGCTCACGCGACCCCCTCCTTCATGTGGGCGATGGCATCCGCCAGATCGCCCTCGTCGATGATGTGCCCCATGCGGTCCCGCTTGGTGGCGAGGTACTGGTGATTGTTCGGGCCGACGCCGACGAGGAGCGGCACCTGCTCGACGATCTCCAGCCCGAACCCGCGCAGCTGCGCGACCTTGTCGGTGTTGTTGGTCAGCAGCCGCACCTTCTCGATGCCGAGGTCGGCGAGGATGCCTGCGGCGGCGGCGTAGTCGCGGGCATCGGCGGGGAGGCCGAGGGCGAGGTTCGCGTCGACGGTGTCGAGTCCGCGCTCCTGCAGGCTGTACGCGCGCAGCTTGTTGATGAGCCCGATGCCCCGCCCCTCGTGGCCGCGCATGTAGATGACCACGCCGCCGTCCTGCTCGATGGCGTCCAGCGCGGCATCCAGCTGCGGGCCGCACTCGCATTTGAGCGAACCGAAGGCCTCGCCGGTGAGGCACTCCGAGTGCACCCGCACGAGCGGAGCGGTCTCGGTGAGCTCACCTGAGATGACCGCGAGGTGGTCGGTGCCGGTGACCCGGTCCTTGTACGCGCGGAAGCGGAACTCGCCGTGCGAGGTCGGCACGGTCGCCTCGGCGCGCAGGCTGACGCGCCGCCGCTGCGCCGCGTGCGCGGAGGCGTCGACGGGATCGACCTCGTCGAGGTGGGCGATGAGCTGTTCGATGGTGATGAGCGGGATCCCGTCTCGGGCGGCGAGCTCGACGAGTCCCGGCATCCGCATCATGGAACCGTCTTCGGCGACGACTTCGGCGATCGCGCCGACCGGTGGGAGGCCGGCGAGCTTCATCAGCTCCACGGCGGCTTCGGTGTGCCCGGCGCGCTCGCGCACACCCCCGTCGACGGCGCGCAACGGCAGGATGTGCCCGGGGCGGATGACCGAGCTCGGCGTCGACTCGACGTCGGCGAGCACGTTCAGGGTGTGGGCCCGGTCGCTCGCACTGATGCCGGTGGAGACCCGGTCCGCGGCGTCGACGCTCACGGTGTAGGCGGTGCCGCGGGCATCCTCGTTCACCTCGACCATCGGCGGGAGGTCGAGCCGATCCGCCCAGTCGGCGGGCATCGGCGCGCAGACGAAGCCGCTCGACCATCGCACCGTCCAGGCCACCCATTCGGGAGTCGCCAGCTGTGCGGACAGGATGATGTCGCCCTCGTTCTCGCGGTTCTCATCGTCGACGACGATGACGGGCTTACCCGCGCGCAGTGCGTCGAGGGCGTCGGAGAGGGGGGAAAGGCTCATCGGGAGCCTCCTTCTTTCGGGACGGCGGGCGCCGTCGGGGGGAATGCGAGAAGGCGCTGCACGTGCCGCGCCAGGATGTCGGTCTCGAGGTTGACGGGGTCGCCGACCTGTCGGGTGCCGAGCGTGGTGGCCTCGAGCGTCTCGGGGATGAGCGAGACCTCGAACCAGGGCTCCGCCGCCTCGGGCGCACTCACGGCGCTGACGGTCAGCGAGACCCCGTCCACGGCGATCGAGCCCTTGTCGACGACGAGAGGGGCGAGGTGTGCGGGAAGGGCGATGCGGACGACCCGCCACTCGGCACCGGGGCGCACCGCGGTCACGGTGCCGGTGCCGTCGATGTGGCCCTGCACGATGTGGCCGCCCAGACGCCCGTGGGCGGCGGTCGCGCGCTCGAGGTTCACAGCGCGCCCCGCGGCCACGCCGGCGAGGGTCGACATGTCGAGGGTCTGCCGCATCACATCGGCGGTGAACCAGTCCTCGCCGCGATCGACGACGGTGAGGCAGACGCCGCTGACCGCGATCGAGTCGCCGTGGCCGGCGTCCGAGACCGCCTTCGGGGCGCGCACCGTCAGCCGCAGCCCGTCGCCGGACGGGGCGACGGCGGTGACGGCGCCGACTTCTTCGATGATTCCGGTGAACATCAGCTGTCCTTCACATTCGCGGGGGAGGGGGTGGGCGCGCAGCGCGCGACGAGCAGGATGTCGTCGCCGAGACGCTCGACGGAGGAGAGGGTGAGGCGCACGGCCGCACCGATCGTCTCGACGCCGATGTCGTCGAGCGCCAGGCGCGGACCGCCGAGCAGGGTGGGCGCGACATAGGCGAGGACCTCGTCCACGAGGCCCGCGCGCACGAACGCCGAGGCCAGGGTCGGCCCGCCCTCGACGAAGACCCGCTGCACGCCCTGACGGCGGAGGTCGTCCAGTACTCGCGAGAGATCGTGGGACGAGAAGAAGAGAGGTTCGCGGGGATGCCGCCGCACGGCCGCCTCGGGAGGGGTCTGCCGCTCACCGATCACCACGGGTCGCGGCTGATCGGCCAGGAGCGCACCGTCCGCATCGCGGGCGGTCAACGACGGGTCGTCGGAGAGCACGGTGCCGGTTCCGACGACGATCGCGTCGGCCATCGCCCGCCGTCGGTGGACGTCCTGTCGTGCCGCGGCGCCGGTGATCCACCGGCTGGTGCCGTCGGATGCCGCGGCGCGGCCGTCGAGGGACTGCGCCCACTTCACCGTGACGTGCGGGCGACCGAGGCGCTGCACGGTCAGCCAGGAGGAGAGGAGCTCGCGGCCCTCGTCGCCGAGCACACCTGCCTCGACCTCCACGCCCGCCGCTCGGAGTGTGTCTGCGCCGCCGGCGGAGACGACGCCGGGATCATCGACCGCGTAGAGAACGCGTGAAATCCCGGCCGAGAGGAGCGCCCGGCTGCACGGCCCGGTGCGCCCGGTGTGATTGCAGGGCTCGAGGGTCACCACGGCCGTGGCGCCCTCCGCCTCACCGGGGGACAGGCGGGACAGGGCATCGACCTCGGCGTGGGCAGTCCCTGCCCCGCGATGCCACCCCTCGGCCAGGATCCGGCCGTCGGGCGCGAGGATCACCGCTCCCACCTGGGGGTTGAACCCGGCGGGACCGTTCACCGCCAGCGCGAGAGCGCGACGCATCGCGTTGCGCTCGACGTCTCGCACCGTCATCCGTCTTCCCTCGTCCATCCCATCGGCCCTCGCGGGCTCCGGGGCACGGGAACGGCAGGCGCAGGCGCCTGACGTGCTTCTCCCATCCGGACTCGCGAGGACCTTCCCTCGCATCACCGTCGGTCCCGGAATTCCACCGGATCAGGTCAGGCGACACCCTCTCGGGTGTGACGCCGTCGCTCGCGGACTGTCACCGCCGGTTCGGATTCTCACCGACCCCGGAGCACGTTGCTGCTCACGAGTGTAGTCAACACGCTGTTTGCGGATTCATTCCCGCGCATGTGCGCGCGGAGGCCCGGCGTCGGGGGGCATCGCAGCGAGCTCGCGTGCGGTGGACTCGTCGAGGATGACGTCGGTGATGAGCCCCGCACGCAGGGCGCCGCGAAGGCTCGGCACCTTCGCGCGACCGGCGACGATTCCGACGCGCCGGGGCGCTCGGCGCAGGACCGAGAAGTCCGGCCCCGTCGCACGTTCGTTCAGCGGGATGCCGTCGCTCGAACCGTCGGCGCGGTAGAACACCGTCGCGACGTCGCCCACGACGTGCTCGCGGCTGAGGGCACGGTAGTCCGCCGCGTCGAGGTAGCCGCCCTGGTAGACATGGCTCGGCACCTCGGCGAAGGGGGAACCCACACCGAAGACCGCGAGGTCGAGGCTGGCCTGCATCTCCAGCACCCGGCGGATCGAGCGCTCTCGCCAGAACGCGCGCTTGGTCGCCGGATCGTCGAAGAAGGCCGGCACGGGGAACTGGTGCACCTGCGCACCGAAGGCGTCGCCGAACCTGCTCAGCAGCTCGCTGGCGTACATGATGCCCGTCGTGCGCATGTTGCCGGCGCCGTTGAGCTGGACCACCTCGGTGTTGTGGGTCACGCGCCGCGGCAGGTGGCGGCTGACCGCGCCGATCGTCGACCCCCACGCGATGCCGACGCTCTGGTTGGAGTCGACCCAGCTCGCGAGGGTGCGTGCCGCAGACAGGGCGACGCGGTCGAGGCGCTCGACGTCGCTTGCGCGGTCGGGCACCGGCACGATGTGGGCCGTCACCCCGAACCGGTCGCGGATGTCGGCGGCGAGCCGGGACGGGCCCTCGAGGGGCGAGTGGATGACGATCTCGACCAGACCCGTCTCGCGCGCCTGACTGAGCAGACGCGACACGGATGACCGGGAGGTACGCAGCTCCGTGGCGATGGCGTCCATCGTGAGGTCCTGCATGTAGTAGAGCTGCGCGGCGCGCAGCGCGTCGCGCGTGCGCTCGGGGAGGACGGTCTCGGAGATGTCGGCCGGCTTCGTCATCATCCTCTCCTCTGCACATATGTGCAAGATGATTGCACTGACGTTCGGGCGGGTTCAGGATGTATTCATCCAGATGATGCGGTGTCGCGCAAGGGGCACCGTGAGAGGAGTCCCGATGAGCAGCCAGCCCGCCGCATCGCAGCCCGCATCCCAGCGCGCTGAGGTCCGAGCCATCGCCGCGGACCCGACGGCCGACGTCGTCATCGTCGGTGGCGGCATCAACGGCATCGCGACCTTCCGAGATCTGGCGCTGCAGGGCGTGAAGGTGATCCTGGTCGAGCGCGACGACTTCGTCTCGGGCGCCTCGAGTGCGTCGTCGCACATGATCCACGGCGGCATCCGCTACCTCGAGAACGGCGAGTTCCGTCTGGTGCGGGAATCGGTCGTCGAGCGCAATGCCCTCATCAAGACCGCGCCGCACTACGTGCGCCCGCTGCCGACGACCGTGCCGATCTTCTCCACCTTCTCCGGGCTGTTCTCCGCACCCCTGCGTTTCCTCACCCACAAGCAGGGCAAGCCCTCCGAGCGCGGTGCCCTGCTGATCAAGGCGGGGCTGACGATCTACGACTTCTTCTCCCGCGACGGCGGCGCGGTGCCTCGACACCGTTTCCACGGCCGGAAGCGCTCGCTCGCCGAACTCCCGGCGCTGAATGCCGATGTGAAGTACACCGCCACCTACTTCGACGCCAGCATGCACGACCCCGAGCGTCTTGCGCTCGATGTCCTCTACGACGGCCTGGCCGCCGGTCCCCACGCGCGGGCGGCGAACTACCTGTCGGCGGTCGGCATGTCGGCATCCGGCCTGCGGGTACGCGACGGGGTGACGGGAGAGGAGTTCGATCTCACCTCGGACGTCGTGGTCAACGCCTCCGGTCCGTGGACCGACCTCACCAACGAGTCGCTCGGTCGCGACACCGCGTACATGGGCGGGACCAAGGGGTCGCATATCGTGCTCGACAACCCGGCGCTGTTCGAAGCCACGGGCGGTCGTGAGATCTTCTTCGAGCACGAAGACGGCCGGATCGTCCTCATCTACCCGCTCAAGGGCCGCGTGATGGTCGGCACCACCGACATCGACCACGACATGCGCACCCCGGCCCTGTGCACGGAGGAGGAGGTCGACTACTTCTTCGACCTCGTCGCGCACGTGTTCCCCGACATCCCCGTCGACCGCTCCGAGATCGTCTACCGATTCGCCGGCGTGCGTCCGCTGCCCCGTCACGACGACACGCAGCCCGGCTTCGTCTCACGCGATTACCGCATCGAGCAGGCCACGGCCTCCGGCCGCCCGCAGACGACGGTGCTCAGCCTCGTCGGCGGCAAGTGGACGACGTTCCGCGCCCTGGGCGAGCAGCTCTCCGACCGTGTGCTGGGGATCCTCGGGCGGCGCCGGGTGCGCAGCACCGCGGGCCTCATGATCGGCGGCGCCGAAGGCTACCCCCGCACGCAGCGCGCCCGCGCCACGTGGGTCGAGAGTCACCGGGGTCACCTCGATGCCGCACGTGCCGACCAGCTTCTCGAGCGATACGGCACCCGCGCCGCCGCTCTGATCGAGGCCCTGCCCGACGACGACCGGCCGCTGTCGACTCTGCCGGATTACAGCACCGGGGAGATCGCCTACCTCGCGCGCACCGAGTACGTCGTTCACCTCATCGATGTCCTCCTGCGCCGCACGAGCGTGGCGTTCGTGGGATCGGTCACGATGCCGGTCCTGCAGGAGCTCGCCGAGGTCGTCGGCGACACGCTGGGCTGGGACGCCGAGCAGCGTGGCGAAGAGGTCGCCGCCAGCGCTCGCTTCCTCGCGGAGCGGCATGGTGTCGATCTGACGCAGGACGCCGTACTCTCATGATCGTCATGACCGGCGCTGCGGTGCCGGTCATGTCGCCCCGGTCGCCGGGGACGCGCTCCTCGGCGAACATCCCTGACGCGGCATTGGGGCCGCACGACGAAAGAAGGTCAATGTGGACAATCTGGGAATCGTCTTCACCTCGGAGGTGATCGGCACGATGCTGCTGACCCTCCTGGGTTGTGGCGTCGTCGCCAACGTCGCCCTGACGAAGACGAAGGGCTTCGCCGGCGGCTTCCTGCTGGTCAACTTCGGCTGGGGTCTCGCGGTCTTCGCCGGTGTGACCGTCGCCTACGTCTCCGGTGCGCACCTGAACCCCGCTGTCACGCTGGGTCTCGTCGCCAACGGCGCGACGGAGTTCGGCCAGGGTGTGCCGGTCGGACCCCTGTCGATCCTCGTGTACATCGGCGCGCAGATGATCGGTGCCTTCATCGGCGCGGTGCTCGCCTGGGCGGCGTACAAGAAGCACTTCGACGCCGAGGAGGACGCGGCCACCAAGCTCGGCGTCTTCTCCACCGGCCCCGCCATCCGCACCTACGGCTGGAACCTCGTCACCGAGATCATCGGCACCTTCGTGCTGGTCTTCGTCGTGATCGGCTTCGGCCGCAACGGCGACCCGTCGGGTCTGGCAGCCCTAGGCGCCCTCCCCGTCGCCCTGCTCGTCGTCGGCATCGGTGCTTCGCTCGGTGGCCCCACGGGGTACGCCATCAACCCTGCGCGTGACCTCGGCCCCCGCATCGCCCACGCGATCCTGCCGATCAAGAACAAGGGCGGCAGCGACTGGAGCTACTCCTGGGTGCCGATCGTCGGACCGATCATCGGTGGTGTCCTGGCCGGTTTCGCCGCGATCCCCCTCATGCCGATCCTGGGCTGAGTCCCGGCATCCGCAGCGCCACAGCCCTCACGCACGACGAACCATCCGCAACGAGACAAAGGAGTATCACGCATGGCCGACTACATCCTCGCAATCGACCAGGGCACGACGTCCACCCGGGCGATCATCTTCGACAAGTCCGGCAGCATCGTCCAGAGCGGTCAGCTCGAGCACGAGCAGATCTTCCCGCGCGCGGGCTGGGTCGAGCACGACCCGATGGAGATCTGGCGGAACACCCGTGAGGTGATCGGCCAGGCGCTGTCCAAGGCCGATCTCACGCGCCACGACATCGCAGCGATCGGCATCACGAATCAGCGTGAGACCGCCGTGGTCTGGGACAAGAACACCGGCGAGCCGGTCTACAACGCCATCGTCTGGCAGGACACCCGCACGCAGGGCATCGTCGACAAGCTCGCCGCAGACGGCGGCACCGAGCGGTTCAAGTCGGTCGTGGGGCTTCCGCTGGCGACCTACTTCTCGGGGACGAAGATCGTCTGGATCCTGGACAACGTCGAGGGCGCACGCGAGCGCGCCGAGCGCGGCGACCTCCTGTTCGGAACGACCGACACCTGGGTTCTGTGGAACCTCACCGGCGGCGTCGACGGAGGTGTTCACGCCACCGATGTGACCAACGCCTCGCGGACGATGTTCATGGACCTCGAGACGCTGTCGTGGCGCGAGGACATCCTCGACACGTTCGGTGTGCCGCTGTCGATGATGCCCGAGATCCGCAGCTCGTCCGAGGTCTACGGTCATGCCGAGAGCTCGAGCCTGCTGCGCGAGACGCCGATCGCCGGCATCCTCGGAGACCAGCAGGCTGCGACCTTCGGTCAGGCGGCGTTCGAGCAGGGGGAGGCGAAGAACACCTACGGCACGGGCAACTTCATCATCTTCAACACCGACACCGAGATCATCCACTCGCAGAACGGCCTGCTGACCACCCTCGGCTACAAGCTCGGCGACGAGCCGGCGCACTACGCCCTGGAGGGCTCGATCGCCGTCACCGGGTCGCTTGTGCAGTGGCTGCGTGACAACCTCGGCATCATCTCCTCCGCGCCGGAGGTCGAGACCCTCGCCGCCAGCGTCGAGGACAACGGCGGGGCCTACTTCGTCCCGGCGTTCTCGGGGCTGTTCGCACCGTACTGGCGTCCCGACGCGCGCGGCGCGCTGGTGGGTCTCACCCGGTACGTCAACAAGGGGCACATCGCCCGCGCGGCACTGGAGGCCACGGCGTTCCAGACTCGCGAGGTGATCGACGCGGTCAACGCCGACTCCGGGGTGCCGCTGACGGAGCTGAAGGTCGACGGCGGCATGATCGCGAACGACCTGCTGATGCAGTTCCAGGCCGACATCCTCGGCGTGCCCGTCGTCCGCCCGGTGGTCGCCGAGACCACCGCCCTCGGTGCCGCATACGCGGCGGGGCTCGCCGTCGGGTTCTGGTCGGGCCTCGACGACCTGTCCAAGAACTGGCAGGAAGACCGCCGCTGGGAGCCGAAGATGGACGAGACCGAGCGCGACCGTCTGCTGCGCAACTGGAAGAAGGCCGTGACCAAGACCTTCGACTGGGTCGACGAAGACGTGTCGTGATGCGCGTGTGAAGAACGGGGAGGTCGCTGCGGCGGCCTCCCCGTTCTCTTTCACGCCGGCGTCATTTGAGAAGCCGCGAGAGGCGCCGGTCGGCGAGGATCTTCCCGCCCGTCTGGCACGTGGGACAGTACTCCAACGAGTTGTCGGCGAAGAAGACGCTCCGCACCTCGCTCCCGCAGACCGGGCATGCCTCCCCACGACGGCCGTGCACCCGCATCCCGCGTCGCTTGGCATCCTTCAGGTCAGCGGGTGGCTTTCCGGATGCCGCGGCGAGCGCCTCCGCAAGGGTCTCGGTCATCGCCTGGTACAGTCCGTCGATCTCGGCGTCGTCGAGACCGGCGGCGAGGGCGTACGGTGACATCTTCGCGGCGTGGAGGATCTCGTCGGAGTAGGCGTTGCCCACACCCGCGATGATCGACTGGTCGCGGAGCACCCCTTTGATCTGCGTGCGGCGGCCGGCGAGGAGCGCTGCGAACGCATCGCGGTCGAAGGTCGGGTCGAGCGGATCGGGTCCGAGTCGCGCGATGCCGGCAACCTCATCGGGATCGCGGACGACCGAGACGGCGAGCGACTTCTTCGTTCCGGCCTCGGTGAGGTCGAACCCCGAGCCGTCGTCGAATCCGACGCGGAGGGCGATCGGGGTCTTGCCGGGGCGGATGACGGTCGACGGCAGGGCGTCGTACCACCGCAGCCAGCCGGCTTTTGCGAGGTGGAAGACGAGGTGCGGGGCCGGGGCGCTCGCGGTGTCTTCTGCCGTGGTGGTGGTGGCGATGTCGATGAACTTGCCGTGTCGCTCGACGCCGGTCACGGTCGCGCCGACGAGCGCGGTGATCGGCGGGTCGTACGTCTTCAGGGCGGCGATGTTCGCGACGGTGGCGCGGGTGACGGCGCGATCGATCAGGCGACCGCGGAGGAACTCCACCAGTCCCTGGACCTCGGGCATCTCCGGCATCCCCTCATCCTGGCATGCGGGGGGTCCTGAGGTCAGGGGGTGAGCACCGGCCAGGGGACGGGAGTACGGTCGTCGGTGCGGAGGATGCCGGCGACCCAGCCGTCATCGCGTCCGCCGGGTCCGACGAGCGCCTGGCGGAGCAGCCCCTCGTAGCGGAAGCCCACGGCACGGGCCGCGGACGCCGAGCCGACGTTGCCGGCGACCGCTCGCCACTCGACGCGAACGAGGTCGAGCCCCTGCGGGGCGAAGGCGAAGTCGAGCACGGCGGTGGCAGCCTCGGCCAGCAGGCCCCTACCGCGGAAGGGCGCGGCCACCCAGAACCCGATCTCACCGCATCCCTCGGTCGCGCCGAGCCGATGCATGCCGATCATCCCGGCCAGGGCCCCGTCGTGGCGGATCGCCCAATTCGTCGAAACCCCCTCCGCCCACTGCTTGGGCACGAGGTCGATGAACCTCTCGGCGTGCTCGCGGACGTACGGCCGCGGCACGGTGGTGAACCTCTGGATATCGGGGTCCTGACACGCGTGGAACACGGCGTCGGTATCGGCCCGGGTCGGCAGCGACAGCACCAGTCGTCGGGTGCGGAGGATGGCGGGCTGCATGTCGCCACTTTATGACCTCGCGCGGCTTCGGCGCGGAGCGTGGCGTGGCGGATGCGGCGGGGGCCGCATGCACGATCCGAGTGGCGGACGTCGGCGCCCGACGGTGTCCGACGCGATCATCCCCGCCTCGAGGGCGGAGACGGCAGCGGCCGAGGAACGGCGCCCGCGGCGCGTCAGGCGCGGCGCAGCAGCCCCACGCTGTCGTAGACCTTCGCCAGCGTGTCGTCGGCGACCTCCGCCGCGCGCGCCGCGTTGGTCGCGAGCACGCGGTCGAGCCTCGGCGGGGTCGCTGAGCAGCTCCATCGCGCGGGCGCGCACCGGCTCGAACTCGGCGACGACGACCTCGGCGAGGCCCTTCTTGAAGTCGCCGTACCCGCGGCCGGCGTACTCGTCCTCGATCGAGGCGATCTGGCGCCCGGTGAGGGCTGCGTAGATCACGAGCAGGTTCGACACACCCGGCTTGTTCTCCCGGTCGTAGCGCACCGTGCCGTCACTGTCGGTGACAGCGCGCATGATCTTCTTCGCGCTGACCGCCGGGTCCTCCAGCAGCCACAGCACGCCAGCCTCCGACTCAGCGGACTTCGACATCTTCGCCAGCGGGTTCTGCAGGTCGTAGATGCGGGCCGTCTCCTGCTGGATGACCGGCATCGGCACCCGGAAGACCTCGCTGTAGCGGCCGTTGAAGCGCTCGGCGAGATCGCGTGTGAGCTCGACGTGCTGCTTCTGGTCGTCGCCGACCGGCACGATGTCGGTCTGGTAGAGCAGGATGTCCGCAGCCATCAGCACCGGGTAGGTGAAGAGCCCGACGGATGTCGCGTCCGATCCGTACCGCTGCGTCTTGTCCTTGAATTGGGTCATCCGCCCGGCCTCGCCGAACCCGGTGATGGTCGACAGGATCCAGGCGAGCTCGGCGTGAGCCGGCACGTGCGACTGCACGTACAGGGTCGACTTCGACGGCTCGATGCCGGCGGCGATGTACTGCGCCGCGGTGCGGCGGGTCTTCTCCCGGAGCTCGGCCGGATCGTTCGGCTGCGTCAGCGCGTGCAGGTCGACCACGGAGAAGAACGCGTCGTAGGCCTCCTGCAGGTCCCGCCACTGCATGAGCGCCCCGATGTAGTTGCCGATCTGGAGGGAATCGGCCGAGGGCTGCATGCCGGAGTAGAGACGCGCTTTCTTCACCCGTCAATCCTAGGTGGCCGTCTCACCCGCCGTCAGCGAAGGGAGCGACCACGACCGGTGGGGCGGCTCCCACGAACGCGACGATCTGGTGGCCTCCGGGATTGGTCGGCTGGGGATCCTGCTCCCAGTTGTTCATCACCCACACGTTGCCCGATGGATCGACCGCGATGCCGGTGCTGCGGGTCAGGCCGTCGAAGGAATACCCGGTGTCGTCCGGTGAGATCCCCTCACCGGTGTCGAGCCCTCGCGGACACACCGACGGGTCGGCGCCGCAGAACGCCGACACTCGCTGACCGTCGAAGTTCGCCACCCAGACGTTGCCGACCCCGTCGACCGCGAGGCCCCACGGCAGCACCACGCCGCCACCGGTGAACGGGCCCATCGTCGATGAGCCGTCGGGGCTGATCATGGTCACGGACGGCACCCCGCGTCCTTCCTCCACCCGATCCGGGCAGGGGAGGGAGATGCCGCCGGAGTTGGCCACCCAGACGTTCCCGTCGGCGTCCACTCCGAGCCCCATCGGGCGGTCGAACACCCCGGTCAACGGTGACCCCGCAATCGGCGTGCCGTCGTAGTCGACGACCGCCACAGCACTGTTCACCATCGCGCTGACGAAGATGAGCTGGCCGTTGTCGATCGCGGTGAAGGGCTGCTCGAGTCCGAGACTTCCGAGATTGCGTGCCTGCTCTGGGTCGCCGCCGGGGTAGACCGCGACGGTGTCGTTGCCGCAGTTCGCGATCCAGACGTCGCCGTTGCGGGCCACCTCGATACCCTGTGGCCAGCTGAGGTCGCCCTGGGTGAATCCCGTGTCGGGGGAGAGGAACTCGCCGTCGGCGAAGAGAGTCATGCTGTTGTGCGGCGGCTGCTGATCGGCGGGGCACCCGGGCTCGGGTGCGGCGAAGCCGTAGTTGCTCAGCCACAGGCGTCCCTCGGCGTCGAAGTCGATGCCGAAGCCCGACCCGCTGAGCCCGCCGCCGCTGTAGCTGGCGACCAGTTCGCCGTCCGGGGCGAACTCGAACATCTCGTCACTGCCGCAGACCGGGACGGTGGGATCGTCGCCGTACTCGTAGTTGTTGTTGATCCAGATGTGACCGCGCGGGTCGATCGCGAAGTTCCCCGGACCGTCGAGGGACTGGCCGTCACCGTCGAAGCGCAGGGCGAGCGTCCACGCCGCCGGGGCATCCGACAGTCCGGGCTCGGTGCCGGCGGCCTGCAGGGCGAGGTCGAACAGCGCGTCCGGCTCGGCCGAGGGGTCGCGGGCGATGGCGGCGAAGGCAGCGGCCGCGGAGCGGACGGGTGATCCACCGGCTGCGGTTTCGAACAGCGACACGCAGGCGGATTCCTCCTCGAGGCATACCGACAGCATCGCGGTGAGGGAGGTGAATGTCGGCAGGGTCGACGTCTCGGATCCGTTGGGTGAGGATCTCAGAACCTCGCCGAACTCGCCGGTGGAGAAGTCGGCGAGGTTCGAAGCCATGGCCGCCGCGTTGGCGAGCCAGGTCGCCTCTCCGATCGGCAGTGTGTCGTCGAAGAACTGGGCCAGGCCGTACCCGGTGGCCACGGTGGTCCGCTCATTGAGCGTCGCCGTCTCGGCGTCAGCCGCGACGATGCCGGCCAGCAGCGCCGCCTCCGAGTCCGCGGGTCGGGCGTCGAGGATGAGCGGGCGGACGCTGTCTTCGGGAACATCGAGGATGAAGCCACCGTCGTCGTCCGCCGTTGCCGTGGCGATCTCGCGTGACGTCTCGCCCGACACATCCCACGCGGTGACCTCCCAGCCCTCGACGGCGACGTCGCCTGCGACCGGGGCGAGGGTGCCCATGATCGGGGCGGTGCCCGAGGGTGGGGACCCGGTGCATGCTGACAGCGCAAGTGCTGAGAGCCCCACTGCCGTCGCCCAGAAGAGGATGTGTCGTCGCTGCGCCATCGAGCCCCCGATCATCAGCCGCAGTCTAGCGAGACGTGATTTCCGCTCCGGTCACCGACCGAGTGCGTAGTCCACGACGACGGGGGAATGATCGCTCCACCGCGTATCCCACGACGGGGCGCGCACCACCCGGTAGTCGCTCGCCCGCTCCGCGAGCTCGGGCGTCGCCAGGTGGTAGTCGATCCGCCAGCCGGCGTCGTTGTCGAAGGCGCGCCCGCGCATCGACCACCAGGTGTATGGTCCGTCGACGTCGCCGGCGGCGCGGCGCCCGATATCGACCCACCCGAGTCCGGTGCCCACCGAGCCGTCGTTCGCGGTGATCGCTTCCCCCGCGGGCCCGGTGAACCGATCGAAGTAGGCGCGCTCCCGCGGCAGGAAGCCAGCCTTCTTCACGTTGCCCTTCCAATTGCGGATGTCGAGGGTACGGTGTCCGACATTGAGATCACCCATGATCAGGCTGAGGGGTGAGGATGCGGCGAGCTGCGGCATCCGCTGTTCCATGGCGTCGAGGAATGCCCACTTCGCGTCCTGACGCGGGGTGTCGGCCTCACCCGAGTGCACGTAGGCGCTGACGACGGTGAGGCGCTCTCCGTCGATTTCGAGGTCTGCCTCGATCCAGCGTCCGGCCCATTCGGTGCGGTCGTCGTCCGCGGGGCCGAGTCCGCGGCGCACATCGACGGCGGGCACCTTCGTCGCGATCGCGACCCCGGCGCGGCCCTTTGCGACAGCCTCCTCGTTCACGATCTGCCAGTCGGGGAGCGCAGCGGCCAGCTCGTCGGCGGTCGCCCGCACCTCCTGCAGGGCGAGCACATCCACGTCGGCATCGGCCAGCCAGGGGATCATCCCCTTCCGGACGGCGGCGCGGATGCCGTTGACGTTGACGGTGGCGATTCGAATCGGGCGAGACACGCCCGTCAGCCTAATCGGCGCCTCCGACATCGCGGCCCGTGCGGGGCGGAGTCACTCGAGCAGCAGCGAGCGCTTGATGGGCGGGGGCGGGGTGGCCTCCAGCGTGGCGAGATCCTCCTCGGCGCGGCGAAGAGCGCGGGCCGCGTTCCACCGGCGGAACCACGGCGCCGTTGCCACCTCCGTCCGGGCGTCGCGCACCCGCACGCGGGCGGCGACGACGAGAGCCTCCCATTCGTGCTGGCGTCGCTCCTCTTCGCTGAGCTCGGCGAGGGCGACGTTGCGGTCGGCGGCGGCGACGGCGATCCACGCCCCCGCGACGAGGATGACGATGCTGTTCAGGCGGAACCACAGCAGGAACCCGATGAACACCGTGAAGGTGGTCAGCAGCGGATTGGACGGGGTGTAGCGCAGCAGCAGACCCGCACCGACCTGCAGCACCACGATCGCCGCACCGCCGAGCATGGCCCCCGGCCAGATGCGCCGCCAGCCCAGGGCGGCCCCGGTGAGGAAGCGGATGAGCGCGGCGAGTGCGGCGGCGTTGATCGCGAAGGAGACCCCGAGCGAGAGGAGTCGGGTGAGGAGGTCGGTGATCACGCTGAGCGCCTGCAGACCGAGGAGATCGACGACCCCTTCCAGCGCCCACACCGCGAAGCTGGAGAGCGAGGCGCCGATGAGCAGCGCAACGCCGAAGATCAACGCCGCGACGAAGTCACGCGCCTTGAGAAGGACGTAGGGGCGGCGGTCGAACGGCAGCCCGAAGATGTCGCGCACCGCGCGACGCGTGAAGGTGATGAAGCCGATGGCGGTCCAGATGACCACGACGAGGGCGATCGCTCCGGTGATCCCCAGCGCGCTCGCCGACTGATTCGCCACGTCCTCGACCTGCTCGGGTGTGACCAGCCCCTCCTCGCTGATGAGGTTCGGGATGTACTCGTTGATGATCTCGATCACGCGCTGGATCGCCGCGCTCGAGGCCCCGAGCCACAGCCCCACGATCGCGAAGGCGAGGTAGATGACACCGAAGATGGCGAAGAGGGACTGGTAGCTCACTCCGGCGGCGAGGAGGAAGCCGTTGTGCTGCAGGAAGTGGCGCCACACGCGCACGGGGAACCACGCCAGTGTCCGCCGCGTGAGCTCGGTCGCACGCGTGAGGGGTGCGTCGAAGCGTTCACGAAGCCTGCCCTCGGTGTCCGACCACCGCTGAGCGGCCGTCGACGTCGGCGACGGCTCGACGTCCGGATCGGCGCGCCCGGCGTCAGCGGCTCCTCTGGTCGTCACAGCCCCACTGTATCGAGGGGAGCCGCGGCGGAATCGCCCCGGAGACCCCGCCGCCGGGTCAGCCGCGCAGAACCGCCTGCTTCACCTCTGCGATGGCCTTGGTGACCTCGATGCCGCGGGGGCAGGCCTCGGTGCAGTTGAAGGTGGTGCGGCAGCGCCACACGCCCTCCTTGTCGTTGAGGATGTCCAGGCGCACATCGCCGGCGTCGTCGCGCGAGTCGAAGATGAACCGGTGCGCGTTGACGATCGCGGCGGGGCCGAAGTACTGCCCGTCGGTCCAGAACACCGGGCAGGACGAGGTGCACGCCGCGCACAGGATGCACTTGGTGGTGTCGTCGAAGATCTCGCGGTTCGCGATCGACTGGATGCGCTCCTTGCCGGGCTCGGGCGTGGAGTTCGCTATGAGGAACGGCTTGATCTCGCGGTAGGAGGCGAAGAACGGCTCCATGTCGACCACGAGGTCCTTCTCCAGCGGCAGACCCTTGATGGCCTCGACGTAGATCGGCTGCGAGATGTCGAGGTCCTTGATGAGGGTCTTGCAGGCCAGGCGGTTGCGGCCGTTGATGCGCATCGCGTCGGATCCGCAGATGCCGTGCGCGCACGACCGGCGGAAGGTCAGCGAGCCGTCGACCTCCCACTTGATCTTGTGCAGAGCGTCCAGAACGCGATCGGTGGAGTACAGCTCCACGTCGTAGTCGACCCAGCGCGGCTCGTCATCGACCTCGGGATCGAAGCGGCGGATGTTGAAGGTGACCAGGAACGATTGGATGCCGGTGTCTGCCGGCGCCTGCTCGACGCGGTCTTCTCCGTCCGCGACGCGATCGCCTGCGGCATCCGTCCGAGTGTCGAGAACCGTCGACATCAGTACTTCCTCTCCATCGGCTGGTAGCGGGTGATGACGACGGGTTTCCAGCCGAGCGTGATGTGATCGTCGGCGTGCGACGAGGTGGGGTCGCCCGTGAGGTAGGCCATCGTGTGCTGCATGTAGGTCTCGTCGTCGCGCGTGGGGAAGTCGTCGCGCATGTGGCCGCCGCGGCTCTCCTTGCGGTTGCGGGCCGTGACCACGACCACCTCGGCGATGTCGAGGAGGAAGCCGAGCTCGACCGCCTCGAGCAGGTCGGTGTTGAACCGCTTGCCCTTGTCGTCGACGTGGATGTTCTTGTACCGCTCGCGGAGGTCGGCGATGACGTCAAGGACGTGCCCGAGGGACTCCTCGGTGCGGAACACCTGGGCGCCCTTGTCCATCTCGTCCTGCAGCGTCTTGCGCAGCACCGAGATGCGCTCGGTGCCGGGGTTGCTGCGCAGGCCCTCGATCATCTCGCGCACCGCTCGTGCCGGATCGTCGGGAAGGGGCACGAAGTCGGCGGTCTGGACGTACTCGACCGCGTAGCGACCGGCGCGCTTGCCGAAGACGTTGATGTCGAGCAGCGAATTGGTACCCAGGCGGTTCGAGCCGTGAACCGACACGCAGGCGCATTCGCCCGCGGCGTACAGTCCCGGAACGACGGTGTCGTTGTCGGCCAGCACCTCGGCCTTGATGTTGGTGGGGATGCCGCCCATGGCGTAGTGCGCCGTCGGCATCACCGGAACGGGCTCGACCACCGGGTCGACGCCGAGGTAGGTGCGGGCGAACTCGGTGATGTCGGGGAGCTTGGTCTCGAGCACTTCGGCGCCCAGGTGCGTGCAGTCCAGCAGCACGTAGTCGCGGTGCGGACCCGCGCCGCGGCCCTCGGCGACCTCCTGCTGCATGCAGCGGCTGACGATGTCGCGCGGCGCGAGGTCTTTGATCGTGGGGGCGTAGCGCTCCATGAAGCGCTCACCGCTGACGTTGCGGAGGATCGCGCCCTCACCGCGAGCGCCCTCGGTGAGGAGGATGCCGAGACCGGCCAGCCCGGTCGGGTGGAACTGGAAGAACTCCATGTCCTCGAGCGGAAGCCCCTTGCGCCACACGATCCCGACCCCGTCGCCGGTGAGCGTGTGGGCGTTCGAGGTCGTCTTGTAGATCTTGCCGAAGCCGCCGGTGGCGAACACCACGGCCTTGGAGTGGAAGACGTGCAGCTCGCCGGTTGCGAGGTCGTAGGCGACCACACCGGCGGTCTGGGTCTTGCCCGCGGCATCCTTCACGGTGATGAGGTCGAGGACGTAGAACTCGTTGAAGAAGTTGATGCCGAGCTTCACGCAGTTCTGGAACAGCGTCTGCAGGATCATGTGCCCGGTGCGGTCGGCGGCGTAGCAGGCGCGGCGCACGGGGGTCTTGCCGTGGTCGGCCGTGTGGCCGCCGAAGCGCCGCTGGTCGATCTTGCCGTCGGGCGTGCGGTTGAAGGGCAGCCCCATGTTCTCCAGGTCGATGACGGCGTCGATCGCCTCCTTCGCGAGGATCTCGGCCGCGTCCTGGTCGACGAGGTAGTCGCCACCCTTGACGGTGTCGAAGGTGTGCCACTCCCAGGAGTCCTCCTCGACGTTGGCGAGAGCCGCCGCCATGCCGCCCTGCGCCGCACCCGTGTGGGATCGGGTCGGATAGAGCTTGGAGATGACCGCCGTCTTCGCGCCCGGACCCGCCTCGATCGCCGCGCGCATTCCGGCGCCGCCCGCGCCGACGATGACGATGTCGAACTGGTGGTAGTGGACGCCGTCGCGAACGACGCTGTCGGAGGTTTGCGTGCTCACTGGAGGATGTCTTCCGTTCTGGTGAGGGGGACCCGAGGTGCGGCGCCGGTCAGGCGCACAGCTCCTGCAGCCAGTCGGCGCTGGTGCTGCTCAGTCCCAGGCACGGGTCGAAGGTGAACACCACGAGGGTGCCGAGGAGGATGAGGAAGGCCGCGGACGCCCAGAGACCGGAGACGAGAACCTTGCGGGTGGTCTCATTGGCGACGTAGTCGTTGACGATCGTGCGCATGCCGTTGGTGCCGTGGATGAGCGCGAGCCAGAGCATCGCGACATCCCACCACTGCCAGAACGGGGTGGCGAACTTTCCGGCGACGAAGGCGAAGTCGATGCCGCGGATGCCCTCACCCACCATCAGGTTGACGAAGAGGTGCCCGAAGATGAGGACGATGAGCAGCACGCCGGAGGCGCGCATGTAGATCCAGCCCCACTTCTCGAGGTTGCCGCGGCGGCGCTGGGTGGCCGAGCGGGGGCTGCGGGGCGCGGCGAGCAGGTCGGTGGTCATCAGTTCCCTCCGAGCTCGGCGAAGACGTTGATCAGGTGACGCGGGGTGAAGGCGAGCATCGTGACGACCCAGAGGCCGAGGACGCCCCACCACAGCTGACGCTGGTGGCGGGTGGCCCAGCTCCAGAAGTCCACCAGGATGATCCGCAGCCCGTTGTAGGCGTGATAGGCGATCGCTCCGACCAGCGCGACCTCGCCGACGCCCATGACCGGGTTCTTGTAGGTGCCGATGACCGCGTCATAGGCCTCGGGGGACACCCGGATGAGCGCGGTGTCGAGGATGTGCACCAGCAGGAAGAAGAAGATGGCCACACCGGTGATGCGGTGCAGAACCCACGACCACATGCCCTCACGGCCGCGGTAGAGCGTTCCGCGTGGGACGGTCGAGGTGGTCTCCGAAACCGTCAGCGTGACGCGTGCTGGTGCTGACACGGTCGTCCTCCCTGGGTCGAACACGTTGCGGGGCGGGCATTGCCCCTCGCAGGACACGGGGCCCTCACGGCGTCACACGGGCGCAGAACAATCCTATGGCGGGCGGTCTTCGGGCGGCGATGAGGCGAACCTAACTGTCTCGATATCGAGACAAGAAGATGCCGCGCCCGAGGCCGTCGAACCGGCTCGCCCCGGGCCTGCGAGACCGATCCGAAGCACGGGCCGGATACCCTGTCGCCATGCCTGAACCCATCGCCGACTTCTACGCCGTCATCCCCGCCGGCGGCATCGGCAGCCGGCTGTGGCCGCTGTCACGAGCCGACGCCCCCAAGTTCCTGCACGATCTCACCGGGTCAGGTCAGACGCTGCTGCGCGACACCTGGGACCGGCTCGAGCCGCTGAGCGGACCCGACCGCATCGCGGTGGTCACGGGGCGCGCGCACCGCGCCGCCGTGGAGCGCGAGCTCCCGGGGATCCCGGACAAGAACGTCTTCCTCGAGTCCGAGCCCCGCGACTCCACCGCCGCGATCGGCCTCGCCGCCGCCGTCCTCGTCCGCCGCGAGCCCGACGTGATCATCGGCTCGTTCGCCGCCGATCACGTCATCCGCCCCGCGCACCTGTTCGACTGGGGGGTCCGGCAGGCGATCGCCGTCGCGCGGGAGGGGTACATCTGCACCCTCGGCATCCAGCCGACGGAGCCGTCGATCGGCTTCGGCTACATCAAGAAGAGCCCCGAACTCATCGTCGAGGGGGCTCCCGAGGCGGCGCTGGTCGAACGCTTCGTGGAGAAGCCCGACCTCGACACGGCGCGCGAGTACTTCGCCGACCGCTCCTACCTCTGGAACGCCGGCATGTTCATCTCGCGCGCCGATGTGCTTCTCGCCGCGATCGAGGAGAACCGTCCGGAGCTCTACGCGGGACTTATCGAACTCGCCGAAGCGTGGGACGACCGGGAACGCCGGGGGCCTGTCGTGGACCGGGTGTGGCCGACGCTGGAGAAGATCGCCATCGACTACAGCGTCGCCGAGCCCGCGGCCGCGGCAGGGCGCCTGGCTGTGGTCCCCGGTCACTTCGACTGGGACGACGTGGGCGACTTCGCCAGCCTCACCAAGCTCAACTCGCATGGACGCGGCAACGACCTGGCGATCCTCGGCGAGAACGCCCGGATCCTCGCCGACACCTCCAGCGGCATCGTCGTCTCCCAGACCCAGCGGGTCATCAGCGTCATCGGGGTCAAGGACATCGTCATCGTCGACACCGACGACGCGCTGCTGGTCACCACCAGCGAGAACGCGCAGCGGGTGAAGGGCGTCGTCGACGCGCTGAAGCTCACCGGACGCGGCGACGTCCTCTGACCCCCGGGTGACGCCTCTTCGCCGGGGCGCCGGTGCGTGGCATCCGCTCATTTGGTCACGCGCGTATTGCGTCTTTGTAACCTTTGGGTACGCCGGGCTCAGCACGTCTACCAGTGCGCTGTCACAGTAGGTAACTTTGTGCAGTCCCCGTGAAGGACGCGGGGCATCGATGTGGAGGCTGAGTTGACCATCTCACGCACCAAGAAGCTCGCTGGCGCCGCCGCCGCCGCGGGCCTGCTCGTGGCCCTGGCGGGCTGCGGCGCCGCACCCGAAGCAGCGCCGTCCGGAGAAGCATCCGGTGGGGGCGAGGCGACGTCCGACTTCAAGGCCTGCATGGTCTCCGACGCGGGCGGGTTCGACGACAAGTCGTTCAACCAGCTGGGCCTGGAGGGCCTGACCGCCGCGTCCGAGGAGCTCGGCTTCGAGATCGCGACGACCGAGTCGCAGTCCGAGAGCGACTACGCCGCGAACCTCGACAACCTCGCCGCCGAGGGCTGCAACTTCATCGTCTCGGTCGGCTTCCTGCTGTCGGCCCCGACCGTCGAGGCGGCCCTGGCCAACCCCGACATCGAGTACGCCATCATCGACGACTACGCCGACAACGACTTCGACGGCGAGACCGACGCCCCGAACATCAAGCCGCTCGTCTTCGACACGGCGCAGGCCGCGTTCCTCGCCGGCTACGCGTCGGCCTCGTACAGCGAGTCCGGCATCGTCGGCACCTTCGGTGGCGCGAAGATCCCGCCGGTGACCATCTTCATGGACGGTTTCCAGATGGGCGTGGAGTACTGGAACGAGCAGAAGGGCGAGGACATCCAGGTCGTCGGCTGGGACATGGAGACCCAGGAGGGTCAGTTCACCGAGGAGTTCCTCGCGAACGACACCGCCAAGCAGGTCGCGCAGGGTCTCATCGACCAGGGTGCCGACGTGCTGCTGCCGGTCGGTGGCCCGATCTACCAGTCGGCCGCTGAGGCGATCCGCGACTCGGGTGGCAACATCGCACTGCTCGGTGTCGACGCCGACGTGTACGAGACCGACCCCAGCGTGGCCGAGCTCCTGCTGGTGTCCGTCCTCAAGGGCATGGACGTCGCCGTGACCGAAGCTGCGACCGAGGCGGCGAACGACGAGTTCGACCCCACCCCGTTCATCGGCACGCTCGAGAACGACGGTGTCGGCATCTCGTCGTTCCACGACTTCGAGTCGCTCGTCGACCCGGCGCTCGCGGACGAGCTGGAGGAGATCCGCGCGGGCATCATCGACGGGTCGATCGACGCCCGTTCGCCCGCGTCGCCGTAACACCTCTTCGACACACCGGCGGCCGGACAGATGCGTGCATCTGTCCGGCCGCCTCACGACTCCATTAGATTGGCGGCTATGACGCTCGAACTTCGGGGCATCACCAAGCGGTTCGGCGCCCTCGTGGCGAACGACCACATCGATCTGGTGGTCAAGCCCGGAGAGATCCATTGCCTGCTCGGCGAGAACGGCGCCGGCAAGTCGACTCTCATGAATGTCCTGTACGGCCTCTACACCGCCGATGAAGGTGAGATCCTCCTCGACGACGAGGTGCAGCACTTCTCGGGGCCCGGTGACGCGATGGCCGCAGGAATCGGCATGGTGCACCAGCACTTCATGCTCATCCCCGTCTTCACCGTCGCCGAGAACGTCATGCTCGGCCACGAGGACACCCGGTTCGCCGGCGCCCTCGACCTCGAGAAGGCCCGCACCCACGTCCGCGAAGTGGCGGCACGGTTCGGCTTCCAGATCGACCCCGACGCGCTCGTCGGCGACCTTCCGGTCGGCGCGCAGCAGCGAGTGGAGATCATCAAGGCGCTCTCCCGCGACGCCAAGGTGCTCGTCTTCGACGAGCCGACCGCGGTGCTGACCCCGCAGGAGACCGACGAGCTCATGGCGATCATGCGTCAGCTGCGCGACGACGGGACGGCGATCGTCTTCATCACCCACAAGCTCCGCGAGGTCCGCGAAGTCGCCGACCGCATCACGGTCATGCGTCTGGGGAAGATCGTGGGGGAGGCAGAGCCCACCGCCACCAACGCCGACCTCGCGAACCTCATGGTCGGTCGCGCCGTCGAGCTCACCGTTCAGAAGGAGCCGGCACAGCCCGCCGCCGGCGGTCTCGTCGTCGACAACCTCCGCGTGCTCGACGATCACGATCAGATCGTCGTCGACGGCGTCACCTTCGAGGTGCGGCCCGGGGAGATCCTCGCGATCGCCGGAGTACAGGGCAACGGTCAGACCGAGCTCACCGAGGCCATCATCGGCCTGCAGCGCAAGGTGACCGGATCGATCCGGCTGAACGACAGCGAGCTCCTCGGCAAATCGGTCAAGAGCATCATCGACGAGGGAGTCGGATTCGTGCCCGAGGACCGCAAGGTGGAGGGCTTGGTCGGGGAGTTCAGCGTCGCCGACAACCTCATCCTCAACCGGTCCAGCGGCGCACCCTTCTTCTCCGCCGCGACCCTCCGTCGCGGCGTGCTGCGCGCGTTCGCCGAGGAGAGGATCGCGGAGTTCGACATCCGCACCCAGGGTCCCGACCTCGCCGCGGGCCGCCTGTCGGGAGGAAACCAGCAGAAGGTGGTGCTCGCACGCGAACTCAGCCGCGACCTGAGCCTGTTCGTCGCCTCGCAGCCGACCCGAGGAATCGACGTGGGGTCGATCGAGTTCGTCCACAAGCGCATCGTCGCCACCCGCGACTCGGGGGTGCCGGTGATCGTGGTCTCGACCGAACTCGACGAGGTCTCAGCCCTCGCCGACCGCATCGCGGTCATGTACCGCGGCAAGATCGTCGGCATCGTGCCCGGCGATGCCCCGCGTGAGACGCTCGGCCTGATGATGGCAGGCGAGATGCCTGCCGCGCCCGCGCGCGCCGAGGGGGTCACCGCATGAGCACCCTCCCTCCCGAAGGAACCGGACTCGGACCCGGTGTCGACCCCGGCATCACGCACACCGCACACGGAGAGCCGGCGAAGCAGACTCCGGCCGCCGACATCCCGCCGCCGCCGCGACAGAACCAGATCATCCGCGAGATCCTGCGCAGCAACGCCGTGGCGACGATCCTCGCCATCGTGCTGGCGATGCTCATCGGCGGCGTGCTCGTCGCCTTCACCAACCCCGAGGTCCAGCGGACATCGGGCTACTTCTTCGCCCGTCCCCAAGACACCCTCGTCGCGGTTTGGGACGCCGTCGCCGGTGCCTACGCGGCACTGTTCCGCGGTGCGATCTGGAACTACGAGGCGGAGACGTTCGTCCGCGCCATCAAGCCGATCACCGATACGCTGAACTTCGCCACGCCCCTCATCGCTGCCGGTCTGGGCGTGGGGCTGGCCTTCCGGGTGGGCCTGTTCAACATCGGTGCCCGCGGCCAGATGCTCATCGGCGTCACCACCGCCGCGTTCGTGGCCACCGGTTTCAGCGCGCCGCTGTTCATCCACCTGCCCCTCACGATCGCCGCGGGTATCGCGGGCGGCATGATCTGGGGAGGCCTCGTCGGGTTGCTCAAGGCCCGCACCGGGGCGAACGAAGTGATCCTCACGATCATGTTGAACTTCGTGGCGTTCTACTTCCTCTCCTGGCTGCTGAACACCCCGGGTCTGCTCCAGCGGCCCGGCGGGTCGCAGCCCATCTCATCGCCGACGCCCGCGTCGGCCCAGTTCCCGAGCCTGTTCGGCGCGCCCCTGACGGTCAACTGGGGATTCATCGTCGCGATCGCCGCGACGGCCTTCGTCTGGTGGCTCGTCGAGCGCTCGAGTCTCGGGTTCCGCATGCGTGCAGTCGGCGAGAACCCCTACGCCGCGCGGGCCGCCGGCATCAACGTCGAACGCATCATCATCTACGCGATGGCGTTCGCCGGAGGCCTGGCGGGCCTGGCCGGGGTCAACCAGATCTCGGGCACGATCACCAGCGGCTTCGGCAACGGCATCGACGCCGGCATCGGCTTCGACGCCATCACCGTCGCGCTGCTCGGCCGCAGCAAGGCGTGGGGCGTCTTCGCCGCCGGCATCCTGTTCGGAGCCCTCAAGGCCGGAAGCTTCACGATGCAGGTGTCCGAGGGGATCCCCGTCGACATCGTCGTGGTCGTCCAGGCCCTCATCGTGCTGTTCATCGCCGCACCGCCCCTGGTGAGGACGATCTTCTTCCTCCCCAAGGACCCCGGTGAGCTCTCGGCCGGACGGCGCGCGCGCCGTGCCGCGAAGGCCGCAGCGAAGAACCCGTCCGCACCCGCACGCAAGGAGGAGGTGAACGCATGAGCACCACGACCGTGACCCCCGCCCACGCCGAGGCCGATGAGGTCATCACCCGTCAGACCGTGCGCCAGCGGCGCTGGAAGCTCGCCGTCTCTCTGGTTGTGGCGACCGTCCTGATCGGCATCATGGCGTTCGCCTTCCCGCGCGACGGGATCAGCACGTATCGCCTCGGCGACCGCACGTCGACGGTCGACCTCGGCGACATCGGTCTGCCGACCTTCGCCACCGTCGCCGTCTGCTTCGTGCTGCTGGTGATCATGACCGCGTACGCGGTGTGGGCGGCCTACTCCTACCGGCGTCCGGGACTCTGGCTCCCGATCGTCTTCTCGTTCGTGGCCGTCTTCGCCTTCCTCACCTGGTCCGCCGCCGACGGGCTGGTCCCCGTCACCGGTCTGCTCTTCGGGGCGGTCTCCCTGTCGGTGCCGCTGGTGTTCGGCGCTCTCGGTGGCGTGATCGGCGAGCGTGCGGGTGTGGTCAACGTCGCCATCGAAGCGCAGTTCCTCTTCGCGGCGTTCTCGTCGGCGATCGTCGCCTCGATCACCGGCTCGTTCCTCCTCGGGCTCGTCGCGGCGATGCTGGCGGGAGCGCTCGTGGCCTCGGTGCTCGCGGCGTTCTCGATCAAGTACCTCGTCGATCAGGTGATCGTCGGTGTGGTGCTCAACGTCCTCATCACGGGCCTCACGAGCTTCCTCCACGGGGCGCTGCTGACCCCCAACTCCGAGGCGCTGAACTCCCCGCCGCGCTTCCCGCGGTGGGCGATCCCCGTCCTGTCCGACATCCCGGTCATCGGCCCGGTGGTGTTCAACCAGACGCTGATCGTCTACATCATGTACATCGCGATCCCGCTGGTGGCGTGGGGACTGTACAAGACGCGCTGGGGTCTGCGCCTCCGCGCGGTCGGCGAGCATCCGCAGGCCGCCGACACCGTCGGCATCCGCGTGAATCCGACCCGCTTCTGGAACGTCCTCCTCGCCGGTGCCGTCGCCGGCATCGGAGGGGCGTACTTCACGCTCGGCTCGGTGGGGTCGTTCGACAAGGAGATGACCGGAGGCCTCGGCTTCATCGCGCTGGCCGCCGTCATCTTCGGCGGCTGGGACCCGGTGAAGGCGTCCTTGGCGGCGCTGCTGTTCGGGTTCGCGACGAACCTGCGGACGCTGCTGACCAATCTGGGATCGCCGATCCCGTCGGAATTCATGGCGATGCTGCCGTACGTCGTGACGGTCCTGGCGGTGGTCGGCTTCGCCGGCCAGGTGCGCGGACCCGCGGCGGCGGGCAAGCCGTACATCAAGGGGTGAGTGTGGCACGACGTTCAGGACGCGGCTGGGACGCGTCATCCGACGACCATGACGATCAGGTCCCGGTCGATATCGACTGGGACCACCTGAGAAGCGTCGCGATCGAGGCGGCATCCCGCGCCTACGCCCCGTATTCGCGCTACCGCGTGGGTGCGGCGGCGCTCGTCTCCGACGGGCGCGTGGTGGCGGGGTGCAACGTCGAGAATGCCTCCTACGGCGTCACGCTCTGCGCCGAATGCGGACTGGTGTCCGAGCTCCACATGTCCGGCGGCGGTCAGCTCGTGGCGTTCGTGTGCGTCAACGGCGAGAGCGAGACGATCATGCCGTGCGGACGCTGCCGGCAGCTGCTGTTCGAGCACGCCATCCCCGGGATGCTGCTGGAAACCGTCTCGGGCATCCGCACCATCGACGAGGTGCTGCCCGACGCCTTCGGCCCGCGCGATCTCGACGCGCGACCGAACCGCGAGTCGGAGTCGGCGCGATGAGCGGCACCGCCGCACCCGAGCCCTTCGACGCCGTCGACATCATCCGCGCCAAACGCGACGGGCGCGACGTGCCCGAGGATGCGCTGCGCTGGATGATCGACGCCTACACCCGCGGCTACGTCATGGACGCGCAGATGTCGGCGTTCGCGATGGCGGTGCTGCTCAACGGCATGTCGCGCGACGAGATCCGCGTCATGACCGACGCGATGATCGCCTCCGGCGAGCGGATGAGCTTCGAGGGGCTCGGCAAGACCACGGTCGACAAGCACTCCACCGGCGGAGTCGGCGACAAGATCACCCTGCCGCTCGCCCCGCTCGTCGCGGCGTTCGGCGTGGCGGTTCCGCAGCTCTCGGGCCGCGGACTCGGCCACACCGGGGGCACCCTCGACAAGCTCGAGTCGATCCCCGGTTGGCGCGCCGCACTGTCGAACGAAGAGCTGCACGCGCAGCTGCGCGACGTCGGAGCAGTCATCTGCGCGGCGGGCTCCGGGCTCGCGCCGGCGGACAAGCGCCTGTACGCCCTGCGTGATGTCACCGGGACCGTCGAGGCCATTCCGCTCATCGCATCGAGCATCATGTCGAAGAAGATCGCGGAGGGAACGGCCGCGCTGGTGCTGGACGTGAAGTTCGGCTCGGGCGCGTTCATGCAGGACATCGATCGTGCCCGCGAGCTGGCGCGCACGATGGTCGGACTCGGCACCGATTCGGGGGTCGCGACGACCGCTCTCCTCACCGACATGAACACGCCGCTGGGTCGCGCGATCGGCAACGCCAACGAGGTGCGCGAGTCGGTGGAGGTGCTCGCCGGTGGGGGGCCCGCCGACGTCGTGGAGCTGACCGTCGCGCTGGCGCGCGAGATGCTCGCCCTCGCCGGTCAGCCCGATGCCGACGTCGAGGCAGCCCTCGCGGACGGTCGGGCGATGGACGTCTGGCGGGCGATGATCCGCGCGCAGGACGGCGACCCCGACGCGCCGCTCCCCACGGCCCGCGAGACCCACACCGTCACCGCGCCGCGCGGCGGCATCGTCAGCCGCATGGAGGCCCTGCCCTTCGGCATCGCCGCCTGGCGCCTGGGAGCAGGGCGCGCTCGCGCCGAGGATGCCGTCATCCACGCGGCCGGTATCGACCTGCACGTCAAGCCCGGCGACCAGGTCTCCGCGGGCGCACCCGTCTTCACCCTCTCGGCCGATGATGCGGCGCGTTTCGCGCGGGCACTGGACGCCGTCGAGGGGGCGTGGGACATTGGCGAAGACGCGCCCGCCGCGTCATCCCTCGTTCGCGAACGCATCACCGCCGACTCGATCTGATTCGCCGCCCGACCCAATCCCCCGGAGGAACACGATGGCCATCGATCAGCACGGTGACGCCCAGCTGGAGGGCGTGTCTCTGCGGAGCCTGCCCAAGATCTCTCTGCACGACCACCTCGACGGCGGCCTGCGTCCTGCCACGATCGTGGAGCTCGCCGACGACGCCGACATCGACCTGCCCGAGGACGACGCCGAGGCGCTGGGCGAGTGGTTCGCCGAGAAGAGCGACTCGGGGTCGCTGGTGGAGTACCTCAAGACCTTCGACGTCACCCTGTCGGTGCTGCAGACCCGCGAGGGTCTCACGCGGGTGGCGCGGGAGTTCGTCGAGGACCTCGCCGCCGACGGCGTGATCTACGGCGAGGTGCGATGGGCACCTGAGCAGCACCTGGGCGGCGGCCTCACCCTCGACGAGGTGGTGGAGGCGGTGCAGGACGGCATCGAGGAGGGCGAGGACCTCTCCGCCGATGCGGGACGCGACATCCGTGTCGGTCAGCTCATCACCGCGATGCGCCACACCGACCGGTCGCACGAGATCGCGCGGCTCGCGGTGGAGTGGCGTGGGCGCGGCGCCGTCGGTTTCGACATCGCCGGTCCTGAAGACGGCTTCCTGCCTTCGCGGCATCGCAAGGCGTTCGACTACCTCGCGGGGCAGTTCTTCCCCGTCACGGTGCACGCGGGGGAGGCGGCGGGGCTCGAGTCCATCCGGTCGGCCCTCCTCGACGGTCGCGCCCTGCGTCTCGGGCACGGCGTGCGCATCGCCGAGGACCTCGACATCGTGCAGCGGTCGGGCGAAGAGGTGCTCGTGGAGTTCGGCGATCTCGCGCGGTGGGTGCGCGACCGCGAGATCCCCCTGGAGCTGTCGCCCTCGTCGAATCTGCAGACCGGGGCGATCCAGCGGTGGGGCACCGACCTCGAAGACCACCCCTTCGACCTGCTCTACCAGCTGGGGTTCGCAGTGACGGTCAACGTCGACAACCGGCTCATGAGCCGCACGTCGCTGACGCGCGAGCTCGCGCTGCTCGTCGAGGCCTTCGACTACGGGCTCGACGACCTCGAGGCGTTCCAGATGAACGCCGCCGCGGGCGCGTTCCTCCCCGTGGAGCAGCGCGAGGAGCTGATCGACCTCATCTCCGAAGGCTTCGACCGGTAGCGCCCGCCCGTCCTGTCCCCAACTCCTGCAGAATCGACGGACCCGGCCCCGAAACCTCGGGACTCGGGCCCGCCACCGGCGTTGTGCAGGAGTTAGGGACACGCGTCACCGCGCCCGGCGCGCGAGGATGACGGCTCGGATAGCGGTCGCGGTGGCGTCGTAGGCGTACAGAAGGTCTTCCGCCAGGGGGCGGATCGTTGTGTACCCGAGCGCCGCGGCAGCGATGTCGCGGCGACGATCACGTCGCTGGGCATCCCACCCCTCATGATGCGCCTTGCTGTCGCACTCGATGATCAGCCATCCGTCGACGACGAAGTCCACCCGTCCCACGCCGGGGATCTGCACTTGGACGTCGACGTCACAGCCGAGCCCGCGGAGGATGAGGCGGACGAGCGTCTCGGGCCCGGACTCCATGCGGCGATCGAGGAGTCGTCGGAGGGCGCGATAACGATGCGGGAGGCGGCGGAAAACCTCGGCGATGTCAGCTTCGTCGACGAGGCCGAGGTGCCACGCGCTGTCGAGGGTCGCGATGGCATCGCGGGGAGACTGACACTTCACCGCCTGGGTAAGTGCTCCGATGAGATCGGTAGTGAGGCTGGATGAAGGCTCGTCCCCACAGCGCCAATGGGCGGTGAACCCAGGTCGGAGCGCCGGGATGCGGCTCGCAGCACGGTCGAACTGGATGTGCAGCCCGGGGTTCTCCCTCACGAAGACACCGAGCGTCGCGAGGAGCGAGACGCAATCGAGGCGACCTCCGACGCGCCCGGCGTCGAGGAGATCCGGGAGGAGGCGCGGATCGGCGTACCGGCCCCTGCGGAGACGGATGAGGCGTCCCTCCGACACCAGCCGCCGGACCATCCGCTTGTCGAGCCCCCGCTTGGCAAGTCCCCGCGTGCTGAGGAAGGTCGCGGAAAGAACCTGCGACGAGGCGAGGTGAGGTGCGACCACACGTCCATTCCATGGGCGCGGGCCGATCGGGGGTCGTCGCACGGGCGATCCGTGGACAGGGTGTGCGGTTCGGCGTGCTGTGCAGGAGAGGTGAGGGCAACCCGGCCAGTGTCCCCAACTCCTGCAGAATCGACCTCGCACGGTGACGGAAGAGCCGTACGGGGCGCGCCAGTGACGTTATGCAGGAGTTAGGGACAACCCGGCTCGGACGGGCGGGCGGTTGGGCAGCCCGGCTCGGGCGGCCGGGCGCTCAGCGGGGGAGGGCTGCGACGAAGGGGGCGAGGAGGTCGGCGAGCTTCGCGCGCATCTCGGGCAGGGTGATCGAGCCCTCATTGTCACCGGCCTGCGGGCCGTACGCGCCGAAGGCGGCGTGGTTGGCGCCCTCGATCTCCGTCATCACCGCCTCCTCCGGCAGCAGCGGCCGCGCCTCGGCGATCTTCTCCGGCGTGGACAGCCCGTCCTCACTGCCCGCGATGCTGGTCACCGGCACATCCGATCCCGAGATGTCGCCGGCGCAATACGACGCGAAGAGCGCCAGCGCGTCGGCGTCGCCGGCGAGCTGGCACGCGCGCAGCCCGCCGAGCGAGTGCCCACCGACGATCCACTGCTCCACGTCGGGGACGAGGCCGGTGAACGCCGACAGCGGTCGCAGGTCGAAGAACGCGAGGTTCAGCCAGGGCTTGGTGATCACGACCGTCACCCCGTCTTCGGCCACGACGTCGGCCATCGTCGCCGCGTAGGCCGCGGCCTCGACCTTCGCGCCGGGGATGTAGACGAGGCCCACCTCACCCGGCCCGTCGGTGGGCTCGAGGATGACCGCGGTGGAGGTGTCGGTGAAGGAGACCTCGGGGTTGCTCCGCACCTCGGCGAGCGGTCCGGCCTCCGCCTGCATGACTCCGACCTGGCTCCAGACGACGAGCCCGCCGACGGCGAGCAGAAGAAGCGCACCGAGCGACCCGAGCACCCACGCCAGCACACGCCGCCAGCGGCGTCGGCGGGGCGCCGGTGGCGTGACCGCTTCGGGAGACCCGTCGTGAGATCCGGATGACACGTGGTGAGCGTACCGCCGTGCCTGCCCGAAACCGCGCGCCGCCGGCCTCAGCCCGCGAGCGTCGCCTGACGGGCCGCGACCGCGTCTCGCACCCGCGGGTACAGCGGATGCCCCTCCTCGAGCCCCGTCACGGCGGCGGTCACCGCATCGGCGTCCTGCTCCTGCAGCATGGCCTGCAACTCGACGGCCTGCGGATCATCGGGGTCGTCGAACGTGAGCGCCGCCTCCATCGCCGCAACGAGCGCGTCGACGGGCAGCCCGCGTTCGGCGGCCTCCGCCGCCGGCCCGACGAACCGCTCGTTGCGCGACAGCTTCCGCAGCGGCTGCCGCGCCACGCGGCGCACGTGATCGGGCAGGGCGGGGTTGGCGAAGCGGGCCAGGATCGTTGCGCGGTACTCCGCCAGTTCCTCGGGGGAGAACTCGTGCTTGGCGATGAGCACCGCCGAGGTCTCCTCCAGCGTCGCCGCGACCGCCGAGGCGATCGAGGGGTCTGCCAGCGCGTCGGCGATCCGCTCGACCCCGGCACGCGCGCCGAAGTACGCCGTCGCGGCATGCCCGGTGTTCACGGTGAACAGCTTCCGCTCGATGTACGGCGCCAGGTCGTCGACGAAGTGCGCACCCGGGATCGTGGGCGGGTGGTCGCCGAAGGGGTGTCGCTCGATGGCCCACTCGAAGAACGGCTCGACCGTGACATCCACCCCCGCGTCCGCGGGCTGTTCGGGCACGATGCGGTCGACGGCGGTGTTGGCGAACACCGCGCGCGTCTCCAGCGCCCCCCATGCCTCGCCCGCGGCCTCGACCATCTCCTCGCGCAGCAGGTCGGTGGCGTTGATGGCGTTCTCGCACGCCATGATCTGCAGCGGCGGCGAGGAGGGGTCGCGCAGCGCCAGCCCCGCGACCAGGTGGGGCGCGACGAAGCGGAGGATCGTCGGCCCGACTGCCGTGGTCACCACGTTCGCGCCGGCGACCTCCTCGATGACCTCGTCGGGGTGCTCGGCGCTGTTGATCGCCCGGAACCCCGTGACGACGTGATCCCGCCCGCCTTCCCCGACCTCGTGCACGGTGTACTCCGAGACGGCGTTGATGGCGTCGACGAGCGGCCCCGCGACATCCGGGAAGACCACCTCGTAGCCGCCCTCGTGCAGCAGCAGCCCGACGAAGCCTCGCCCGATGTTGCCGGCGCCGAAGTGGACGGCCTTCATTCCACGCCCGCCGCGACGGCGTCGTAGAGCTCCTCGGCGGTCGAGGTCGACTTCAGCCGCGCCACATCGTCCTCCTCGGAGAACAGCAGGGCGATCCGAGAGAGGATCTCGAGGTGCTCATCGCCCTTGCCGGCGATGCCGATCACGAAGGTCACCTGCTCGCCGTCCCAGTCGACGCCCCCGTCGTAGCGCACGACGGACAGACCGGACTCGAGGATGGTGTCCTTCGTCTCGTTGGTGCCGTGGGGGATCGCCAGCTCGTTGCCCATGTAGGTCGAGACGGTCTGCTCGCGCTGCTGCATCGCATCGAAGTAGGCGCCGGTGACGGCGCCGACCGACTCGAGGATCTCGGCGGCCTCGCGCATCGCCTCCTCGCGCGTCGCGCTGCCGGAGTGGATGCGGACCTGCCCCGGGGTGAGGACCTCACGTGCCATGATTTCGCCTTTCGATCGGTGATGTCGGTGATGAAGCCGGATGCCGGGAGCCGCGCGTCCACGCGTCGGCCCCCGGCATCCCGGTTCTGCAGATGCTTACGCACCATCCTTGTGCTGATCGCGCACCAATTCCACGACCTCGTCGTAACGGGGCGAGTTCATGAAGTTGTCCACCGACACGTGGATCGCGTTCGGCGTCTGGCGCCGCGCGCGGTCGGTGAGCTGGTTCTGCGTGATCACCAGGTCGGCGGAGTCGTCGAGCGCGGCGATGGCTTTGTTGACCACGGTCACGTCCTCGATGCCGGCCTTCTTGATCTTGTTGCGCAGGACGCTGGCACCCATGGCCGAGGAGCCCATGCCGGCGTCGCAGGCGAAGACGATGCTCTTCACCTCGCGCTCGGTCATGACCGCCGGCTCCACGCCACCGCCGGCCTGAGTGGCTGCGCCGCCGCGAAGGTTCGACAGGGCGTCGGAGGACTTGCCCTTGGCCGCCTCGGTCTGGGTGATCGCCGCGCCGAAGGCGTCATCGGTTGCCGCAAGGGCCTCGAGGTCGCGCTTGCGCGAGGCCCGGAGGATGACCGCGGCGATGAGGAACGTCACGGCCGCCGACAGGATGACCGACAGGATGACTGCGAAGTAGGCGCCGTTCGCGGTCTGCAGCAACACCGCGATGATGCTTCCCGGCGCCGCCGGTGCTCGAAGCGCGCCACCGAGGAGCATGTTGGTGGTCACACCGGTCATGCCGCCCGCGATGAGGGCGAGGATGACGGCCGGCTTCATCAGCGCGTAGGGGAAGTAGACCTCGTGGATGCCGCCGAAGAACTGGATGACCGCGGCGCCCGGGGCCGACGCGCGGGCAGCGCCGAGCCCGAAGATCGCGAACGCCAGCAGGAGGCCCAGGCCCGGGCCGGGGTTGGCCTCGAGGAGGAACAGGATCGATGCGCCCTGGTCGTCGGCCTGCTGGATGCCGAGCGGTGTCAGCACCCCGTGGTTGATGGCGTTGTTGAGGAACAGCACCTTCGCCGGCTCGATGATGATGCTCGTCAGCGGCAGGAGGTTCGCCTCGACCAGGAAGTCCACCGCGTTGCTGAGCGTGGTCATCAGGCCGTTGACCAGCCACGCGATCGGGTAGAACCCGACGACGGCCATCACGAAGCCCCAGATGCCGGCCGAGAACATGTTCACGAGCATCTCGAAGCCTGCGCGGATCTTGCCGTCCCACAGGCTGTCGAGCCACTTCATCGTGTACGCCGCCAGCGGCGCCATGATCATCGCGCCGATGAACATGTGCACCTGGCCGAGCTCCGAGGCGCCCTCGGGGAGGGTGGCGTTGAAGTCCGCGACCAGCTTGTCCGACCCGGCGATGGCGCCCATCACGGCGATCGAGGCCACGACGCCGCCGCGCACGCCGTAGACGATCGTGCCGCCGGTGTAGGCGATGATGATCGGCAGCAGGTAGTGGATGAACGGGCCGACGATCGTGGCGAGGTCGGCGTTGGGTGTCCATCCGACCTCGATGAAGAACGCGGTGAAGATGCCCCACGCGATGAGCGCGGGGATGTTCGGCATGATCATGCCCGACAGGAACGTGCCGAAGCGTTGAACGCCGACCCGCACCCCTCCCGGCTTCTTGGCCGGGACAGACGTCGTTGTCATTGCTGTGTCTCCTTCGTTGTTGTCGCGGCCCCGCGTTCGGTGGCGAGGAGGGCCGCATCTCGGGCTGCCGCGGCGTCATCCGCGGCGAGGGCAGCCTCGGCGATCGCGCGTGCGTCGTCGAGGGTGTGCTGCAGGAGGGTGGCGCGCACGTCCGCGAGGGCGCTCGGCGCCATCGACAGGCTCGTCGCACCGAGCCCTACCAGCACGACCGCCAGCAGGGGGTCGGCGGCGGCTTCGCCGCAGATCCCCACCGGTTTGCCGTGGGCGCGTCCGGCGTCGCCCACCTCGCGGATGAGGCGGAGCACGGCAGGGTGCCACGGGTCCTGGAACCCGGCGACCGAACCGAGCAGGCGGTCGGCGGCGAGGGTGTACTGGGTCAGGTCGTTCGTGCCGATCGAGGCGAAGTCGGCGTGGGCGAGGATGCGGTCGGCGAGGAGCGCCGATGAGGGCACCTCCACCATCACCCCCGCGGTGCGGATGCCGTACTCCTTCGCCAGCGCGGTGAAGTATGCGGTCTCCTCGACGGTGGCGACCATCGGCGCCATGACCCACAGATCGGCCGGGCCTTCGGGGGTGCGCCGCGTCGCGGCATCCGCCTCTGCCAGCGCTGTGAGCTGCTCGCGCAGGATGTCCTCGCTCGCGCGAAGCGCGCGCAGGCCCCGGAGACCGAGCGCCGGGTTCTCCTCGTGCGCGTCGTTGAGGAAGGGCAGGGGCTTGTCGGCACCGGCGTCGAGCACGCGCACGACGACCTTCTTGCCGGGGAACGCCCGCAGCAGCTGCTCGTAGCTGTCGCGCTGCTGCTCGACCGTCGGCGCCGAGGATGCGCTGAGGAAGAGGAACTCGGTACGGAACAGTCCCACGCCCTCGGCGCCGAGCTCCACGGCTTCGGCGGCTCCCTCGGGCTTGCCGAGATTCGCCAGAAGCGGCACGGGGGTGCCGTCAGCCAGGGCGCCGTTGGTGATCGGCGCGGCCGCGGCATTCGCCCGGGCGTCGGCGCGCACGCGCGCCCGCTGCAGTTCGTCGTCGGACGGGTCGGCTGTGACCACACCGGCGGCGGCGTCGACGATCACGCTCTGCCCCTCGGTGAGTGCCGTCGCGCCGCCCGCGCCGACGATGGCGACGATGCCCTTCTCACGGGCGAGGATGGCGGTGTGCGACGTGGGGCCGCCCTCGGTGGTGACGAGCGCGAGGACCTGGTCGAGATCGAGCAGGGCGGTGTCGGCGGGGGCGAGGTCTTTCGCGACGAGGACGAACGGATGACCCGGCTCGGGCACACCCGGGGCCGCCACGCCCCGCAGCCGCGCGATGACGCGCTGCGCGACGTCGTCGAGGTCGGCGGCGCGTTCGCCGAGGTAGCCCCCGACGGCGGTGAGCTGGTCGCGGAATGCGGCGAACGCCTCGAACACCGCGCGTTCGCCGGTCTTGCCGTCGGCCAGGCGCGTGCCGATCTCGTCGGACAGGGTCGGGTCTTCGGCCATCATGGCCTGCGCCTCGAGGACGTCCTGCGCAGCGCCGCCGGCCTGCTCGGCGCGTTCTTCGAGCTCACGGGCGACGGCGGCCACCGCCTCGTCGACGCGTGCGCGCTCGCCGGCCTCGCCGATCGTGCTCGGCTCGTCGGCGGGCGCGGGAAGCGGCTCGGCCATGCGGGCCACCGGGCCCTGCGCGACGCCCAGCCCGATCCCGACCCCGCGGATCTCGGTGCGTGCCACGGTGCTCACGCCGCGTCGTGGTCGGTGGTGAGCAGTTCGCTCAGCGAGTCGAGCACGCTCTCGGCGTTCTCGCCGTCGGCGGTGAGCGTGACGTAGTCGCCTTGGTCGACCCCCAGCGAGATCACGCCGAGGATGCTCGCGGCGTTCACCGGCTCGCCCGAGCCCTTGGCCACCGTGATGGGGATCCCGGCCTCCTTCGCCGCCTGTGCGAAGAGCTTGGCGGGGCGGGCGTGCAGCCCGTGCGACGATCCGATGCGCACCGTGCGGGTCAGGGGGGCCATGGGGGTTCCTCTCCTCGGTTTTCAGTGGGGCCGACTCGCGGGGAGTCAGGTGTGCGCGGGGTCTTCGGCCCCGGCATCCGTCGTGGTCTCCGCCGCCGTGACGGCGACCGCGCGGCGGACCAGCTCCAGCGTGCGGGTGCCGTCGAGGTCGGCGAAGACGTCGTCGGGCAGCAGAACCACCGTCGTCATCCGCGAGCCCGCCGCCTGCTCGATGTGCGGGAGCGCATCGGCAAGGTGCGGACCGACCAGGATCACGTCGGCGGCGTCGAGGTCGATCGGGAGCGACTGCTCGGTCCCGGCGATGGCGGTCCAGTGCAATCCCGCATCCTGTGCGGCGCGACGCACACGCTGCGCCACGAAGGTGCTGGAGGCACCCGCTCCACACACGACAAGGATCCGCATCGATCCGCCCTCCTCCTGAGCGATTCTTGTGAAGACGCTGAGTGTCGACAAGTCACGCGTTCTTCCGCCCGGGCGGAAACCTCCGCCTGCGGCCCCGGCCCGGCGGGCCCCGGCGTGGTTGACTGGTGCTCGATGCGGACCGCGGCACGGCGGCCCGGCGGAGGGGTGCCCGTGACCAGAGCCAGGCAGGATCGCCTGCTGACGCTGCTGCTGCGGGACGGCACCTGGGCGACGGCGGCGACGCTGGCCGATGCGCTGGGAGTCACCCCCCGCAGCATCCGCTCGTACGTCACCTCGGTGAACGCCCGGGTCGCTCCGGGCGTCGCGATCGAGTCGGGTCCGCTGGGCTACCGGGCAGGCCCCGAGGGTGCCGCCGCCCTGCGGGCCGGAGGCGGGACGGATGCCGGGACGCCGCGGGATCGGCTGCACACCGTCATCCGGGGTCTGCTCGACACCGACACCGGGATCGACCTCTTCGACACCGCGATGCAGCTGCACGTCAGCCCGGCCACGCTCGAGGCCGACCTCGCGCGTGTGCGAGGCCTTCTCAGCGGCACCGAGCTGACCCTGGAGCGCTCGACGTCGACGGCGCGGCTGCGCGGCGGCGAGATGGCCCGGCGGCGCCTGCTCAGCAGGCTCGCCCACGACGAGATGGATGCCGGTGCGTTCGACCTCGGGGCGCTGCGGCGGAGCCTCGCCGGCACCGCGGTCGACGCCGACGCGTTCGGCGCCTTCAAGTCCGACCTCGTCGCAGAGCCTCGGCGGTCTCGGGTACTACGTCAACGAGCTCGGGATCGCCGACGTCGTCATGCACATCGCCATCGCCGCCGACCGGGTCGCCCACCGGCATCCGCTCTCTCACGACCCCGCGTCCGGCGGTGCCGCCGGCGCCGACGTGGCGGCCGTGATCGAGCGCCTCGTGCAGCAGCACTTCGGTGTGCGCCTGGGGGAGGGCGACGTGCAGCACCTCGCTGCGCTCGTGCTCACCCGCGTGATCGCGCCGGGCGGCGAGGCCGAGCAGGTGCGGGCCCGCCCGTCGCTCGACCCGCAGGTGGAGGCGGCGGTGCGCACGGCGGTGGGGCGGGCGGCGCGGGAATTCCTCGTCGACATCGACGACGAGGACTTCATCACCCGGCTGGCGCTTCACGTGCAGAACCTCCGGCATCGTGCGCAGGATCAGGCGTGGTCGCGCAACCCGCTGACCCGGTCGCTGAAGTCGACGTACCCGATGATCTTCGAGCTGGCGGTCTACATCGCCGGTGAACTCGACGCGGAGCTGGGCTTCCCGCTCCCCGACGACGAGATCGCCTACATCGCGATGCACGTCGGGGGCCGGCTCGAGCGGAGCCGCCAGAACGCGCAGCTGCTCACGGCGACGATCGTCTGCCCGGGGTACTACGAGCTGCACGAGCTGCTGCGATCCAGCGTCGATCGCTCGCTCGGTCAGGCGATCGAGGTCGTCGGCGTGGAGACGCGCGTCGACCCCGACTGGGACAACCTCGGCACCGACCTGGTCCTCACCACGATCGACGCGCCGGTCGCGGGGGAGAGGATCGTTCGGATCCAGCCGTTCCTCACCGACGCCGACGTCGAGCGCGTGCAGGCCGCCGCGGGCCGGGTGCGCCGTGGACGACGTCTGGCGCGGCTGCGCACCGAGCTCGAGCGGTACTTCCCCGCCGACGCCTTCGTGCGCGGACTCGACGTCGACGACACCGGTGAGGAGGGGATCATCCGCCGCCTGGGCGGCATGCTCGTCGCCCAGGGCGTCATCGACGACGACTACGTCGAACGGTCGATACACCGGGAGCGGATGTCGTCGACCGCGTTCACCGATGCGCTGGCCGTGCCCCATGCCATCGGGATGACCGCGACGCGCACCGCCATCGCGGTCGGGGTCGCGGAAGGGTCGATCCCGTGGGGTGACTCGCGGGTGCAGGTCGTGGCCCTGGTGGCGTTCTCCGAGGGCGACCGGGAGGCCTTCCAGACGGTCTTCGAGCAGCTGGTCGAGGTCTTCTCCGAGCGCGAGAGCGTGTCGCGGATCGTCCGGCGGGGCACGGACTTCCCGGCCTTCCTCGACGAGCTCGTCGCCGTCATCGACGGCTAGCGTCGGCCGAGCCTGGCGTCCCGAACTCCTGCAGAATCGGCGGACACCCGGCCACGGCGACGTTCACAGCGGCGTCGGCCACGGTTCTGCAGGAGTTGGGGACAGGCGGCGGAGCACCCGGTGGCGGGAGCCCGGGGTCAGCCGCGGCGCAGCCGCGCCTGAAGTCCCAGCCGTGCGGCGGGCCACTCGTGGGGGAGGAGCGAGTAGACCGCGGTGTCGCGCAGCGACCCGTCTGGCCCGAGGCGGTGGTTGCGCAGAATACCGTCCAGCTTCGCACCGAGCCGTTCGATCGCCGCGCGCGACTGCCGGTTGTGGAAGTGGGTGCGGAATTCCACGGCGATCGCGTCGCACGCCTCGAAGGCGTGACCGAGCAGGAGCAGCTTCGCGGCCGTGTTCACCGCCGTGCGCTGAGCCGCCACGCTCAGCCAGGTGTAGCCGATCTCGACGTGCCGGTTGGCCTGGTCGATGTTGCAGAAGGTGGTCATGCCGACGGCCACGCCGGTGTCAGCGCGGAGGATCGCCCACGGGTTCATCTCGCCGCGCTTCCGCCATGCCTGCCGCTGTGCGATCTCGGCATCGACGCCGGCGGGTGAGGGCACGGAGGTGTACCAGGCGTGCTCGAGCCCCTCGGCGGCCTGACGCAGGTCGGGGGCGTGCTCCGCCGCCAGGGGCTCGAGCCGGACGTGAGCGTTCTCGAGAGTGACGGGGTCGGTCAGCAGCACGACCTCGGGAGCGGAGGTCATCTCCCCTCGATCTGCGCGAGGAGTGCGCGGGCACCCGCGGCGAGGTCGGCGACCTGCGCGGCGGCGTCGGCGGACGAGGACCCGCGTACATCCAGGTAGAGCTTCAGCTTCGGCTCCGTCCCGCTCGGCCGCACGATGACCCGGGCGCCCTGCGCGAGCCACAGTCTCAGCACATCGCCGGGGGGTAGGTCACCGACGCCCTCGCTGAGGTCTTCGAACCGCTCGACGGCGACCGTGCCGATGCGGCTGGGAGGGTCGGCGCGGAGTGCCGCCATCACCCGATCGATGGTCGAGAGGTCGTCGACCCGCACCGAGATCTGGTCGCTGGCGAAGAAGCCGAAGGTCTCATCGAACTCTCGCAGCACGTCGGCGAGCGTGCGCCCTTCGGCGCGGGCGTCAGCAACGATGCCGAGCAGGGCGATCGCGGCGGAGATCCCGTCCTTGTCGCGCACCGTCTCGGGGTTGACGAGGTATCCGAGGGCCTCCTCGAATCCGTAGACGATGCCCGGTGCGCGCGAGATCCACTTGAACCCCGTGAGCGTCGCGTGGAAGTCGAGGCCGTAGTGGCGGGCGACGGTTTCCAGGCCGGGGGAGGAGACCAGAGAACACGCGAGGGATGCCGCTGACCCGCGCCCTGCATCGCCCGCCGCCGCGCGCGCGGCACGCCAGCCGAGGAGCAGCCCGATCTGGTTGCCGGTGAGTCGGCGCCAGCCGCCCTCGGCGGAGGTGTCGGGCAGGGCCACCGCGAGCCGGTCTGCGTCGGGGTCGTTCGCCACGATCAGCTCCGCGCCTGCGGCGCGCGCGGTCTCGAACGCCAGATCCATCGCCCCGGGCTCTTCGGGGTTGGGGAACGCCACCGTGGGGAAGCGTCCGTCGGGTGCGGTCTGCTGCTCGACGAGGACCGGTTCGGGGTAGCCCGCGGCGGCGAGGATCTTCGACAGCGTCTCCCACCCCACGCCGTGCATCGCGGTGTAGACCCAACGGAGCCCGGCGGCACCGGGCCCGGCCGGGGCGACCCGTGCGGTCGCGGCGACGTAGGCGTCGACGACGTCCTCGCCGGCGAGCTCCCACGCGTCCGAGCGCGGCAGCTCGTCGACCCGCAGTGTGTCGGCCACGCGCTGGATCTCGGCGGCGATGAGCGCGTCGACGGGCGCGACGATCTGCGACCCGCCGTGCACGCCCCCGAGGTACACCTTGTAGCCGTTGTCGTTCGGCGGATTGTGACTCGCCGTGACCATGACGCCCGCATCGGCGCCGAGGTGGCGCACCGCGAAGGCGAGCACGGGGGTGGGAAGGAGTCGGGGGAGAATCGCGACACGAAGCCCCATACCCGCCATGATCTCGGCGGAGTCGCGGGCGAACACGTCGGAGTTCCGGCGCCCGTCGTAGCCGATCACGACCAGCGGGGCATCGCCGGCCACTCCACCGCCGGCGGCCTGCGCGAGCACATACGCCCCGAGCCCGGCCGCGGCCTGCGAGACCAGCACCCGGTTCATCCGGTTGCTGCCCGCGCCCAGCTCACCGCGAAGACCCGCCGTGCCGAAGGCGAGGCGCTCCGAGAAGCGGTCGGTCAGCTCGGCGCTCGCGGCGTGGTCTGCGGCCTCGGCGCGCGTGATCAGATCATCGAGTTCGGCGCGGGTCTCGTCATCGGGGTCCTGGTCGCGCCAGGCGCGCGCCAGCGCGATCGCGTCCGGCCCCGCTGATGCGGTCACAGCTGCTCCACCACCCGCGCGAGGAGGGACGAGATCACCGGCTCGGCGTCGCGTCCGGCTTCGAGCACCTCTTCGTGACTGAGGGGTGTGGTCTGAATGCCCGCGGCGAGGTTCGTGATCAGCGAGAACCCGAGGATCTCCATCCCGGCCTCTCGCGCGGCGATCGCCTCGAGGGCCGTGGACATCCCGACGATGTCGCCGCCGATCCGCTCGGCCATCCGCACTTCCGCGGGCGTCTCGTAGTGCGGACCGCGGAACTGGCAGTACACGCCCTCGTCGAGCGTCGGGTCGACCGAGCGCGCGATCTCGCGCAGGCGCTCGGAGTACAGATCGGTGAGGTCGATGAAGGTGGCGCCCTCGAGCGGCGAGGCGGCGGTGAGGTTGATGTGGTCGCTGATGAGCACCGGCTGGCCCGGGCTCCACGTCCGGCGGATGCCGCCGGCGCCGTTGGTGAGGACCATGATCCGGGCCCCGGTCGCGGCGGCGGTGCGGACGCTGTGGACGACCCGGCGAACCCCGTGGCCCTCGTAGAAGTGCGTGCGCGCCCCGATGACGAGCACCCGCCGGCCGGCGGGGGTCAGGATGCTGCGGATCGTCCCCACATGACCTTCCAGCGCCGGCCGGCTGAACCCGGTGACCTCGGTGGCGGGAACGGTCGCGACGGTCTCGCCGAGCAGATCGGCGGCCTTGCCCCACCCGCTGCCGAGGGTGAGGGCGATGTCGTGGTGATCCACGCCGGTGAGGCGAGCGATGTCGTCGGCCGCCTGGGCGGCGACGGCGAACGGATCGGCGTTCGGGTCGTCGAGCGGATGGTCGCTGGGTCGATGCATAAGGTCACGATACGGACCAGATCCGCCACCCTGCCACCGCACCGCCCCCGGGCGAGGGTCCGCGGCTGTTTGAATGGGGGTATGTCGTTGAGCTTCGAGCGGACCCAGACCGTGGCGATCCTGGGCGGCGGTCCCGGTGGATACGAGGCGGCGTTGGCCGCCGCGCAGCTGGGTGCCGAAGTCACCCTGGTCGAGCGCGCCGGCGTCGGCGGGTCGGCTGTCATCACCGACGTCGTCCCCTCCAAGACGCTCATCGCCACGGCCGACGCCGCGGTGGCGATCTCGGAGGCCGGTGACCTCGGCGTGCAGCTGTTCGCCCGAGGCGAGAGCGGAAAGCCCCTCAAGCCCGAGATCGCGATCAATCTCGCCGCTGTGAACAAGCGGGTGCTCTCCCTCGCACGTCAGCAGTCCGACGACATGCGGGCTTCGCTCGTGGAGGCGGGGGTGCGCATCATCTCCGGCCACGGTCGCCTCGAGGGACGCAACGAGGTCATCGTCTCCACCGACATCGGCGGCACCGACTTCGACAGGGTCGAGGCCGACACCCTCGTCGTCTCGGTCGGTGCGTCGCCCCGCCAGCTCCCGAGCGCCAAGCCCGACGGGCAGCGCATCCTCACCTGGACGCAGCTCTACAGCATGAACGCCCTCCCCTCGCACCTCATCGTGGTGGGGTCGGGGGTCACCGGGGCGGAGTTCGCATCGGCCTACATGAACCTCGGCGCCGAGGTCACGCTCATCTCCAGCCGTGACCAGGTTCTTCCGGGGGAGGATGCCGACGCCGCGGCCGTGCTGGAGAAGGTCTTCAAGAGGGGGGGGATGACCGTGCTGTCCCGGTGCCGCGCCGAGAGCGTCGAGAACACCGGCGAGGGCGTCCGCGTCACCCTCGGCGACGGGCGCGTAGTCGAGGGGAGCCACTGCCTCATGGCGGTCGGTGCCGTCCCGAACACGGCCGGCATCGGCCTGGAAGAGGCCGGGGTGCAGATGACCGACTCGGGTCACATCCAGGTCAACCGCGTCGCGCGCACGAGCGTGCCGAACATCTACGCCGCCGGAGACTGCACGACCTTCGTGCCGCTGGCCTCGGTCGCCTCCATGCAGGGCCGCACCGCCGTGTTCCACGCGCTCGGCGACGTGGTCATCCCGCTGGAGCAGCGGCGCATCACCTCGAACATCTTCACCGCTCCCGAGATCGCCACGGTCGGATTCCAGGAGAAGGATGTCACCTCCGGCGACGCCGACGGGCTCGTGCTGAAGCTTCCGCTTTCGGCCAACCCGCGGGCGAAGATGATGGGCGTGCGCGACGGGTTCGTCAAGCTCATCGCCCGACGCGGCAGCGGCACCGTCATCGGCGGCGTCATCGTCGCGCCGCGCGCGTCGGAGCTGATCTATCCGATCGCGATCGCCGTGGAGCGCCGCCTCACCGTCGATCAGGTGTCGCGCGTGTTCGCGGTCTACCCGTCGCTGTCGGGGAGCATCACCGACGCCGCGCGGGCGATGCACATCGTCGACCGCCCGATGGATGCCGCACAGGTCTGACGCCCCGCCCGGGCCTCTAGACTGCCACCGTGCCGATCAATCCCGCGGCGCGCTCGACGTCCAGCGCCGACGCCGCCCCCGCAGCATCCCGTCCGATCGACCCCGCCCTGCTGTCGATTCCCGACGGCGCGGCCGATGTGACCGTCGTCCGCGAGATCGACGGGCTGAGCTACATCGACCCGGATGACCCGGCGATGCCCTCGTACCGGGTGATCGCCAACAACCGCCAGCCCGTGGCGCTGCGCGACATGATGATCCTGCCGGTGCGGACCGGCTACATCGGGCAGGACCGGGTCAAGCCCGACCCTGCTCTCGTGCCCCCGACCGGCGCGGAGGCGGTGCCTGACGTCGACGTCGACACCGTCTACCTGCCCGTCCGCGACGGGGTCGCATCGGCCCTGGTCTACCGCCCGCAGGGTGTCGCCGTGGGGGACGCGCTCGGCGTCATCCTGTACGTCCACGGCGGGGGATTCACCGTCGGATCCGCGGCCGACACCGACTACATCACGCGCCGGCTGGCGAAGGACAACGGCGTGATCGTCGTCTCGGCCAACTACCGGCTCGCGCCGGAGTATCCGTTCCCGACACCTCTCGACGACGTCGCCGACCTCTATGCGTGGCTGCGCACCGACGCCGGTCGGCTCGGCGGCGATCCGGCGTGGGTGGCGGTGGCGGGCGACTCGGCAGGGTCGAACTTCGCCGCGGCGCTGCCTCTCCTCGCGCGCGAGCGCGGGCTCGCCGCGCCCGACGCGGTGCTGATGTACGGCGCGTTCGTCGATTTCGCCCAGGAGCGGTGGCCGTCCTTCCAGGCGCAGGCGCCGCGGGGGATTGTCTACGACAGCGCGTTCTTCGGGTTCATCCGAGGGGCCTACCTGCCGACGACGCCGTGGACCGACCCCCTGGCGAGCCCGATCTACGGCGACCTCGGCGGTTATCCGCCCACCTTCCTCGCCACCGGGACGCATGACCCGATCGTCGATTCGGCGAAGGCGTTCGCCGAGGCGCTCGCCGCCGTAGGCGTCGCGGTCGACGGGTACTTCCCCGAGGGGATGCCGCACGGGTTCTACTTCTTCCCGGACGTCCAGGTGCCCGAGGGAGACGTGGCGTTCGAGCGCACCGCGGCTTTCCTCGCGAAGCGTCGCGCGCGGTAGCGGGTCGCGACCCGTCAGAAAATGCGGCCCAGGGTCGCGCCGGGCAGCGGGTTTCGACGGGTCGTGGAGCGGCTCCCACAGAAATCGACGGGTCGTGACGCGGCCGCGCCTGACGTCGATGAATCCGAACGCGGTCGCTGCAGACTCGACGACGTGGAGCGGTTGTTCCGCGACCCGTCGATGAGTGCGGTTCGGGATGCTGCCGGGCAGCGTTTTTCGACGGGTCGTGACGTGGCCGCGACAGAAGTCGACGGGTCGGGGCGCCCGACGCGCGCGCTCCCGGCGTGCGAGCGCGCTACGCGATCGTCAGCAGCTGGTGACCAGCCGCGACAGTCGTGCCCGGGTCGGCGTTGATGGCGCCGACGGTTCCGTCCTTGTGCGCCTGGATGGGCTGCTCCATCTTCATGGCCTCGAGCACCACGACGAGGTCGCCCTTGACGACCTGCTGCCCCTCCGCGACGGCGACTTTCACGATCGTCGCCTGCATCGGCGCCTTCACCGCGTCGCCTGATGCGCCCGCGACGGCCGAGGCGGTGTGCGAGCGCCGCGACGGCGGCACGGCCGCGGGTCTGCCGGCGGTGTGCGACGTGGTGGTGGCGACACGGTCGGGGAGGCTGACCTCGAGCCGCTTTCCGGCGACCTCGACGACGACGGTGTGGCGGCCCTCGCCTGCGGCCGGGGTGTCGAGCTCGCCGTCCCACGGCGGGATGTCGTTGTCGAACTCCGTCTCGATCCACCGCGTGTAGACCCCGAACGCGCCGTCGGCGGCGGTGAAGGCGGGGTCGCGCACGACCTTGCGGTGGAACGGCAGGACGGTGGGAAGTCCCGCCACCTCGAACTCGTCGAGGGCGCGCCGTGCGCGCTCCAGCGCCTCCGCGCGGTCGCGGCCGGTGACGATGATCTTCGCCAGCAGCGAGTCGAAGGCCCCCGAGACGCTGTCGCCGGCGGTGACTCCGGAGTCCAGGCGCAGGCCCGGGCCGCCGAAGGTCTTGAACACGTGGATCGGACCCGGCTGGGGGAGGAACCCGCGCCCGGGGTCCTCGCCGTTGATGCGGAACTCGATCGAGTGGCCCACCGGCACCGGGTCGTCGTAGCCGAGCTCCTCGCCCTCGGCGAGGCGGAACTGCTCGCGCACGAGGTCGAGCCCGGTCACCTCCTCGGAGACGGGGTGCTCCACCTGCAGCCGGGTGTTGACCTCGAGGAACGAGATGGTGCCGTCGGCGCCGATGAGGAACTCGCAGGTCCCCGCGCCGAGGTACCCGACCTCCCGGAGGATCGCCTTCGACGCGTCGTACAGGATGCGGTTCTGCGCCTCGCTGAGGAACGGCGCCGGCGCCTCTTCGACGAGCTTCTGGTGGCGGCGCTGCAGCGAGCAGTCGCGGGTGGAGACCACCACGACGTTCCCCGCGCTGTCGGCGAGGCACTGCGTCTCGACGTGCCGGGGCTTGTCGAGGTACTTCTCCACGAAGCACTCGCCGCGGCCGAACGCCGCGATGGCCTCACGGGTCGCCGACTCGAACATCTCGGGCACCTCGTCGATGGTGCGCGCGACCTTGAGGCCGCGCCCGCCGCCGCCGTAGGCGGCCTTGATCGCGATGGGGAGCCCGACCGACTCGGCGAAGGCCACGACCTCGTCGGCGCCGGCGACCGGCCCCGGCGTGCCGGGAGCCAGGGGAGCGCCGACCTTCTCGGCCACGGCGCGCGCGGTGACCTTGTCGCCCAGCGCCTCGATCGCCTCGGGCGACGGGCCGATCCACACCAGGCCCGCGGCGATGACGGCGCGGGCGAAGTCGGCGTTCTCCGCGAGGAACCCGTACCCGGGATGCACCGCGTCGGCACCCGAGCGGCGGGCGACGGAGAGGATCTTCTCGATCGAGAGGTAGGTCTCGGCGCTCGTGGAGCCTTCGAGGGCGTACGCCTCGTCCGCGAGGCGGGCGTGGAGGGCGTCGCGATCCTGGTCGGCGTAGACGGCGACAGAGGCCTTTCCGGCGTCGCGGGCGGCACGGATGACGCGAACGGCGATCTCGCCGCGGTTTGCGATGAGCACCTTGGCGATTCGAGGCATGATGGCCAGCCTACCCACGCGGATGGTCGGTCATTTGACTGGTTCGTACAAGAACCGGGAAGAAACGTGGGCGTCCAACCACAACGCGTGCCGTCACTCGGGACTCGCCCAGAGCGAGGTCCAGGTCACGCCGTGGCGCGTGATGAGGCGTCGGAGGGTCGACAGCGACATCCCGACCACCGTAGACGGATCGCCCTCGACCCGCTCGATGAAGGGTCCGCCCAGGCTGTCGACGGTGAAGGCGCCCGCGACGTGCAGCGGCTCCCCGGTGGCGACGTAGGCGTCGATCTCGTCGTCGGTGACGTCGGCGGCGAAGCTCACCGACGCCTCGGCGACGGCGTGCTCCTCGTGGGCGGGTGCGCCCGGGGCGATGCGGAACACGCTGTGTCCCGAGTGCAGCACGCCGGTGCGGCCGCGCATCGCGCGCCACCGGGCGACCGCCACCGCGGGCTCGTAGGGCTTCCCGAGGATCTCGCCGTCCAGCTCGAACATCGAATCGCCGCCGATCACGACACCGTCGAAGGCTGGATCGTCCGCGACCACGCGCGCCGCGACATCCGCCGCCTTCCGTCGCGCGAGCAGCAGGACGTGCTCCTGCGGGCTGAGGGTGCGGCCCTCCCCGGCTTCCACGGCGGCGATGACGGCTTCCTCGTCGACGTCGGGAGCAAGGGTCTCAGGTTCGATGCCGGCGCTGCGCAGCAGCATGAGACGGGCGGGCGACGTCGAGGCGAGGAGCACGCGCATGACACCACGCTAGCGAGGGCGCGGGGCCTCGTCGGTCATAGGGTTGAGGGATGGAAGTCGGTGACGAGCTCGTTCTCCGCATCGACGACGTCGCCCACGGAGGCGTCTTCGTCGCCCGCCACGGCGCGGGGGAGGGGGAGCGGGGCCGGGTCGTATTCGTTCCCGACACGCTTCCCGGCGAGGAGGTCCGCGCGCGGCTCGTCGACACCTCGAAGAAGGCGTTCTGGCGCGCCGAGGTCGTCGAGGTCACCCGTGCCTCACCCGATCGACGACCCCACGTCTGGGGCCAGGCCGACCTCGCGACGCCCCCGGCGAATCGCCCCGGCGGCGCCGACTTCGGACACATCGCGCTGGACGCGCAGCGCGCCCTGAAGAAGCGTGTGGTGAAGGACGCACTGCGGCGCATCGGAGGCGCGGAGCGCGAGGTCACGATGGCGCCGGCGGGCACCGCGCGCGGAGGAGCGGAGACGCCGGATGCCACGCGCTGGCGAACGCGCGTGAGTCTCCACGTCGACGCCCGCGGCGCCGTGGGGCCGTACGCGGTGCGCAGTCACCGCGTGGTCGAGGTCACCGAACTGCCGCTGGCGACCGCCGAGATCGAAGAGGCGATGTCATCGCTCGGACGTCTCGCACCGGGGCGGGTGGATCTCGTCCGACCCGCAGACGGGCGCGTGCGCGTCATCCCCCGTCCGGAGCGCCCGCGCCGCGGCCCGGCGATCCCGGCCGACCCCTCCGTCCGAGAGACGATCGTCGAGCAGGTGGGAGAGCGTGCGTTCCGCGTCGATGCGGGGGGCTTCTGGCAGGTGCATCGCCTGGCCGCGGAGACCCTCACCGACGTCGTCACGGGTGCATTGCGCCGGTCGGGCGGGTTCGATCCCGACGCCCTGCACCTCGACCTCTACGGGGGTGTCGGCCTCTTCGCGGCGGCGCTCGGTGACCTCGGCGGCCCGCGCACCCGGGCGATCAGCGTCGAGTCCGATCCCCGAGCCACCGGCCACGCCGCGCAGAACCTCCGCGCATGGCCGGCGATGAACGCCGAGACCGGTCGCGTCGACCGCTGGCTTCTCCGCTTCGCGCAGGGGCTCGCGCGCGCCGACGCCGAAGCGGTCGGTCGCGGCACCATCCTCCTCGACCCGCCGCGGGCCGGGGCCGGACGCGAGGTCGTCGATGCGGTCGCTGCGCTCGCGCCCGCCGCCGTGGTCTACGTCGCATGCGACCCGGTCGCGCTCGCGCGCGACCTCCGCACGTTCCGCGACCACGGCTACGACACCGCCGTCGTCGAGGCGATCGACCTCTTCCCGCACTCGCACCACGTCGAAGCGGTGGCGGTGCTCACCGGCGAGGGGCGCCGTGGATAGAGTGCTGACATGACCCGCGTGGCCCTCATCGACGATCACGAGTCGGTGCGCCTCGGGCTGGAGGCCGCCTGCGCCCGCGTGGGCGGGCAGACCGTGGTGTTCTCGGGCAGCTCGGTCGCCGCGTACCTCGACTGGCGGGCGTTCAGCGCCTCCTCGCCCGCCGATGTCGTCGTGCTCGATCTCACACTCGGCGACGGAACGACGGTCTCCGAGAACGTCCGCCGACTCGTCCGCGACGGCTCGAGCGTCATCATCCACAGCGTCGCGGATCGGCCCGAGGCCGTGCGCGAGGCGCTGCTGGCGGGAGCCGCCGGAATCGTCAGCAAGTCCTCGCGCATCGACGACGTCACCGCGGCCATCGACACGGTGTCGCGCGGCGAGCCGCTCAACAACGTCGAGTGGGCGAGCGCGATCGAAGGAGACCGTGCCTTCGCCGACGCCCAGCTGTCGGCGCGCGAGCGGGACGTCCTCCGCCTGTACGCGGCGGGCCTGCCGTTGCGGGCCGTCGCCGAGCGGCTGGGCGTGGCGTACTCCACGGCCAAGGAGAACATCACGCGCGTGCGGGTGAAGTACGTCGAGGTCGGACGCCCGGCGCCCACCAAGCTCGACCTCATGCGCCGCGCGATCGAGGACGGCATCCTGACTCCGCCTGCGGCGGACGGATCGGTCGGCCATGAGCGTCGGCGCTGAGGCGCAGCGCTCGGTGACCTCGGAGTCGGTCGGGCGCATTCCTCAGGGACCGGAGGGCGCGGCATCCCTCGGCTCCTTCACCCGGCAACGGGTCGAGCGCATCCTCACCATCGCGATCGCGATCGGATGCCTCATCCTCGGCGCCCAGGCCTTCGTCACCGCTCTCGGGCCGAGCGACGAGGCACCCGGCTGGCACGTGCCGCTGTTGATCCTCACGTTCGGGCCGCTGGCGGCCATGCTCATCGCCTGCGCGCTCGGGCGCGCCGTGCGAACCTTCGCCGCGCTGTTCTGCATCTGCTACGTCGTCGCCCTGGCTCTCTGGCCCGCCGCCACCGTGGGTCAGCCGTCCGACCCGACCACGCAGCCCTGGATCTGGTACCTGGTGAACGTCGCCACGGTCGCGTCGGTGGTCGTCGTCCCCTTCATGTGGCAGGTGGCGTGGACGCTGATGGTGCCGATGTTCTTCGGCTCGGTCCGGATCCTGCAGACCGATGCGGCGCCGCAGCTGTGGATCCCGCTCGTGCTGGATGTCTCCTTCGCCCTCATCCTCGGGATGATGCTCATCACCCTCGGCCGGGTCTTCCGGCGGATCGCCGCCGACGTCGACGACGCCCGCGCCAAAGCGGTGGCCAGCTACGCCCGTGCCGCGGCGGCCAACGCCGCGGAGGAGGAGCGCATCGCGGTGGCCGCCCTCATGCACGACAGCGTGCTGGCGGCCCTCATCGCCAGCGAGCGCGCCGACACCGAGCGCGAGCGCACCCTCGCCGTGGCGATGGCCCGTGAGGCGCTGACCCGCTTCGCCAACACCGAGCAGGGAGTGGAGGAGGGAAGCGACGAGCCCACCGACGCCCACGCGCTCGCCGAGGCCGTCGAACGCGCCGCGGAGAACCTCGGAGCCGCGCCGGAGCGCAGTCGTGACATCGACCCCGCCACCCCGCCGCTGCCCGGACGTGTCGCCCGCGCGCTCACCCTCGCAGCGACCCAGGCCGTCGCCAACGCCGTCGAGCATGCCCACGGCGCGGGTCTCTCCGTCTGCGTGTCGGGGCGGGCGGACCGCGTCGCCGTCATCGTCTCCGACACCGGCGACGGGTTCGACCTGCATGCCATCCCCGACGACCGGCTGGGGATCCGGGCGTCGATCGTCGCGCGCGTCGCCGCCGTCGGCGGGATCGCCACCGTCGAACCGACCCCCGAGGGGACCACGGTGACTCTGGAATGGCGGCCGGTGACGACATGATCAGCGTCCGCGGCATCCTGCTCGGCCTCGCCTTCGCCTTCACCGCATACCTCGCGGCGCGAGGGCTCTGGTGGACCGAGGACGTTCAGAATCCGTCGCTTGTGATCGCCGCGCTGCTGCTGTATCTTCCGACGACCTGGCTCTGCATCTTCTGGGAGCCGCGGCTGACCACCGACGACCCCGTCGACTCGTCCGTGACCGCGGGTGTGCGCGGACCCACGCGCCTTCCGGTCTGGATCTCCCTCCTCGCGATCGTGAACGCCGTGGTCGTCCCCGCCGCCATCTCGATGGGGGTCGCCGCCGACATCCGCACCGAGCCGTTCGCCACCTGGTATCTCGGGGGCATCGGGGCGCTGATGACGATCGTGATGGCGCGGCGGCGGCCGCTCTTCGCCTGGGTCGGCACCGCCATCCTCGCCGCGCTCTCCGCTCTGTGGATGGGGCCGCTCGATGCCCTCCGGCTCGGACTCGTCGGGTCGGTGGTGTGGGTGGTCGTTGCGCAGCTGCTCATCCGGGGGCTCGATCGTGCAGCCCGCGATACCGCGCAGCTCGCCGAGCTGCAGCGGGTGTCCTCGTCGTGGCAGGCATCCCAACTGACCCGCCAGCGTGAGAGGCGCATCCAGGTGCAGCGCGCCCTCGCCATCGCGGGACCGCTCCTGACGCGCACGGTCGCCACGGGCGGCCGGCTGACGCCCGAAGAGCGGCTGCAGGCGCGCCTGGCGGAGGGGAGGCTCCGCGACGACATGCGGGGGCCGCGACTGCTCGATGACGACGTGCGCGCCGAGGTGGAGCGCCTGCGCCGCCGGGGGGCCTCGGTGACGATGCTCGACGAGGGCGGCCTGGACGGCATCGATGAACGCTCGCTCGCGGTAATCCGCGCAGAGCTCGCCGAGACGCTGCGTTCGGCCACATCCGACCGGCTCTACATCCGCACCTCGCCGCATACCCGCGTGGCGGTCACGGTCGTCGGGCGCTCGGGCACCGAGAACGGACTGTCCGATGAGGATGCCGTCGACCTCTGGCGTGAGATCGACCACCCCGGTCGGTGACCTCCGGTCGCGACACAGGGGGCTTCCTCCTGCCTCATCCCCCGAAGGGAGAGGAGGCAGGGGCGGCGAAGCCGCCCGCCCCTCGCCTGAGCGAACGGTTACCCGAAAACCGTTCGCGCAGCCAAACCGCTTGGACCGTCGAAGAGACGACGGGCGGTCGGGCCGAACGCAGAGCGTTCCAGCTCCTCCAGTATGCAAGGTCGGAAACGGTCTGTCTGTAGGTAGTTTGGGGGACAAATCCATGAATTTTCCATGAGGCGTCAGCCGGCGAACCGGCCCCACCCGACGTCGCGGCGAAGCGGCTGGCGAAGCCCGCGCTGAGAGAGCGACCACGCACTCCGAGCGGGGCGGTCATCGGCCACGGCGCCCGCCGATTCGGCCGCGTACTCCTCGCTGACCACGGCGATGAGCGCGGCGAGCTCCTCCTCGGTGGGCGCACCCCGGCGCACGTCGATCGCGACGGGCGGCAGGGCGTCGCCCGACCCGCCCGGGCCGCCGTGCGGACCGCTCGTCGTGCTCACAGCGGGATGTTCCCGTGCTTCTTCGGCGGGAGGCTCGCCCGCTTCCCGCGGAGCGAGCGCAGCGCCTTGGCGACGGCGACGCGCGTCTGAGCCGGCTCGATGATCCCGTCCAGCTCACCGCGCTCGGCGGCGAGGAAGGGGGACGCGACGTTGTAGGTGTATTCGTTGGCGAGGCGGGCGCGCACCGCCGCGACATCCTCTCCTGCCTCCTCGGCGCGCTTGATCTCGCCGCGGTAGAGGATGTTCACCGCCCCTTGACCGCCCATGACCGCGATCTCGGCGGTCGGCCACGCGAGGTTGACGTCGGCCCCGAGCTGCTTGGAGCCCATCACGATGTAGGCACCGCCGTAGGCCTTGCGGAGGATGACGGTGACCAGCGGAACAGTGGCCTCGGCGTAGGCGTACAGCAGCTTCGCGCCCCGGCGGATGACGCCGGTCCACTCCTGGTCGGTGCCGGGGAGGTAGCCGGGCACGTCGACGAGGGTGAGGATGGGCACCGAGAACGCGTCGCAGAAGCGCACGAAACGGCTCGCCTTCTCGCCGGCGTCGATGTTCAGCGTCCCCGCCATCTGCGAGGGCTGATTTGCGATCACCCCGACCGTGCGCCCCTCCACCCGGCCGAAGCCGATGACGATGTTGGGGGCGAAGAGGGGCTGGACCTCGAGGAAGTCGCCATCGTCGACCACGTGCTCGATGACGCCGTGGATGTCGTACGGCTGGTTGGCCGAGTCGGGGATGACGGTGTTCAGGCTCCGGTCGGCGTCGGTGGTCTCGAACTCGAACGCCGTCTCGTAGACCGGCAGCTCCGACATGTTGTTGTCGGGGAGGAAGCCCAGGAGCGTGCGGGCGTAGTCGATCGCGTCGTCCTCGTCCTCGGCGAGGTAGTGCGCCACACCCGAGCGGGTGTTGTGGGTGTGCGCGCCGCCGAGCCTCCTCCATCCCGACGTCCTCGCCGGTGACGGTCTTGATGACGTCGGGACCGGTGACGAACATCTGGCTGGTCTTGTCGACCATGATGACGAAGTCGGTGAGGGCGGGGGAGTACACCGCGCCCCCGGCTGCGGGCCCCATGATGATCGAGATCTGGGGGATGACGCCCGAAGCGGCGGTGTTCAGGCGGAAGATCTCGCCGTACTTGCCGAGCGCGACCACGCCCTCCTGGATGCGCGCGCCGCCGGAGTCGAGGATCCCGATGATCGGGATGCCGCCGCGAAGCGCGAACTCCATGATCTTGATGATCTTGTCGCCGGCGACCTCGCCGAGCGACCCGCCGAAGGTGGAGAAGTCCTGCGCGTAGACCGCGACCGTCCGTCCGTGGATCGTACCGGTGCCCGTGACGACCGAGTCGCCGTAGGGCCGGGACTTGTCCATGCCGAAGGCCGTGGTGCGGTGGCGGACGTACTCGTCGAACTCGACGAACGAACCGGTGTCGACCAGCAGCTCGATCCGTTCCCGGGCGGTGAGCTTGTGCTTGGCGTGCTGCTTCTGCTGCGCCGTCGCCTCGGCGTCGAGGACGGCCTCCTGATAGCGCGCCCGAAGGTCTGCGATCTTGCCGGCGGTCGTGTAGAGGTCGGGCTGATCGGTCACGGGTTCCACCCTATCGGCGGGGGCTCACGAGCCCTTGGAGGGTTCGCACAAGCGGTTCGCGGTTGCGCTGTGCGGCGTCGCGCTCTGCGGCACGTCGCACGCTGCGGCATCCGTCCGGCCTTCTTCCCGGCGCGTACGATCGGTCCGCGCGAGTACGTTGCGGTGGTTTCCGTACTCCTCTCGGCCGATCATCCTCACGCCAGCGCCCCGCGGGGCGCGAGATGGAGACCCTGCGCGATCGCCCGCAGCACCTCGGCCTGCACCCGCGGCCAACTGTGGACGACGTCCACGTCATCGAAGCGGAGGATCCGAGGGAGCGCAGCAGCCGGTCATGACGGATGTCCTTCCGCCGCTGCGTCGCATCGGAATGGTGCGCGAAACTGTCGATCTGGATGACGAGGCGATCGCCGATGAGACCGTCGACGGGTTGCCGCCGACCACCACCTGTTGCAGGACGCTCACGCCTACCTGCCGCATCCCGTGCACGAAGAGAGTCTCCAAGCCCGAATCCGAAAGCGCTCCTGCGATGTCGGCCACCTGGCGAGCGGCCGTCGTCCGCCACGCGACCGCCCCCAGATGAGCGGGCGTGACGACGCCGCGCTGAAGCGCCGCTGGAGTGGGGCGGGAGGCGGATATGCGGGCGGTTCGTTCCGTCCGGACGCCACAGGCCGAATGCATTCGTGGCACTCACGCAGGTCACCACGCCGCCGAGGGTCGCCGCATGGCGTAGGTCGAGATCCAGATCGGGCGCCACCACCCAGGTGCGGCGCAGCAGCTGCAGTCCCTGCTCGGCCATCGTTCGGCGCAGGGTGTCGGGGCGCCATCCGGTCTCCAGCAGGGTGGCGCGGTGCAGGTATCCCTGGGCGGGAAGGATGATTCGTCGCACCCGGTCAGCATGGTAGCGCCGGGTGGCGGTCGGGCATGCCGCGCGACGATCTGGGGATGAGTCGGCGCCGGCGCCGCATGTGCAGGAATGGACGGCGGGACGGTTCCTGTCCACCTTCCCCGCGTGCGTACTATCGGCCTAGGCGCGTACACCGATCGCGGAAACGTACTCCGCTCGGCCGATCGTCCTCGTGCGGGGCAGGCGCAGGAGGGTGAGGGCGCCGCACGCGGCGCGAATGCCGCCAGGCGGCGCGAAAGCCCTCCACGTGCCGCGCCGCGGCGCGCGCAAGCCCCCCGCGCGCCGCGCCGCGCGCGCATAGGGTGAAGTCATGCCGATCCCCACCGACGGGTATCCCCGCGCCGCCGCCGTCAGCCCTCGCGTCCAGATCACGGAGTCCACCGACTCCACCAACGCCGACGTCCTCGCCGCCGCCGGCGCCGACCCGTCCGGCTGGCCGCACCTCTCGGTTCTCCTCACCACCGACCAGCGCGCGGGGCGCGGCCGCCTCGACCGCAGCTGGACCACCCCGCCCGGCACCGCCCTGGCGATGTCGGTCGTGGTCCGAGTACCCGCACTCCCCGTCGCCGCGCGCGGATGGATCCCGCTCGTCGCCGGCGCCGCCATGGCGCGGGCGGTCGGCGCGCAGCTGCGCGGTACACCCCACTCGGCCACGCTCAAGTGGCCGAACGACGTCCTCATCGACGGAGGCAAGGTCTCCGGCATCCTCGCGGAGGTCGTCCCGGGCGATCCCGACACCGTCGTCGTCGGTGCCGGAGTGAACACGCGGATGACTCGGGCCGACCTTCCGGTCGACACCGCCGTCTCCTTCGGCGCCCTCGGTCTCACCTGCGACGACGACCGTCTCGTCGCCGACTTCCTCTCGGCTCTGGACGAGCAGCTCACCGCGCTGGTCGCCGGGCGAGGGGATGCTGCGGCCACCGGGGTTTCCGGAGAAGTCAGCGCCCTCTGCTCCACCCTCGGCGCCGACGTCGCCGTGCAGCTGCCCGACGGCACCCGGCTCACCGGCCGCGCCGCCCGGCTCGACGCCGATGGGCGGCTCGTCGTGGAAGACGCCACCGGCATCGAGACCGCGGTCTCGGCCGGAGACGTCGTGCACGTGCGCTGACCCGATTCCGGGTGAGAGCGGCGCTCGCAGGGTGTGGTGCGCCGGAATGTCGGGCCCTGCCCCGACAATGGGTGCATGACGCACCCGACCAGCTTCGCCGGGCGTCCCGCCACCCCCGCACCAGGTGTGCCGACGCCCGAGCTGCGGATCGCCCGGGTGCGCTCGCATGCGCGGTGGCTCTTCTGGTCGGCGCTCATCCTCATCGCGGTCGCCGGCGCAGCCGGCTATTTCTGGGGGAACCTGCCGGCGCCGTTCGAGAACTGGATGCTGCTGACCGCGGCCGCCGTGGTCGTCTTCCTCCTCGTGCTCCTGCCGTTCCTGGCGTGGTGGAGCCGCGTCTACACGATCACGACGCGACGGGTCATCGAGCGATCCGGGATCTTCGCCACTCGTCGCCGCGATCTGTCCCACGTGCGGGGGTACACGATCCAGGTGCGACGCGGCATCCTGCAGCGGATGTGGGGGGCCGGGACCCTCACCCTCTCCAACGGCGCCGATGAGCCGCTCCGCATGAAGAACATCCCCGGCGTGGTGCTCGTCCACGAGGTGCTCGTCGATCAGGTCGAGGTCAACCAGATCCTCGCGCACCGCGACGCGCAGTCCTCGGTGTCGGGGCCCTACCCGCCCGGACCGCCGCCACCCCTGCCGCAGCTCGGCTGACTCCGTCGATTCGCACCGGAGGGCAAGTGGGGCGGTGAGAGATCGGTCGTCCACGCACGCCTGGCTTCTGCGCGAATGTGCCGACTGCGCGAAGATGGCCACGGCACGAAAGAGCAGTCGAGCGGAAGGATGTCCCATGGCGTTGCGAGTCGGAGTCGTCGGCGGAGGACAGTTGGCGCGCATGATGATCGCGCCGGCCGTCGAGCTGGGTGTCGAGCTGCGGGTCCTGGCCGAGGATGACGGGATGGCTGCGGCGCTCGCCGCCACTGCCGTCGGCGACTACCGCGACGCCGACACCGTGCTGCGGTTCGCACGCGACGTCGACGTCGTCACCTTCGACCACGAGCACGTGCCCCAGGATGTCCTCGCCGCCCTCGTCAGCGCAGGTGTCGCCGTGCGTCCGGGACCGCACGCCCTGCAGTTCGCCCAGGACAAGCTGCACATGCGGCGGCGCCTCGCCGAGCTCGGCATGCCCCAGCCCGACTGGGCAGCCGTCAGCGATGCCGCGGGGATCGGCGCCTTCCTCGCCGATCACGGCGGGCGTGCCGTGGTGAAGACGCCCCGAGGCGGCTACGACGGCAAGGGCGTACGCGTGGTGTCGTCCGAGCACGACGCCGACGACTGGTTCACGGCCCTCGCTGAAGACGGTCGCGGCGGCGAGCTCCTCGTCGAAGAGCTCGTCCCCTTCACCCGCGAGCTCGCCCAACAGGTCGCTCGCCGCCCGTCGGGGGAGGTGCGGGCGTACGCGCTCGTCGAGACGGTCCAGCGTGACGGCGTCTGCGCCGAGGTGCTGGCCCCCGCTCAGCGCACGGGTGAGCGCGAGCAGCAGGTCACCAGCGAGATCGCCGTCGGCATCGCCGAAGGGCTGGATGTGTCGGGGATGCTGGCGGTCGAGCTGTTCGAGACCGCCGACCGCGTGCTCGTGAACGAGCTCGCGATGCGCCCCCACAACAGCGGCCACTGGACGCAGGACGGCGCCGTCACGAGTCAGTTCGAGCAGCACCTGCGCGCGGTTCTCGACCTGCCGCTCGGCGACCCCGCGCCGAAGGCGCCGTGGACGGTGATGATCAACATCCTCGGAGGGCCTGCCGAGGGCGGCCTCACCGACCGCTTCGCCGACGCGATGGCCCGCCACCCCGAGGCGAAGGTGCACACCTACGGCAAGTCGCCGCGGCCCGGCCGCAAGGTGGGACACGTCAACGTCTCCGGCGACGACCTCGACGACGTGGCCTACGCCGCGCGGGCGGCGGCGGCTGTGTTCCTGGACTGATCGGCCACCGGCGCTTGCGCGCCGACGGCACCCTCAGCACCGGCGCTTGCGCGCCGACGGCACCCTCAGCACCGGCGCTTGCGCGCCGTTGCGGGCTTCTTCCAGTTGGGCGTCCTAGCCTTATCGGGTGACTGGGTCTTTCGCGAGCGCTGAATCCGACGCGCGCACCGCGCCGCTCCCCGACACCCCCCTGCACGCGGCCTCCCAGCCGCTGGTCGGCGTGGTCATGGGGTCCGACTCCGACTGGCGGGTCATGAGCGACGCCTCCCAGGTGCTCACCGACTTCGGCATCCCGCACGAGGTCGAGGTCGTGTCGGCCCACCGCACGCCCGACAAGCTGATGAGTTACGGGCGCGAGGCGCGGGCCCGCGGCATCCGAGTGATCATCGCCGGCGCCGGAGGCGCGGCGCACCTGCCGGGCATGCTGGCGTCGGTCACCGCTCTGCCCGTCGTCGGCGTGCCGGTGCAGCTGGCCACCCTCGACGGACTCGACTCGCTCCTGAGCATCGTGCAGATGCCCGCCGGCATTCCCGTCGCCACCGTGTCGATCAACGGGGCCAAGAACGCCGGTCTCCTCGCCATCCGCATCATCGGGACAGGAGACCCGCGCGTCGCCGATCAGGTCGAGGCATATGCCCGCGACCTCGAGGCCGCCGTCGAGGAGAAGAACCGCCGCCTGAAGGAGTCGCTGTGAGCGTGTCGACTCCGCCGCGGACGGCGACGCGCGGACCGTCCGTGACAGCGGGCCTCGTGCTCGAGGAACGCCCACTCCGCTTCCCCGACGCCGGCTCGACGGCGATGATGACCACGCGCGGCTGGTGGCTCGTCGGGCTCAACTTCCTGCTCCCGGGCTCCGCGCAGGTCGTCGCCGGCAACCGGCGCCTCGGCCGGGTCGGCATCGCCGCGACACTCGTGTCATGGCTGCTCGCCGTCGGCGCGGTGCTCACCTCCGCCTTCGCGCAGACGCTCTTCCTGACCCTTGCGACGAACTGGTTCGTGCTCCTGCTCATCCAGGTGATCTTGATCGCCTATGCCGCCCTGTGGATCGTGCTGACCATCGACACGCTCCGGCTGGTCCGTCTGGTGCGCACCGGCCGGGGCGCTCGCTTCGGCATCGCCGCGGTCGCCGTCGCCCTGCTCGTCGTCGCGAGCGGCACCGTCGGCTACGCCGCACAGGTCACCGGCACCGCTCGCGACACCCTCGGCGCGATCTTCGGGGTGAGTGGCCCCTCCGTTCCCCCGTCCGACGGGTACTACAACATCCTGCTCCTGGGCGCCGACAGCGGTGAGGGCCGCGATTCGATGCGGTTCGACAGCATCTCGGTCGTGTCGGTGAACGCCGACACGGGTGCGACGACCATCACCGGCATCCCGCGCGACATGCCCCACTTCCCCTTCGCACCGGGACCCATGCAGGACCGCTACCCCGACGGTCACCAGGGATTCGCCGACCCGAGCTGCGGCTGGGGGAGCGGGATCAACCAGCTCCGCACCGAGGTGGAGGTCTGCCAGGACGGCAATGCCCTCTACCCCGACGCTGTCGCGAACGGCTCGGCTCCGGGCATCGAGGCGACGAAGGATGCCGTAGAAGGCATACTCGGGATCGAGATCCCGTACTACGTCTTCATCGACATGCACGGCTTCGCTTCGCTCGTCGACGCGCTCGGCGGTGTGGAGATCGAGGTCGCCGAGCGCCTGCCCAAGGGCGGCGGCCCGGCGTACGACGGTCAGCCCGCCGAGGAATGGGCCATCGGGTGGATCGAGCCGGGCCTTCAGCGCATGGACGGCGACACGGCGCAGTGGTACGCCCGCTCGCGATACACCACGAGCGACTTCGACCGGATGCAGCGCCAGCGCATCCTGCAGCAGGCCATCCTCGACCAGTTCACGCCCCAGACGGTGCTGACCCGGTTCCAGGACATCGCCGCGGCCGGCGCCGACATCGTCGAGACCGATCTGCCGCAGTCGCTGCTGCCCTACCTCGCCGATCTGGCGCTGAAGGCGCAGGAGCAGCCGGTCACCACGATCGAGCTGATCCCCGAGTTCGGCATCGACGAGTACGACCCCGACTACGCCTACGTGCAGGAGCTCGTGCGCACCGCGCTGCATCCGCCCACCCCGACGCCCACGCCGGAGGGCTGATGACCGCCACGCTCCGAGTGATGCTCGACCAGGTCGCGGTACCGACCGACACCGACCTCGCCGAGGCATCGCGCGAACTCGCCCGCGCACTCGTCGCCGGGGCTCCCTCGGGAACCGAGGTCGAAGCGATCGTGCCGGCGCAGACGGATGCCGCGGCATTGCGTGCCGCAGTCCCCGGCCTTGCGGCGGTGCATCCCTCGGCGCTGCCGCGCCGCGAGCTGTCGGTGGCTGTGCAGCTGGGCGCGCCGACGGGCATCGGGGCGGGGATGATCCACTCGCCGACGCTGATGGCGCCGCTCGTGCGTCACGACCGGGTGCACAACCACGATCAGACGGTCGTCACCGTCTGGGACAGCCGCGCGTGGGACGCGCCCGGAGAGCTCTCGCGCGGTGCGCTGTCGTTCCAGCGGGCGATGATCAAGCGTGCCGCGAAGCACGCGGACGCCGTCGTCGTGCCGACCCACGCGCTCGCACGCCGCATCGCCGGCGTGGTGAACCTGGGGGAGCGGATCCGCGTGATCCCCGGCGCGGCGCCGCTCGGCTTCGCCGTGCCGAACGACGAGGTCGGGCGGCGGCGTGAACTCGACCTCCCCGAGGGATTCGTACTTCTCGCCGGTTCGGCATCGCGCGTGTCGGACGGGCTCGCTGTCGGGCTGGCCGCAGTGGCGCGATCGGGTGTGGACCTGCCCGTCGTGGTGATCGATGCGTCGGAGGGGGAGGAGCCGGCGATCGCCGATCTCGCCGAGGCGGCGGGGCTCCCCGAGCGACGCCTGCACGTGCGAGGGGCGCTGGAGACCTGGGATCGCGCAGCGGTGTTCGGTGCCGCGCTGGCGTTCCTCGCGCCGTCGCGGCGCGAGGCGTTCCCCTGGCGCGCGGTCGATGCGCTGACCCTCGGCGTGCCGGTTCTCGCCGCGGCATCCGATTCGCACACCGAGGTGGTCTCGGATGGCGGTCAGCTCGTCGACGAGTCGGAGGACGCTGTGCTGGGTGAGGCGCTCGGCGCTGCCCTGGCCGAGGCGCTCGGGTCGGTCTCGGCCGCAGAGCGGCTCGGCGTGCTCGCGGCGGACCGCGGGCGGGCGTTCTCGTGGGCCGAGACGGCCGACAAAGTCTGGCATCTGCACGCCGACCTCTAGGCCGCTGCGGGTGCTGTGCGCCGGCCGGGCATCGGCTGTAATCGGCGTGTCGTCACATCAGTAACACCGATCACTTGGTAAACGGGACTCACTTCCGCCACACTGATCACATGATGAGCCTTCTGCTCGATCGTGGGCGGCGCACCGTCGCGATCGCCGTGACTTTCCTGACGGTGCTCGCGCTTACGGTCGGGCTGTTCCCGATGGACTCTGCTCGGGCGGATGCCGTGGTGCCGACGAGCCAAGCTCCGGCGGCCACGACGGTCGAGGCCGCGGGTCCGGTGAAGGCCGCCGACCTCTCGCAATTCCGACCCGGAAACATCGTCAGTGACGCTGTGTTCTTCGACCGGAACACCATGACCGAGGCCCAGATCCAGGCGTTCCTGGAGCAGAAGGTTCCGAGGTGCGAGTCGGGCTACACCTGCCTCAAGGATTGGTACGACACGTCGCGCACCACCTCGGCCGATGCCATGTGCGGCGCGTATTCGGGGGGTGCGCGCGAGCGCGCGTCCCGCATCATCTACAAGGTGGCGCAGGCCTGCGGCATCAATCCACAGGTCATCCTCGTCACACTTCAGAAGGAGCAGGGGCTCGTCACACATGTGTGGCCCAGCGAGTGGCGCTACACCGCGGCCATGGGCCAGGGGTGCCCCGACACCGCTGCGTGCGATTCGCGCTACTACGGCTTCTTCAACCAGGTCTATGGTGCGGCGTGGCAGCTCAAGCGTTACGCCAACCCGCCCGGCACCAGCCAGTACTTCACGTGGTATGCCCCGGGGAAGACCTGGAACATCCTGTACAACCCCAACCGCGACTGCGGTTCATCGTCGGTCCGCGTCGAGAACCAGGCCACGTCCAACCTGTACTACTACACGCCGTATCAGCCGAATGCCGCGGCCCTCCGTGCGGGATACGGCACCGGCGACGGCTGTTCCGCATACGGCAACCGCAATTTCTTCAATTACTTCACAGACTGGTTCGGCTCGACCCAGAAGCCTGTCAACGCATGTGCTCAGCCGGCCGACTCAGCGCTGACGGTGGGTGAGGCCGAGTTCGTCGTGAATGTGGCGTCGCTGAACGCGCGTTCGGCGCCCACGACGTCGTGCGAGCCGGTTGTGCGCTCGCTTTCCCAAGGAACCGCCGTGACGAGGACGGCCGTGTACGGGGACTGGGCGAGGATTCGCATCGACGGAGCCCGGTACTGGGTGCACGGCAGCTATCTGAGTCCTGCCGCGCCCGTGCCATGGACCACGTCACGGGTCGCCGGTGCGACACGGTACGAGACGTCCGTCGAAGTGTCGAAGGTCACCCATCCGAGTGGGTCGAAGACCGTCTATCTCGCGTCGGGTGTCGACTTCCCGGACGCGCTCACCGCCGCCCCCGCAGCCGTCAAGTCCGGCAGTGCGCTGCTTCTCACCGATCCGAACGCGCTTCCTGCGATCGTGCGCTCCGAGCTGACGAGGCTGGCACCATCCGCTGTCGTCATCGTCGGTGGCGTGGGCGCAGTCAGCGAGAGCGTCGAGGCGGAGCTGGCAGGTCTGCTGCCCTCGGCGTCCGTAGAACGCGTCGGCGGTGTCGACCGGTACGAGACCAGCCAGATCCTCGCCACCACCAAGTTCGGTACATCGGCCACCGCGTACATCGCGACGGGTGAAGGCTTCGCTGATGCACTCGCTGCGTCGTCGGCGGCCGGCGCTCAGGGCGCTGCGGTGATTCTCGTGGAAGGTGCCGCTTCGTCGGCCGCTACTGCCACGCTCGATGTGCTGCGGGCCCTCCGCACGTCTTCCGTCGTGATCGCGGGCGGCACCGGCGTGGTCAGCGCGGGAGTCGCGAGCTCGCTGCAGGGCGCGGGATTCGGGGTGACACGCCACGGCGGAGCTGATCGATACCAGACGAGCTTGCTCATCAACAGCGCGGTCTACCCGACGGCGGGTGCGGCCATCTTGGCCACGGGGCTCGATTTCCCGGATTCGCTCGCTGGTGCTGTGCTCGCGGGACAGACCAAGGTGCCCCTCCTGTCACAGCCGACATCGTGCATGACCGGCACGGCGAAGAACTGGCTCATCGCCCGAGGTGTCAAGTCCGTCCGATTGATCGGTGGTCCCGGCGCGCTCACCGAATCTGTGGCCCGCAGCATCCGTTGCTGAGCCGAGGGGACGCTCAGGGTCCTGCTGTGGCCCTCGGATAGAGTGAGTGGTGCCTGCGATGCGAGCGCGGGGTTCAGCCGAGTGAGTGGGACCGTGTCCGATACCCGAGATCTTTTCGCGCGCGTGCCGCGTGCGCAGTTCGACGTCCCTGGCAAGAGCGGCGGGCTGCTGGATGTCTTCCGCTGGCACTATCTTCTGCGTCTGCTCGTGCGGACAGGCGTCACGACGCGATATCGCAACTCGGTGCTGGGGTGGACGTGGTCGTATGTCCGACCGGCGGCGCAGTTCCTCGTGTTCTGGATCGTTCTCGGCCTCTTCCTGAGCCTCGAGCGCGGCATCCCGAACTACGCGATCTATCTGTTCTCCGGCATCGTCGTGATCAACCTCTTCTCCGAGGCCTACAAGAACGCGACGACATCGATCGTCGGCAACGCGCCGCTCGTGCGAAAGGTGTACCTGCCGCGGCAGCTCTTCGCGGTGTCCGCGGTGATCGTCGCGTTCGTGCACTTCCTCCCACAGGTCGGTCTGCTGCTGGTGGTCTGCCTCATTCTCGGCTGGATCGTGAACATCTCGATCGTCTCGGTGCTGGCGATCCTTGCGGGGGTCACCATCGTCATGATCTTCGCCCTGGGGCTCGGGCTGCTGTTCGGCTCTCTCAACGTGCGCTATCGCGACGCGGAGAATGTGGTCGAACTACTGCTTCTCCTCGCCACGTGGGCCTCACCGGTGCTTTACTCATGGATCATGGTGCGCGACGCGCTGCAGACTCTCGGGTGGCCGGAGTGGGTGCTCGAGCTCTACCTCCTCAACCCCATCACCCAAGCGGTGGAACTCTTCCATTTCGCGTTCTGGTACCCCGTCACCACAACGACGTCGGCACTGCCGCCCGACCTCGCCATCAACACGCTGTGGACCTTCCTCATCTCGGCTGTTGTGCTCATCGTCGGGCAATCGGTCTTCCGCCGGCTCGAAGGAAGGTTTGCTCAGGACCTATGACCGACCGCACCCTCGCCGTGCCGCGACCATCGATCATCATCGACGGCGTGCACAAGAAATTCACCCTGAACCACGCGTTCTCGCTCAAGGACACGTTCGTGTCCTGGATCCGCGGCCGCAGGCTCACGAGCACGTTCGAGGCGCTCCGGGGCGTCGATGTCGTGATCAACGAGGGCGAGTCAGTGGCGATCCTCGGGCTGAACGGGTCGGGCAAATCCACGCTGCTCAAACTGATCTCGGGTGTCATGCAGCCCGACGGGGGCGAAGTCCTCACGCGCGGCCGGGTGGCCGGCCTCATCGAGGTGGGCGCCGGGTTCCATCCGGAACTCTCCGGCCGCGAGAATGTCTATCTCAATGCGGCGATCCTCGGCATGACGCGGCGGGAGATCGACGAGCGCTACGACGAGATCGTCGCGTTCAGCGAGATCGAGGAATTCATCGACCAGGAGGTCAAGCATTACTCCTCCGGCATGTTCATGCGATTGGCCTTCTCGGTCGCCATCCACGTCGAGCTCGATGTGCTTCTCGTCGACGAGATCCTGTCGGTCGGGGACGCGCCCTTCCGGGAGAAGTGCCGCCTGAAATTCCAGGATCTCATCGCCGACAGCAAGACCCTCGTCGTCGTCAGCCACGACATGGAGATGGTACGGGAGCTGTGTGCTCGCGGCATCGTGATCAGCAAGGGCGAGGTGGTTTACGACGGTCCCGTTGAGGGGGCGATCTCCCTGGTAGGGCGCTGATGGGCGAGTGGCTCGCGCAGACCCCCGCGGTCGCGGCGTCGATCGCAGTCGTCTTCGGTCCCGGGCTGCTCGTCCTCGCGGCGGTCGGAGTCCGCGGGCTGGGACTGTGGGCCCTCGCGCCCGCGCTGTCGACGACCGTGCTCACCGCGTCCGCGCTGGTCACAGGGCTCATCGGCATACCGTGGGCACCGCTGCCCGCGTTGCTCTCGACGCTGATCCTCGCCGCCGCGGCGTTCGCGTTGCGGCGGGCATTCGGCCTCGACGTCACGCCGGGCCGACGCCCCGACCGCATGCGACCTGTCCTGGTCGCGGGCATCGTCCTCGGAATCATGTACACCGTGCTCCGCCTGGCGCTCTACGTCGGCGAGCCGGCAGCCGTCTCTCAGACGAACGACGCCGCGTTTCACCTCAGCGCCCTGCGATTCGCCCTCGAGACCGGGGCAGCATCGCCACTGGAGATCAGCCGGGTCATCGGAGCGACCTCCTTCTACCCGTCGGGCTGGCATGTTCTCGCGGTGCTCGTGCCGGCCCTCACGGGTGCGACCGTCGAGGTGGCGGCGAACACGGTCAGCCTGGTGATCGGTGCGCTTGCCTGGCCCCTCGGTGTCGCCTACCTCGCGCGATCGGCCGCCGGAAGCACAGCGGGTGCAATCGCGGCAGCGTCGGCCGGAGCGCTCCCCGCGTTCCCGCTGCTGCTCATGCAGTGGGGCATCCTCTACCCGCAGCTCCTCGCGGTTGCAGTGCTGCCGGCGGCGCTCGGCGCCGTGATCCAGGCGAATACGCTGCGTGGCGAGGACTCACCGGGTTGGCGTGGTGCGCTGCGGGTCGTGTTCCTCGTCGCGGCCGCGGCGGCCGCCATCGCCGTCGCCCAGCCGTCCGTGCTGCTGGCCTGGGCCGCGGCAGCGCTCGTCTTCGGTGCGTCCTCGCTGATCCTCCGACGCGCCGCTTTCGGCCGGCGAGCCCGCGCGCTGTCGTGGGGAGCGCTGCTGGCTGGCACGGTGATCACCGCGGCGGCGTGGTGGTATTTCTCCCGCAGCGTGTCGGTCACCTGGCCGCCGTTCGCCGGAAAGGTCGAGGCGCTGCTGCACGTACTCGTGAATGCATATCTCGGTTATCCACCATCGATCCTCGTGAGCGCACTCGCTCTCGTCGGTCTGATCGTGGCTGCGATCATGCCGCGGCTTCGGTGGCTCGCCGTGGTCTGGCTCGGCTTCGCATGCCTCTACGTCACCGCAGCCGCGGTCGGATCGCCGCTGGCTCGCAGCGTGCTGGTAGGTGCCTGGTACGAGGACCCCTACCGGCTTGCGGCGCTGACGCCGGTCGCGACGCTGCCCCTTGCGGGCGTGGGTGGAGCATGGCTGATCACCATCGGAATCCGCGCCGTCCGGCGGATGCGGAAGGGCCATCATGAGGCCGAGGCCGAGGCCGAGGCCGAGGTCGAGGTCGAGGTCGAGGTCGAGGTCGAGGTGGATGAGACAGGCGGTCGCGACGACCTCGGACCCCGTGTCGCGGGCGTTTCCTTGGCGCTGCTGGGCGTTGCGGCTGCTGTTGCTCTCGTGCTGACGCCTCAGATCGACCGCCGCGACGTCTTCGTGGATCGGGTCGACCCCAATCTGTACGCGGTGACGGGCGACAGCTTTCTGACAGCGGATGAACTGACGCTTCTCGAGCGGCTCGACGAGCTCGTTCCCGAGGATGCGGTCATCATCGCCAATCCGAGCACCGGTGCGTCGTTCGGCTACGCGCTCAGCGGCCGCGACGTCGTGCCGCGGACCTGGGCGCCGCCGCCGGAGCCCGCGTACTCGACGCTGTGGACGAATCTGCGTGACGTGGCGGCGGATCCCGCGGTGTGCTCCGCGCTGGACGCGTTCGATGCGCGCTACATGCTGGACTTCGGACCCGGGGAGGCGTACCCGGGACGCTGGATCATGCCCGGGTTCACAGACATCGAGGGTCAGCCGGGCTTCGAGCTGGTCGACCGGGAGGGCGATGCCTCGCTGTGGCGAGTCACGGCCTGCCCGTGAACAGGTGGTCAGCCGCGCGGTTCAGTGCTCTCTGACGGCGGCGCGTCCGAGTCGCGTCCGTCCTCCGCTTTCGGGGCCACGGTGTCAGCACGCTCCTCTTCGCGGGCGTCGAGGATCGCGATCCGGCGCGAGAGTATCGTCAGCTGCCGTTGCAGGGCGTTGTTGCGACGGAACTGCGTGAAGACGAACACCAGGAAGACGATGATGAGGGCGTACAGCAGCAGGTCCGTGCCACGGCCGACGCCGATGAGGTTCGCCAGCCATGTGAGCAGCTGCGGGAACAGGATCGCCATCACCGCGGCGATGATGAAGAAGAGGAAGCCGATGCGGCGGAGAGCGAGGTGGCTGTCCGCACCCGTGCGTCGCATGAAGAAGGAGCCGAGGAGCACCACGGCGGCAATGAGGAGGAATTGGATCCACACGATCAGCGCACCACCAGGTCGACGAGGATGTTGACGGCGTTCAGCAGGCCCTGACCCTTCGCCTTCGAATAGTCGGTGTAGAGCACCTCGACCGGCTGCTCCGCCCACGGAAGTCCGGTGCGGCCCAACTGCAGCACGATCTCAGTCGCGTGGGCCATGCGGTCCTGCTGCAGGCGGAGAGTGGATGCCGCGTCCCGGCGGATGACGCGAAGTCCGTTGTGGGCGTCCGTCAGGGTGAGCCCAGTGGTCATATTCGTGACCCAGACGGCCGTCTTGAGGACCAGCTTCTTCAGTGCCCCCGGACGCGTGCGGTCATCCAGGAATCGCGAGCCGAAGACGATCGCCAAGTTCTCCTGATGCGCACGGGCGAGCATGGCGAGGGCATCCTCCACACGGTGCTGGCCGTCCGCGTCGAAGGTCACCACGAAGTCGGCGCCGTTGTGACCGAGTGCGAACTCGATCCCGGTCTGAAGCGCAGCCCCCTGCCCGAGGTTGACCGGGTGCTGCACGACGATCGCTCCCGCTCGCCGCGCTTGCTCGGCCGACCCGTCGCTCGAGCCGTCGTCGACGCAGACGATGTGGTCGAAGTGCTCACGAAGCGCCGTCACCACGTCGCTGATGATCGCCGCTTCGTTGTACAGCGGGATGACGACCCACGCGGAGATGTCGGACCCGGGCGGGACACCGGTTGACGAGATCACCGACCCATTCTGTCAGAGCAGCCCCGGCGAGCCCGCCGGATAAGCTGGAATTCGGCGCTGTCCGGCGCCGCCGAGGAGGAGCCGTGGCCCGAACGCCCGCGCGCCCGCGCGTCGTCATCGCGACCCGGCTGTACGCGCCGGAGCCCTCGGCAGCCGGCTTCCGGATGGAGGCGCTGGCCAAGGGCCTGGTCCGCGCCGGCGCGGAGGTCACCGTCCTCAGCACGCGTCCGCCGCGGGGTACCCGCGTACCATCGGACGAGCAGCGGATCCGGGTTCGGCGGTGGCCTGTGCTCCGGGATCGAAGCGGCAACGTCCGCGGCTACCTGCCGTACGCCAGCTTCGACGGCCCGGCCCTCGTGCGGATGCTCTTCGCGCGGGGAGACGTCGTGGTGGCCGAGGCTCCGCCCACGACCGGCATCGTCGCGCTGGTCGCCTCGCGCTTGCGCCGCCGTCCGCTGGTGTACTACCCGGGCGACGTGTGGACGGACGCGCTTCAGGCTGTGAATGCGCCACCCGCGTTGGTCGGGTTCGCGCGCGTGGTCGAGAGGACGGTGGTGCGCGGTGCCTCGCGGTCGTTGGCGGTGTCCGCCGAGGTCGGCACCCGACTGACGGCGCTCGGTGTCGCGTCACGCGTCATCGAAGTGGGCAACGGCGTGGATACCGACGTCTTCCGGCCCGATGTGCCCCCGGCCGATCATCCGACGCCGTACTTCGTCTACACCGGCACCATGTCGGAGTGGCAGCGGCCGGAGATCTTCATCGAGGCCCTTGCCCTCCTCGAGGACACGCGGCCGGAGATCGTCTTCCTCGGCCAGGGCACGGGCGAGGCAGCCGTACGCGAAGCAGCCGACCGGCTCGCGCGGGGTCGTGTGCACTTCCACGGTGTCGTCCCGCCGTCCGAGGCGGCGCGTTGGCTGCGCGGGGCTACGGCGGCGCTGGTGAGCATCGTCCCGGGCATCGGATACGACTTCGCGCGTCCCACCAAGACGTACGCCGCCGCCGGTGTCGGCACCCCCGTGCTCTACGCCGGCGCAGCGGCCGGGGCCGAGCCGGTCAAGGAGGGCCGACTCGGCGAGGCCGTCGAGTTCGACGCACCCCTGATCGCATCCGCCATGCGCAGATTGCTCGACGCCGAGACCGGTGGCGCGTCGTCGCGCGATCGGGAGCGCCGCGCAGCTTGGGCGCGTGACAACGTCTCGCTGCGGTCGGTGGGCGACAGGGCGGCCGGTGTCGTGCTGTCCGTGGTCGCGGGCGACGCTGGCGGCCCGATGACGACGCGTTCCGGCGCCCGGACGGGATCAGTACAGGAACGAGGAGAGAGATGAGCGATCGACCGGGCGTGAGAATCGTCGACTCCGCGGACGTCGCGGGCGACGCGGAGGTCGGCGAAGGCTCGTCGATCTGGCACCTCGCCCAGGTGCGCGAGCAGGCGAGACTGGGTCGCAACTGCGTCGTCGGGCGTGGGGCCTACATCGGCACCGGCGTCGTGATGGGCGACAACTGCAAAGTCCAGAACTACGCTCTGGTCTATGAGCCCGCTGTGCTCGGCGACGGCGTCTTCATCGGTCCGGCCGTCGTGCTCACGAACGACACCTACCCCCGCGCCATCAATCCCGACGGCACTCTCAAGTCAGCCCACGACTGGGACGCGGTCGGCGTGACGGTAGGACGAGGTGCGGCCATCGGAGCTCGGGCGACGTGTGTTGCGCCGGTGTCGATCGGGCAGTGGGCGACGGTGGCCGCGGGCGCGGTGGTGGTCAAAGACGTGCCCGATTACGCGCTCGTCGCGGGAGTTCCGGCGCGTCGCCTTGCGTGGGTCGGCGAGGCGGGCGTGCCGCTGGTCCCGGGGACGGACCATGGAACCTGGCGCTGCCCGCGCACCGATGCCCGCTACATCGAGACGGACGGGGTGCTGACCCGGGCATCCGAGCGCTGACGTGGGGCCGTCCTGGTCCACGTGGCGCGATCGTTTAGATTAGTGCGGTGTCGCGCGTTGCGATCGCGTCGACGTCATTCTCAAGCTCGCCGTGGTCGCGCGTATCGACGTCGCCCCGGCAACGCCGCGGCGACAGGAAGGTTCTGATTCCATGGCCGATTTCATCCCGCCCGCAAGACCGATCATCGGCGACGAGGAGCGCGCTGCGGTGGACCGCGTGCTGCGCACCGGGATGGTGGCGCAAGGACCCGAGGTGGCGGCCTTCGAGGCGGAATTCGCAGACCACTTCGTCCAGGGGCGCCCCGTCGTCGCTGTGAACTCCGGCACGGCGGGCCTGCATCTCGGCCTGCTCGCGGCCGGGATCGGACCGGGCGACGAGGTCATCGTGCCGTCCTTCACCTTCGCGGCCACCGGGAACTCCGTGGCCCTGACCGGTGCGACCCCGGTGTTCGCCGACATCGAGCCCGACACCTTCACGTTGGACCCTGGTGCCGTCGAAGCGGCCATCACGCCGCGCACCAGGGGGATCATGCCGGTGCATCTGTACGGACACCCCGCGCGCATGACCGAGCTCGACGCGCTCGCGGACGAGCACGGCGTCATGCTCTTCGAGGACGCTGCGCAGGCGCACGGAGCTTCGCTGCACGGCCGTCCGGTCGGTACGTTCGGCGCGTTCGCCATGTTCTCGCTCTACCCGACGAAGAACATGACCAGCGGCGAGGGTGGCATGATCGCCGCTGCCGATGAGGACATCGCCCGCCAGGCGCGCCTGCTGCGCAACCAAGGCATGGAGCGTCAATACGAGAACGAGCTCATCGGGTTCAACGCGCGGATGACCGACATCCACGCCGCCATCGGCCGGGTCCAGCTGACCAAGGTGGATGCCTGGACGCAGCAGCGACGCAGCAACGCGGCTTTCCTCGACGAGAACCTCCGCTCGGTCGTCGTACCGCCGGTCGCCGAGGGCGCCCTGCACGTGTACCACCAGTACACGATTCGCGTCAGCGACGACCGAGACGGTTTCGTCCGTGCGCTCAAGGAGGAGCACCAGGTCGGAAGCGGCGTCTATTACCCGATCCCGAACCACCGACTGCCGTCGCTCGCGCCGTACGCGCAAGGGCTCGAGCTCCCCGAGACCGAGAGAGCCGCGCGGGAAGTGGTGTCTCTGCCGATCCACCCCTCGCTGTCGCAGGAGGAGTTGGAGCGCATCGTCGCCGCCGTCGCCGCCGTCACGCGGGCGGGTGCCTGATGCCGCTGCGCGCCGGCCTTCTGGGGGTCGGCATGATGGGTCGTCACCACGCGCGGGTGCTTCGGGAGCTCGACGGGGTCGAGCTCGTGGCGATCGCGGACCCCGGGGGAGACCCGCACGGTGTCGCGGGCGATCTTGAGGTCCTCGCCGACATCGAGGCCCTCATCTCCGAAGGCATCGACATCGCGGTGGTCGCGGTGCCCACCCGCTTCCACGAGGACGCTGCGCTGAAGCTCGCCGAGGCCGGCGTGCACACGCTCGTCGAGAAGCCGATCGCGCACACGATCGAAGCCGGGAGGCGCATGGTGGACGCATTCCGCGCCGCGGGACTGGTGGGCGCTGTCGGACACATCGAGCGCTTCAACCCGGCGCTGCAGGAGCTGCGCCGGCGCATCGCGGCGGGGGAGATCGGCGCCGTCTACCAGATCGCGACGCGTCGGCAGGGCCCATTCCCGTCGCGCATCGCTGATGTCGGCGTCGCGAAGGACCTCGCTTCGCACGACGTCGACCTGACCTCGTGGGTCGCGCAGAGCGAGTACACGTCGGTGTACGCCCAGACGGCGACCAAGAGCGGGCGTGAGCACGAGGACATGATCGCCCTCACCGGGCGGCTGGGCAACGGCGTCATCGTGAATCACCTCGTGAACTGGCTGAGCCCCATGAAAGAGCGCGTGACGATCGTCACAGGCGAGAAGGGTGCGTTCGTCGCGGACACCTCGGCGGGTGATCTCACCTTCTACGCCAACGGCACGATCCCTGTCGAGTGGGAGTCGATGACGGTGTTCCGCGGCGTCTCCGAGGGAGACGTCACGCGGTATGCCTTCCCCAAGCGCGAGCCGCTGCGTGTCGAGCTCGAGGCGTTCCGCGACGCGGTGCTGGGGCGCGAGAGCGATGTCGTCACCATGGAGCAGGGGCTGCGGACACTCGCCGTGGTCGAGGCGGCACTCGCCGCGCCGGGCTCGCCGACCAGCCTCGTGCCGTGACCGTTCCGCTCCCCGCCGAGGCGCCGGCGCCGCCCGGAGGGCGAAGGATGAGGATGCTGCGCACCGCGGCGGGAGTCGCCATCGCAGCGGTGCTGAGCACGTTGCTGCTGCCTGGTGGAGCCGTGGCCGACGGTGAGCGTGTCGCGGGGTCCGGAACGGAAGTGCCGGCGGCAACCGCCGAAACCGTCCAACGCCTGGCGGGCGCCTCGCGTTATGACACCGCCGTGGCCATCTCGGGAGAATTCCCGGAGAACGTCGACGTCGCCTATGTGGCCACAGGTGAGGACTTCTCCGACGCTCTATCCGCCGCGGCCGCTGCCGCTGCCGAGGGCGGCCCGCTGCTCCTCACGCCACGCGAGCACCTGCCGTCATCCGTCGCTGCCGAGCTCAGCAGACTCTCGCCTTCGCGCATCGTCGTCGCCGGCGGACAAGGGGTCGTCTCCAGCGCGGTGTTGGAAGCGCTCGGACGGATCGCGCCGACACAGCGCGTGGCGGGGGTCGACCGATACGAAACGTCTCGCCTGATCGCGAAACACGCCTTCGCCCGCGCGCCGCGCGCTTATGTGGCCACCGGGCGGGGATTCGCCGACGCGTTGGCCGCCACCGGGGCGGCCGCCGCCGTGGACGCCCCCGTCGTGCTCGTGGACGGTCTCGCCGACCGCGCTCCCGAGGCGACCATCGCACTGCTGAACGAGGGACTCGACGTCTCGTCGGTCGCCGTTGTGGGCGGATACGGCGCCGTGAGCGCCGGCATCCAGGGCGGCTTCCAGGATGAGGGGTTCGTCGTGGACCGGATCGGCGGGGCGACGCGCTATGACACGGCAGCGCTTGTGAACGAGGCCCAGTTCTCGGGCCGGGGGACGCAGGCCGCCCTCCTCGCGACCGGTCAGGACTATCCGGACGCGCTGGCCGGCGCCGCGCTCGCCGGTCGCCTCGGGGCACCCGTCTTCCTCACCACCCGTGACTGCCTCCCTGCGTCGACATCGACCACCCTTGCTGCTCTCGCGCCGTCGCAGCTGATCGTCGCGGGCGGCGCGGGTGTGGTGTCGCATGCCGCCGCCGGCCGCACCGCATGCGTGCCGCCCGATCTCTCCGAGATCGACGAGGATTGGCAGCTCGGCGGATTCGACTTCCCGGCGGGGGTCGAAGCCCCGTACGCCGACCGTCCGCCGGTCGATGTCGCAGCCCAGACCAGGGGTTTCGACGACACCGGCCTGCTCATCTACAACCGCGTCGACACGGGGCAGCGCGCGGATCATCCGGTCGCATACGCTCAGTACGGCATCTCCGCTCTTCTCGAGTACGAGGTCACGGGTGATGCGCTGTGGCTGCGCAGCGCGATCCGGCACGCCGAGCAGCTCGCGGCCATCCGCGTCCTCCGTGGCGACGCGTGGTGGTTCCCCTACACGTTCCCGTGGTCCTATGACAAACGCCGCCTTGAGCCGTCGTGGTGGTCGGGCATGGCGCAGGGCGAGGCGCTGTCGCTGTTCACCCGCCTGGCCGAGGCCACCGGAGAGGCGCGGTGGGAGGTCGCCGCAGACGCGACGTGGCTCAGCTTCCGCCAGCCCCGCATCGCTGCCGGACCGTGGTCGACTTTCGTTCGTGACGGCTCGCTGGTGTTCGAAGAGTACGCCGCAGATGTCGAGCCGCTCGTTGTGCTCAACGGGCACGCCTTCGCAGTGTTCGGCCTCTACGACTACTGGCGCCACACGGGCGATGCGGAAGTCAAGCGCTATATGGACGGAGGTGCTCAGACGGTCTTGAACTGGATGCCGGACATCCGCAATCCCGGCGGCATCTCGTACTACTGCGCCGACGCCGAGTACTGCCAGCGGCCGTACTGGCAGAACGCGACCTACCACGTCATCCACTCCTGGCAGCTCGATACGCTTCAGCGCCTCACCGGCGATACCCGGTTCGGCGAGTGGGCCGACCTGCTCCGCGAGGATTGGCAGCCGGCCGCGGCACGCCGGTCGGCGCCGGAGCCGCCGGCCGAGCCCGATCCGCTCTATCCCGGGCCGAGCGAGGAGCCGGAGCAGCCGTGAGGGGGGATCGTTGCCACCGGCGCGGCGCAGGAGGTGAGATCCGATGAGCGGCGGCTTCCGCCGACGTGCTGCGAGTTCGCCCCTCGTTCAGCGCAACGTGCGGCGGTGGGCCGATCTGCGCGCCGCCCGCCGGGCGGGCACCAGCGTGGTCGGCAAGGCTCGAGTGCGCCTCCTCATCGCTCCGGTGAATTCGGCCGGTCAGGGCTATGCATGGGCGCGCGCAGCGGAGCGGTTGCCCGGCGTGGCGGCAACAGACTTCATGTACCGCAACCCGCAGGACGTGTTCGCCTACCCGGCGGACCACTCGGTGCCGACGGTCTTCTTCCGAACCAACCGCCGGTGGCAGCACGCGCAGCGGCGGGCGGTGGAGCGCCGGTTCACCCACGTCATCATCGAATCCGGCCGTCAGGTGCTGGGGACGAAAGGCGACACGCTGGAGCAGGTGCGCCTGCTCCGCGCGCGAGGCATCGACGTCGCGCTCCTCTGGCACGGCAGTGACATCCGTCAGCCGTCGCGTCATGCACTCGAGGAGCCGGACTCGCCGTTCCGCGACGGCGGGTACCCCGAAACCGAGCTGCTGGAGGACATCGTCCTGCGCAACCAGAGGCTGATGAGGGAAGCCGCCGCTCCCGTCTTCGTCTCGACCCCCGATCTGCTGGCGGAGGTCGAACACGCCACGTGGCTGCCGGTCGTCGTCGACGCCGAGCTGTGGCGGGCAGCCGCACCGCAGGCCCCGCTGCAGCGCCGGCGGCCGGTGGTCGTCCACGCACCCAGCAACGCCGGCCTCAAAGGCAGCGCCCTCATCCAGCAGACGATGAGGTCACTGGACACCCAGGGGGTGATCGAGTACCGAGAGGTGCGCGGCGTCGCCGCGGCCGAGATGCCGGCCATCTACGGCGGAGCGGACATCGTTCTCGACCAGTTCGCGCTCGGGATCTATGGTGTCGCGGCGTGCGAAGCGATGGCCGCCGGCCGCCTCGTCATCAGCCACGTCGCCGAGCGCACCCGCACCATCGTGCAGGAGAGGACGGGGCGACGGCTTCCCATCCTCGAGGCGTCCGCTCGAACCCTGGAGGCCACAATTCGCCGGTTGAGCGCCGATCCCACTGCCGCCCGGGTGCAGGCAGCCGAAGGACCGGCTTTCGTGCACGCCGTGCACGACGGCCGGCGCTCCGCCGAGGCGCTTCGCGGTTTCCTGGCCTGCTACGACGCACCGGGGGCTGCCAGCACGGCCGTGGGAGAATAGTGCAATGCCGCATTCCCCCCATGCCCGAGCGCGCCGCGGATGAAGGTCGTCTTCCAGACGCTGCGCGATCTCCTGGTGTGGCTTCCTGCCGATGCTCGCGCGTACCTGCGTAAATACGTCGTCCTGTCGTGCCTTCTGGCCATCCTCGACATCATCGCGATCATGCTCCTCGCGCTGAGCCTGGCGCCGATGATCGCGGGCACAACCATCCGCATTCCCGTCATCGGTCCGGTGGGTCCCGACTCGTTCATCTGGGTCTTCCTCGTCGTCGCCGTGCTCATTCTTCTGAAGTCCACGCTGGCCCTCGTGCAGCAGTGGTTCGCCACGCGTCGATTCGCCTCCTTCGAGCTCGAGATCGGCCGCCGCCTGTTCGATGCCTACATCAAGGCGCCGTGGACGCATCGTCTCGCGCGCAACACCGCGCAGATCGTACGGATCGCCGATGTGGGGATCGCCAACGCCACCACCGGCTTCCTCCTGCCGATCATCCAGCTGCCGGCGCTCGTTCTGAGCTTCGTCCTGATCCTGGCGGTCATCGTCGTCGCGCAGCCCCTCACCGCGCTCATCACCGTCGTGTATCTCGGCGCGATCATGGCGTTGCTGTACTGGGTCGTCTCGTCGCGGTCCGTGCAGGCCGGACGTGTCTCCCGCGACTACTCGCTGAAGGTCGTCGCGCTCATGACCGAGATGATGCAGGCGCTCAAGGAGATCACGCTGCGAAACAAGGTCGCTGAGGTGGCCGAGGTGGTGCACTACAACCGATCGTTCTCGACGCGCGCGCGGGCCAACACCAACTTCCTCGGATCGCTGCCCGGCTTCGTCCTCAACGGTGCCCTGGTCGGGGGGTTCCTCCTCGTCGGCGGCCTCGGCTACGTCACCGGCGGCATGGAGGCGGCGGTGGCGTCCGTCGCGCTGTTCGCCGTCGCCGGTTTCCGCCTGATCCCGTCGTTGACGGGGTTCCAGTCGATCATCGTGACCACCACGGCCAATGTGCCGCACGTTCAGGCCGTGATCTTCGACATCAAGGCCTCGCAGATCCACCTCGAAGTGGCCGAGCGGCTCGGACGGCAGCCGATCGAGGGTGAGCCCGAGATGCTGCGCCTGGAGGGCGTCGCGTTCGGCTACCCCGGGCACGAGGACACTCCCGCCATCCACGACATCGACCTCGAGATCCCCTTCGGCACGTCGTTGGCGCTCGTCGGTTCGTCCGGCGCCGGCAAGTCAACGCTCGTCGATGTCCTCCTCGGGCTTCTCGTCCCGCAGCGCGGCACCATCCGTCTCGATGATCAGGACCTGACCGACGTGCTCGCGGCGTGGCGGTCCCGCGTCGGCTACGTGCCGCAGGATGTCGCCCTCTTCGACGGGACGATCGCGCAGAACGTCGCACTGGCGTGGGAGGACGACGAGATCGATTTCGAAAGAGTGGAACAGGCGCTGCGCCGGGCGCACCTGTGGGAGACCGTCGCCGTGCGCGAGGGCGGCGTGCGCGGACGCATCGGCGAGCGTGGCCTGGCCCTCTCGGGCGGACAGCGGCAGCGGCTCGGAATCGCCCGCGCCCTGTACGGCGACCCGCTGGTGCTGGTGCTGGACGAGGCGACGAGTGCGCTGGACACCAAGACGGAGTCGCTCGTGTCCGCCTCCATCCGCGGTCTCAAAGGCGAGGTGACGATCATCTCCGTGGCCCACCGGCTGTCGACGATCCGCGACAGCGACCTGATCTGCTTCCTCCAGGACGGCACCATCGCGGCGCGTGGCACGTTCGACGAGCTCGTCGCTGCTGTCCCCAACTTCGCCGAGCAGGCGCAGCTGGCGGGGCTCGCATGACGGCACCGCTGGTGGACGTCGTGATCGCCTGTCACGATGTCACGCGCCCGCTGGCCCGCGCGGTGAGCTCTGTGCTGCAGGATGCCGAGACGCGTCCGATCGTGCGGGTCACGGTCGTCGCCCACGGCGTCCCCGGCGACGAGCTGACCGCTCAGCTCGCCGGGATCGAGGGATCTTGGCGCGTGGTGGAGTTCGCCGACGGCGTACGCAGCGCCGCCGGCCCGTTCAACCACGGCCTGAGCATGGTCGACGGGGAGTACTGCGCTGTCATGGGCTCGGACGACTTCCTCGAGCCGGGCACGATGGCCCGGTGGGTCAGAGAGGTGCGGCGACACCGTCCGGACATGCTGATGGCGGCCATCCGGATCGACGGCTTCCCGGTCATGCCGAACCCGCTCGTGCGCCTCGGGCGCCGCCGTCGCCTGGATGCCGCCAAGGACCGGCTGTTCTACCGCACCGCTCCACTCGGCCTCATCCGGACCGCAACGATGCGCGCGATGGGCCTGCGCATGGTGGAAGGGGTGCGGGTCGGGGAAGACTTCGAGTTCGGCATCCGGATCGCATCCCTCTCAGGTCGGGTCGATGTCGCCGCCGGCGCGCCGTGCTACGTGATCGGTGTCGATGCCCGCGAGCGCACCACCTACGCGCGTCTGACGGTGACCGAGGCTCTCGAGCCGGTGGTGCGGCTTCTGGACGACGGCGTCTTCGACGCCCTGCCTCCAGCGCATCGCCGAGCGCTTGCGATCAAGCTCGCGCGGGTCACCGTGCTGGGGTGCGCGCGCACCAGGCCGCGCCCCGAGGACTGGGACGGCGACGCTGAGGTCGCGGAGCTGTCCAGGCTGCTGCACCGGCTGCTCGCCGTCGCCCCGCGCGTTCTCACACCGTTCAACCGCGAGGAGCGCCACATCCTCGACGTCATCCGTCACACCCCCACGCGCGATGCGGTGACGGCGGCAACGAAGCGGATGACCGGCGCCGGGCGAGTCGACCGCTGGTTCACTCCCGACATGGTTCACAGCTTCGCCCGTGAGTCGACGCTTCGCCGCTACGTGCTCTATGTGCTCACGCGCGAGCGCAAAGCCGGGCGGCCTGCCGCCAGGCGCCGAGCGCGTCTCCCCTTCGGTCGCGGCGTCGTGGTTCGACTGCGAGCCATGAGGGCTCGTCCGCGGCGGAAGAGCGGCCCGGCGACTGGACGGCCGACCATGCTGATCCTCTCGTACTCGCCCATCGCGCGCGACGCACGACTGCTCAAGCAGGTCTCGCGATTCACGCGGTCCTTCGATGTGACGACGTGCGGATATGGCCCCCCGCCCGAGGGCGTCGTCGAGCACATCCGGATCCCGGACGACGAGCGGTACAACGACCTCGACGGCAAGCTCATCACGCTGAAGCGGTATCGCCAGGCGTACTGGCGCCTGTCCGCCGTACGCTGGTCGCGCGACCACCTCCTCGGGCGCCGGTTCGACGTCGCGATCGCCAACGACGTCGAGGCGGTGCCGGTCGCGGTCAGACTGCGGCCGCGTCACGGCGTTCTCGCCGACCTGCATGAGTACAGCCCGCGTCTGCACGACGACAATCCCGCCTGGTTCGAGCGGATCACGCCCTGGTTCGAGTGGGTCGTGCGCCGGTATGTGACGAAGGCCGACGCCTGGTCCACCGTCAGCAACGGCATCGTCGACGAGTATGAGAAGAACTTCGGCTTCCGCGCCGAACTGGTCACCAACGCGGCTCCGTACCAGGACTTCCGACCGGGACCGGTGAGGTCGCCGATCCGCCTGGTGCACAGCGGGGCATGCCTGCGCAACCGCAACCTGCACGTCATGGCCGAGGCGGTCGACGCCGCCGCCAACGACGTCACACTCGACTTCTACCTCACTGCCAACGACCCGCCGTATCTGCAGGAGCTGAAGGAATCCGCGTCCAGGTCGTCACGTGTCACCGTTCACGACCCGGTCCCTTACGCGCAGCTGGGAGAGACCCTCGCGCAGTACGACGTGGGCATCCACGTGCTCCCGCCCGTCAATTTCAACAACAAGCTCGCCCTGCCCAACAAGCTCTTCGACTACGTCCAGGCGCGCCTGGGCGTCGTCATCGGCCCGACCGCCGAGATGGCGTACTTCGTGGAGCAGTACGGTATCGGCGAGGTCGCCTTTGACTTCACCGCGGACGGTACGCGTGCGGCGATCGAACGTCTGACGGTCGAATCGGTGAGGCGGTTCAAGAACCAGGCCGACCTCCACGCGCACGAGCTCGCGGGGGAGCGTCAGGTCGAGGTCTGGGAGCGGCTGATCGACGGGCTCATGACCCGCGGACCCCGCCGCTGACGGGAGATGCGCGTGACCCGGCTGCTGCTGTTCACCAACGACTACCCCTACGCCACGGGCGATGCCGTATTCGTCCGCAATGAGATCGACGACCTCGCGGCCCGGTTCGACGACGTGGTGGTGTTCTGCCACGCCCGAGACACCGCCGTCGATCTGCTTCCCATGCCCCCGAACGTGAAACTGGGAGGCAACCTCTTCCAGCCCGCCCCCGAGGACAGTCCGTGGACGCCTCTTCGTCCTCGTATGCTCGCGGGGCTGGCGTCGGCCGCGTGGCGGGAGTTGTGCGCCGGTAGGCTGCGGGGGCACGCTCGGCTGTTCCTCATGGGCGCCCGGGTCGGCATGACCCAGGCTCACCGTGTCGCCGTGCGCCATGCCGCCGCGGAAGCGCAGGATGTCGTCGCCTATGCGTTCTGGGGGATGGGATGCGGGCTCGGGCTGCCCTGGCTGAGCGGCGTGCGCGCCCGGGTGGTCCGCGTCCATAGGTACGACCTCTACGAGTCGCGCGCCGAGGGTGGCTACCTTCCGGCTCGCTCCTTCCTCTACGCGAGGGCGGACCGCGTGCTGACCATCTCGGAGGACGGCGGCCGATACCTCGCACAGCGTCCTTATGCGGATGCGGTGCGTGGCAAGGTCATTCTCAGCAGGCTGGGCGTGCCCGGCCCGGCGACGGTGGATCGGGAGGGGGGCGGCGAGGGACTGCTCGTGGTCTCATGCTCCGCGGTGACCGAGCATAAGCGCGTGGCGCTCATTCTCGCCGCGGTCCGCCTGTTGGCCATGCAGAGCGGTGGGCACCCGGTGAGGTGGGTGCACTTCGGCGACGGTCCGCTTCTGGATCAGCTTCGTGAGGCCGCTCGCGACGTTCCGGAGCACCTGACCGTCGAGCTGCGCGGCCGGACGCCCAATGACCAGGTGACCGCCTTCTACCGGCAGCATCGAGTCGACGTGTTCGTCAACGCCAGCACCACCGAGGGCGTGCCGGTGAGCATCATGGAGGCCATCGCCCACGGCATCCCCGTTGTCGCCACCTCGGTCGGCGGCACGCCCGAGATTGTCGGCGAGGCGCTGCGATCGGGGGAGCTGGTATCCGTCGACGCATCGCCCGAGGAGCTCGCGGCGGCGGTGCGCACCGTCGCGGACGCCGCAGACGGCGCGTACGCTCCGCGGGAGCTGTGGGCTCGCGAGTACGACGTGCGGATCACCGGGCCGCGCGCGGCCGAGCTGGTGGCAGGCGCCCCGACCGTAAGACGACGGCGCTGATACCGTCATATGGTGCCTCCGACGCCCGCTTCGCCCGCGCGCCGCGTGCTGATCCTGTCGTTCTCGCCGATCGCGTCGGACGCCCGTGTCCTCAAGCAGGTCGCCCTGCTCGCGGAGCGCTATGACGTCGTGACGTGCGGCTACGGGGTCGCGCCGATCGGGGTGGCTGAGCACATCCGCGTGCCGGACGAGCTGGCCATCTGGAGGTACCCGCGGCTGGCTGTCGTGCTGCGCCGCTATCGCAGCGCCTACTGGGGCAACGCCGCGATCGACTTCGTGCGCACGGCATTGCGGGGCCGTCGCTTCGACATCGTCCTGGCCGACGACGTCGACGCGGTACCGCTTGCGTTGTCGCTGAAACCTTCGTGCGGCGTGCACGCCGACCTTCACGAGTACTCGCCCCGTCAACACGACGAGCTGCCGCGATTCCGCTGGTTCGTGAAGCCCTTCATCGAGTGGATCTGCCGACGCTACGTCACCCGCGCCGCCTCCACCACCACGGTCAGTGCGAGCATCGCACGCGAGTACGAGCGGCGGTTCGGCTTCCGCCCGGAGGTGGTGACGAATGCCGCGCCGTACGTCGAGGCGGTGCCGACCCCACCGCACACGCCGCTGCGGATCGTCCACTCCGGCGCGGCGCTGCGCAACCGTCACCTCGAGACCCTGATCGACGCGATCACGGGGGCGCGTCCCGGCGTGACGCTCGACCTGTTCCTCACGGCCAACGACGCGGCATATCTCGCGGAGCTGCGCGAGATCGTCGCCGCCGCGGACGGACGGGTGCGCCTGCATGACCCCGTGCCGTACGCGCAGCTGGCCGAGACACTGCGGGGCTTCGACATCGGCATCCACGTGCTCCCGCCGGTCAACGTGAACAACGAGTGGGCGCTGCCCAACAAGATCTTCGACTATGTGCAGGCCCGCCTCGCCGTCCTGGTCGGCCCGTCGCCCGAGATGGCCGACTACGTGCGGCGGTACGGGATCGGCGTCGTGACCGACGGGTTCGGCGCCGACGACGTCCGACGCGCCGTCGACGAGCTCGACGCCGCTGCGGTCGCGCGGATGAAGGCGGCGGCGTCGTCCTCGGCCCGCGAGCTGTCCAGCGAAGACCAGGTGCGCGTGTGGGACCGAGCGATCGCCGCGCTCGCGGCGCGCTGATCTCGGCGGCGCTCAGCGCAGTTGCAGTGCGGATGCCACGGCGAAGCGCAGCGGCGCCTCCCGATGCAGCGCATACCGCAGCGAGCGCGGTAGCAGCGCGCCCGGTCGCGAGAACTGGCGTCGCCGCGCCGCCGCGGCGATGAGTTCCTCCGCGGGCCTGCGGGGGTCGAGCGCTGCGTCGAGCAGGACGCGATCGCGGCGAGACAGCAGCCGCTCGGCGCCCTCGCCGTGTCGGATCATCCGTGTGGCCGCGTCGCTCAACGCCGCCCGCTCGCCGGCCGTCCAGAGCGCGGCATCCGGCCGGTAGGTGACTGCCCCGAAGAGATGGATCCGCAGGAATTTGACGACGACCGCTTCGCGTGCGCCCGGGGGGAGCCCCGCGAACCAGGGCGCGTCGAAGACGTGGGGGAGGAACGCGAAGGAATCCGCCAGCGGGCGCGGCGTCATCGTCGTACGGTCGGCGGCGTCGTCATGGATGAGGTAGGCCGGTCCGCGGCGGTCGTAGGAGATGCGAGCGCCTGAGAACCACAGTCGCGTGACCAGCGGCAGGTCCTCGCCGACCATCACGCCCTCCGTGAGCCGGAGGTCGCCGAAGCGCGCGCGGGACACCAGGCCCAGCGGCGCCGACCTGTAACTCAGCCGATCGGCGACCGGATCCAGTACTCGACGCGTCCGGGGCCGCGTCGGCGGCGTGGGCACGGCGACGCCGCCGGCGTGACGCAGGTGCGTGATGACGGCATCCGCGCCGGTCCTCTCCGCGAGCGTCAGCCACGAGTCGATCGCTCCGAGCTCGAGTTCGTCGTCCGATCCCATGATCGACGTGTACGACGCGGTCGCGAGGTCGAGGCCGTGGTTGAAGGGGCCGGCGGGACTGCGGACGCCGTCGGCCAGAGCGACGACGCGCACCCGCGGGTCGATTCCGGCGGCCCCCAGCCGTTCTGCGATGGCGGCCGGGTCGGTGTTGTGGGCGACGACGGTGACGCGCAGCGGCGCGACCGTGGTCAGCGCCGACGCCACAGCCCGGTCGATGCGTCGCGCCGGGTCGTGGACGGCGATGACCAGGTCGACGGCGGGGTCGGTCATGCGCCCGCGCCCGCCCGCCGGTAGACGTCGTCGAGCAGGTCACGGACGGTCTCGGGCGCGAAGCGGCCGCGAACGGTGGCCGACACCTCCCGTGCGGACGACGACGCGGTGGCCGACAGCAGCTCCTCGACCGCATCGGCGTAAGCCCCGGCGGACGCCGTGTCGACGAACCGGCTCACCTGCGGCGCGGCGTAGTCGACGGCTCCCGTCGCGGCGCCGCTCACGATCGGGCGCCCGTGGCTGAGCGCCTCGGCGGCGACGACGCAGAAGTTGTCGCCCTGCGTCGGCAATACGAACAACCGCGCCGCATCGAGCTCCGCCGCCACCCCGGCGGGGGGAAGGATGCCGGTGAAGGCGACCGCATCGCCGACGCCGAGCTGCGAGGCCCGCGCCTCGGCTGCTGTGCGCTGCGGCCCGTCGCCCACCCACGTGAGCCTCGTGTCACGACCCCGCCGGCGCAGCTCCGCGACCGCTTCGACGGCGATCAGCGGGCCCTTTCGCGGAATGAGGCCGCCGACGGCGACGAGGCGCTCCGCGTCAGGCCATGGCGCGACCGTGGATTCGGGGACGATGCACGGGACGACGTCCACCGGTGCGTCGCGGTGCGGCCGGATCGCGTCCACCAGCCGGCTGCTCTCGGCGACGACCGCGTCCGGGCGGGCGAGCAGGCGGGCGAGCGGAGGAAGGAGCGCCCGCTCCCCGCGCCCCACCGTCTCGGGAGAGGTCAGCCCCGACCAGTGCTCGGAGTGCACCCACGTCGACGCCCGCGGTCTGTCCGCCAGCCACGGCAGCAGGACGGGGAGGGCATGGGTGTGGAGTACGTCGGCCTTCCGGGCGGCGCGCTCGACGATGCGGCGTGAGCGGGCGAAGTCGAGAGGACGCGACCGACGCAGCACGACCCGCCGGGTAGTGTGCGGCGTCACGGGCACCTCGTCCGCGAATGAACCTGTCCAGTCCAGGTGGAGAACCCGAACCTCATGGGTCGTCGCCAACGCGGCCGCCTCGCGGGCGACGAAGAGTCCCGACTGCGGAGCCGCCGTCGTCGGGAACCACGGGGTCACGACGAGGATGCGCACGCGACCACGCTACCAACGGCGATCCCACCCGCCTCTGCGGGCATGATCGCTCGGTGTCCGCCTCGTCTTCCGGCGGGGCGGCGCGCCGTGGTTCCGTAGACTGGTCACCCGTGAAGATCGTCAGCGTCGTCGGCGCGCGCCCGCAGTTCGTCAAGCTCGCCCCCATCGCGACGGCCGCCGCCGCCGCAGGTGTCGAGCACATCATCGTCCACACCGGGCAGCACTACGATCCGATGCTCTCGGACGTCTTCTTCGACGACCTCGGCATCCCGGCGCCGGACGTGCATCTGGGGGTCGGCAGCGGCTCGCACGGCGTGCAGACCGGTGCGATGCTCTCAGCGTTGGACGCCGTGTTCGACGCCCAACAGCCGGACTGGGTACTCGTGTACGGCGACACCAACTCAACGGTCGCGGCAGCGCTGAGCGCGGTCAAACTGCACGTGCCGGTGGCGCACCTCGAGGCAGGATTGCGCTCGTTCAACCGACGCATGCCGGAGGAGCACAACCGTGTGCTCACCGACCACGCCGCCGATCTGCTGCTCGCTCCCACGCACGTGGCCGTCGACCACCTGACGCGGGAGGGGCTCGCCGCACGCACGGTGCTGGTTGGCGACGTCATGACCGATGTGCTCCTCTCCGTCCGGGACGAGGTCGCAGGTCGCTCCTCGGCGCTCCTCGAGGAGCTCTCGCTCACGCCCGGAGGCTTCTACGTCTCCACGATCCACCGAGCGGAGAACACCGACGACCCCGATCGGCTCCGGGCGGTCGTGACGGGACTGGCGGCGGTCGACAAGCCCGTCGTCCTGCTCGCGCACCCCCGTGTCGTCGCGAAGGCCGCAGCGCACGGCATCCCGCTCTCGCAAGGGTCGCTCATCGCTCACGCGCCGCTGGCGTACCCCGACCTCATCGCAGCCGTGCTGGCGAGCGCGGGAGTGGTCACCGATTCGGGCGGGCTGCAGAAGGAGGCCTTCCTGCTGCGGGTCCCGTGCACCACCGTGCGCAACGAGACGGAGTGGGTGGAGACGGTCGAACTCGGTTGGAACGTGCTGGTCGAGACCGCGGACGAGATCGCCACGGCTGTGACGCGGGCACGGCCCGTCGACACGGATGCCGCGCCGTACGGCGACGGCCACGCGGCGACCCGGGTGATCGAGGCGCTGCGCGCGCGCTGAGCGGAGGATCCTCGCCGGCGGGGTCCGGCGGGGGTCCCTCTGCCCTGCCGCCCCGGAGGGCGTCTGGCTGCTCAGGGACGTGGGCGCGGTCTCGCGCGCGGGCTCGGCTTTCGCGCGAATTAGGATGGAATCCATGCGCATCGCCGTCGTGGCCCTCGGAAAGATCGGGCTTCCCCTCGCCGTTCAGTTCGCCGACTCGGGTCACGACGTGATCGGCGTGGACGTGAACCAGCGCACGGTCGACACGGTCAACGCGGGCGTCGAACCGTTCCCCGGCGAAGCGCAGCTGCAGGTGAAGCTGGCGGAGCTCGTCCCCGCCGGTCGCCTGCGCGCGACCACATCCTATTCCGAGGCGATCCCGGGCGCCGACGTCGTCGTGGTGGTCGTGCCGCTGTTCGTGGACGACGCGACCTGGGAGCCGGACTTCGCGTGGATGGATGCTGCCACTCGCTCGATCGCCGAGCATCTGACCCCCGGCACTCTCGTCTCGTACGAGACCACGCTTCCCGTCGGCACCACCCGCAGCCGGTGGAAGCCCCTGCTCGAGTCGGGATCGGGTTTAGTCGAGGGACGTGATTTCCACGCCGTCTTCTCGCCCGAGCGAGTGCTCACCGGCCGGGTGTTCGCCGACCTGCGCAAGTACCCGAAGCTCGTCGGCGCGCTCTCGCCGGAAGGCGCTGCGCAAGCTGTCGCGTTCTACGAAGCCGTGCTTCAGTTCGATCAGCGCGACGATCTGGCCCGGCCGAATGGTGTCTGGGACCTGGGCAGCGCCGAGGCGGCAGAGATGGCCAAGCTCGCTGAAACCACGTATCGCGACGTCAACATCGGCCTGGCGAACCAGTACGCGCTGTTCGCCGCCGAGCACGGGATCGACGTGTATCAGGTGATCGAGGCCTGCAATTCGCAGCCCTACAGTCACATACACCGGCCGGGCATCGCCGTCGGCGGCCACTGCATCCCGGTCTACCCCCGGCTGTACCTGTCGACGGATCCCGGTGCGGACATCGTCCGTTCGGCGCGCCTGCTCAACGCCTCGATGCCGAGCCGTCTCGTCGAGCAGGCGGCGGGTCTGCTCGGGTCACTGCAGGGCCTCCGCGCCGTTGTCCTGGGCGCGGCGTACCGCGGCGCCGTCAAGGAGACGGCTTTCTCCGGTGTCTTTCCCACGGTGGCGGCGCTCCGCGAACAGGGCGCAGAGGTGCGTGTTCACGACCCGCTCTTCGGCGACGACGAGCTCCGCGCGCTCGGGTTGGAGCCCTACCGACTGGGCGATGAGGTCGACCTGGCCGTGCTGCATACCGATCACGCCGAGTACCGGGTTCTGAGGCCCGCTGACCTTCCCGGGCTCCGCCTCCTGGTAGACGGGCGCAACACGACTGATCCTGCAGAATGGACCGGCATCCCCCGACTCGTCGTAGGCGCCGGCTGAACCCAGGGGCCTCGCAGTCGCTTTGTCCAGCGCTGTGAACGACGTGCTGGAGGAGAGCGTCTTTCCGTCGCTCCCTCAGTTTCGACGATCTCGCACGGCGCGTCGGGCCCCGACTCACGCGCTTCACGAGAGCTCGCGCATAACCTGGCGAGACGCGGTTGCGACGTAACATCCCGATGAAAGGCGCCCGTCCGTGTCTTTGCGTACCCTTTCGGCAGTTTCGGCCAGTGCTGCTCTGTTGCTTTCGTTGCTGTCCACCGCCCAGCCGGTCAGTGCTGAAGAAGTCACGGCCGCACAGCTACCTTCGCTGTTGACACAGAGCAACGAGTCGACGACGCCCGCCTACAGCCGAGACCGCTTCGATCACTGGGTCGACGCGGATGCAGATGGCTGCAACACGCGCTACGAGGTTCTCATCGAGGAGTCGACTTCGCCGGTCAGCGTGGGCGGAGGTTGCGCGCTGAGTGGGGGAACCTGGGTTTCGCCGTACGACGGCGTCACTGCAACCACCCCCGCTGAGATCGAGATCGATCACGTTGTCGCCCTTGCCGAAGCATGGCGTTCAGGCGCGTGGGCGTGGGACGACGACCAGCGCCGAGCATTCGCCAACGACACAGAGGTCCCATACGCCCTCGTCGCCGCATCCAGTTCCGCGAACCAGTCGAAATCCGACCACGATCCTGCGGAATGGTTGCCGACGAACTCCGCGTACACCTGCGAGTACATCGTGGGATGGGTTCTCACGAAGTACCGATGGAGTCTGAGCGCTGACCCTGCGGAGATCGAGGCGGTGCGGGCGCAACTGTCCGGTGACTGTGGTGCGACGCCGATCACACTCCCGACGGTCATGGTCGGCGGTGCGGACGGGGGTGAGCCGGGTACAGGACCGACGTTGGCCTTCGATGCCGGCGTCACTCGATTGTCAGGGGTCAGTCGTTACGAGACGGCCGTCGCGGCGTCGAGTCGCTTCGACGCAGGGGTGACCGCCGCGTTCGTCGCGACGGGGACCGACTTCCCGGACGCGCTCTCTGCTGCAGCGGCGGCAGCCAGTCTCGGTGGGCCGTTGCTTCTCACCTCGCCGGATTCCCTGCCGTCCGCCGTTGAATCCGAGATATCTCGTCTGGAGCCGCGCAATATCTACGTCGTCGGATCGACGGGCGCCGTTTCCGAGACAGTGGCTTCCCGTCTTGCTCTGTACGCCCCGGTCACCCGGCTCGGCGGGAAAGACCGCTACGAGACGGGCTTGGCGATCTCACGGATCTTCTCTTCATCGAGCTCCGCGTACCTCGCCACCGGGCGGAACTTCCCCGACGCGCTGGCCGCGTCTGCCGTCGCAGGCGCGAAGGCTGCGCCGGTCATCCTGGTGGATGGACTTGCCTCCTCCGTAACCGCGACGGTTCATGAGGAACTTCGACGTCTGGGAGTCACTGAGATAACGATCGCTGGTAGCAGTTCGGGTGCAGTTTCCTCCAGCATCGAAAGCGAGCTCACCCGATCCGGGTACTCAGTCACCCGATCGGGTGGCCGAGACCGATACGAGACAGCCGTCGCCATCAACTCCTCGGGGTCGTCGACTTCTCCTGCTTCGGTGGCGTTCATCGCTACGGGAGCCGACTTCCCTGACGCGTTGTCGGCCGCGGCGATCGCGGGCGTTGTGGGAGCACCCCTCTACTTGACCTCGCCCAACTGCGTTCCCGAAATGGTGCGCAACGCCATCACTAAGCTCTCACCGTCCGCCCGGGTCGTCATGGGCGGCTCCTCGGTCGTGAGCGACGCCGCTGCGGAGAACCTGGGATGTCTCAGCTCGACCATTCCCTCGATCGTCGGTACCCCGAAAGTCGGAAACACGCTGACGGCGGACGCGGGAGCGTGGACTGCGGGAACCACTCTCGCGTACGCCTGGTATGTGAACGGTGCTTACTACGGCGGAGGCAATGCTTTGGCGCTTTCTGAGGGGCTTGCTGGAAGATCGGTTGCGGTTCGCGTGACCGGGAGCTTGACCGGGTACGTGACCCTCACCCAGACATCTCGTCCCGTCACGGTAGCGGCACAGACGCCCGCACCCCAGCCGCCGGGACCTCCGGCGAATCCCGGAAACACCAAGAACTGCACGGACTTCGCAACGTGGTCCCAAGCCCAGGCGTGGTTCGAAACCTACTATCCGCACTACGGCGATGTTGCACAGTTGGATGGGGACGCCGACGGGATTGCCTGCGAGTCTCTGCCGGGCGCACCCTGAGCCGAGAACGTGGACGAGCTGCTCGTCACTCGTCGATGGTCTGAAGCCCCCCGTGCCCGGTGAGATAGGCGCGCAGTCCGTCGTTCCACGTCGGCGTCGCGAATCCCACGCCTTCGATCTTCTCGAGATCGAGCACACTGTTGCGTGGCCGCGGGGCGACCGGGGCGGTCGCCGATGCGAAATACTGCTCGGTGGACACCGGCTTGACCCGCCCCGGGTCGTGGCCGTTGAGGCGGTAGACCTCTCGCGCGACTTCGGCCCAGCTGGCCGGTTCGCCGGATCCGGTGAGGTTGTAGGTTCCGAACGGAGCTGCGGTGGCGAGCAGATGCCGGATGCCACGAGCGATGTCCTCCGCGAACGTCAGACGGCCCATCTGATCGTCGACGACAGCGGGATCGATTCCGCGCTCGGCGAGGTTCTGCATCGTGCGAACGAAGTTCTTCCCGTCGCCGATCACCCATGACGTCCGGACGATGTAGTGGCGAGGTGACGCCGCTACGACCGCGTCGCCCGCCGCCTTCGTCTGCCCGTACACGCCGAGGGGCGCCATCGGATCGTCCTCCCGGTACGGGCGCGGCAGGGCGCCGTCGAAGACGTAGTCGCTCGAGACATGTACCACGGTCACGCCGTGGGAGGACGCGATCGCGGCCAACCTCGTGACGCCGGCGACGTTCGTTCTCCACGCTGCGCCGCGTCCCTCCTCGGTCTCCGCGAGATCGACGGCCGTGAAAGCTGCGGCATTGACGATGGCGCCGTATTCGCGCCACCGCCTGGCCTGTGCGAGGTCGGGGGAATCCAGATCGAGGTCCTCACGATCGGCGAACTCGACGTGCGCGGAATCGGCGAACTCCCGCCGGAGTGCGCGACCGAGTTGGCCCTTCGCGCCCAGGACGAGGATGCGTCGCGGTGCCATGGGCCTCACGTCGGCCAAGCGAGGATGAGCTTTGTCCTTCGCCGACATCTCGACGCGATCCAGAGGGATGGGCCAGTCGATCGCGACGGATTCGTCGGCCAGATTGAGGAAGGTGTAGGGAGCCTCCGCAGACCAGTGATCGTTGACGAGGTAGGTGTACGCGGTGTCGGGTTCCAACGTCTGGTAGGAGTTGCCCACCCCGCGGGGGACGAAGATCGCACGCGAGGGATCGAGTTCCGCGGTGAACACCGCGCCGAAGGTCGGGCCCTCGCGCAGATCCACCCAGGCGCCGAACACTCGCCCGGTCGCAACGGAGATCCACTTGTCCCACGGCTCAGCGTGAATGCCGCGGGTCGTGCCCACGGCGTCGTTGAAGGAGATGTTGTTCTGTACCGGTCCGAAGTCCGGAAGACCGGCGCGCACCATCGTTTCGCGCTGCCAGTTCTCCTTGAACCACCCGCGGCTGTCGCCGTGGACCGGCAGGTCCCACACGACCAGCCCCGGAATCGGCGTGGCAGTGTGGGTCAGGCGTTTGCCGAACCCGATCGTCACCGTCTACTGACCCTTCGATGCGTAGAACGCTTCCACGCCATCCTTGGTCGCAGCCCACCAGTCTTCGTGGCTGCGATACCAATCGATGGTCGCGCGCAGGCCGGCCTCGAAGTCGCGGTAGCGCGGCTGCCAACCGAGTTCGGCGCGCAGCTTGCCCGAATCGATCGCATACCTGAGGTCGTGTCCAGCGCGGTCGGTGACGTGATCGTATGCGTCGGCGGGTTGCCCCATCTGCGTGAGGATCAGCTCGATGACGGTCTTGTTGTCCTTCTCTCCATCCGCGCCGATGAGATATGTCTCGCCGATCGAGCCCCTGTCAAGGATCGTCAGGACAGCCGAGGAGTGGTCGTCGGCGTGAATCCAGTCGCGCACGTTCTCGCCGTTGCCGTAGAGCTTCGGCCGGATACCTCGGATGACGTTCGTGATCTGACGTGGAATGAATTTCTCCACGTGCTGGTAGGGCCCGTAGTTGTTCGAGCAGTTGGAGATGGTCGCCTGTACGCCGAACGAGCGCACCCAAGCACGCACCAGCAGATCGCTGCCTGCTTTGGTGGAGGAGTAGGGCGAGGAGGGGTTGTACGGCGTCGACTCGGTGAAACGCGCCGGATCGTCGAGCTCGAGGTCGCCGTAGACCTCGTCGGTGGAGATGTGATGGAAACGGGTGCCGTACTTCCTGGCAGCTTCGAGCAGCGTGTAGGTGCCGATGATGTTGGTGTCCAGGAAGGGCCGCGGGTCGTGCAGAGAATTGTCATTGTGCGACTCGGCTGCATAGTGCACGATCGCGTCGGATCCACTCACCAGATCATCGACGAGCTCCGCGTCGGCGATGTCGCCGCGGACGAAGGCGAAGCGCTCGTCGGGGAGCCCGGACAGCGAGGCGAGGTTGCCGGCGTAGGTCAATTTGTCCAGCACCGTCACTCGGTGGTCCGTGTTCTCGAGCACGTGGTGCACGAAATTCGAGCCGATGAAGCCGGCGCCTCCCGTCACGAGCAGATGAGCCATCAACGACCTCTTTCCAGAAGCTCGAGAAGATATGTCCCGTACCCGGACTTCACGAGCGCCTGAGCACGCGTCCGCAACTCGTCGTCCGAGAGGAACCCCTGCCGCCAGGCGACCTCCTCCGGTACGCCGATCCGCATGCCGGTGCGTCGCTCGATGGTCCGCACGTAGTCGGCGGCGTCGGTCATCTGATCGAAGGTCCCGGTGTCCAGCCACGCCGTCCCGCGGGGGAGCACCTGAACGTGCAGGGCCCCTCTCTGCAGGTAAGCCCGGTTGATGTCCGTGATCTCGTACTCGCCCCGGGCGCTCGGCTTCAGGCTGCGAGCGATGCCCACCACCTCATTGTCGTAGAAGTAGAGACCCGGTACCGCGTAGTTGCTCTTCGGAGCGGTCGGCTTCTCTTCCAAGGACACCGCTCGGCCGTCATCATCGAACTCCACCACTCCGTAGGCGGTGGGTTCTGCCACCCAGTACGCGAACACCGCACCACCGTCGATGTCGGTATAACGCTTGAGCTGCGTTCCCAGACCGGGTCCGTACAGGAGGTTGTCGCCGAGCACCAGGGCGACCTTGTCATCGCCGATGAAATCCGCGCCGATCGTGAAGGCCTGCGCAAGGCCGTCGGGTGACGGCTGCTGCGCGAAGGTCAGGTTGACTCCGAATCCGGACCCGTCACCCAGGAGTCGCTCGAAGAACGGCGCGTCGTGCGGTGTCGTGATGATCATGATGTCGCGGATGCCCGCGAGCATGAGGGTCGACAGCGGGTAGTACACCATCGGCTTGTCATAGACCGGGATCAGCTGCTTGGAGACGCCCAGCGTGATCGGGTGAAGTCTGGTGCCGCTTCCGCCCGCGAGGATGATGCCTTTCACACGCCAATCGTTTCACATCCCGCTCGTTCGTCGTGCGAGCACCGCCTGAGCGCGTTGCTAGCATTATCGGGCCTCTCCTCGCCCGTACTCTTTTTGATTGGCGACCCGTGTCTCCCAGGAAAACCGTTCGAGCCCCGGCCGCTCTCTGGGCGATGCTGTCAGTGGTGGCGACAGCGATCGTGGGCGCCGTCCGATTCGCCTTCAACCGTGACTTCTATTTCGCCGACGACAGCCAGACCGGGGCCTTCGGACAGTGGTGGGAACTCGGCGATCATCTTCTCCAAGGTCGCATTCCCGTTCTCGAGCCCTACGCATGGCAGGCGGGTAACTACTTCGCCGAGGGGCAATGGGGTCTGCTCAATCCGGTCACATGGCTTGTCGCGCTCGGAGCGCGGGCGATGGAGGAGCCGACGTTGCACGGAGCGATCGTCAAGATCGCGTTCCTCATGATCATGTCGGGTGGGGTCTTCCTCTTGGCCCGTTCGTTCGGAGCCGGGGCTTCGTGGTCGGCCCTGGCGGGGCTGCTCGTCCCCATGAGCGGTTTCACCGTCTACATGGATGCGACATCGTGGGCGACGGGTCTGTTCAACGCCGCCGTCTTCCCCTGGGTCTGGTGGGCCCTGCGCCGTCTGGCCGAGGACGGTCGATCTCCGTGGCCCTACCTGGTGAGCAGCTACGTGCTCATCACCTTCGGCTACGTGTTCGGCGTGTTGATCCTGATCGTCGTGCTGGTCGAAAGTCTTATCCGTGCTGTCGTCGCCCGCGACAGGGGTCGCATCCTGAGGGTTCTCGCCGCCTCGGTGTGGGGTGGGCTGTTGACCATCGCCATCTACCTGCCTGCTCTGCTCACGGCTCCCGTGACGGAGCGAGCCGGCTTCGAGATCCTCAACACCTGGTTCCTCAGTGCGGATCTGACCGACCTCGCGTCGACAGCGTCCCCGATGGGCAGTGCATCGATCGGTTCGTGGTGGGGGCCGGTGACCGATGCGCCTCTGGTCTACATCGCTTGGATCCTTCCGTTCGTTCCCCTCTTCCTCCCGATGGCACGGGATGCAGCCCGTCGTTGCATCCCCCTCCTCGTCTTGGCGACGATCGTGCTGCTGATCGTCGTGGGTCCGAGTGACGTCGGTCCGATCCGGTGGCCGGTCCGTTTCATGCCCTATCTCGCGCTGCCCGTCGTCATCCTGGTCGCCGTCATGGCGACGAGGACGTTCCCATCACGGATCACGCGCCGTGGAATCGCCTGGTCGGGCGCCCTCATCGTGCTCACCGCGCTCCTGTCCTACGGGAACACCCCTGGCGGGTGGAAAGGCATCGCGACCATCGTCATCGTCCAGGCAGCGGCACTCTGCGGCCTGGTGTTCGTGGCATGGGAGAAGAAGTGGCCGGCGACCGAACGCACCAGGACGGTCATCGCGGTCGGAGCGGGACTCGTGGTGACGGTGCTCCTGGTGGTTCCTCAGCTGCTCGTCTTCCCGGCCACGCCGCTGCCGAAGTTCGCCGTGCCGGACAGCGTGTCACGGATGAGCGCCGTGGTTTCGGATGCTCCCGGTGATGCCATCGTGGTCGGAGACATCTACGCGGACGGTGGGCGCGAAGCGAGCTTCGACGAACGGCTGCTCGGCAATCTGTGGTACCTCAGCCCGGCCCACGTCGGGAGCCTCTACACCGTTCTGCCCTACTCGCGCTTCTCCAACGACCTGTGCTCCGACCTCCGGGGCTCGACCTGCGACGAGGCGCTCGAGACGTTGTGGTCGACGGACCCGGACACCGGCCTCCCGGTGGCGGATCTGATGGGGGTCTCGACGATCATCGCGATGAAGGAGACGTTCCCACGTGCTCCCGACGCTCCCGCGGGCTGGCGCATCGTCGACGACGGCGACTTCACGTGGCGGTTGGAGCGTTCCCAGCCGATCCCGGGTGCCGGAGGCGTGGTCTACACGGGAACGGGAACCGAGGTCACGACCATTGCGCAATCGGATACGGCGGTCACGCTCCGAGTCGACGACGTCGGTGACGATGGGCGCATCGTTCTGAGTCGCCTGGATTATCCCGGGTACTCGGTCGACGGCGCGGGGTTCGATCAGCCGGTCCGGGGATGGCTCCTGACAGTGGACGCTTCTGGGGCCGCTCCCGGTGACGTCATCACCGTGAGGTTCCGGCCTCCGGGATTCGGAGCGATGATCGCGGCGTACATCCTCTGCGCCGCCCTCGTGGCGGGCTGGATGGTCGTTCGTTTTCGTCAGCGGGCTGGAGCTCCGGTGGCCGGGAACGTCCCACCGGCGCCGACGGAGCCTACAGAGGATTCAGCCGTCCCGAGAGCTGAGCAGCGTACACGCGGCTGAGTCCTTCGGGAAGGGTCGTCCGCACGAGCCCGTCCAACTCGGGCCAGACGATCGACTTCACCCTCAGGTCCAGGGATTGCCCTCTCGCATCGCCGCCCCCGAGGACGATCGGGCCCCGCCGGCGGCGCAGTCGCGTCAGCTCGGCGAGCAGGGCGCCGATGGATACCGCGCGCATCGTGCCGATGATCTTCACGACGGTCGATCCTGCGTCGACGGCGCGTGTTCGTCGCATCGCGGCGGCCACTACAGCGGCGCAATCGTCTTCGTAGATGTAGTCGCGCAGCGTGTCCAGTGGTACGTAGACGGGAATGGGCTGGCCGTTGAGGTGTCCGCGGATCAGCGCCGAGATCAGTCCTTGCGCCTTCGTGAGGTCCTGCCCGGCGCCGTAGATGTTGGTGATCCTGCCGATGAACGACCGCCAGCCGCCTTGCGATGTGGCATCGGTCAGCAGCTGTTCCATCTGCAGCTTCGCGCGACCGTAGTTCGACAGTGGACTGGTCGGCGTGGCCTCGGTGAACGGTGGCGACCCGGATCCCGCATAGGCGCCGCCAACCGAAGAGGCCAGGAAGAAAGTGAGGCGTGCGCGGCGATGCGGTGGCAGCGCCATGATCGCCAGCAGAAAACGGCGGAAGACATCGACCTCGATCTCCAGTTGCTCTGCCGGCGTGGAGGTGACTCCGCGGCCAGCCGACCAGTAGATCTCGAGGTCGTCATCTCCCTCAGCGAACGACGACAGACCGTCGCTCATCGCCTGAACCGCCGAGTCAGGCTCCGCCCACGGGATGAGCGTTGCGAAGGCCTCGTCGTCGTGAACTCGGGCGATCGCTCGACCGAGCAACCCGCGTCCGATGATCCAGCGTCGTGTCATCCGTGACCGGAGGGGGAGGTGGAGGTGTCCGGTTCCGAGACCGGGTTCGTGTGCCCGAGAGGCCCCGAAGCGGGGTCGCGCACGATCAGATAGGCGGGTTTCCCCAGCGCGGTGTTGACCGCCACTCCCAAGTACTCAGCGATGATCCCGAGGGAGACCAGGATGAAACCCGTGCCGAGCGCGGTCAGAACCATCTGCGACGTCCACCCGTCGGGTATGTCGCCGGAGACGAAACGGGCGATCGTGAGATAGATCGCGAAGATGATCCCGCCGATGAAGAAGATGACCCCTGCCGCGGTCACGAGCCGAAGGCCACGAGTGCCCGAAGTCAGGACCATGCGCCAGAAGTGGGCGATCAAGCGTCGGTATGAATAGCCGGACCGTCGGTCGCCTTCCTCACGCAGTGTCACCGGCGCGGTCTCCACCGTGGAGGCGATCCAGGACAAGGCGACGTCGAGGTACACGCCCGTGCCTGCGTACGCGGCGACGCTGCGGCCGATCTCGCCGAGCATGAGGCGGAAGCTGTTGAAGTGAGATGCCCGGCCTCCGCCCAGCACGCTTTCCAGGATGCGCTTCGAGGTTTTCGACGCCGTGTTCCGGACGAATCCGTGAGGCGCTCGATTGACAGGGTCGGCGTAGACGAGATCGGCTCGCTCTCTCAGTGCGACATCGAGGAGGGAGCTGATCTGGGCTGGGTCGTGCTGACCGTCCTCGTCGAGCGTGACGATCCACTCTCCTCCCGAACTGGCCATGCCTGCGAGCGTCGCTGCGTGCTGGCCGAAGTTGCGGCTCAGCCAGACAGGCTTCACCCAGGTGTATCGCTGAGCGAGCTCACGGATGACCCTGGCGGAATCATCCGGGCCGCGGTCATAGGCCAGGACCACTTCGTCCACTCGTGCGGGGTGTCCGCCGGGGGTGCGGAAGCCGTCGACCAGCGGAGCGATCTCCTGGATCACTCCCTCCAGAGTGCGCTCTCCGCCGTAGACGGGGATGACGATGCTGATGCGGTGCTCGTACCCGTGATCCATGCTCACCGCATCCTCCTCTTCAGCAGACCATAGGACAGCCGACGCGCGCGAGCCATGATCCCCGCCCGCAGGTCGCCCATTCGGACGTCTCCCGCTGTCACGACATCGGGGTATCGGCTCCTCACCCATGCGTGGAAGGCCCGCGCCTGCCCCGACTGCTCACGGACGAGAGCAACGCTCCACTGACTGGCGCTCATGCGGAAGGTCGCACCCACCGTCGAGTCAGGGGCGAACGATCCGTGCAGGAGAACCCTGCTGTAGGTGGCCTGGTCGATGAGGTAGGGGAAACGATCGAACCAACCCCCCGTCTCGGTCAGCGCCTCACGTCTCATCATGACCGAGGCCGGTTCCCCGAAGAGATTCGATCCTGCGCGCACCGCGGCGCGCACCGCATTCTTCCCCGGCATCGGGCGGCCGATCCCGCGCAGGCCCCATCCTTTGACGACCACCCGTCCTTCGGAATCCACGACGTCCCGCCGGCAGGCGGTCAGAACGGCACCGCTGCCGCGCAGAATCTCCACCTGTCGCTTCAGGACTCCTGGGCGCAGCACATCGTCACCGCAGACGAGTTTGATGAACTCGCCCGATGCGGCCTCTGTGACCCGATTCCAGTTCCGGCCGGCGCCGCCACCGGCCGGAGTCGAGAGCAGTGTCACCCGATCGTCGTCGGCGAACCGGCTCATGACGGCCGCAGTGTCGTCCGATGAGGAATGGTCGGCCACAATGAGCTCGAGGCCGCTGACGTCCTGGTCGAGGACCGAGCGCAGGGTCTCGTCGAGAGTTCGTCCGTTGTTGTATGCGGGCACGACGACGCTGATCGTGGGCGTGCTCACGTGAGACTCCTTTCGCGCGGCGTGGGCCATATCCCGTCCACCGCGAGCGCATCCAGCGCGAGGTCAAACAGCTTCTGAGCTTAGTCGAGGTCGACTCTCACTCCCTTCGCGCTCAACGTGCGTCGATGCGGGTCAGCACGATCTCTCCGCCCTCGAAGGGGAACCTCTGCGCATCGATCTCGTCGATTCCATTCAGCTGCACGGGCGCGCACGACGTGTCAGTCAGGAGCCACCGGGTACCCGAGGCTGCGATGTCCGTTCCGTCCAGCGTGCCTTCCAGACGTCCTTCGATCAGCCCGCCCACGGCGTCGACCTGCGCCGGCCATGCCATCCCGAGATAGTAATAGGCGATCGTCTGCTGGGAGGTGATCTTCGTCGTCCGTGGGTCCACGCACGAGTCCGTCGCGATCAGCCCGGGCTCTTCAGCGCCGGCGGTGCGGGCTGCGGAGGCGATGGCCTGCTCACGCGAGCTCATGGGGTTCCACGTTTCAGACATCTCCGGGTCCACGACGAACGCGACGGCATCAGCGAGGGAGAGGGCGTAGACGACCGCGGCGACGGCGGCGGCGGCGATGACGGCCGGCCTGACGCGCCGTCTGCTCCCGAGTGCGCCCGGCGCCCCGGCCATGAGACAAGCGACGATGGCGCCGACCACGCCTGTGAGGAAGAACATGTCGATCCAGAACCTGTACGGCTCGGCATTCGCGCCCCACAGGTCATTCAGCGAGAGCAGCGCCGCCGTGAGCACGGCCGCTGACAGCACCGGAGTGGCGAAGCGGTCGCGCCGCGTGATGGCGATGAGCAGAAGCACCAGGATCGGCAGGGCCACCGGGAGTGATGCGATCAGTGTCTCTCGATGAGCCACGCCGAGATTCTCATTCGACGCCACTCGGTAGGTGAGGAACGGGTCGCCCGAGAGAATGCCGCTCACCGTCCAGAGGATCGGCGGAGCCGCCACCGCTGCAAGGATCATCCCGTAAAGGACCAGCATTCCCCGCGACTTCGCGACACCCAGGAGGATGCCGGGAACGGCGACGAGGAGCCCGAACACCAGAGCGGGCAGCTGGCCGGCACGGTCGGCGACGAGGGGCCCGCCGACGATGACGACGAGCACGGCGACACCCGAGGCGACCCACCACCACCATCGGGCTCTCCAAAGGAACACCGCCGCGGTGATGGCCGCAACCAGGTACACGCCGGTGATGAAGCTGTAGGTCTGGAACCCCGACAACGCCCCGAGGGCTGCGGCGGAGCCGATGCTCACCGTGATGCGCGCGGGTCTGGACGTCGGTCTGGCCCAGACGAGCGCGAGCGAGCACAGGACGACGACGATGACACTCAGCCCCGCGGTTTCAGCGTTGCTCGAGAACATCACGCCGTAGGGGCCCCACAGCACCGCGTGACTGTCGAGAGGAGTGCGCCAGCCACCGCCGGTCACGAAGGACAGCGTTCCGACGACGAACGGAGCCGACGCGAAGAGCCCCGCCCACCAGCGACGCGCGAGGATCGACATGGTGACCGCCAGCATCGCGACCGCGGCAAGCTGCATCGCGATGGACACGGCATTCCACGCGACGACGGGTTCGATTCCGACGAGGTGGGCGATCGCTCCGACGCCGACGTAGTACGAGCGGGGATAGTGGTTGACGCCGGTGAGCGTCATCGGCTCGACTACCTCGTAATTGCCTGCAGCGGCGTTCGCCACGATGCTGAGATACCCCAGCTGGTCATGCCAGAACGCTGTCCTCATGGAACGCAGCGGACCCGGCGGCGATGTCAGAACCGGCACGAGGAAGATCGCGCTGTAGGCGAGAACGCTGAAGACCGCCGCGATGATCGTTCCGCGGGCCCGGACGGCAGGGCGCATCAGGTCTCCTGGAGGCGAAGGCTGTATCGACCTGACAAGGGTAAGAGCTGAACCCGGCTGATCAGCACAGCGCGGCGGTGTAAGGTTTCGGGCTGTGCGCAGCCTTATTGCCCGGATCGCCGGACGCCCCGAGGTTCGCTACCTCTTCTTCGGTGGGCTGAATACAGCGTTCTCCTACGGTCTGTTCACCGTCGCGCTGCTGCTTTTGCACGCGGCCGGCGTTCCCGGCGATTACGCGATCGCCATCACCTTCAGCTGGCTCGTGTCGAACCTCACATCGTTCCTGCTGCAGCGACGATTCGTCTTCCGCGGGACCGGGCACCCCGTGCGCGAATTCCTCAAGTTCACCTCTGTGACGTTCGGGTCCTTGATCGCGAATCTGGTGCTGTCCTGGTTCTCCGCCTCGATCCTCGGTTTCGACAGCGCCGGGGAGAAGCTCATCAGCCAGCTCGTGGTCACGGTGCTTCTGGTCGTCGTCACCTATGTGCTGCACCGCGTGTTCTCCTTCAGCAAAGCGGGGGCACAGCCTGCCGGCATGGGGGCGGTGGAAGCCGTGCCCGAGGGACCGTCCGCCGACTGATGCCCGGCTCGGTAAACTTGACAGCCGTCGCGCGGTCTGCGTGGCTCACCGCGGTATAGAAATGGGATGCATGGATCTCCTCGTCGTCGGCTCCGGGTTCTTCGGCCTCACCATCGCGGAACGGGCCGCGGCGGCGGGTCGCAAGGTGACGGTCATCGATCGCCGTTCCCACATCGGGGGCAACGCCTACAGCGAGAACGAGACGCAGACCGGTATCGAGGTCCACCGCTACGGGGCGCATCTGTTCCACACCTCCAATCCCGGCGTGTGGGAGTACGTCAACCGGTTCACCACGTTCACCGACTACGTGCACCGCGTGTACACCAACCACCGCGGCGTCGTCTACCCGCTGCCGATCAACCTCGGAACCATCAACCAGTTCTTCACTGCTGCGTACTCGCCGGATCAGGCGCGGGCGCTCATCCAGGAGCTCGCGGGCGAGTTCGATGTCGCCGAGGCTCGGAACCTGGAGGAGAAGGGCATCGCACTCATCGGGCGGCCTCTCTACGAGGCGTTCATCCGGGACTACACCGCCAAGCAATGGCAAACCGACCCGACCGAACTTCCTGCCGAGGTCATCAGCCGGCTCCCGGTGCGCTACACCTACGACAACCGGTACTTCAACGACACCTGGGAGGGGCTGCCCACCGACGGGTACACGGCGTGGTTGGAGCGAATGGCCGACCACCCGAACATCGAGGTGCGACTGGACACCGACTTCTTCGACGAGTCGCAGCCCCTGCACAAGAAGGCAGTGGTCGGGCAGTTGCCGGTCGTCTACACCGGGCCGGTGGACCGGTACTTCGACTACGCCGAGGGTGCACTGTCCTGGCGGACCCTGGACTTCGAGGAGGAGGTGCTGGAGGTCGGCGATTATCAGGGCACGTCGGTGATGAACTACGCCGACGCCGATGTGCCGTACACGCGCATCCACGAGTTCAAGCACTTCCACCCCGAGCGCTCCGAGCGGTACCCCCGGGATCGCACGGTGATCATGCGCGAGTTCTCCCGCTTCGCCTCCGCCGAGGACGAGCCCTACTACCCCGTCAATACGCCTGACGACCGCGCCGGCCTTCTGGCCTACCGCGAGCTCGCGAAGGGCGAGGAGGGTGTTCTGTTCGGCGGCCGTCTCGGCACCTATCAGTACCTTGACATGCACATGGCGATCGGCTCCGCGCTGTCGATGTGGGGCAATCAACTGGCGTGAGCGGGCCCGCATAGACTCGACCCGTGACCACTGCCGCCGTCGGCGCCCCCGGATCAGCCCGGCGCTACGTCCACTCGCTGTGGCTGCTGTCGGCGCGTGATCTGAAGGTCAGGTACGCCACCAGCGCGCTCGGATATCTGTGGTCGATCCTCGACCCGCTGGTGATGAGCGCCATCTACTGGTTCGTCTTCACGCAGATCTTCGACCGCACTGTCGGACATGAGCCGTACATCGTCTTCCTGATCGTCGCCCTGCTGCCGTGGGTGTGGTTCAACTCAGCGGTGTCCGATTTCACACGGGCCTTCAACAAGGACGCGCGGCTGGTGCGATCGACGGCGATCCCGCGGTCGATCTGGGTCAACCGCATCGTGCTCAGCAAGGGCATCGAGTTCCTCTGCTCGATCCCGGTGCTGGTCCTGTTCATCCTCTTCGCGGGTCCGGGCATTCAGCTCAACTGGGGATTGCTCCTCTTCCCCGTCGCGATGGTGCTGCAGACCGCTCTGCTTGTCGGGCTCGGGTTGCTGGTGGCGCCGTTGTGCGTCCTCTGGAGCGATCTGGAGCGCACGACGAAGTTGATCCTGCGGGCGCTGTTCTACGCGTCGCCCGTCATCTACGGCGTCTCGGACCTGCCCGGGGTGTTCGAGACGCTCGCGGCATTCAATCCGCTGGCCGGAATCTTCGCGCTCTATCGCGTGGGCTTCTTCCCGGAGGAGTGGGACCCGTGGGTGGTGTCCATCGGAGCCGTCATGTCGCTCCTGATCCTCGTGCTCGGAATTGTCGTGTTCCGCCGGCTCGAACGCCCCGTGTTGAAGGAGCTGTGATGACCCACGCGATCGAGGTGGAGGATCTCGGGGTCCGGTTCCGACGGAACCGTCGCGGCCGGCGCAGCTTCAAGGACCTCTTCGCCGGGTCGAACCGGCGCTCGCGACCCGGTGAGTTCTGGGCCCTGCGGGACGTGAGCTTCACCGTCGCGCCCGGCGAGTCGATCGGTGTGGTCGGCCGGAACGGGCAGGGGAAGTCCACGCTGCTCAAACTCGTCGCCGGCGTCCTCCTCCCGGACGAGGGTTCGGTGCGCGTCACCGGGGGAGTCGCACCGCTGATCGAGATCACGGGCGGCTTCGTCGGCGACCTGACGGTCCGCGAGAACGTGCGGCTGACCTCCGGACTGCATGGGATGCCGCGGGCCGAGGTCTCGCGCCGCTTCGACGGCATCATCGACTTCGCCGAGCTCGACGACTTCGTCGACACCCCCTACAAGCATCTGAGCAACGGGATGAAGGTGCGCTTGGCCTTCAGCGTGGTGTCGCAGCTGGAAGAGCCGATCCTTCTGGTCGACGAAGTGCTCGCCGTCGGCGATCGCGCGTTCCGAGAGAAGTGCTACACGCGCATCGACGAGTTGCTGGCAGACGGGCGGACGCTGTTCTTCGTCTCGCACAGCGAGCGCGACCTGCGTCGATTCTGTCGTCGTGGCCTCTATCTCGACAAGCATCATCTGGCGTTGGATGCTCCGATCGCCGACGTGCTCGATCGGTACAACGCCGACTACCCGACCGGCTGATCGCGCCCGTGAGCGGTGCTCTCGTAGTGTGGGGGAGTGCGAGTACTCCTCTCCGGTGGCGCCGGCTATATCGGCGTGCACACCGCGATCGCGCTTCTGGAAGCCGGACACGAGGTCGTCGTTGTGGACGACATGTCGAACTCCTCACTCGAAGCGCTCGTTCGGGCGGGAGAAATCACCGGGGCCGGCATCCCTCTCCTCGTCTCGGACATCCGCGACGAGGCCCGGGTGCGCACATTCGTGTCGGAGAACGCTCCGCTGGACGCGGTCATCCACTTCGCAGGATTGAAGGCGGTCGGCGAGTCGGTGGCCGATCCGCTTCGGTACTACGACGTGAACATCGGATCGGCTGTCGCTGTGCTCAAGCTCATGGCTGCCGAGTCCATCCCGACAGTGGTCTTCTCCAGCTCGGCCACCGTGTACGGACAGCCGGAGCGGCTGCCCCTGGTCGAAGACTCGCCCACCGGGCTCGACCTGCCCAATCCGTACGGCAAGACCAAGCGCATCGTGGAGGAGATCCTCGCCGACGCTGCAGCCGCCGGCCCGGGCGTGCGTGCGGTGGCGCTGCGCTACTTCAACCCCGTCGGAGCCCACCCGAGCGGCCGGGTCGGCGAAGACCCCGTCGGGGTGCCGACCAACCTCATGCCCTACGTCGCTCGCGTCGCGGTCGGAGAGCTTGAGCGCGTGGGCATCTTCGGTGATGACTATCCGACCCCCGACGGCACGGGGCTGCGGGACTACATTCACGTCATGGACCTTGCCGCAGGTCATGTCGCGGCCCTCGAGAACGCCCGCCCGGGCTACGAGGTCTTCAATCTCGGGACCGGCGTCCCGATCAGCGTCCGCCAGCTCATCGCCGCGTTCGGGCGGGCAGCTCGGCGCGAGATCCCGTCGACCGTGCTGCCACGACGCGCCGGGGACGTGGCAGCCTCGTACTGCGATCCCGCCAAGGCGTGGAACCGATGGGGATGGCGCGCCGAACGGAGCATCGACGACGCCTGCGCTGACGCGTGGCGCTGGCAGTCCAGAAATCCGCAGGGGTACCGGACACCCTAGAGCTGAGACGTCTCCGATTTCAGCGGCGGCATCGGCTGCCACGACCCGTCGCTTGCGATCTTGCGTCCGTCACGGAGCCCGCGGATCAGGTTCGAGGTGCCTCGAACCGTACGCTCGACGAACAGCAGTCGGATCAGCTCTTTCCCGAAGGTCAGCGCCGTACCGAGGCCGAACAGCGGAGCGCGGTACACGCCCAGCGCACGGTAGTACTGCTTGATCAGGGCGCGATTTCGCATGATGTAGTACCGGTAGGCGTTGCTCGAGGCGTTCATGTGGCGGATGCCCATGTCCCACTGCTTGATCTCGCGGGTGCGACGCAGCACGAACTCGTCGACGATCACCGACGTCGTGATCCGAGACGCCAGCCACCCGTAGACCTGGTCGTCCCAGTAGATGAAGAAGCGGGGGTCGGGCAGCCCGATCTCGGCGACGATGTCCCGGTGGATGAACATCCCCTCGAAGCATCCCGAGTTCATCTCCTTGTAGCCGGAGGCGTCGAAGCTCGCGGGAGCGAAGGGGATGGGGATGCCGAGGGGCTCGGCGATGCGGTACTGCCAATAGAACTCGCTGCCGTCGTAGTCGTAGCGCCGGCCTTGGATGCTCTTGAAGCGAGGCGCCCAGGTGCCCATCTTGGCCAGGCCGTCGGGGAGGACCTCGACGTCGTCATCCATCAGCCAGATCCAGGTCGAGCCGAGGTCGTAGGCGACCCGCATCCCCTCGCTGAAGCCGCCGGACCCGCCCGTGTTGGTGTCCATCCGCCGATAGACGAGCTCGGTGCCGAGACGGTCGCGGAACGATTCGACGACGTCGCCGGTGTCATCTGTCGACGCGTTGTCGACGATCACGACGTGACCGGGCTTGGGGTCCATCCGTTCGATGCTCTCGAGGAGTCGGGAGAGCAGTCCCGAACGGTTGAACGTGACCACGGCGATCGTCGCGCTCTGCGGAGCGAAGGCGCCAGGGGTCGCCGAGGTCACGACCGCTCCGCGAAGATCCGCGCCCACGATTCCCGTGACGTCATACCCGCCTGCGCGGCGCGATACTCCCGGGCCAGCCGCGGCCACTCGCGTTGCAGCTGTCGGTGAAGCCGCACGCTCGCTACGAGCATCGAGCGGAATTTCGCCCGGTCGCGCGTGTAGATGTTCTTCCCGGAGCCATCCGCGGCGCTCACCAGGGCGCTGTCGTAGAGAGGGACGCGCCACCAGTTCGCGTCGCCCTTTCCGAACTCGACTTCGGGGGCTCGCACGTTCTCGGGCCGGGGGCGATGGAACCAGTGGGAAACCAGGGTCGACAGGGTGAACCACCGCAGCATCAGCCCCTCAGGACTGTCGAAGGTGTGCGCTTTCAGCCTCTTGTACACCAGGCGGCCCCGGCGGGCCCTCAGCGGAACACCGGTGTCTCGGTGAACGGTCGTCTCGCCGAACTTCTTCGCCAGTGCGCGGGCTTCGGGCATCGCTGTCGCGATGTTGCGCGCCATGTGCGATGGACCGGAGAGGACGTCGCGCAAGGCCCGGTGACGAAGAGCAACAGGGTAGTACTGCATCATCATCAGATGCTTCAGATCGGCACGACGGCTGTGTCGGATGAGCGTGCCACCACGCTCGACCGGGGAATGCAGGAGCGCGGCGACCGCACGATTTCGGATATGGAAGTAGGCCTGCCAATCGATCGAGTCGTCCTTGCCGACCCACGACACGTGCCAGAGAGCCACCCCCGGAACCGAGACCGTGGGGTAGCCGGCGTCCCGTGCCCGGAGGCAGTACTCGGCGTCATCCCATTTGATGAACGCGGGAAGGGAGAGGCCTATCTCGCGGATGACGGATACCGGGATCAAGCACATCCACCAGCCGTTGTAGTCGGCGTCCAGCCGCATGTGGAGGATCGGCGACTGTCGCAGGTTGGCGACGCTGAAGTCGTGCGGCATCTTCTCCTGGAAGAGCGTCCGCCACATGAAGGGCCCGTCGTCGACGACCTCCGCCCACGCGTGGAGCTTCGGACGATCGAGAAGATCGAACATGTGCGCGCCGACGATCGTCGGCACGGACGCATACTGGCCGAAGACGATGGATCGACGGATGGACTCCGGTTCGATGCGCACGTCGTCGTCGAGAAGCTGGACGAAGTCGCTGTCCGGTCGCTCGAGCGTTTCGGCCATGGCTCGGGCGAACCCGCCCGAGCCGCCGATGTTCGGCTGCGTCACGATCTGAAGCTGCTCGCCGAGCGCGGCGGCGGTCTCCTCGTAACCGTCCTCCTGATCGACTCGCTTGTCACCCTGATCGACGACGAAGATGCGATCCAGCAGCGGAAGCACGTCCGGTGACGCCGCAAGACTCTGAAGGGTTGCGACGCAGTAGTCGGGCTTGTTGTACGTCGTGATGCCGATCGACGCCTTCCCGGTCCGCACCGGTTCCTGATCGGTCGTCCACTCTGCGCCGTCGAAACGGGCCTCGGATTCGTCGGCGACGAGGTCGAACCAGATGAACCCGCCGTCACTGTACTGATCCAGCACGAGATCGAAGGTGGACTCCGTTTCGCCGGTCACCTCGCGCGTCTCGATGCGCTGTTTCGTCCCGCCTCCGTTGGATCGGTACACGAGGATCGAGACCGGTCCCGACGTGCGAACAGTGAGTCTCACCTGGCGCACGGCGGTCCAGTGCTGCCAGTAGGACGCGGGGAAGGCGTTGAAGTAGGTGCCGAAGGACACTCGCCGCCCCGGGACGATACGGGCGGTGGTGCGATCGAGGATGTGGCCGAGCTGCGCGCGATTGGACACACGCACCGGCTCCTCATCGATCACCGACCACGTTTCCGGGTCGATGTAGAGAGAGAGCAGATCGGGGTCGCGTTCCGTGGGGAAAACGACGTTCGAAAGGACGTGGGCCACGGGAGGTCTCCGAAGGTATGCGTGCAGGCGATGAGCCGAAGAGAGCCTACCTGGCCCGCGGTGGCACTTCCTGAATGGCCGCGCCGGTGCACCTCACCGCGGCACGTCGAAGATCGGCAGTCCCGGGCCGACATCGTCGGGGGCGCCCAGGCGCTCGCGCCAGGAGCGGGAGTGGCCCGCGCGCACGGCGCAGAGGACGAGCATGAGCCATCCGATGCCGAACAGGGTGAAGCTCTCGAACAGCGAGTCGATCAGCAGCGCTACGAGGATCAGGGGCGTCCAGGCGTAGATGACCGACCGGCGCTCGCTGGCGTCGAGCCACGCGCGTACGAGTGCGGCGGCGCAGAACGCCAGGAACAGCAGCAGCCCCACCCAGCCGATCTGCAGCAGCACGTCGAGGTAGGCGTTGAGCCCCGTGGCGTGGTTCGTCCGCGTCAGGGCGTTCAGGGCGTTGAAGGGCCACTCGTCGACGTCCCAGGGGCCGTACCAGCCCTGCCCCTGCACCGGGCGGAAGCGCATGAGATCGACCATCCGGTTCCACAGTTCGACCCGGATGGAAAAGTCGGTGCCGGCCCCGAGGAATGTGACGATCGGCTGCCGGGCGACGTACCCGACACCGATCCCGATCACCACCAGCGCGCCGAGCGCCCACTGCACCGCCCCGCGACGGGCCGGCGCCGTGTGGCGCACGAGCGCGAGCGCGGCGGTGGCGAGCCCCACACCCACGGCGAGGACGAGCACGGTGGGGGAGTCGCTGAGCGCGGCCAGGGAGCCGGCGAGGATGACGGAGTACAGCGACGTGCCGGGTCTGACCGACTGCGTGCGGTACTCGATCAGGAACGTGATGAGGGCGAGCACGGCGACGAACCCCAGCACGTTGCGGGTGCCGAAGATGCCCTGGATGGGCCCGAGCTGAGCGATGTTCCCCTGGATCCCGAGGAAGCGGAAGGGGGTGTCGAGAAGGATGCCGCTGAGGATCTCGACCCCGAGCGACACGGTCAGCAGCACCCGGAGCACGTCCCCGAGCGCGCGGGCGGTCTGCAGAGTGTCGCGCACGTGCCCGAGCGTGACGGCGAGGAAGGCGATGGCGACGAAGGACAGCCACCCCCAGAACGACCCCGTGGGGTCCGAGCTCCAGAAGATGCTGACGAACGCCCACCCCGCCAAGAGGACCAGGGTCGTCGGCACGAGCCGCAGGAACGAGATCTCCCGACGACGGACGAAGAGCATCGCACCGCCGAAAAGGCAGAGGACGGCGAGGATCGTGACGTAGGTGACGCGACCGGTCATCCGCTCGATGAGGAAACCGGAGAACACCGCTCCCAGGACGCACAGCGAATAGGCGCGGGCGAACGCGGCCGACTCGAGGAGATGCGACACCCACCCGCGGTGCGGCGCGCCCGCCTCCGCTGCGGTCACCGCGCCGGCTTCGCGTCGGTGTTCGATGCGTCGGTGTTCGTCGCGTCGGTGTGCGATGCGGCGGTGCCCGGTCCGGGGGCGTCGGATGCGGCGGTGTCCGGTGCCGCGGCGCCGGCTGCGGACTCGCTCGAGGCAGAGCCGGTCGCTGCACCCGCGACCACCGCACCTGCGGGCGTGGCGACGAGCCCGCGGGGGCGGGGGCTGTCGGCGCGGAGGGCGTCGAGCATCAACTCACCGCGCTCGATCGCCAGTGACTGCTCGGTCGGCCCGACGCCGACGTGCGGGGTCTGCTTGATCTTGCCGCCGAGCATCACCAGGAACATCCAGCCCCACATCAGCAGCGGCGTGGACTCGGCGACCCCCTGCACGAGGAGGATGGCGCCGACGAGGGTCGGAAGGAGCGTCAGGGGAGAGTAGGGCCGGTCGGCGCGCAGGTCCCACCGGGGCCGGTCGATGGCGAAGAACCACGCGCGCCAGATGAAGGCCAGGAGGGCCGCAGCGAAGATGACGACGCCGATGATGCCGAGCTGCAGATAGACGTCGAGCCACATGTTGTGGGCCTGCATCACTGTCTCGCCATGATCGACGATCCACCGGTCGAACAGCGGCTCCGACGGCAGCCAGGGCGTCGCGAAACCCCACCCGACGATCGGACGCTCGTTCGCCCGCTCGAGTACCGCCTGCCAGATGCCCTGGCGTCCGGTGAGGTCGCTCTCGCGTCCGACGGCGCGGAAGAGCGCGTCGCGAGAGAACCACAGCGCGAGGCCCCCGCCGATCGCGATGACGGCATAGGCGATGTACCACCGCGTGCGCTCCCCGGGCCGGCGCGTGCGGCGCATGAGGAGAACGGTGATGAGGACGATGAGGGCGAGCACGCCGGCGAGGAAAGCCGTGGCCGAGGCCGCCCGCACGTAGAGGAATGCCGCGAGCGCGATCCACCCGATGAGCAGCACGCGACGAGGTGCGCGCGCGGCGAAGCGGATCGCGAAGACGATGATGCCGAGAAGGGCCACGGGGCCGAGGAGATTGGCGTTCCCCATGACGCCCTGGAGGCGCCCGCCGTCGAAGAGGTTGTCGCGCGACCAGTAGACGATGGGGTCGTAGTCCACGGTCGGGTCGGGGAGGGCGAAGCCGGGAAGGAGCGGCCCCTGCACGAAGAGCGACACCGCCAGTTCGAACAGCAGCGACAGCCCGAGCACCCACTTCAGCGCCGACGCGACGGCGCGGATGAGCTCGCGCCAGGTCAGCATCGCCGCCACGAACAGCCCCTGCAGGGTGGTGAGGGCGAGCAGGAGCCAGGTGAGTGCGGATGTCCCGAGCCAGGCCGACCACGTCAGCGACAGCGCCGCCCAGGCGACGTAGGCCACCGCGAACCACGGCAGTCGCCGCCACTGGAAGGGCGGACGGATGGCGATCCACGCCGTCAGCGACAGCACACCGGCCGAGATCATGAGCACCCCGGCCCCGGCATCGCCGAGCACATGGACCCAGCCGACACCGGCGAGCATCGAGGCGAGGACGAAGATGCACCATGCGCGAAGCAGCAGATGCCCTGTCTTCTCGCGCACGGGCGGGCCGGGGCGTGCCGCGACCGGATGCTTCGTGTGGACGGCCATGGTGCATTCAGGCTACCGGCGGCCGGGCTCCTAGGCTGGACCCATGCTGGTGCCGATCGCGAACGATCCCCGTGACTACGCCTGGGGATCGACCACCCTCCTGGCCGAGCTCGAAGGACGCGAGCCCTCGGGCCGCCCCGAAGCGGAGGTGTGGTTCGGCGACCACCCGGGGTCGCCGGCCCGGGTCGTCGGAGGCCGGTCGCTGGATGAGTGGCTCGCCGAGGAGGGACGGGCGGCTGGAGCCCCGACGAGGCTCCCGTATCTGCTGAAGCTGCTCGCAGCGGCATCCGCCCTCTCGATCCAGGCGCATCCGACGATCGCGCAGGCGCAGGACGGGTTCGCGCGGGAGGAGGAAGCGGGCATTCCGGTGGATGCCGCGCACCGCACCTACCGCGACCTGAACCACAAGCCCGAGCTCATCGTCGCCGTCTCCGACGAGTTCGTCGCGATGGCGGGGCTCCGCGACGTCGCGGCCACCCGGCGGCTGCTGGGAGCGCTGGGCGAAGCCGCCGCTGCGCTGGAGGCGGTGCTCGCGGCATCCGATCCCGCGGACGGTCTGCGCGCGGCGCTGACCTGGACTCTCGCGGGCGCGACGCCGGACGACCTGGGCGCGCTGCTCGGGGCTGTGCAGTCCGCGCGCTCGGAGGAGTTCGCCGCCGAGCTCGCCAACGCCCGCCAGCTGATCGCCGATCATCCCGGCGATGCGGGCGTCGTGGTGGCCCTGCTGATGAACCTCGTCACCCTGCGCCGCGGCGAGGGGCTGTTCGTCGACGCCGGTGTGCTTCACGCCTACGTGCGGGGACTCGGCGTGGAGATCATGGCCGCGAGCGACAACGTGCTGCGCGGAGGCCTGACGCCCAAGCACATCGACGTCGACGAGCTGCTCGCGATCGTCGACACCACGCCGGGTCCTGCCCGCGTGGTGCGCCCCCGCCCCGACGGCGCCGGCATCGGCCGCTACGACGTGCCGGTCGCCGACTTCGCGCTGACCACGGTGGAGGTGCGGGGGAGCGCGGTGGAGGTGGCGCTGTCGGGCACCGCGCTCGTCGTGGCCACCGAGGGAGATGTCACCGTCGCCGGCGGCAGCGGGGACGCGGTGCCTCTCCGGCCGGGCCGGGCGGTTCTCGTCGCCCCTGACGAGCCCGCCGTCGTGCTCCACGGCACCGGTCGCGTGTTCCTCGCCGAACCCGGCAGATGAGACTTCTCTCATCTGCGCCGGAATCCGCAGGGGCGTGATCGAACCGCGACACGCCGACGGCGCGTCGTGAAGATTCACCCGCCGGTTGAGGGTTTACGATCTGCGACTTGACCGCGGGGAACTACACGGGTGTAATTACTCGTACACGCAGCAGGGCGTGGGTGACAGGTGGGAGAACGAGATGGCGGCGCAATACCGTTCCGGCGTTCCCGACAATTGGTTCGTCGATCCGGTTCAGCTGGGGGTCCCGGGCGTTCGTCGTCCCGTCGTCGAAGACGAAGAGACCCAGCTCGGCTGGCAGACCGACGCACTGTGCTCGCAGACCGATCCCGAGGCGTTCTTCCCCGAGAAGGGCGGCTCGACCCGTGATGCCAAGCGCATCTGCTCCTCGTGCGACGTGCGCACCGAGTGCCTGGAGTACGCGCTGCAGAACGACGAGCGGTTCGGCATCTGGGGCGGATTGAGCGAGCGGGAGCGCCGCAAGCTCAAGCGGCGGGCCGGCTGACGACGACAACGAGGGGATGCTGCGGCGTCCCCTTCGTCGTCTCCGCGGCGCGTGCGACCAGGCCCCGCCGGCTTCGCCGCCTAGGCTGACCAGGTCATGCCCGCGAGAGTCCATGCCTTCCTCGTCGTGCGCCCCGACGGGCGGACGACGGCGGCCCCCCACCTGCGTCGCACGCTGGCGGCGCTGCGGCAGCAGTCCCGTCCCGTCGACGCGCTGACGATCGTGCTGTGCGGCGAGAGCGCCGGCCTGTCCGAGATCGCGGCGTCCTCCGGTGCCGAGTCGGTCATCACCGCCTCGGCCTCGACCGGGTTCGCCGCCGCCACGGCGCTGGCCTCCCACCGGCTGAACGGCGACGCGGTGTGGCTTCTCGCGCAGGACACCGCGCCCGAACCCGATGCGCTCCGGCAGCTCCTCGGCGCCCTCGAGCTCGCGCCGTCGGTGGCGTTTGTGGCTCCCAAACTCGTGCGGTGGGATGACCGCAGCGAGATCGTCTCGCTCGGTGTCACGCTGACCCGGCTCGGTCGGACCGTGGGGCTGGCCGATGGCGAACTCGATCAGGGCCAGCACGACGCCCGGCAGGATGTGCTCGGCGCCGACGTGCGCGGCCTTCTCGTCCGGGCCGACGCGTGGCGGCAGCTCGACGGCCTGGACCCCGGGCTCAGCGGCGCGGATGAAGGACTCGACCTCGGCATCCGCGCCCGACTCGCCGGCTCCCGGGTCTCGATCGTCCCGTCGGCGCTCGTCGCCACCGAGGGCGACGGCGTCGCCGGCCTCCCCGCGCCGACCAATGCGCGCCGACGCCGCCGGCGCGCCTTCGCGACGCGCGCCGCAGAGCTTCACCGGCGGCTCGTCTACGCCCACCCCGCCGCGGTCTTCGCCCTCTGGCTGACGATCCTCCCCATCGCGGTGTGGCGGACCGCCGCCCACCTCGTCACCAAGCAGCCCGAACGCGTGCTCCCCGAGTGGTGGGCGGCGGTCGTCGCGCTCGTCCGCATCCCCCCCGTGGTGCGTGCCCGCCGTCGCATCCGTCGCACTCGCCGGGCGTCCTGGCTGCAGTTGGCCGCCCTCCGCATCTCGCAGAGCGAGCTCAGGGAGCGCCTCGATGATGAGGCCGACGCCGAGGCTGCCACCGACTCGGGTGTCTACGTGCGCCGCGACCTGCACTTCTTCACCGGCGGCGGAGCGTGGCTGGTGCTCGGCGCTCTGGTCCTCTCGGTCGCGGCCTTCACCGCGCTCCTGGCCTGGCCCGTGATGGGCGGAGGTGGCCTGCTGCCGCTGCGCACGACGCTGACCGAGCTCTGGGCCGACGCGGCCTTCGGCCGGCGCCAGCTCGGTCTCGACGTCGTCGGCCCCGCCGACCCGTTCGCCACCGTCCTCGCCATCGTCGGGAGTCTGTGGCCGGGCGACCCCTCACGGGCGCTGGTGCTGCTGTGGATCCTGGCCCTGCCGCTGGCGGCCGCAGGCGGCTGGTTCGCCGCCACGCGCGTCACCGAGCGCGCGGGGCTCCGGCTGCTCGGCGGCGCGCTGTGGGCGCTCGCCCCCATGTTCCTGGCCGCCCTCACCGACGGGCGACCGGCGGCCGTCATCCTTCATCTTCTTCTGCCGTGGCTGTTCTACACCGGCTCGGTGGCCCACCGCTCGTGGGCGGCGGCGGGGGTCGCCTCCCTGCTCCTGGCGGCGGTGATCGCCTGCGCACCGTTGCTCGCCCCCGCGGTCGTCGCGCTGTGGGTGCTGGCGCTGCTGCTGGCCATCGTCGTGCGTTCCGGACGCGGGACAGCGCAGCTGGTCTGGACCCTCGTTCCGACCGCGGTCATGGCGGCACCGCTGGTCTGGTGGCAGGGGATGGCGGGGCAGTGGTGGGCTCTCGTGGCCGACCCGGGACTGCCGTGGTCGGGCTCGCAGGTCGGTGCCGATGTCGTCGGCCGGAGCCTGCTGATCGCCGGGCTGCCCTCGCCCGACGCCGGCGAATGGGCGACGATGCTGGAGGGAGTCTGGGTGTGGTGGGTGCCGCTCCTGGTCGCCCCGATCGCGGTTCTGGCGCTCCTGGCGCCGCTCACGCCGCGGTGGGCCACCGGGATCAGCCTGCTCGTCATCACCGCGCTCGGCATCGTCACCGCTTTCATCGCGGTGGGCATCTCGGTCTCGGTGGTGCAGGGGCAGAGCGTGCCGCTGTGGCCGGGCCCCGGCCTGAGCCTCGCGTGGATCGGCCTGGTGGGCGGGTCACTCGTCGCCCTGGACGCCGGTTTCGCGCCGCGGATGCGCAGCGCACGGGTCGCGGCCGCCGTCACCGCGGGTCTGGCCATCACCGTGCTCGCCGTCCCTCAGCTCACCGCGCTCGCGCGGGGTGCTGCGGAGCTCACCAACGGACCCGACAGCACACTCCCCGCCTTCATCGCCGCCGAGGGGGGTGACGACCCCGACGTCGGGACTCTCGTGCTCACCCCGCAGAACGGCGGCGGGGTCGCCGCGGCGGTGGTGTGGGGCGAGAGCGAGACGCTCAGCGGCCAGAGCACCGTGGAGGCCACGCGAGCCACTCCCACCCCCGCCGATTCGACCGTCGCGACCCTGGCAGTCGACCTCATCTCCACGACCGGGGAGGGGTCTGTCGCCGAACTCGCCGCTCGCGGGATCGGCTTCGTCGTGCTGGCGCCGGCTGCGCCCCCCGAGTCCGACGCCGCTCGCGCGTTCCGGTTGGACGCCGTCCTCGCCCTCGATCAGCGGAACGGACTGGACAACGCCGGTGCCACCCCGAAGGGCGAGCTGTGGCGCGTGACCGGGGAAGTCGCCGAGCGACCGGGTCTGCCGGCATCCGCCGCCGATCTCTCACGCGTCATCCTGTGGGCGAACCTCGTCGTGCTCGCGATCGCGCTCCTGCTCGCCGTCCCGACGCGGGCGTCGCGGCGCGCGGCGCGCCGGACGCCCCGCATCGTCGGCTTCGGCACGAGCGGCCCGGGCGCTGTGGAGGAACGATGAAGGATCGCCGCAGGTTCCGTTGGGCAGCAACGAGTGCCCGGATGCTGGCGGGCACGCTTGCCGCGGCCGGGTTCGTCGTCGGCATCGTGACCCTGTCGGCGGTGCCCTGGCCGACCGTCGAACGTGCGCCGTTGGCTCTTTCGGTCACCCCTGAGCCCGACACCGTCACCCTCGCGTGCCCCGGCGGCCTCATCTCCCTCGGCCGCACCGCCGAGGATGCGCTCGGACTGAGTCAGGCGGCCGTCGCCGCGGTGACCAGCGGAGGGACCAGCGGAGGGCGACCGGGCGACGCCGCTGCCGAGCCTCGCATCCTCGAGACCGAAGTGCCCGAGGCCGTCGGGCCCGAGGCGTACACGGCCGAGCCGGTGGACCGCCAAGCGGCCGCCCTCGCCGCCGCGGGGGCGGCGACGGTGTCCGACCCCGACCTCTCCGGCTTCGCCGCGTCGGCGTGTCGCCCGCCGCTCACGGAATCGTGGCTGGTCGGCGGGTCGGGAACGACGGGCGCGGCCGACCTCGTCATCCTCACCAACCCCGGGTCTGTTCCCGCGACCGTGCAGCTCACCCTGTTCGGCGCGTCTGGGGAGCAGCAGCCCGCCGGTGGCGCCGACATCGTGGTGCGGGCGGGGGCTCAGCGCGTCGTGCCGCTGGCCGGACTGCTCCTGGGCGAGCAGAGCCCGGTCATCCGCGTCACCGCCATCGGGGCCCCCATCCAGGCGTCGCTGCAGACCAGTGTCACCCGCACCCTGCAGGCGGCGGGCATCGACCAGATCGGCCCGATCGTGGCGCCCTCCACCGAGCAGGTGATCGCCGGCGTGGCCGTACCCGCCGCGACGCAGGGCGAGGGTGCCGGTGAGGGCGCCGAGACGATCGTGCGTGTCATGGCGCCCGCCGCCGGCGCCACCGGGCCGGTCTCTGCGACGGTCACCGCCACCGACGCCGCGACCGGGGTGAGCGTCGGAGCGCCCGTCGTCGTGCCCCTCGAACCCGGGGTGCCGCTCGAGGCGGAGGTGGCCGGTCTCACCGACGGCGAGTACGTGGTGCGCGTCGAGGCCAACGCTCCGGTGGTTGCCGCAGCCTGGCACACCAGCGGGTTCGTGCAGGGGAGCGACTTCGCCTGGTTCACCCCGGCCCCGGCCCTCGGTGCCACGGCGCTGGTGGCGGCTCCGGCAGGTCCTGTCCCGGTGCTGACGCTCGCCAACAGCGGCGAGGAGACGGCGAGCGTCACCGTCTCGACGCTGGAGGGTGCGGTGATCCAGGCCGTCGACGTGCCCGCAGGCGGGTCGGCCGTCGTGCCGGTCGAGCCGCGCACAGTCTCGGTCATCGACACCTCGGGGGGCGTGATCCACGCCGGGCTGTCGCTGTCGGGCGACAACGCGCTCGCCGGCTACCCGGTGTGGCCGTCCGACGCGGCGGCCCCGCCGACCGTCGTCTACCCCTGAGCCGGGCCCACCGGTGCCGCTCAGAGGAAGCGGAAACGCTCCGGACCCAGGTCCCACGGGTCGCGGTCGAGGTACTCGGCGGCCGCGCGGAACACGCAGCTCTCGATCATCATGCGGCGGTGCAGATCGTCGTTGCGGTGGAGGTGGCCGAGGCGCTCGATGGGGATGCGGTACAGGATGATGCGCTTGCGGTCACGGGAGACGACCCAGCGGGGGATGCCGTCGGCGTCCGTCGCGGGAGGCATGTCGGCCATCTCGAAGCTCACTTCGCGCAGCTCGGGCCAGGCGGAGCGGAGGAATTCGGCCACCGAGCCCACGGCCAGGTCGAACCGCTCGACCCGGGTGTCCAGCGGCGGAAGCGGCGGGCGGACCACGGGGCTGCGGCCCTCGCGTCCGTGTCGTCCGTGACGGTCGGGGCGGGAGTACGCCTGCGCGCTTCGTCCTCGACGCCAGGCCATGCGTTCATCCTACGGCGCGGCATCCCGTGGGTGTCCGAGGTCGTGACTAGCGTGAAGGGCGATGCGCGACAGACTCTGCTCCAAGGTCGGCTGCGCCCGTGAGGCGACGTCGACACTGACCTTCGATTACGGCGACCAGATGGCGGCCCTCGGGCCGCTCGGGCGGACCGGCGATCCCCACGCGCACGATCTCTGCGCGATCCACACCGAGCGGATGTCGGTGCCCAAGGGCTGGGTCGTCGTCCGGCACGAGACGCTGCGCGTCTGACCGCCCGCCTGCGGCGCCGGCGTGAAGCAGGGGCGTGGGAGAATGGGGCAATGGCCACTCCCATCGTCGCCGCCGCGCCCGCGGCATCCGATTCGTCCGCCGCCACCGTCGACGGGGCCCGCTCGAGCGAATACTCCGTCGCCGACCTGTCGCTCGCACCGGCCGGGCGCCACCAGATCCGACTCGCCGAGAACGAGATGCCCGGTCTCATGGCGCTCCGAGAGGAATTCGGTCCGTCGCAGCCGCTGCGCGGTGCCCGCATCGCCGGGTCGCTGCACATGACGGTGCAGACCGCGGTCCTGATCGAGACCCTCGTGGCCCTCGGCGCCCAGGTGCGCTGGGCCAGCTGCAACATCTTCTCCACGCAGGACGAAGCGGCCGCCGCGGTCGTCGTCGGTCCGACCGGCACGGTCGACCAGCCCGCCGGAGTGCCGGTGTTCGCGTGGAAGGGCGAGACGCTCGAGGAGTACTGGGCGTGCACCGACCGCATCTTCGACTGGTCGGCAGAGGGCGCTCCGGGGCCGAATCTCATCCTCGACGACGGCGGCGACGCCACGCTCCTCGTCCACAGGGGCGTCCAGTTCGAGAAGGCAGGCGCGGTGCCCGATGCGGACGAGGGCGTCTCGGCGGAGTACCGCATCGTCCTCGAGACGCTTCGCCGGAGCCTCGCGCGCGATCCGCAGCGCTTCACCCGCATGGCCGCCGACCTCCTCGGCGTCACCGAGGAGACGACCACGGGCGTCCACCGTCTCTACGAGCTCGCCGCCGCGGGGACCCTCCTCTTTCCCGCGATCAACGTCAACGACTCGGTGACGAAGTCGAAGTTCGACAACGTCTACGGCATCCGCCACTCGCTGCCCGACGGGCTGAACCGCGCCACCGACGTGCTCATCGGGGGCAAGGTCGCCTTCGTCGCCGGGTACGGGGATGTCGGAAAGGGGGCCGCCGAGGCGCTGCGCGGCCAGGGGGCCCGCGTGATCGTCGGAGAGATCGATCCGATCTGCGCGCTGCAGGCTGCGATGGACGGCTTCCAGGTGGCGCGGCTGGAGTCGGTGCTCGAGCAGGTCGACATCGTGGTGACGGGGACAGGGAACACCGGCGTCGTCACCGTCGATCACCTCCTGGGGCTCAAGCACCTCGCGATCGTGGCGAACGTCGGTCATTTCGACGACGAGATCGACATGGCGGGCCTGGAGTCGCTCGCCGGCGCGGAGCGTGTCGAGATCAAGCCGCAGGTGCACGAGTGGCGTCTGCCGAACGGTCGCAGCGTCCTCATCCTCAGCGAGGGACGCCTGATGAACCTCGGCAACGCCACGGGTCATCCGTCCTTCGTCATGAGCGCGTCGTTCACCAACCAGGTGCTCGCTCAGCTGGAGCTGTACACGCGCCGCGAGGAGTACCCGACCGGTGTCTACGTGCTCCCGAAGGCGCTGGACGAGAAGGTCGCGCGTCTGCACCTTTCTGCGCTCGGCGTCGAACTCACCGAGCTCTCACCGACGCAGGCGGCCTACATCGGCGTGCCGGTCGAGGGTCCGTACAAGCTCGATCACTACCGGTACTGAGGCGCGGAAGCACCTACGGCGCAGGTCTGCGGAGGCGTCGGCCGGCGGAGCGGGTCAGCGCTCGGGGAAGCCGCGCGGTGCCGCGGTCTCACCCGCGGTGAGGGCCGCCACGCGTCGCGCCTCCAGCGCGAGGGCGCGGTACTCGCGGTCGCGGCGGATGCTCGCCACTGCGCGCAGAAGGGTCTCGGGATCGGTGGGCGGCAGCGGCGAGACGTGCGCGGCCACCTCGTTCGCCAGCGACACCGCGACGCGCGTGCGGGCGGCCGGTTCGAGGTTCACCGCATTGCGGACGAACTGCGCGATGCGCCGGGCGAGCGGATCGGGCAGGCGAGCGACATCCGCGATGGTCGCCCAGCCCTCGAGCGCCGGCGGCATGCCGGGAGCCGGGGCCGGCAGACGCGGAGTGCGGGTGCGCTCGGCGTAGGTGCCGGCCAGCAGATCGCCCAGCCGCTGCGAACGCGGAGTGAAGGCGCCCACGATGGCGGCGAGGGCCCCGACGGTGAACCAGATCTCCAGGACGCCGACGAGGGCGCGGATGAACGCCTGCCGGAAGCCGGAGGCGCCGCCGTCGCTGCGGACGATGCGCCCGCCGACGGCGAGCTTGCCGACGCTGCGGCCGCGCGTGGCGGTCTCCACCACCGTGGGGAGGACGACGAGCACGGTCACGATGACCGCGATGGTGAGGATCGGGGTCACGACCGGGTCGAGGGCGCCCGAGGCGGTGAGCCAGCCGGCCGCGATCGCGAACAGGATGAGGATCGCGGCGCCGATGAGGACGTCGATCAGCGTGCCGAGGGCGCGGAGGAAGAAGCCGATCGGCTGCACGTCGAGGGCGACGGCTTCGCCGGTGAGGATCTCGTCCTGGTCGATCTCCACGATCTGCGGACGCGCTGGTGCGCCGCTTCGGGGATCGGTCCCGGCGCGCGGGGGAGACGTGTTCGCCGAGCCGTCGGGGGGCATGACTACAGTGAAACACATGGACCTCGACGCCCTCACCGCTGCGCGGCGGGAGGAGTGGGCGCGACTGGACGAGCTCAGCAGGCGCCGCCGTCTGACCGGGTCGGAGGTCGACGAACTCGTCGACCGCTATCGCGCGGCGTCGGCGGATCTCGCCGAGATCAAGACGACGGCCGGGCGGACGCCCGAGGGCGACCACGTCTCGACGATCCTCGCCCGCGCGCGGCTTCGGCTGACCGGTGGACGAGAGAACCCGCTGCGACAGATCCCCCGGTTCTTCCTGCTGCAGCTGCCCGCGGCCCTGTACCGGCTGCGGTGGACGACGCTGGTGATCGCGCTGTCGTTCATCGCCGTCGGCGCGGTGGTGGCGTTCTGGATCTCCTCCGATCCGGCGCTCGTCGCGACCCTCGGGCCGCAGGCCCAGCTGGAGTACTACGCCGACGAGCAGTTCACCTCGTACTACAGCGAGAACCCTGCCGCCGCCTTCGCCGGGACGGTCTGGACCAACAACGCCTGGATCGCGGCGCAGTGCGTCATGTTCGGCATCACCGGGATCTGGCCCGTGATGGTGCTGGTGCAGAACGCCGTCGCCGTCGGCACGGCCGCCGCGATCATGCTCGCGTTCGACCGGGGCGACGTCTTCATCCTGTTCATCCTCCCCCACGGGCTGCTCGAGCTGACCTGCATCTTCGTCGCCGGTGCGGCGGGGCTCCACATCTTCTGGGCGTGGGTGGCGCCGGGGCGCAGGCCGCGGGCCGAGGCGCTCGCCGCCGCGGGGCGTTCACTCGCGACCGTGGCGATCGGTCTCGTGCTCGCTCTGGCGGTGGCGGGTGTCATCGAGGGTTTCGTCACGGCGCAGCCGTGGCCGTGGGCGGTCAAGATCGGCATCGGCGCGCTGGCGCTCGGCGCGTTCCTCGCCTACATGCTCATCGTCGGCCGCCGCGCCGAGCGACTCGGCGAGACCGGCGACATGACGGAGTTCGAAACCGGCACGCCCACCCTCGTCGCCGGCTGACCCCGCGGCGCGGGCGCCGCGCGCGCGAAGGTGGCGCAGATGGTGGCCTTGGGCGTGTGAAGGTCGCATTCTGCGCCACTTCCATGTCGGGCGGGGGAGTGAAAGGGGCGCAGATGGTGGCCTTGGGCGTGTGAAGGTCGCGATGTGCGTCACTTCGGTTGGCCGGATGGGACCGAGTGACGATGTTGGTCGCGTGGCGGGGCGAGTGGGCGACCATCTGTGCCACCCCGATGGTGTCGGGCTGATCGGGGTGGCGGAAGTGGTCGTCGTGGGGGCGAATGAGCGACCACCTCTGCCCCCCGTGAGAGCCCGGGCGTATGAGGTGGAGGTGTTGGTCAGAGGTCACGGCGAGCGAGCAGGGTTTCTTTTGAATCAATCAAAAGAACACACTAGGGTGGAGACGTGACCTCGCCAGCCGCACCGACCTCCGCCGAGGCGCTCCGCTCGGCGGGGCTGCGAGTCACCGACTCGCGGCGAGCGGTGCTCGATGCTCTCACCGACGCACCGCACTCCAGCGCCGACGAGCTGTACCGACGCGTCGTCCGGAGCATCCCGCAGACCAACCTGCAGTCGGTGTACAACGCCCTGGCCGACTTCGTCGCCGCAGGCGTCGCGCGGCGCATCGAGCCGGCCGGTCACCCGGGGCTGTACGAGCGCCGCGTCGCCGACAACCACCATCACCTGGTCTGCACGTCGTGCGGCGCGGTCGCCGACGTCGACTGCGTCGTCGGCAAGGCGCCCTGTCTTCACCCGTCGTCGGCGCAGGGCTTCGCCGTGCACACCGCCGAGGTGACGTTCTGGGGGCTGTGCGTGGATTGCCGGCCGGGCGGCGCCACGGCCGACACCGGCGCGCCCTCGCCGCTACCCCCGACGACGCAGCGCTGACGCGGCGGGCCCCGGCCCCGCATCCGCGCGCCCGGTGCGCGAAGCCGCCACGTCCATCATCCCCACCCCTGAGGAAGGAAACACATGACGCATCACGACGACGTCACCACCGCCAGCGACATCGACACCGCGACGGGCATCGGCGGCGAGACCGAGGTCGACCAGGCCGTCACGGTCACCGACGAGCCCGAACAGCAGGCGGCCTCCTGCCCCGTGGTGCACACCTCGATACCGCACCCGACCGCGGGATCGGCGAACCGGGTGTGGTGGCCGAACCAGCTGAATGTGCGGATCCTGGCGAAGAACCCCACCGAGCGCGACCCGCTGGGTGCCGACTTCGACTACCGCGCCGCGTTCGAGGCCCTCGATCTGGCCGCGGTGAAGCGCGACATCGCCGAGCTGCTCACCACCTCGCAGGACTGGTGGCCCGCCGACTTCGGTCACTACGGCCCGCTGATGATCCGCATGGCCTGGCACAGCGCCGGCACCTACCGGGTGACCGACGGCCGCGGCGGGGGCGGCGCCGGGCAGCAGCGCTTCGCGCCCCTGAACAGCTGGCCCGACAACGTCAACCTCGACAAGGCACGTCGCCTTCTCTGGCCTGTCAAGAAGAAGTACGGCCAGAGCATCTCATGGGCCGATCTCATGATCCTCGCCGGCAACGTCGCGCTCGAAGACATGGGCTTCCCGACCTTCGGCTTCGCCGGCGGCCGCGCCGACGTGTGGGAGCCCGACGATGACGTGTACTGGGGCGCCGAGACCGAGTGGATGGGCAGCGACAAGCGCTTCTCATCCGAGGGGCGCCAGCTCGACAAGCCGCTGGGTGCGACCCACATGGGGCTCATCTACGTCAACCCCGAGGGCCCGGAGGGACACCCCGACCCGATCGCCGCGGCGCACGACATCCGGCAGACCTTCGCCCGCATGGCGATGAACGACGAGGAGACCGTCGCGCTCATCGCCGGCGGCCACACGTTCGGCAAGACCCACGGTGCGGCGCCGGACTCGGCGCTCTCCGACAACCCCGAGGCCTCTCCGCTGGAGGAGCAGGGGCTCGGGTGGCGCAGCTCCCACGCCAGTGGCAAGGGCGATGACACCATCACCTCGGGCCTGGAGGTCACCTGGACCTACCACCCCACCCGCTGGGACAACGAGTTCTTCCACATCCTGTTCGCCTACGAGTGGGAGCTGATGAAGAGCCCGGCGGGCGCCCACCAGTGGCGTCCGAAGAACGGTGCCGGGGCAGACATGGTGCCCCTGGCCCACGACGGCTCGAAGCGGCGCGAACCGCGCATGCTCACCACCGACCTGGCGCTACGCATGGACCCCGAGTACGAGAAGATCTCGCGGCGGTTCCTGGAGAGCCCCGAGGCCTTCGCCGACGCGTTCGCCCGTGCCTGGTTCAAGCTGACCCACCGCGACATGGGTCCGCGCGACCGGTACCTGGGCGCCGAGGTTCCCGAGGAAGTGCTGCTGTGGCAGGACCCGGTGCCGGCGGTCGACCACGAGCTCATCGACGCCGCCGACGCGGCCGCGCTGAAGAGCGAGATCCTCGCTTCGGGCCTCTCGGTCTCGCAGCTGGTCAGCACCACGTGGGCGGCGGCATCGACCTTCCGTGGCAGCGACAAGCGCGGCGGCGTCAACGGCGCGCGCATTCGCCTCGCCCCGCAGAAGGACTGGGCCGTGAACAACCCCGCGCAGCTCGCAGAGGTGCTCTCCGTGCTCGAGGGCATCCAGCGGCGTTTCAACGAGTCGCAGACCGGCGGCACGCGCGTCTCGCTCGCCGACCTGCTCGTCCTCGCCGGCAACGCCGGCGTGGAGAAGGCCGCGGCCGAGACCGGGATCACCGTCGAGGTGCCCTTCCGTCCCGGGCGCACCGACGCCACGCAGGAGATGACCGACGCCGACTCGTTCGCGTGGCTCGAGCCCGTCGCCGACGGCTTCCGCAACTACTACGGATCCGACGCGACGCTCCCCGCCGAGTACCACCTGCTCGACCGTGCGAACCTCCTCACCCTCACCGCACCCGAGATGACGGTGCTCGTCGGGGGCCTGCGGGTGCTCGGCGCGAACTGGGACGGCTCGGACCACGGTGTCTTCACCGACCGGCCCGGCGTGCTCACGAACGACTTCTTCGTGAACCTGCTCGACCTGGGGGTCACCTGGAAGCCGCTCGACCCGGGCTCGCACGCTTTCCAGGGACGCCGTGACGGCAGCGGCGAGTCGGTCGGCATCGGCACACGCGTCGACCTCGTGTTCGGCTCGAACTCCGAGCTGCGCGCGCTCGCCGAGGTGTATGCCGGCGACGACGCGACCGAGAAGTTCGTGCGCGACTTCGTCGCCGCCTGGACCAAGGTCACCGAGCTCGACCGCTTCGACCTCGTCTGACGGCCGCGGCGGGGCATCCGTCGCAGGCAGCGGGCCCGCTCTCTTCACAGAGGGCGGGCCCGTGCTCGTTCCACAGGAGGACGGAGAGCGGATGACGCGGGCCGGCGTCAGCGCGTCCGGGCCTCCTTCTGCGCCGGCGGCGCGGGCGTCTTCTCGAACAGCGCGCGGTGCAGGAAGCCCGCGAGGAGGCCTCCGAGGATCGGGAACACGATGAAGACCCACAGCTGCAGGAACGGCTCGGCTCCGCCGTAGACGGCGGTCGCGATCGAGCGTGCGGGGTTGACGGAGGTGTTGTCGATCGGGATCGTCGCGAGGTGGATGAGGGTGAGGGTCAGCCCGATGGCGAGCCCGGCGAAGCCCGCGGTGCCGCGCTGCGGGTGGGTGACCCCGAGGATCACGATGACGAAGATCGCGGTGAAGAGCACCTCGGCGATGATCGCGGCACCGAGGCCGAACCCGCCGGGGGAGAGCTCGCCGAAGCCGTTGCTGGCGAAACCACCGTCCTGGGCCTGCGCGAGCCAGTCGCCGGGGCCGAACAGGCCGATGAGCACGATCAGCGTCGTTCCGACGAGTCCGCCGACGACCTGCGCGATGAGGTAGGCGGGCACGTCGCGCCAGGCGAAGCGCCCGGCGGCGGCGAGGCCCAGCGTGACGGCGGGGTTGAAGTGACCCCCCGAGATCGGGCCGAAGGCGTAGATGCCGGCGATGAGCGTCAGGCCGAACGCCAGGGAGACGCCGACGAACCCGATGCCGAGCGAGGTGCCGTTCTCGCTCGCGCCGAGATCGGCGGCGAAGAGCGCCGCCGAGATTGCGCCGAAGACGAGGAGGAAGGTGCCCAGCGCCTCTGCCACCAGCCTGGTGCTCGTCGAGGGCGTGGCATCGAGCGCAGCGGGGTCGAGCCGCGCCGGAGGTGATGCGTCCGGCATGTCGGTTTCCTTTCGTCGCGCCGAGCGTAGCGTCGGACGGGGGCGGCGCGTGGCCGCACACGCGGCTCAGCCGCGGGCTGGCACTGCGCCCCGAGGTATGCCGCGTCAGCGGCCGGTCACAGCCGTCCCGCGGCCTTCAGGGCGAGGTAGCGGTCGGCGACGGCGGGCGGCAGATCGTCGGGCGAGGCGGCGATCGACTCCGCGCCGGCACGACGGACAGCGGCGGCGACCCGCTCGGCGTCGCGCGCCGCGCGCGCGTGGGCGGCCTGCCGGTACAGCTCGTCGGCGTCGGGCCGCAGATCCGGGTGCACCGGGTCGTCGGTGACCGAGGCCACCACGACGCGGGTTCGCGCGGTCAGCGCCGGAAGCGACCCGAGGAACCCGCGGGCGGCCTCGGGGGCGTCCTGTGCGGTCAGCAGCACCACCAGCGAGGGGCGAGAGGTGAGGCGTCGCACCTGCGCGATCGCCGCGTCCCAGTCGGTGTCGATCAGCTGCGGGTCCACCGGAGCCATCGCGTCGACCAGGGCGGGGAGGAGACCGGGGCCGTCGACCCCGGTCACCCGGGCCCGCACGAGCCGATCGAACATCAGCAGGTGCACGTGGTCGCCCGCCCGCGAAGCGAGGGCCGACAGCAGGAGGGCGGCCTCCATCGCCGCATCCATCCGCACCCCGTCTCCGACGCGCGCGGCAGCGGTACGGCCGGTGTCGATGATGATGACCACGTGCCGGTCGCGCTCGGGTCGCCAGGTGCGGAGCATGGTCGTCCCGGCACGAGCGGTCGCCCGCCAGTCGATGGAGCGCACGTCGTCGCCGCGCACGTACTCGCGAAGGCTGTCGAACTCGGTGCCCTGCCCGCGGACCTGGACGCTGGTGTTGCCGTCGAGTTCGCGCAGTCGCGCCAGGCGCGAGGGGAGGTGACGCCGAGAGGTGAAGGGCGGAAGGATCCGCAGCGCTCCCGGGGCGTCGAGGCGCCGCTGGCGGCCCGCGAGTCCCAGGGGGCCGGCGCTGCGCACCACGAGGAAGTCCGTGCGCAGCTCACCGCGCCGGCGGGGGAGGAGCGGCACCCGCACCCGGCGGGATTCGCCGGGCGGGATCTCGACGGCGATGCGCTCGAGCGGTGCCCCGGCCGTCGGCTGCCACGCATCGCGCACCCGACCCCGGATCGTCCGCGCACCGGCGTTGCGGAGCGTCACGCCCGTCTCCACCTGCTGTCCGAGGAGGCTTCTTCGAGGGATGTCGCGGACGACGTCGAGCTGCCGCGGATCGGGTGTGGCCGCGGCATCCCCGAGGGCCAGCGCGAGCGACAGCAGCGCCCAGGCGAGCATCGCCAGCCACGCGTCGACACCGGCGATCGAGAGGAGCACGACCGGCACCACGCCGAGACCGACGAAGAGGGGAAGGCGCCCGGTGACGTACACGCTCAGACCGGCACGCGCGTCTGCTGCACCACCGCGGTGAGCACGGCGTCGACAGACACGCCCTCGAGCTCGGCGTCGGGGCGCAGCCGGATCCGGTGCCGCCAGGTGGGGACGAGCAGGGTCTGAACGTGGTCGGGGGTGATCGCGGGGTAGCCGCCGAGCCAGGCCCAGGCCTTGGCCGCCGCGAGGAGCGCGGTGGTCGCCCGGGGGCTCACTCCCAGCTGCACCGACGGGCTCTGGCGGGTCGCCTGCGCGAGGTCGACGACGTACCCCAGCACATCGTCGGTGACCGTCACCCGTGCAGCGGCGTGCTGCGCTGCGACGATCTCTGCGGGATCGACGACGCGGTCGAGGCCTGCGGCCCCGAGGTCGCGCGGGTCGAACCCTTCCGCATGGCGCCGGAGCACGGCCAGCTCCGCATCGCGCGGGGGCAGATCGACGATCAGCTTCAGCAGGAAGCGGTCGAGCTGGGCCTCGGGGAGGGTGTAGGTGCCCTCCTGCTCGATCGGATTCTGCGTCGCGGCGACGAGGAACGGCGACGGCAGCGGCCGGGTCACGCCGTCGGAGGAGACCTGGCGCTCCTCCATCGCCTCCAGGAGCGCCGCCTGGGTCTTCGGCGGGGTGCGGTTGATCTCATCGGCGAGCACGATGTTGCTGAACACCGGGCCGGGGCGGAACTCGAATTCGCCGGTGCGCGCGTCGTAGACGAGCGAGCCCGACACGTCGCCGGGCATGAGGTCGGGGGTGAACTGGATGCGCTTGGTGTCAAGGCCCAGCGCGGTGCTGAACGATCGCACCAGCAGCGTCTTCGCGACCCCGGGCACGCCTTCGAGCAGCACGTGACCACGGGCGAGGAGGGCGATGAGGAGGCCGGTGACCGTGCCGTCCTGGCCGATCACGGCCTTTCCGACCTCGCTGCGCACCCGGTGCATCGCGTCTCGGAGCGCCGCGTCGTCGGGCGCCGCTGCGCCAGAGGTGCCCTCGGTGGTGTCGGGGTGATCGGTCATGGGCGGTTCCTTTCGGGACGAACAGCGTCGCGGAGGGCTGCTTCGAGTTCGCGCAGGCGCGAGGCGATGACGGTGAGCTGGGCGTCGTCGGCCGGGACATCGTCGAGGAGGATGCCGCGGACGACGCGCCGGTCGGCGGAGAGCCGTTCGGCGGCGGCGTCGGAGATCTCGTCGGCCGCGGCGTTCGGGCCGAGGCCGAGGAGCCGGGCCAGGCGGCGCAGCGCCGCGATGCGGAGATCATCGGCGGCGTGTGCGGCATCCCGGGTCTGGGCGTACAGGCGGGCGCGGCCCTCGGCGGTCTCCGCGGCGCGGACCGTGACCGGGAGGCGCTCGCGCACGAGCGGCCCGAACCGGCGGCCGCGCCAGATCGCGGCGGCCGCGGCGGCGAGGAATAGGAGAGTGATCGCGGGGCTCACCCACGGGGGAGTGGACTCGCCGAGCGAGGGGTCGGTGTTCTCCAGGTCGGTGTCGCCGAGCATCGGGTCGTACCAGACCACGAGCGGATGCCGCGCGAAGAGGTTCACGCCGAGGGCGGCGTTGCCGTCGTCTGCCAGCACCTCGTTGACGAGGACCGCGCGAGCGTCGATGGCCGCGACCCGGCGCCCGTCGGCATCGGCGACGACGAGGCCCGCCTGCCCGTCCGCGGTGAGGTAACAGCCTTCGGCGCCTTCTCCGGCGTCGAAGACCGCGCCCGGGACCACCGGGCCCGACCGCTCGGCGTCGGCGAGGTCGCACTGAGGGTCGAGCAGCGCATCGGCACGTGCGCCGATCGTCGTACCAGGCAGGAAGAGGCGCAGCGTGCGGGAGCGGGGGTCGATGAGCACGATATCGGCGGCGGGATCGGCGAGGTCGATGAGTCCCTCGTCGGAGAGGGCCGGTGTGTCGGGAAGCACGAGCGTCGATCCCGTGGAGGCCTCGTCGAGCGCGCGGGCCACGTCGGCGCGGCTGCGAGCGACCTCGACCTCGACGCCCTGATCGCGCAGCACCTCCACCAGCGCACGGGTTCCGGTCGGGCCGGCCGACTCCGGATCGAGGGCGTCGCGCTGCGCCCACTCGCCGATTCCAGCCAGAAGCGCGCCGATGCTGCCGACGGCGAGGAGGGCGATGGCCAGCGCGATCCAGCCGCCGATCCGCCGTCGTCGCGAGGTGGGCGGCGGGGCGACGGAGGCGCGGGCCTCGGTGCGAGGCGGAGAGGCGGTCATCCGCTCATTCCCGTGCGAACGGGGGTGGCCGGCCTCGCGGCGATCAGCTGCTCGTCGAGGCGGCTGAGCTGCTCGTAGTCGCCGCGAGAGCCGGGTCGGCGCAGGTAGCGGACATCATCGAACGCGGAGGCGCCCGCCTCGAGATCGGCTGCGGAACTCGGGAAGACACGTCCGGCCGAGCGGGCGAACGCATGCACCGTGGCGCCGGGCGGCGTGCTGACGACACCGCGCTCGGCGAGACCGCGCGCGAGCGCGCGGAAGCGCAGGATGAGGGCCTCGTCCCAATCCCCGGCGGCGGCGGCGGATGCCGCGGCGCGGCGCAGATCGTCGGCGGAGCGCTCGTCGGAGTCGCCGAAGAGGGTGGCCACCGGCGCCGCTGCACGACGACGTGCGCGGGGAAGACCCCACACCAGGACGGCGACGATGATCAGCGCAGCCACCGCGATCGCGGCGACGAGGGCGAAGGTCGACCCGAGGCCGCCGGAGACGTCGGTGGAGAAGAGTCGGCCGAGGAACTCCCCGATGGCGCGGGCGATGCGGTCGAAGGCCGTCGGCTCCGCCTCGGCGTAGACCGGATTCGACAGCTCCCGCTCCGCCCACTCCCGCGCCTCGTCGCCGTCAGGGGTGACGGGCGTCGCGACGAGCATCCGCGCGACGCCGGAGATCACGGTGCGTCGCGGTCGGCGTCGTCGGGGCCGGGCCTGTCACCGGGTGCTGCCCAGCTCGTCGGCGGTGCGGCCGGCGGCGCCGGGGGGCCGGCCGGCGGGGAGTATCCCGGCGGTGGGCCGTACCCGGGCGGCGGGCCGTAGCCCGGCGAAGCAGGGGCTCCCTGAGGTGGGGGCGGCGGGCCGTAGCCCTGCGGCGCGGGATAGCCCGGTGGCGGGCCGTAGCCCTGCGGAGCCGGGTACGCGGGGGAGGCCTGCGCGGGAGGTCGCGGCGCCATCGAACGGCCGATGTGCAGGCGGTAGGGGTCGGGAAGGTCGGCCCGTCCGGCGTCGCGCTGCTCCACGTAGCTCTGCAGATCGAGGTCGAGGCCCTCTCGGCGCATCCGGCAGTCGATGTAGACCAGCGCCGACGCGGTGGACTGCACCACGACGGCGACAGCCTGGATGAGAAGGGTCACGACCTGCGTGAGGATGAGCCCGAAGATGAGGGCCACGATCGCGCCCGGCTCGGGGTCGCCCGTGGGGGAGATGATCGTGGAGACGCCGCTCGTGAGGAGGCTGAACGGCACGCTCACCACCTGCGCGAGCACCGAGAAGGTGAGGGAGACCAGCACGAGCACCCCGAGACCCACCCAGAATCTGCCGCGGATGAGGGTCCACGACCGCACGACGGCCCCTCGGATGGTGGCGTGCTCGAGGATGATCGCGGAAGGCGCGAGCATGAGCTTGGTCGAGAGCCACAGCACGAGTGGGATCGCCGCCAGCACGGCCAGCACGGTCAGGACGATGGCGACGGGGAGAACCGCGAATCCGATGGCGACGAGCACGAGCACCACGAGGGTCACGGCGACGATGCCGGCGGCCGCGAGCAGGAAGGCGTAGCCGATCAGGCGCCACACCACGGGCTTCAGCTGGGCCCAGATCGCACCCAGGCTCGGCTTCTCGGCGACGGCACCTCGGGCGACCTCGGTCACCACCACGCCCTGGACGATGACGCCGACGGCGCCGGCGACCAGACCCAGGACGATCCCGGCGACCACGACGAGGGCGATCGACCCGGCCAGCACCGTGTCGAACTCCTCCGACCCCGGCCGCAGGGTGTCCAGGCGTGAGAACGCGCCGATGGCGATGGCGCCGATGGCGACGATCACCACGATGTAGGTGACGGCCTGGATGCCCAGGGCGAATCCGAGCAGCACCTTCGGGTTGTGCCGGAGCGCCGTGAACGACCTGCCGAGGATCGTTCCGAACGTCAGAGGGTGCAGGGGAATGATGCCGGGCCGGAATGCCGGCGTCCACGCCGGATACGACGTCACGGGGCGGTCCTCCTCGCGTCTGCGGCCATGCGGTCGCGGTCGCGCCGCACCGGTTCCATCGTGTCATACCGGCGCGCGGCGGCCTCCTGACTCCCTGCTGATGCTCGGTGCACCTCCAGGCGCCGTCGACTAGTGTGGCTCAGAGCGTTCGACACCCGTGGCGTCTCACCGAGCCCGACCGGACCCGAAGGACGAAAGACCCGATGACATCACGGATCCTGGTTGTCGACGACGACACCGCTCTGGCAGAGATGATCGGGATCGTGCTGCGCACGGAGGGTTTCGAGCCCGCCTTCTGCGCTGACGGTGCTCGCGCGGTCGAGGCGTGGCGCGAGGAGCGGCCCGACCTCGTGCTGCTGGACCTCATGCTCCCCGGCATGGACGGCATCGAGGTGTGCACGCGCATCCGGGCCGAATCCGGCATCCCGATCATCATGCTCACCGCACGCACCGACACCGCCGACGTCGTGCGAGGGCTCGAATCGGGAGCAGACGATTACATCGTCAAGCCCTTCAATCCCAAGGAGCTCGTCGCCCGGATCCGCACCCGATTGCGACCGGCCTCCCAGACGACCCCCGATGTGCTGCGCATCGGCGACCTCACCGTCGACGTCTCGGCGCACGAGGTGAGGCGCGGTGAGGACCCGATCGCGCTGACGCCCCTGGAGTTCGAGCTGCTCGTGGCTCTCGCCTCCAAGCCCCAGCAGGTGTTCTCGCGCGAGATGCTGCTCGAGCAGGTGTGGGGCTACCACTACAAGGCCGACACGCGCCTGGTCAACGTCCACGTGCAGCGCCTCCGAGCCAAGGTCGAGCGCGACCCCGACAACCCGCGGATCGTGACCACCGTCCGCGGCGTCGGCTATCGCGCGGGCGCCGTGGCGTGACGGTCTGACATGAGGGCCCCATGACGACCGGCTCGGATCCCCGCACGGTGACGAGCTCGGCGCCGACGGCCGGGACGGCGACGGGTTCCACCGCGATCGGCCGCCGCATGGCGCAGTGGCGCGACTGGCGCTCGTGGCCCGACCGCCTCACGAACCTCTGGCGCCGATCTCTGAGGTTCCGCACCGTCCTCATCACCCTCGCCCTCACGGCGCTGACGGTCCTCATCGCCTGTGTGTGGATGGCCCTCGCGATCCAGCACGACCTGTTCACCGCCGGGCGCGACCAGGCCACCGGCGGGGCGCTGCGGGCCACCCAGTCCGCTCAGGAGCGACTGGACTCGGCCGAGCCCGGGAACGACCCCGTGCAGCTGCAGCTGCTGATGACCACCCTGAGCACCGACCTGGCCGAGCAGTCGGGGAGCGACCGGATCGCGATCTTCCGCATCGACCGCGCGTCGCGCATCGCCCCGCAGGACCTGGTCACCCAGGGCCTTCCCGAGGAGGTGCTGAGCGAGGGCCTCCGGCAGAAAGTGCGGGCCGACGGCGACGTGCAGCAGTGGTGGCAGTCGGTGGCGCTGGAATCCGAGAACGGCGGCACCGTTCCCGGCATCGTGGTGGGCCAGCAGCTGTCCTTCCCCGTCGTCGGCGCGTACGAGGTCTACATCGCCTACGACCTCGCCGGTGAATCGCAGATCCTCACCTTCATCCAAGGAACGCTCTGGGCGGTCGGTGTGGGCCTCGTCATCCTCATCGGGCTGATCGCGTGGTTCGTCCTCCGCTCGGTGACCACCCCCATCGGGGAGGCCGCCGATACCAGCGCGAAGCTCGCCCGGGGAGAGCTGAACGTGCGACTCCCGGTGCGGGGACAGGATGAGCTGGCGACCCTCGGCCAGTCCTTCAACGCGATGGCCGACAGCATCGAGTCGCAGATCAAGGAGCTCGCCGAGCTGTCCCTCGTCCAGCAGCGCTTCGTCTCCGACGTCTCGCACGAGCTGCGCACGCCGCTCACGACGATCCGGCTCGCCGCCGACATGATCAACGACCAGCGCGACTCGTTCGACCCCGCCACGGCGCGCGCCGCGGAGCTGCTGAACGCGCAGGTGCAGCGCTTCGAGACCCTCCTGACCGATCTGCTGGAGATCAGCCGCTACGACGCCGGATCGGTCCAGTTGGGCTCGAGCCCACGAGTCTCGCCCATCTCGCAGGCGACGTCATCGAGTCGATGGGTCAGCTCGCCGAGCAGCACGGATCGGATGTGCGTCTGGTGGCTCCCGGGGGATATTCCCCGGTCGACATGGATCCTCGGCGGGTGCGGCGGATCGTCCGCAATCTGCTCGGCAACGCCATCGAGCACGGCGAGGGGCGCCCCATCGTCGTCACCGTGGACAGCGACCAGCAGGCCGTGGCGCTCGGGGTCCGCGACTTCGGGCTCGGGATGCGAGCCGAGGAGGTCGAGCACGTGTTCGACCGGTTCTGGCGTGCCGACCCGTCCCGCAAGCGCACGATCGGCGGCACCGGTCTCGGCCTGTCGATCTCGCTCGGAGATGCGCGCCTCCACGGTGGAGAGCTCGCGGTCTGGTCGGAGCTCGGGCGGGGATCGCACTTCGTGCTGACCCTGCCGCGCCTCGCGCAGGGGCTTCAGGGCGCGTCGCCCATCGCCGTGGTCCCGGGGGAGGACAACACCGCGCCGCTGGACGCCCTCGGGCTCACCCAGCCGATCCAGGTGCTGTCCGAGAGCGCCACCGTCGCGGCATCCCCCGGTGACGGCCGTCGGTCTCAGGGGGCATCGTGAGAGGCGCGGCGAGGGGCGTCCGCGCGCTGCACGCCCTCGCGGTGGCGGTCCTCACCGTCCTCGCGCTCACCGCGTGCGCGGGGCTTCCCCTCACCGGAACGGTGCAGGGCGGGCGTTCGGTGGGGGAGCAGCTCCCGGGGCCCGACTTCCTGCGTCTTCCCGACCGGCCGCAGCCGGGCGCGACACCGGAGGAGATCGTCGACGGATTCCTCCGCGCCGGGGCGGGCCCGCTCAGCGACTGGGCGCGGGCGCGCGAATTCCTCGCGCCCGCCCTTCGGGATACATGGGATCCGACGGCGGGGGTCATCATCGAACCGACCGGCACGACCCGCACGCCGGTCGCCGTCGGCGAGAACGCCGTCGAGGTGGCGGTCGCCCCGACGGCGACCGTGGACGCGACCGGGGTCTATGAACCCGCCACCGGCGGCACCCTGCCGCTGCGGTTCGAACTGCTTCAGCAGGAGGACGGCGAGTGGCGGATCAGCCAGGCACCCGACGGCATCGTGCTCGACCGCGATTCGTTCGTCACCGCCTTCGATCGGTACACCCTCGCCTTCTTCGACCCGACCTTCGAGTACCTCGTTCCCGACGGGCGGTGGTTCCCGACGACGAACGCCGCCACGCGCATCGCCGCGGCCCTCGTCGAGGGTTCGCCGGTGGAGTGGCTGGCAGGCTCGGTGGTCTCGGCCTTCCCCGACAGTGTGGCGCTCAGCCCGACTGCGGTCCCGGTGTCTCTGGGCGAGGCGCAGGTGAGCCTCAACGAGGCGGCGCTGACGGTCGAGCAGCTCACCCTCGACCGGATGCAGACCCAGCTCGATGAGAGCCTGGCCTCCGCCGGGGTGACCCGGGTGCAGATGCGGGTGGGGTCCTCCGACGTCGAGGCGGGAACCGTCGCCGTGCGCTCCACCCGTGTCGCAGCCCAGCCGCTCGTTGTCACAGCCGATGGATTCGGGTTCCTCACCGGCGACGAACTCGACCGCGTGCCGGGACTGTCCGATGCGCTGGATCAGGCGGCGGACGTCGACGCGCTGCAGCTGTCGCCCGACCGCGTCTTCGCCGCCGCACGCTTCGCAGGCGACGGATCGACCGGTCGCGTGGACGCCGACGGCGACGTGCAGGTGTTCGATCAGCGTCCCGGTCTGGTCGCGCCGACGATCGACCCGTTCGGCTACGTCTGGACCGTTCCCGAGGCGACTCCGGCCGCGCTGCGGGCGTGGGTGCCGAGCGGACCGATCGAGATCGCCAACGCCTGGCCGGGCGCCGCCACGATCTCGGCGATGGCGCTGTCGCGCGACGGCACACGCCTGGCCGCGGCCGTGACCGTCGGTGGGCGGACGACGCTGAGCGTCGCCGGCGTGATCCGGGATGGGGATGGAGTGCCGAGCGGCCTCGGCGACCCGGTCGTCATCGGCGACCTGGAGGGCGCGGTGTCGTCGGTCACCTGGCTCGACGACTCGTCTGTGGCCGCCCTCATCGACGGCGGCACGGAGCCGCGCCTGCGGGAGCAGGTCGTGGGGGGCGAGGGGACGGAGTCCGCGGCGCCCGCCGGAGCCGACACCCTCGCAGGTGGCAACTCCGCCTCCTCGCTGCGGGTCCACACCGATCAGGGCGGCCTGTTCGTTCGTCGCGGCGCGAACTGGACGCAGACGGCGGAGGGCATCCTCGTCCTGGCGACTCAGCAGGGGGCGCCGCGCTGACTCCTCCCCAGGCACGCGCGACGCGACGTTGTCCACCGATCACGCGGCGGCGGCTCGCGCCCGCGCCGGGACGCGCGAGGCTGACGGCATGCCCTTCCTGTCCACCGTGTCCGAGTCGCTCGCAGACGCTCTCGCCCTCATCCTCCCGGTCGAGTGCGCCGGGTGCGACACCGAGGATCAGGCGCTCTGCGCGGGATGCCGCGATGCGCTCGTCCCGCGGCCGACGAGGCGTCTGCTCGACGAAGAGGTCTGGGTGCACAGCGCCCTCGCCTTCGAAGGGATTCCGGCCCGCGTCATCCGCTGCCTGAAGGAGGAGGGCCGCACGGGACTCGCCCGACCGCTGGGCAGGGCGCTGCGCGACGCCATCCTGTCCTCGGACGCGCCTGGGGACGCCGTCGTCGTTCCGGTGCCGTCCTCGCGCCGGGCGCTGCGTCGCCGCGGCTTCGCGGTGACGCCGCTCCTCGTCCGACGGGCCGGGTTCCGCACCGTCGGGCTGCTCGCACCCGCGCGGGTGACCGCCGATCAGCGGGGGCTCGATCGCGACGCCCGGGCGCGCAATGTGGCCGGGAGCCTGCGCGTCCGCGCGCGGAGTGCCGAGCTCCTGCGCGATCGCCCCATCGTGATCGTCGATGACGTCCTCACCACGGGAGCGACCCTCCTCGAAGCCGCGGGCACGCTCCGATCGGCGGGGCTCACCGTGGCCGCGGCGGCAACGGTCGCCGCGACTCCGCGGCGCTCATCCGCAACTCACAGGTGATCAGGTGGGCGTCCTGCGTGACAGCTGTGGGCCACGGCACTACGTTGGGGGGACACACGCACACTGCCGTGTATACAGAGGCGACTGGTGGTCCGCCCTTGTCCGGGCGGACCGGATCAAGGAGGTCTGACATGGAGAGCAGCATCGTCGGCGTAGGGGTCGGTATCACCGATCGGTTCCGCGCGGTCGTCGAGGAGAAGGCGCCCCGGATCGAACACCTCGCGCCGCGAGCCCAGCGCCTGGACGTCAAGGTCACCCATCGCACGTACCGCAACGGTCACGTGGAGGACCACACCGTGGAACTCACCGTCACGGGCAAGGGCCCGGTCGTGCGGGCCGAGGCGACCGACGCCGACAAGTTCACCGCCCTCGACCTCGCGGTCGACAAGCTCTGCGAGCAGCTGCGCCGCGCGAAGGACAAGCGGGTCGATGCGCGCAATCATCCGCGCGGCCCGAAGTTCGAAAAGGGCACCGGGGCGCTCGAGGGGATCGACGTCGAACCCGCATCCGTCGACGTGCTCCGTGCCGTCGCGACCGGTGAGGTGCCGATCGTGAACGGTGAGGCCGAGGAAGAGGAGTACACCCCCGTCGTCATCCGCACGAAGGAATTCGGGCCCGAATGGATGACCGTCGAGGACGCCGTGGACCGCATGGAACTCGTCGGACACGATTTCTTCCTCTTCATCGACGTCCGCACCGACCACCCGAGCGTGGTCTACCGCCGCAAGGGATGGGACTACGGCGTGATCTCACTGACCACGCAAGCGCAGCCGGCGGCGGAACTGGTCTCCTGACCCCCTGACGAAGAGACGGATGCCCCGGGCGAAGGTCAGCCCGGGGCATCCGCTCGTCCGGCGCAGCGTGTCGGGGTCAGTCGATGAAGCCGTCGAGCAGGCTGCCGATCACGAGACCGCCGAGGATGCCGCCCATCAGGCCGCTTCCCCCACTGTTGCCGCGACCGCCGCCCCAGCCGCCGCCCCACTGGTCAGGACCGTTCTGCGGGCGGGACGAGTCGATGTCGCGCTGGGCGAGCTGAAGGGCCTCGCTGGCGAGGTGCGCGACGCGACGCGACATGGTCATGGCCTGCTCGCGGTGGTCCTCGTCGATGTCGATCGCCGCCGAGGCGGAGGTGCCGAGATAGCGGTCGAGGTCGATGCGGATGCGCTCCGCCTCGGCGATCCGGGTGCGCGCGTCCGCGCCGATCCACCCGCGGTGGCCGGCGATGACATCCCGCGCGACGGCGAGCTGCCGGTCGGCGTCGTCGATCGAGTGCCGCACGTGCGCGATGTCGGGGATCGGCCGCGCCGCACGCTCTCGCGCCTTGGCGACGGCCTCGTCGAGGGCGATGTTCGCCGCGCGCAGGCGCGTCAGCTGTGCGAAGGGATCGGTGTTCACACCGGCGGCGGGAAGGGCGGCAAGCGCCGCCTGCAGCTCGCCCATCGCTTCGGCGACGCCCGCGGTCTGCGGTGCGGTCCGGGCCGCGATGAGGTCGCCGCGCGAGTCCTCCACGACTGCGGCGAGGGTCGATTCCGCCCGGAGCGCCTCGACTTCGAACGTCTCGACGGCGTCGATGAGGGTCTCGGCGCGGCGCACCGCCTCGGTGCAGGCCTCCAGGGCCAGGTTGGCCTGCTCCCGCTGGCCGGCCTCGCGGCGCCGCTCGGCGATGCCGGCGCTGTGCTCGGCGAAACCGAGGAGCTGCTCGGCCTCGGCCGGGTTGGCCTCGATCTGGTGAAGAGCCTCGTCGGAGTAGCGGGCGCCGAGTCGGGTCACCGTCTCCCGGGCCTGCGGCAGGCGCCCGCGCAGCCGTTCGGCGTCGCGGCGTACCCCGGCGATGATCTCGGGCGCCCGGCGAGCGCGGGCGATCGGCTCGGCGAGCGCCTCGGTGCGGTCATCGAGCAACTCCTCCGCCCACTCGCACAGCTGCACGATCCGGGCGTTGCGGGTGCGCAGCTCCTCCGGAGTGTCGGGGATCTCGTCGTGGTTGAGCTGGTGGAGATGGAACGCCTCGCTCATGTGGGTGCGCACCGACTCCAGCGCCTCGCGGAGATCGGCGGTAGGGCCGCTGCCGAGCTCGGCCTCGGCGAAGGCGAGTTCGTCGGTGGTGACGCGGATGCGCTCGTCGGTGGCGACCAGGGAAGACTGCGCCCGCCGGGCGAGATCGGCGTCCTGCGCCGCGACTTCTTCGCGTTCCTTCTTGCGACTGCCCCAGAATCCGGCCATGGATCGATCCTACGGTTCCCGTTCGAGCGGGCCGCTGGACAACGGCTGGGGAACAGGGTGATGGAGGGGAGGCTTCGCCCACGGCGTAACCGGCCTCGGGGTTCACGGTCGCGGAGGGCGCCCCCGACGCGGTCTCTGGGTAGCCAGGGCGACGGCGAGCGCGTGATCCGGATGCTGCGCCAGCACCTGCGCCGCATGATCGAGCCACCGCACCTCGGCCTCGAGTGCGTCACGTCGGGCGGCGAGGACGAGGGCCCGGGGGAGGGCATCGGCCTGTTCGGCGGCGCCGAGCTCCTCGCGAACCCGCGCCAGCTCCGCCGCCGAGGAGCGGCGCTGCGCCGCCAGCACATCGTCGACGTCGACGCCCGGGAGGCTGGCGGCGAGGGCGACCTTCGCCGCGACATCCTCTCTGCCGGCCCGCGCGCGGGGAGCGGGCGAGCCGAACCATTCCGCGACGGCGGACGATCCCGCCGGCGTGATGCTCCAGTAGATGTGGCCCTGGGTGTCGGGTTCTCCCCGCACCACCAGGCCGTCGCGCTCGAGCCGTTCGAGGGTGCGGTAGATCTGGCCGACGTTCAGAGGCTGATCCGCGCCGGTGCGCCGATCGTGTTCGGCGCGCAGCTGGTAGCCGTAGCACGGCCCCTGGTCGAGGATCGCGAGGAGACTCTGCGGTACCGACATCCGTCTCTCGCTTTCGCTGCAGGTGCGGCTCGAGTATATGCATACCCGGCAACGTGCCCGCCGCCGCGATCTTCGCCCAGCCCACGCCAAGGTCACGGGTGGATAACATGGGGAGGTTCGCCCGACAGTATGGAGATTTCGTGGCCAATCCTCTCGAGAAACTGCTCCGCGCCGGCGAGGGCCGGATCCTGCGGCAGCTGCAGCGGATCGTGAAGGCGGTGAACGCCCTCGAAGAGGACTACGCCCAGCTCACCGACGAGGAGCTGCGCGGCGAGACCGCCGAACTGCGCGCCCGCCACGAAGCCGGCGAGACGCTGGATCAGCTGCTGCCCGAGGCTTTCGCCGCGGTACGTGAGGCGGCCAAGCGCACGCTCGGCCAGCGGCACTACGACGTGCAGATCATGGGCGGTGCCGCCCTGCACCTCGGCAACATCGCCGAGATGAAGACCGGTGAGGGCAAGACCCTGGTGGCGACCCTCCCCGCGTACCTCAACGCGATCGCCGGCAAGGGCGTGCACGTCATCACCGTCAACGACTTCCTCGCCAGCTACCAGTCCGAGCTCATGGGACGCATCTTCCGGGCCCTCGGCATGACGACCGGGACGATCGTCTCGGGGCAGAACCCGCAGGTGCGCCGTGAGCAGTACAACGCCGACATCACCTACGGCACCAACAACGAGTTCGGCTTCGACTATCTGCGCGACAACATGGCGTGGCGCAAGGAGGACCTCGTCCAGCGCGGCCACTTCTTCGCCATCGTCGACGAGGTCGACTCGATCCTCATCGACGAGGCGCGCACCCCGCTGATCATCTCGGGACCGTCCTCCGGCGAGGCCAACCGGTGGTTCACCGAATTCGCCAAGATCGCACGGACGCTCGAGCCCGGCGTCGATTACGAGATCGACGAGAAGAAGCGCACCGTCGGCGTCCTCGAGCCCGGAATCGAGAAGGTCGAGGACTACCTCGGCATCGACAACCTCTACGAGTCGGCGAACACCCCGCTGATCTCGTTCCTGAACAACTCCATCAAGGCGCTCGCCCTGTTCAAGCGCGACACCGACTACGTCGTCATGAACGACGAGGTCATGATCGTCGACGAGCACACCGGCCGCATCCTCGTCGGTCGCCGCTACAACGAGGGCATCCACCAGGCGATCGAGGCCAAGGAGGGCGTGCCGGTCAAGGCGGAGAACCAGACCCTCGCCACGGTGACGCTGCAGAACTACTTCCGTCTCTACGAAAAGCTCTCCGGCATGACCGGAACCGCCGAGACCGAGGCGGCAGAGTTCATGTCGACCTACAAGCTCGGCGTCGTCCCCATCCCCACGAACAAGCCGATGGTCCGCAAGGACCAGTCCGACCTCGTCTACAAGAACGAGGAGGCGAAATTCGCCCAGGTCGTCGAGGACATCGTCGAGCGACACGCCAAGGGCCAGCCGGTGCTCGTCGGAACCGTCAGCGTCGAGAAGAGCGAGTACCTCTCTCGGCTGCTGGCGAAGAAGGGCGTCAAGCACGAGGTGCTCAACGCCAAGAACCACGCCCGGGAGGCCGAGATCGTCGCCCGCGCCGGACGTCTGGGCGCCGTCACCGTCGCGACGAACATGGCCGGCCGTGGAACCGACATCATGCTGGGCGGGAACGCGGAGTTCTTCGCTGTGCAGGAGATGAAGGCCAAGGGTCTGGATTCGCTCGAGACCCCCGACGAGTATGAGGCGGAGTGGGACGCCGTATACGACGCCGTGCGCGAGGGCGTCTCCGAAGAGGCGGCGAAGGTCGTCGAGACCGGTGGCCTCTACGTGCTCGGCACCGAGCGACACGAGTCCCGCCGCATCGACAACCAGCTGCGGGGTCGATCGGGTCGCCAGGGCGACCCCGGCGAGAGCCGTTTCTACCTGTCGCTCACCGATGACCTCATGCGCCTGTTCCAGTCGGGGGCGGCCGAGGCCATCATGGCGCGGACCAATTTCCCCGATGACGTCGCGATCGAGTCGGGCATGGTCTCGCGCGCCATCAAGAGCGCACAGTCGCAGGTCGAGGCGCGGAACGCCGAGATCCGCAAGAACGTGCTGAAGTACGACGACGTCCTGAACCGGCAGCGTGAGGCGATCTACGCCGACCGCCGTCACATCCTGCAGGGCGATGACATCGCCGACCGGGTGCAGCACTTCATCGAGGACGCCATCAACGCCGTCATCGACGACCACACCTCGTCGGGTCACACCGAGAGCTGGGACTTCGACGCCCTGTGGACCGAGTTGAAGACCCTCTACCCCGTGAGCGTCACGATCGACGAGGTCGTCGCCGAGGCCGGCAACAAGGGCCGCATCACTCCCGAGGTGCTCAAGCGCGAGCTGCTCTCCGACGCCAAGATCGCCTACGACAACCGCGAGGAGTCCCTCGGGTCGCCGGCGATGCGTGAACTGGAGCGCCGTGTCGTGCTGCAGGTGCTCGATCGCCGCTGGCGCGACCACCTCTACGAGATGGACTATCTCAAGGACGGCATCGGCCTGCGGGCGATGGCTCAGCGCGACCCTCTGATCGAGTACCAGCGCGAGGGCTACCAGATGTTCCAGGCGATGATGGGTCAGATCAAAGAGGAATCGGTCGGCTACCTCTACAACCTGGATGTCGAGGTGCGACGTGCCGGCGAGGGCGACCAGCCCGCCGAAGTGGAGGCCAAGGGTCTGGGCGCGGTGCCCGTCGAGGGGGAGCGGCTGCAGTACTCCGCGGCCAACGACGCCGGCGAGGTCGAAGTCCGCAACGATCGGGGTCAGGTGCAGCAGGCCGCGACCAACCGCATCCGCCAGGCCGCGGCCGCGGCGACCACCGTCGCCGAACCGCCCGAGGCCCCCGCGCCCCGCGGAGCGTTCGGGCAGCGGACCGGCGCCGACGCCGCCGGCGGCCCACCGAAGCCCGCGCCGCAGAACCGCGCAGAGCGTCGGGCGGCAGGCAAGAAGCGCTGACGCCCGGCCGGTCCACGAGCCGGCGATTGGACGGCTGCGGCGGTCGGTGACGGCCGTTCCACCGCCGCTATCCTGAGTCGATGACGCTCCTTCGCCCCCTCGACCAATCGCGCAAGCTCCGCGACGTTCTCTACGAGATCCGCGGTCAGGCACTGGTGGAGGCGCAGCGGCTGGAGGCCGAGGGCCACAACATCCTGAAGCTGAACACCGGCAACCCCGCCGCGTTCGGGTTCGACGCGCCCTACCAGATCGTCCGCGACATGATCGATGCCGTGCCTCACGCGCACGGGTACAGCGACAGTCGAGGAATCATGTCGGCGCGGCTCGCGGTGGTGTACCGCTACGAGCAGACGCCCGGGTTCCCGCAGGTCGACCCCGACGACGTCTATCTCGGCAACGGCGTGTCCGAACTCATCACCATGACCATGCAGTCGCTTCTCGACGAGGGCGACGAGGTGCTCATCCCCGCGCCCGACTACCCGCTGTGGACCGCGATGACGAGCCTCGGCGGCGGAACTCCGGTGCACTACCACTGCGACGAGTCGGCGGGATGGCAACCCGACCTCGAGGACATCCGCGCCAAGATCACCGAGCGCACCAAGGCGATCGTGGTGATCAACCCGAACAACCCCACGGGGGCGGTGTACACCCGAGAGGTGCTGGAGGGAATCGCCGACATCGCCCGCGAGCACTCGCTGCTGCTGCTGGCGGACGAGATCTACGATCGCATCGTCTTCGACGACGCCGAACACATCCCGATGGCGGTCGTCGCCCCCGACCTGCTCTGTCTCACCTTCAACGGGTTGAGCAAGACCTATCGGGTCGCGGGATACCGTTCGGGATGGCTCGTCATCACGGGTCCGAAAGACCACGCTGCGGGCTTCCTCGAGGGGATCACGCTGCTCGCCTCGACGAGGCTCTGCCCCAACGTCCCCGCACAGCACGCCGTGCAGGCCGCGCTCTCGGGCATCCAGTCGATCGACGCCCTCATCGCGCCGACCGGCCGCCTGCATGAACAGCGCGATGCGGCCTGGGAAGGGCTCGAGGCGATTCCCGGGGTGACCTGCGTACGGCCGGCGGGTGCGCTGTACGCCTTCCCGCGGCTCGATCCCGAGGTGTACGAGATCCGCGACGACGCCAAGCTCGTCTACGACTTCCTCGTCGCCGAGCATGTGCTCCTCGTGCAGGGCACGGGCTTCAACTGGCCGACGCCTGACCACGTACGCATCGTCACGCTGCCGGAGGCGAGGGTGCTCAGTCAAGCGATCGAGCGGCTCGGCAACTTCCTGTCGTCGTATCGCCAGTAGCCCGGGCGTCCCGTGCGCGCGGGGGGCGGGGGCGGCAGCGGCGAGGGTCCCTCGCCTCCCGGGAACCGTCAAGGCCCTCCCGGACCGACATCGTCCTGTCTACCGTTGCGATATGGCGATCGAGTTGAACGAACCTGCACTGCGCCACGCCCGCTCCCTGGTCCGCGACGGGAAGGTGGTCCGCGACGAACGAGACGACTGGTCGGAGGCGGCGCCGAGCGCCGACGACGAGAACGAGTTCATCGACAGGGAGGGCTGGACGCAGTACTCGCACTGGCACCTCGGCATCGACAGGAGTGAGAACGGCGAGACCAAGAAGGCCTATTCGTTCCCGTTCGGCGATTTCCGCCGCGTTCACCGGTCAGGAGTCATCTCCGGTGAGAGCAGGGCCGGTCAGTACGAACACATCGAGATCCGCGATGCGCTGAAGTCGCTCCTCGAGCTGATCGACGAGGGCTGACGGCGAGCGTCACAGGAGGGCGAGCGAGGTTGTGCGCCAGCGACCGTCCATGCCCTCCAGGCGCACGGCCACCGCCCGGGTGCGGGCCGGGCCCGCGACCACCACGACGCCCTCGATGATGCCGTCGGCGGGCGAGGAGTGCCGGATGGTGAGGATCTGGTGCACCGGGCGCTTGGCCGGCACCCCGCGGGCGCTGCGGGCGCGGGCGGCGAGGTTCGCCCGGGTGAGGAGCTTGCGGTACGCGTCCTCCGTCAGCCAGCGGGCGAGCTGTTCGACCTCGCGCACCCCGGCGAAGACTTCGAGCACGCCGCGGGTCAGGTTCTCGATGAAGACCTGCGGGTCGGGGAGGGCCTCGGTCGAGGTGCGCTGAGGCGCGAAGTACTCCGAAAGCTCTCGTGCACCCGTGGGTGGTTTGGGTGCGCGGGCCGGTGCCGGCGGCGTCGGTGCCATCTCTCGCCAATCTCGTCAGGACATCGGTTGCCGAGAAGTACAACACACGGACAACTCCCAGAAAGAGCCCGGGGAGCCCCTGGGGATAAGTTCTCATCGACTCCTCACGTTCTGGACTACTGTCACGGCGTGCGATGGGACCGCTTCTTCGACGACCTCGAAGACCAGCTCGCCTCCGAGTGGGAGGCTGAGCGCGCTGCCCTCGACACCGAGGCGGAGCGGCTGCGCGTGTCCCGGCTCGAGATGCGCCAGCGTCTGACGGTCCTGCAGGCCGAGGCGTCCCACAGCGAGGTGTCGTGGGAGCTGAGCGACGGTTCGTCTCTGAATGCCGGCCTCGTCGGCGTCGGTGCCGACTGGGTGGCGCTCAGCGACGCAGCTCGTCGGACGGGGATCACCCTCGTGCCCCTTCCCGCGATCGTCGGGATCAGGATGAGCCAGGCCGACCTGCTCCGCACCGCGCGTGCCGACGGCGCCACGCTCTCGGGCCTGGCGAGCCGGATGACCTTCGGCTTCGTCGTGCGTGATCTCGTGCGCCGCCGCGCAGCGGTGGCGCTGCAGCTGTCATCCGGTCGGGGGATGACCGGGACGATCGATCGGGCCGGAGCCGACCACCTCGACATCGCCCTCCACGATCCCGGCTCGCCGCGGCGGACGGGAGAGGTGACGGGATACCGGATGGTGCCCTTCTCGGCGCTGGCATGGCTCAGGGCGGAGGAGGGGGTCAGCGTCCTCTGACGCTTCTTGCGCCGTCAGTCGGGGTTGCGGACGAAACCGGTGCCCCACAGCTCAGGGAAGCTGGCCTCCTGCGACTGGTGCCACAGGGCGATCCGCCGGGCCTCCTCAGCCTGATCGTCGAGGTAGTCGGTGACGCTCTGCTCCTCCACTCGCCAGCGGGCGGGCGATCCGACCCGGGCACCGCGAAGCCGGCGCTCATGGACGAGCGCGATCACCTCGTCCACCGAGACCCCCAGCACCTCGGCGACCTGCGCGGGCGCGAGCATGCGCACGTCGGCGGACGGGGATTCGGGCATGCCCCCATTATCGTCGCGGGCTCCGGCGGGCCGACGAGCCCGCGCGGCGTTGTGGATAACGGCGGCTGTGGATAACGCGCGGGCCTGTTCCCCGGCCTGAGCGAACATGGCCTCATGACCGCTGTGGACACCGGCCGCCGCCCTCGCGCCTTCTGGGCCGACGCACGCTTCCTCCTCGGCATCCTTCTGATCGTGGCCTCCGTGGCCGGGGTCTGGTTCGTCGTCTCGGCCGCGCGCCAGACCGTGCCCGTCTTCGTCGCCGCTCGCACGATCGTCTCGGGGGAGTTCGTCTCGACCGAGGATGTGCGCGTCGAGCAGGTGGCTCTCGGCGCCCTCGAAGGGTCGTACCTCGATCCCGCGTCGTGGGAGGGGTCACTCGCGGAGGGGATCGTCGCTACGCGCACCATTGCCTCCGACGAACTCGTGCCGCGCAGCGCCGTCGAGTCCGCCGACGCGGTGCGCACCACCTCGGTCGTGCTCCGCAGCTCCGTCGACGTCCCGGCGGCGGTGGAGGCGGGATCGGTGGTGGAGGTGTGGGCGGCGCCGCTCGTGGAACCGGGCACCTACGACGTGCCGCGGATCCTCGTCGCGGACGCCACGGTCGCCTCTGTCACGCGCGACGACTCGATGATCGGCGGGGGCGCCGCCGCGCTGGAGATCGTCATCCCGCGCGCAGACGTCGCGGTCGTGCTCGAGGCCATGTCCGACGAGTCCGCGCTCTCGGTCGTGCCCGCGGCCGGAGGCGCACGATGAAGGTTCTGGTCGCGGTGGATGAGCCGCGGGGGTCGGACCTCGCTCATCAGCTCGCCTCGGAGGGCGTCGAGGTGGTGGCGGTCGTCGCCGCGGATGCGTTGGCGCTCTCCGGGGAGGATGCCGCCTACGGCAGCGATGCCCGCATCACCGCGGTGGCGCTCCGCGAAGTGGAGGCGGTCATCCTCCAGGCCGATCGGCGGACCATGACCGCCGCCGCCGTGGCGCTCTGCGATCGTCACGGCGTCCGCATCGTGGCGTTGTGCGCCGAGGATGCCGACCGTCCCCTGGCCGAGGCGTACGGGCTGTCCTCGACGCTGGCACCGACCGACCCGGGCTGGCGGATCGCCGAGGCCCTCACGCTGGACGGCCTGACACGCGGCGCGACCGCTGCCTCGACCGGCGGCGCGGGGGGAGTCGAGCGCGAGCGACCAGCGCCCCGCATCATCGCCGTGTGGGGTCCGGCCGGGTCGCCCGGTCGATCCACGGTCGCGGTCGAACTCGCCCTGGAACTCGCCCGGGGCGGACGACGCGTCGCTCTCGTGGATGCCGACGCGCACGCCCCCGCTCTCGCCCTCACCCTGGGGCTCGCCGACGAAGGGCCCGGCTTCGCCGCCGCCTGCCGCCACGCGGGCCGCGGCGAGCTGACCACCGCCGAACTCGAACGCATCAGCACGCCGCTGGGTCGCACCGGCGTGCGGGTTCTCACCGGCATCAACCGTCCGTCGCGGTGGCCCGAACTCTCGCACGCTCGGGTGGCGGCGGCCCTGGAAGCCTGCCGCACGTGGGTGGAGTTCACCATCGTCGACGTCTCCTCGTCGCTCGAGCGCGACGAGGAGATCGTCAGCGACCTCGACGGGCCGCGCCGAAATGCCGCGACGCTCGCCGCGCTCGAGGTCGCCGACCACGTCGTCGCGGTCGCGGCGGCCGATCCCGTCGGCGTCGCCCGGTTCCTCCGCGGCTACACCGAGCTGCGCGCGACGGTCGGGGCGACTCCCGTCGCCGTGCTCGCGAACCGGCTGCGACCCGGAGCCCTCGGCATCGACGCGCGGGGGCAGGTGCGCCGCACCCTCGACCGGTTCGCCGGCATCCGCGACGTCTGGTTCGTCCCCCACGACGCCCGCTCCGCGGATGCAGCTCTGCTCGCCGCGCGCCCCATCGCCGAGGTCGCACCGCGCTCGCCCTTCGCCGCGGCGATCCGGCGGTTCGTGGGCGAGACCCTCGAACCGCCCGACCCCGGTGTGTCGCGGCGTGAGCAGCGCGCACGGCGCATCCGCCCGGCTCGCGACGCGAGACGTGTCCGGACCGCGGGCGCGGACGATCAGGCTCCGGAGCGGTCGCGTGTTCGGGGCGGGCGGCGCCGCGGCGCGGTCGCCGTCCCCGAGGCGCGCTGAGCCGCGGCATCCGTCCCTCACCGGACTGCCCTCCCTCACCGGACTGCCCTCCCTCACCGGACTGCACCGCCACCGCGCATAGGCTGGGAGCCGTGTCGACGCTCAGTGATCTCGTGTACGCGCAGGGCCGCTCCCGGTCGGAGGAGGTCGAGTGGCTCCACGGCCTCGCCGGCGACGGGCAGCTCCTGGCGGACCTGGCCTTCGCCGACATCGTGATCTGGGTGCCCACCGCCGATGACTCCTTCGTCGCGGTCGCGCACACGAGGCCGAGCGGCGCGGCGACGCTGTTCTATCGCGACATCGTCAGCGACCGGGTCCGCCCCCAGTGGGCCACCCAGGTGCGCGACGCCTTCGTCTCGGGGCGCATTGTCGACTCCGCCTCACCGGACTGGTTCGAGGAGACCCCCACCCGCGTGCGGGCTGTGCCGATCGTGCGCCGAAGCGGCGAGACCGTCGAGACGGTCGGGGTGCTCACCCGTCACACCAACCTCGGCGAGACCCGCACGCCGTCGAGACAGCAGATCACCTTCAACGACTGCGCCGACGACCTGTTCGGCATGATCGCCTCGGGCGAATTCCCCGACCTGTCCACGCCGACCGCGCCGCGGCGCGGGGCGCCCCGCGCGTCGGACGGGCTCATCCGCATCGACCCCGCCGGCGTCGTCACGTTCGCCAGCCCCAACGCGCTGTCCGCCTTCAACCGGATGGGATTCGACGACGAGCTCGAGGGCGAGTCGCTGGTGGAGGTCACCACCCGCATCCTCACCACGCGACGTGA